>JAAVDV010000014.1 GCA_014801595.1 Bacteroides sp.
TCAATGATTGAATCTCGCATATCCTCCGCTTGGCGATTTTGGCCGCTTTGGCCTTGTCGTTCAGTCGCGATGCCCGCATCACTCCTTCGCTCCGCAGCCAAATCGCCTCAAAATCGCCAGAGCGTATAATATGCGTTTAATTTGACCAGCTACTTATCTCAAGATTGTACGGTTCTGACAATTTCTCACTCATTCAGTTGGTTGGACAGATTAATTTGATTAAATTTGTAGGACTTATTTACATTACTCCTTGTATGTCAGCCTTACGTATCCTTCATATTTCCCGATCACTCTTATTTCGCCATATTCTATATCCCGGGATTATAATAGTTATACTCTTGGCGATATCCGGCTGCCGTCAATCGACACACACCGTTTACAACAACGAGCTGGAACGTCTTAGAAGTGAGGCAAAGGAGGCAGCCATGAAGGGGAATTTCAACAAAAGTGATTCTTTGGGGAAAGAACTCTACCGGAAAGCTCTGGAGGCAGATAACGAATCATTTCAGGCATACGGGCTAATGAGCCAAAGTTATTACAACTATTCACCCCTACAGGGAGCAGAACGTAAGAAAATCGCGCACCGAGCACTTGAAAAAGCTTTACATACCGATAATGATACTTTGATTTCGCGTATATACAATGTCCTCGGATGCTATGCCACGCTTCAAGACTATGATTTCGCAATGGCGGTGCATTATTTTTCCGAGGCCAAACGTTATGCACTGGCTGCAGGCGCACGCGATTTCGTGATGGCGGCCGATTGTAATATTTCTGAAATATATCATTCTATCGGCGATACTCTCGGGCTGACGTATGACCGGGAAATATATGAATTCGCAAAAGAGACCGGGCAGTATCACTTCATGCTTCCTGCCGCACAACATATGGCCGAACATCTTATGGAGAATGCCGCGACCGCCCCACAAGCTTTAACTTATATCGCAGACATCAATTCTACTGAATCAGCATATCTCTATCATAAATTGATGGGCGATTATTTCCAAGCCATGGGAGATGATAAAGAGTCGGCGAGACAATATGATAAAGCCATCGCTGACAACGACACCAGTCCCGGAGTATACCTATCCTACGCGGCCCTCCTTTTTAACCGGGATAAACATGAGGAATCTCTGGCTATGCTTGATAAGGCTAAAGATAACCTTAACGACGAGAGCACCTATAATACATATCGCTCACGGATGCTCAAACTCTATGCAGACAATTACCGACAAATCCAACATTATAAGGAGGGTATGGACCATCTCTATCGCTTCATAGCCCTCCGGGACTCTATGAATGAATATCGGAGCAACGAGCAGGTCAACCGATTCCGCATAAGATATGATCTCGGAAAGAAGGAGCTTGAAGTGACACGCACAAAAGCAGAACTGCGTATCCGAAATATAATCATATGCTCCGTAGTGATACTCTCCATTATCATTATCGGGCTCATTATCATATATTTTAAAAAGCGCAATCGTCTGTTACAAGTAATAGTGGATCGCCAAAAGTCACTTATACACTTGCGAAATGAAAGCTCATTGGTGCAACCGGTCGCTTACGACAATTCTACCGACAGCGATGCCACCCCACAACCCCGAAATGAAATTGATGACCACTCCATAGCCGATGCACCGGACGATGATGATGATGGCAGCAGTGTCGAATCCAATCGTGGAGGTATCTCGGACGCGAAGATATCTGAAATATGGAGTCGTATCAAAAGGGAGATGGAAATCAATCATATTTACCGGGATCCCTCGGTGAGCCGAGAGATTTTCGCCAATCGTGTAGGCTGCAACCACACTTGGTTTTCACAAGTCATAAAGGAACGCACAGGCCTGAGCTATCCTCAGTTTATGAACACCCGACGAGTGGAAGAAGCTGTCGAACGACTATCGGATCCCGCATATTCCAATACGCATGAAGAATTGTGGCGGCAGCTCGGATTTCTATCAAAAGCCACATTCTATAATAGTTTCAAAGCCCAAATGGGGATGAGTCCCGCCGAGTATCGGCGACGGGCTCTGACCTCTACTGATTGAGCATTCATATTTAATAATGTAATCCTGAGTACAGGAATGTAACATTTCAGTCAACAAATACGCCATTGGCTGATTCAATACTTCCAAACCTTTTGATACAGATGGTTTTGTAATTAATTTTGGAGCGGGGATTCACTCGGCTTACATCCGCAGTCACCCCGCATTTTACCAATACTAATTACCACCATCATGAAGAAATTGCCACTTATTATCATCGGAACCGCCGTTGTCGCAATCGGAGGTTCGATGATGGCTTTCGGGTCGTCTGAAGCCTCGAAGCTGACAGCGGAAATGTCATTGCCGAAAGTGATGCACAAACCATCAGCCCGTAAAAATGTAAAACAACAAGCAGCCCGCAAGACAGCCGGTTTCGATACATGGATTGTAGATGTCAAATCCAATTTCGACACCAACTCTCAATTTACCCCCACGGAGGGCAAAGTCTACGAATATTCTGCCGAAGTCAGTATCACAGGAAATAAAGCCAAGCTCAAAGGTCTGTTTGATCTATGGTATGATGATATCGAGAAGGAATACACTCTCGAAGGCAGCTATGACCAGCGCTCCGGAGAAATCCGAATCCCCGTAGGAAAATATGACAGCGAGATTCAGGGAATAGATTCCTATACTAAAGCCGCGGAGATGTATAGTCTCTCTACAAACGAACCCTATACTCTTATAGTTTTCGCAGGTGACATGACCGATTCCGGCCAACTCAACACCATTGACGAACTCGTCTTCAGTGTATCCGATGATATGGACCGCATCACCGCAAAAACCGGATTCGGGTTATACGCATTCAATACCAAAGGGGAAACGATGGCATTCTATGACTACTACAAGTCATGTGATCTATCCACACCTGTCAACGGGGTGAAACTCTCCACCAATACCGGCACCCTTGATTTCGCCGGACTCTTCATCTGCACCGGCATGCCGCAACACGCATCCCTCTCCATACTTAACCGTGGATCGCAATCCACAACAATGAGATGCGAGACATCCTCTGCCGACATTACCATCGACAATGACGAGAGCACTATAGCTTCCGGCGAACGCAAGACGTTCGACCTTACACTGACGCCATCTCAGACAGGCCATATCAATGAGAATATATATTTCCGCACACCTGATGGCGATGATCTTGCGGTAAATGTCGATGTCGATGTCTACGAGCGTCCCGATTACACCCTGATTACAAAAAACGGAGCGGAGTACATGGATTTCGAATTCTCTCCCCTATACCCGTTCATCATAGAGGAGCGCGACGGGAAGAAGGTCGCTGTTTCTATAAATCAGGGTTCCATGACGGAGGGATGGTTCACCATGACGGTCAATATTCCCGAGGGTAAGGTAGGAACACTCATCTACGATGCCACTCAGATGGATAAGCAGCCAAATGGCTTCGTGTGCAGTCTCGATAAAGAAATTGTAGCTGATTTCCGGTATGTCAGTTCATCTTACGCCCCTTTTCCGGTCGGAGGGACCCTTATTATCCCCGAAGGGAAACATATCGTAGGATTCTCTCATGAAATTCAAATTGATTGGTTTGAAGATACCAATAGACACGGGGAGGTTTATGTAAGCAGTATCGATCTTCAAGTGACCGATGCCACTCCCAATTCTGCGGTAGTTGACAATACACAAATTACATTCGATGATGCCTGGTTTGATTCCATATCCACATCCCGTCAAGCTTCCGTAAATCTCCACAATACCGGCACAGAGGCTTTACGTGTCACCGGATTTGACGCAACAGACGGATTCTCTGCTCTCATCCCCGATCTTTCAGTTCAGCATGGCGGATATATCACTGTCCCCTTGGTATGGACAGTTGACAAGGTAGGCAAAGCTGAAGGCTCTGTGACCCTGCATACGACCGCAGGTGACTTCAGCATCAACTGCGAAGGCTCTGCCAAAGCGATTCCGGAGGATTTCCATAATATAGTGTCGGCAGGTAAAATATCTTTTGATACTGACGCTAACTATCCGTTTGTATATAACGCAGCTCGCGGATACCTCTACAACAGCACTTCCAAAGCCGATATAGAGGAGATATCCAACTCCTGGCTTGATGTTACTTTTGAAGTTCCGGAAGGCTCTATCGGTAAACTTGACTGGGATGCCTATAATGATTCCGAAGATCCTTTCGTTTTCATGGGTATACCTTCGGTTGTATCGGGGTCCATATTCACCATCGATGGTGACAACGAGAAAGCTATAGGTGGTGTGGGAATACATTGCTCTGCCTCAAGTATGTACACCCCGGGCGAACTTCTTTTCCGCCCCGGACGTCACTCCGTAAGATTCAATTATAAGAAAACGGGGTCTCGACCGAAAGATGTTTACGGCGATGACCGTCTAAAACTATATGAAATCAGCCTTGAACTCATAAATAATGAGGAGTATAAGGGGTATGTGACACCTGAAACTTGTGATTTCAAGGGCATAGAATACACAGTGGAGCGTGACGGTCATCAGATGATCGGGCTCGTAAATTATACCGACACTCCCGTTGAACTGATCTCGTGGGAGCACGACGGTCCATTCTCCATCGTGGATCTCTCAGATTTTGCTTATGAGGGCGCCACTCCATTCATGGTGGAATATCATCCCACTAAGACCGGCGTTGAGACAGGCTCCATCACTCTCCACACCACCATCGGTGATTATAAGGTGGACTGCTCGGCAAAGGGTATCGATCTCAACCGAGGAGGCCGCGTATTCTATGAAAGCTTTGAGTATGGCAGCGAAGGATGGTTGTTGGAGGATTTTGACGGCGACCAGGTTAACTGGATGGATCTTAGCGATATCATCAATAACTATGAATCCCTCACTATGGGTATCCCCTACGGATACCGTGCCATGGGAACCGTATTCTTCGAATATGGCAACAATAGATGGTTCGAATCGCCGGTCAACAATGTCATCTTCAGTCCGGAAATTGAGATTCCCGCCAATGGGGATACTTTCCTGCAATTCATAACCGCCGCCAAATCATTCAATAATGACACTCTCGAAGTGCTCGTTGGAGTGGATGCCGATACCTATATCGATGAGTATGAGAGTTTATTGACCTTGAATTTCGAAGATCTGACTCTTTGGAGAGAATATCAGGCCAATCTCACGAAATATGCCGGTAAGACAATCCGTATAGCTTTCCGTTCAAAGACTGAGAAAGCAACCAACGCTTATTACATTATGATCGACGATATACTCGTGACCAACTCAGAGACTCCTCGTGTGTCAGGAGTTACGGAGATCGCCCCCGAGAAGGCCGAATTGACGGATACCGAGTGGTACACCCCTGAAGGCATTCGTCTCTCGAAACCTCAGCAGGGTTTGAATATTGTGGTGGAGCGTTGGTCAGACGGAAGCGTGACATCGCGTAAATCAATCATTCGCAACCACTAACCCTCACTAACCATGAGTATTGGTTTCTTCAGATTCATAGCTGCCACCCTCCTCCTTTCGGTGGCGAGTGGCAGCTATGCCTCTATTCCTGAGTATTTTTGCCAGGAATGGAATTCGGCAGAAATACCCGAGGGTTGGGAACGTATCGGTTCCGGAAAGCATATCACCGGCCCCACGGCCGATATGATCGGGAACTCCGACACCTGGGAGGTAATCGAATTTCCATATGGAAGATCTTACATCTCATCATGCGGAACGACAACGGAGGGAGGACGTGTAAACACCACACTTATTTCTCCCGCAGTGTCAATTCCCGCGTCGGGGGCTGTACTATCGATTGATGTGGTCAACTATAACCCTGACGTAGAAATTGACAACAAATTCTCTATCTATACTCTTGATCCGGTTTCGGGAGATAAAAGTGAAGATGAACTCTTCAGCACCCGCATTAAGGCCAACAACTGTGCCGACCCTACCCACATAGCCATACCCCTGACAAGACTTGAGAATACATCCGCACGGTTTGTATTCATCAACGAAGGCAACAGTACCGGTTTGCTCGGTATAGGCACCGTGCGTGTCATGATGTATGACGCGTCAATATCCGATACGACCACTTTGTTCGAGACATCCCCGACTCCACGGAGGGTCAGCGCGGCCGTTTCCATCTGCTCCCCGGCGGATTCCTTTACCGCCACATTGACTGCTCCGGGAATTGAAGAATCAATTTGTGTCGAGGCAGCCTCTGAATCCGGATATTCCCTCTATCCCCTACCTTTCACATCGGAGTTAAACCCGATGATAGGTCAAAGTATCCCTTATTCTATTTCCATCACTCCGGAAATGCCGGGTGCAGTCTCTTTAATCAAACGAGGCACTGTGGCCTGCGGCGATGGATTCGAAAGTGTGGTAGTCGAGGAAGAGGGTACCGGGATACGTTGCGGCTACTGTCCGCTCGGCACCGCTGAACTTGAGTTATATTCCCGTCTCTATCCCGAAAGATTCATCGGTGTCGGAATCCACTGTACACCCCTATCTTCGGAAGCTCTGCAAGCAAAAGGATATGCTGACCGGTTCGTCACGAATCCACGATTCCCGATAACCTCGCTCCCTAAAGCTGTGATAAATCGTCGGACACTGACAAGCCCGACAGATGTGCCGGAGTTTGAAAATACAATAAGTTCACTTCTTTCCCAACGTAGCATAGCAAAAGTGGAGATTGACAGAGTGAATTGTGATTTCGACTCAGGAAATGTGGAGGTGAAGTTCTCAGTGACGATGGCGGCGGATCTCAGTGATATGGATTTCAGAGCCGCTGCTGTGTTGACCGCAGACAATCTCACCGGAGAATCCCAACAATGGATACAGCATAATTACTACACCGGACAAAAACGACCCGATTATATCAATGATGAGCTTTGGGACGTGGCACGTTTCTACTATGAGTATCCATCCTCGATGGTCTCATGTATCGACCATCCGTTCAACCATGTAGCCATGGGAATCTTTCCGGATTTTGACGGGGCTCCCCTGACCGACACATGGATAGTATCCGAACCTCAGTCGGGTTCACTTTCCTTTACAATGCCTTTTCAGCAGGAAAAAAACGGCTTCGGAGTGCAGGATGCCCGGCAAACCGCAGTAACCGTCATGATTATAGATGGTCGCAATGGCGAGATCATAGCCGCGCAAAAGGTGAATGCAGACGACTTTAATCATGACATAACCGCAATAGATCGAATATCGGCAGATAAATCCGATGGAGCCGCGACTTACTATAACCTGCAAGGTATGAAAATCGATCCCAACGATTGCCCGACAGGCATCTATATACGCAAATCCGGAGGTATGGTCAAAAAAATCCTGATTCGCAATTGATCTTCTCCATACTTCCCGACACCTTTACAAACATCTGAAAATACACCAATGAAAAATTTATTATTAACACTGACACTCGCCGCATTAACTTCAGCGACGTTGTCGGCTGCCTCGCCCGGCACAGACATCATATCAATCTCCACTCTCTCCGATGCCGGTATTACATTGCCGGAGGAAAGTAATTATGATACCAACGAGTATGTATCTCCGGTCACCGGGATATCCTATCAACTGACTGGACTCGCTGACAAGGGGGAGGGTATCATGGAATTCGGAATGGGGCTGTCGTTAAAAAATACCGAGGCCACAGAATTATATCTGAAGGAAATCCGTGTAACCGATATGTCAGGTTCATTCTCCGTATATTGCGGAAATGAGCTTATATCGTCATCCCCTTTTATGCAAGAGGGAATCAGTAATTTCAATATCGATATCGCCTCCGGTATTCTCAAAGCCGATGCTCCCTATCACTATATGGGTATATGGCCTTATCTGGGTGAGGCTTCTTCAATAGAAATCGAATGGAGTGATGAGGCTCCTCTCGCCACAGCCGGCCGCCCCTATATAGTGGTCAACTCTGACCTTGGATGTCCTTCCGGCACGACAGTCACCATAGATTCCGATACGACCGAGGCCTTAATCGAGGTGAGGATGACAAGAAACAATGAGGTCATCCTTGAATCAGTGCTTGAGAATCCCGCCACTGTCACTCTCTCAGGCGAAATCGATGATGTAATCCTCATTGAAGCACGCGCTGTAGTCGATCAAGAGGGGTGGATGCCCTCGGAATGGATAAGCCGTAAAGTGAAGATTACACCCATTTATTTGATGGAGCCTGAATTCAGCATCTCATCTTATAGCTCTATTGTAGTTCTGGGACAATCCGTGACCATAAGCAATCCCAACATCAATGGAACAATGACGTATAGCGTCGGAGGAGAAGACCCGGTAACTACCACGGATTCGACAGTTACGGTGACTGTCGATGGGCAGATCGGCGACTCATGGAGTATCTCCGCTTATTGTGAGGCCGATGGATGTGAAACTTCGGAAATCGCAGAATGGAATGGTACGATTGATACCAATGTATGCCCCGCTCCGACATTCTCACCCGGCGAAGGTGAACAGCCTTTCGGAACGGAAATACATATTTCCGCAACTTATCCGGCCCAATCCGTCACATATCGAATCAACGGAGGGGAATGGACCACATCCACCTCTCTTTGGGATCTCTCGGTGACACTTGAGGAGGATATGACCATTGAGGCTTACAGCTCCGCGGAATCACCCTATGTCGACAGCGAGATAGTCTCGGCCTCATTCTCTATAGAACAGCTGGGCGAGCTCTGCGATGTCATTGACTGCGCTACTTTCGGACTCTCCGGGTATGATGAAGAAAAAGTCTATACCTCCGGGAAAAGTGCAAACGGTGCATCCTACAGTTTCAAGGGGCAATGTGCCATGAACGCCATGAACATCAATTCATCACGATATATCGCCACCGTGGCTTCCGATAAAAAAATTACTCGCATAAAAGTCGATGCTCTCTATAACTGTGGACTTCTGCTCTATGTATCCGATGAGATAATTGACCAACCTGATGCCTCAATGACACCGATTACAATTGTAGAGGGTGAATATGCCTCGGGGGAATGGATTACTATGTCGGAAACAAGCACTGCGAAATATTTCTATCTTACGACTGTCGACGGATATATGAGCAATAATATAAGCCGCGTCGTAGTGGAGTATTCATCCGGCAGCGTGGGAATCATTACAATTGATGATTCCGCATCTGATGTCGATACTGTTTATCATGATCTCACCGGACGCCGTGTGGTTTCTCCCGGCAAGGGAATATATCTGAAGACATCCAATGGTAAAACATCTAAGGTTATTGTAATGTAATTTCTTCATTTAAAGTTGGTTGATGTGTGAACCTCCCGGAGGTGATGTTTATTGCTCCGGGAGTGTTCACATTACTTATCATCCATACTATATTTGACTACTGTCTACCGCTTAAAATAAATATCTATGTCATCAATCTCCTTTTATTTAGCCGCACTCCTTACTCTCTCATCCTCATCCGTAGTGTGCAATGCTGCTGAATATCTATCTTCATCAGAAAAAATTGAATACCGACGTCAAGCCACCCCTAAAAGGATTCGTATATCCGACTATCCCGTAATTGGCCGAAGTAAGAGTCTCGTCCTCCTCGTTGATTTCAATGATGTAAGGTTTTCTACACTCCCTGACGCGTATTCCTATTTCAACGGTATGCTCAATGAGGAGGGATTCCGTTATGAAAACGGAGCCGATGGATCTGCGCGTGACTATTATTTAGCAAGTTCCGCCGGTAATTTTGATCCGGATTTCGTTGTTGTTGGTCCCATCACTCTCCCTAAGGACAGAGCGGCATATGGTGCCGATGATGAGGGATGGCTTGATCTGAGAGGGCACGAAATGGTGGTGGATGCCTGTGTCATTGCTGACTCAACCATTGACTTCCGCGACTTTGACCTTGATGCTGACGGCGAGGTTGACAATGTATACGTATTCTATGCCGGCTACGGACAAGCGGACACGATGGAGCCGGATGCGCTTTGGCCTCAAAGCAATATGCTCCATACCAACAAGGATGTCGATCTGATACTCGATGGCGTAAGAATCAACCATTACGCTTACAGCAACGAACTCCGGTACGAGGGTAATTCAAATCCCCCCATGCCTGTCGGTATCGGAACATTTGTGCATGAATTCGGACATGTCCTCGGTATATCTGACCATTACGACAGCACTTTCGCAGGTCATCGCCCCGGTGTGGATAACTGGGATACCATGGCGGCTGCCAATTACTTCAACAATATGCACACCCCACCCCTATTCTCAGCTTTTGAGCGTGGTGAACTTGGTTGGCTGACTTATTCGGATCTCACAGGAGTCCACAATGGGGATATTGTGACTCTTCCTCCCCTCGATGAGTCAAATATGGCATATCGCGTGTCTGTGGCCGGGAACGGAGGAAATGAATATTTTATTCTGGAAAACCGTCGGCAACGAGGTTGGGACACATACTTACCCGGTGAAGGTATGATTGTATGGCACATAGATATGGATGAGGATGCATGGCTCTCAAACAATGTGAACACCGACCCATCTCATAATCGGGTTGACATCGTGGAAGCTGATGGTTACGAGAGTCTCAATAATCTTGCCGGTGATCCATTTCCGGGCAAACGCAATGTGAGGGAGTTTGACTTTACCGATTGGAACGGCAACAGGGTATTCTCCATAGCCGATTTGGTGGAAGATGAGGAGGAAAACATATCGTTCCGTTTCTCATCAACCGAATTCACTCATGTCAATGATATTGAAAGTGTCAACTCTTCCAATCTTCAAATTTATGATTTCACCGGTCAACCGGTCGACAGCTCTTATCAAGGTCTTGTGATTGCAGTTTATCCCGACGGAACTACCCGAAAATTTCGTCAATAGACCGAAACCTTAACGCTTACCGATGCCCGGACTAATCTTTAGCAATACAGGAATTTATTAGTTAATACCGGGTATAATAACTCCCATACACTCAAGAAATTTAAAATTCCGTTCTCACAACGTCAACAATTATTGGAGAACGGAATTTTATTTTTGATTTACACTATCAGAAGTCAAGTTTCTTCCGATATTAGACCCAATCCCCCTCAAATCTGTTAAATTGCATATGCTTGAAATTGACGAGAAATTTGGNTATTAGAGGAATTTCACTGCGAATCGTTGTTATTACATCATTATATAACCCTCAAACACTTGGACAATATGAAAATCAAAACATTATTATCCGCTGTCGCTATCCTGGGAATCGTGGCGACAGGATGTGTATCCAACAAGAAATACGCGGAACTCCAAAGCCAATATGGCTCCACCCGCGAGGAACTTATAAACTGTAACGCCGACAGCCGTAATCTGCAGGCGCAGCTCGATGCCGCCCGTCAAAGTAATGCCGAACTNAAGAAGGGTATGCAGGAACTCAAGAATACTCTCGACAAGAGCATGGAGGCAAACAGCCAGGGCAGCATGAATATCTCCAAACTCGTGGATGAAATCAATGCNTCCAATAAATATATCAAGCAGCTCGTCGACGCCAAGTCNAAGTCTGACTCGCTCAATATAGCCCTCACCAACAAGCTGACCCGNTCGCTCGACACCGATGAACTGAGGGATGTCGATGTGAAGGTNCTGAAAGGAGTCGTCTATATNTCGCTTGCCGANAACATGCTGTTCCAGACGGGCAGCTACGAGGTCAGTCAGCGCGCGATGGAGACTCTCTCCAAAATCGCCAAGATTCTTAAGGATTTTAAGGATTATGACGTGCTGGTAGAGGGTAATACTGACAATGTCCCCATCTCACGCACGAATATCCGCAACAACTGGGATCTCTCGGCTCTGCGNGCATCNTCNGTCGTGCAGGTGCTGCAGAATGATTTCGGTATCAGCCCGAACCGTCTCTCNGCGGCCGGACGCGGTGAATTCAACCCCATCGCCGACAACACCTCCGAACTCGGAAAACAGCGTAACCGCCGCACCGAGATCATCATCACCCCGAAACTCGACGACTTCCTCGACCTCATCGACAAAGCCCCCGAAACCGGGGAGCAGGCAGACTGACGCTCCTAAAACNAATGNAATATGAATGGCCGGCACGAAGAAATGCAGGGATACCCNTTGGGNCAACAGGATTTCAAGGAAATCCGGGAACAGAAGCTTGTCTATATCGACAAGACTATGTTCATTGACAAGATTCTTAAAAGAAAGATACAGTATCTTTTCCTTGCACGTCCGCGACGNTTCGGGAAAAGTCTTTTCCTGTCAACGCTACGTTACTTCTTTGAGGGTCGACGCGAACTCTTCGATGGNTTGTATATCGCCTCCACCGGGTGGGATTGGACCCGCTATCCCGTGCTTCATCTTGATTTGAATCCGGAAAGATTCTCAGAACCCCGNCACCTCGACAGATTGCTGGAAGCTCATTTCAGGGTNTGGGAAAAACAATATGAGGTCGAGGTGACGGCTCCGGGATATCCCCAGAGATTCCGCAATATTATCAAAGCGGCTCACGATAAAACCGGGAAGCAGGTGGTTATCTTGGTCGACGAATATGACAANCCTCTTGTCAGTAACCTTGACCGCAGGGAATCTCTCGATCTATTCCGTACACTACTCGCGGCCATATATTCCAACTTCAAGAGTTCAGCCGAACATATCAGGTTTGTAATGTTGACCGGTGTCAGCCGGTTCAGCAAACTCAGTGTTTTCTCCGATCTGAATAACCTTGATGATGTCACGTTCGATGATGACTTCGCCGATATCTGCGGAATAACNGAAGAGGAGCTCCTNG
This sequence comes from Bacteroides sp., assembly GCA_014801595.1. Classification (GTDB taxonomy): domain Bacteria; phylum Bacteroidota; class Bacteroidia; order Bacteroidales; family Muribaculaceae; genus Lepagella. The sequence continues at coordinate 12,736 of JAAVDV010000014.1, forward strand.
ATTATTTTCCGACAGGCATTCAGCAATTTGCCGCAACCCAGAAGGTATCCTATGAAGAGGCTTGTGCAAAACTGAAGATAAACTATGACGGTTACCGGTTNGCAAGAGTGGGGAGCGATATNTACAATCCNTGGTCACTGCTCAGTTGCATGAGAAAAAGCCGCTTAGGCAACTATTGGAACCAGACGGGAATCCCGACTATAATAGCCAAGACACTGCGCGACCTTGACTCGGATCTTGAGAAAATACTCAACACCCGTTGCAAGTTCTCGCAGCTGGCAGGTCTTGACCTCAGCAGTATCGATCCCCTCGCTCTTCTTTATCAGACAGGATACCTGACCATTAAAAAGTTCAATCAGCGCAATGATACCGTAACCCTCGGTGTCCCGAACAAGGAGGTCAAGGAGGGGCTGTTCGATGTATTGTTNCCGTTTTATGTGAAGGTGCGGCGTGGAACACCGGAGTCNGTCGTACGCGACATCATTAACAGCATAAGGGATGGTGAACCTGAGGAACTTATGAAAAACCTGGATATATTCCTCGCCGGCATCCCATATGACATGCGGATGGATGATGAAAATAATTTCCAGAATGCGATGTATGTGNTACTGACCCTAATCGGAATCGATGCCAAGACCGAGGTTCATACCTCTTCAGGACGTATAGATGTCGTAATAGAGGATGAGGAGTACATCTACATCATAGAACTTAAGTTCGATAAGGATTCACAGAGCGCATTGAGCCAAATCGGGGAGAAAGAGTATGATCTGCCATTCCACCGTGACTGTCGCACNATTTTCCGGATNGGTGTCAACTTCAACAAAGCTACCCGCCATCTTGACAAANCGNTGATTGAAATTGTCAATCCCGGCAGATAATCCGGGAAAGTATCGGGAATTTANAGAGAATCGGGGGTCTCGATAAGGCAGGAGGAGAGGCGGCGTGTAGCGGTGTCGAAGGAGGCTCCGATAAGGCGTATCTCCTTGCCGGAGGCGGCGTATTTGAGCCAGTATCTCTTGCGCCGTATCTGNTCCATGGCAANCTCAGCCGTCGAATCCACCTTGAACTCGAAGATGTAGACGTATTTCGGNGTCTCGACNGTCAGGTCAATCCGCCCGTCGNACGTGCGCTCCTCCGCCCGCACATACTGTCCCATCAGNGAAAACAGTATGTAGGCNGCGTTGCGGAAATGCGACTCGGCACTCCCCTTCTCCGAATACGGTATGCCCGCCACCATGCTCTCCATCAAAGCCATAAAACCCTCCGCGTCACCCGAAAGNACCGCCATGACAAACCTCTTTATCGAGAACTCCCCCGGCTCCTTCTCGGGCCTGACATAGTAGGGAATCAGGAAATAGAGAAAACTTATGCGCACCTCACGGTTAGGATAATCAAGCGTGTAGGTCTCAAACGTCCGGTCGTAGTCCTTTATGGTCAGGTAACCCGTCTGGTAGAGCGGCGGAACCGGATTGGCCGACAGGATACCNGCCGATTCAAGCTGACGCGCATCGATCTCGACGGGTGCCAGATCACTCAGCAGCCACTGTTCACGCCCTATCAGATTGACAAGAAATGTCGGTGTGCCCGAATCAAACCAATATGAACCTATCTCAAGTTTGGCGAACGCATTCACCAGACTGAACGGATTGTAGATGTCGGGCGACTCTTTTGAGAAATGNTAGCCGTCGTAGTTGTCNNNCANCCTGCGNCGCACCTCTCCNGCNTCGACCCCCTCCTTCGCGGCAAGCTCCTCNATGCCGTCNCGGAAATANAGGTCAAGTTCATCGGAGGTTACNCCGCANATACCCGCGAACTGACTTTCNTAGGATATGTCGCGCAGNTTGTTGAGGTCGGAGAATATAGAGACCTTNCTGAAGCGCGCGACACCCGTCAGGACCGCCATCTCTATATAGCCGTCCATCGTCTTGAGATTGGAGTAGAACGCCTTCAGCAACACCCGGCATTCATCCGCCACCGATTCGTTATTGATATTGTTGATCAGAGGCTTGTCGTATTCATCGACGAGTATGGCCACCTTCTTGCCGGTGCGCTCAAAGGCCGAGCGGATGACGGCTCTGAAACGCATGCTCGGAGAGATGGAGTCGGCATTCCTATCGTAAGTGACACCATACTCCGTTTCCCACTCATACAGATGGATACGGAGNACCTCCTCCAGACCTTCCACACTCTTATAGGTGCCATTGTTGAGATCAAGATGCANCACGGGATGGGGNTCCCAGTCATCTGNCAGCGCATCAAGGGCGAGNCCCTTGAAAAGGTCGCGGCGCCCCTGATAATAGNCTTCGAGTGTCGACAGCANCAGACTCTTCCCGAAACGGCGCGGACGCGACAGAAAGTAGTAACCNTTANNNTTAANAAGNNNGTANANNTATNCNGTTTTATCCACNTANANATANNNATCCNCCCTGANTTTNNCTNAANCTCTGGATACCGACGGGATACTTGATNTGGGCCGATGAATCATTCATATCGCGAAGATAGCTAAAATTTATGTGTTGTCAAAATAATGAAGTCGCGGTTTCTATTTTTCCGTTTATGAGATTGGGCAGACAAGAGACTGTAACCCGCGCGCGGTCATTTGGACAGTCTTGTCACATCCAAACGGAAGATGGTGGCTGTTAATTTGCTATGGCGGGATTTTTTCGCTAATTTTGCAATCTGAAATCAATCGTTAATCAGATACTTATAATGGCAGAAACTCTTTCACGTACGGATTTCGGCTTCAAGGGCCAGAAATCGGTGTATCATGGCAAGGTGCGCGACGTCTATGATATCGACGACCGCCTGCTCGTAATGGTCGCTACCGACCGTATCTCGGCATTCGACGTTGTTCTTCCCAAGGGTATCCCCTACAAAGGACAGGTGCTCAACCAGATAGCTGACTATTTCCTGACGGCGACGGCCGATATCGTGCCCAACTGGAAAGTGGCGGTGCCCGATCCCATGGCTACGGTAGGTCTCAAGTGCGAACCCCTCAAGATAGAGATGATCGTGCGCGGCTATCTCACCGGCTCAGCATGGCGCGACTACGCCGCCGGCGCACGCGAGATCTGCGGTGTGAAGATTCCGGACGGAATGCGTGAGAACGAGAAATTCCCGGAGCCTATCCTTACCCCCACGACCAAAGCCGACGAAGGACATGACGAGAATATCTCGCGTGAGGAAATCATCGCCCGCGGTATCGTGGCCGAGGACATCTATACCCAGGTGGAGAAGTATGCCCTCGCCCTTTTCGCACGCGGACAGCAGATGGCAGCCGAGCGCGGCCTGATTCTTGTAGACACCAAATATGAATTCGGCCTGCTCGACGGCAAGGTAATCCTCATCGATGAGATCCACACCCCCGACTCTTCCCGCTATTTCTATGCCGACGGCTACGAGGAGCGTTTCGAGAAGGGAGAGGCTCAGCGTCAGCTCTCAAAGGAATTCGTGCGCCAGTGGCTCATATCCAATGGATTCATGGGCAAGGAGGGACAGCAGGTTCCCGAGATGACCGATGAATACTGCGACGAGGTGAGCCGCCGTTACATCGAGCTTTATGAGCACATCACCGGCCTTGAGTTCCATCGTGCCGACGAGAGCGCTCTTCAGGAGCGTATCTTCGCCAATGTCTCCGAATGCCTCGGCAAACTCAACGAGGAGAAGTAATATCCTTCCCTATAAATAATAACGTAAAGGAATCCCGCGTCGGCACGGCTCTTCACAGAGACGCCTGACGCGGGATTCACATGTTGAAAGAGAGAAGTCAGCTAACACACTACTTCCTGCTGATTATTACTGCGGCGCCCCCTCCGCTTGCAAGATTAAGGTTCAGGGCGGATGTGGAATCTACTTCTACCTCAGAAATGGCCACGGGCAACGGATTCGAGCGATAATCGGCTCCATCCCCGTCGGCAAATATCTTGGCCACATATTTCTTTCCCGGCTCAAGGAAATCGAGCGGGAGACGTGTCTGACGTGCGTTGCGGTTGGTCATGGCGCCGAGCCACCAATCCCCATTCTCCTTATCCTGACGAGCAACGGTCACGTACTCCCCGATTTTTGCTTCCGGCACAAGTGTCTTTTTCCAATCTACCGGACAGCGGCTGAGGAATTCAAATTCAGGCCGCCCCTCGTAGTTCTCGATCATATCGGATGCCATCTGCAGCGGACTGTAGAGCACGACCGACATGGCGAGTTGCTTGGCCAGCGTCGACTGCGGACGTGTGTAAGGGGGCACAGGATTGTCGTAGTTGAATGTGCCCGGAGTATAGTCGACCGGACCCGCCAGACAGCGTGTGAAGGGGATAGTGACGGTATGTTCCGGGGGATTGCCTCCGTCAGGACTCCAGGCGTCATACTCGCATCCGCGCACTCCCTCCTGCGTCATAAGATTAGGATATGTGCGTTGCAATCCCGTCGGCATTACCGGCTCATGGTTATCGATCATTATATGGTGTTTGGCGGCTGTCTCGATTACCTTGCGGTAGTGACGCACGGCATATTGGCCGGAATGGTATTCCTTGCCATCCATCAGGGGATTCACATAGCCGGTCTTTACCGAGTTGATGCCGAGACGGTGATACATGGCGAATGCCGAATCCATCTGCTGCTCATAGTTGAGAGCCGCTCCCCCCGTCTCGTGATGGCCTATCAACCTGACTCCCTTGCCGGCTCCATAACGCGCGATTTCCTCGATGTCGAAATCGGGATAGGGTTCGGTGAATGAGAAGAGGTCGCCGTTGGCGCTCCAGTCGCCGTCCCAGCCACGGTTCCAACCCTCGACGAGCACACCTCCGAAGCCGTTATCGGCTGCGAAATCCATATAGCGTTTCGTGTTGTCGGTCGTAGCGCCATGTGTCGGGCCCTGCCCCCATGTGTACTCCTTACGGTGCATTCCCCACCATATGCCGATGTAGCGCGCCGGCTCGATCCAGGATGTATCCTCTATTGCGCAGGGTTCGTTGAGATTGAGCATCACACGCGAGAGCATCAGTTCGCCGGGGGTATTGACGATTGTCATCGTGCGCCAGGGTGATTTGAGAGTATTTGAAGCGAATACCTTCTCCCCTGTCGACCATGGCGTGAGCCAGGTTCGCAGACGCGTGGAATTACCTATGGGGTGCAGGTTCATGGCGGCGTAATCCTCCAGAGCCGCTTCATGTATGGAGACATAGAGGCTGTCGGTCATCTTCACCGTCAAGGGTGAACATACCGTGTCGAGACGGCTGACAAGCGAAGGCTCGTAGAGATGCTCATAGTATTCATGATTCCATGGAATCGACCAGGCTACCCCATCTTCATGGAGCGCGAATTCGGTCAACTCCTCCATCACCGTCATCTCACTTACATTCTCCTGTCCGGGAATCTCGTAACGAAAGCCGACGCCATCGGGAAAGACGCGCACACGCAGCATATAGTCGATTCCCGAGGTATCCCCGCTGTCGCTTTCATGGAGATGCACACACATCTCATTGTAGTTGTTGCGGATTTCACTCTCCTCCCCCCATACGGGATGCCACACCTCATCCTTGGCGGCGCGTTCCACCTTCCGCACCTCCGTACGATGACCGAGGCTGAACTCTCGGCAGGCCAGACCGAGACCGGATGAATCGACAACGGCGGTGCCATCCTTTCGGACCTTATAATAAAGCTGCCCCTCGTCATCAAGTAGGAGCGAGAAGTTCAGCCGTCCGTCAGGACTGCTGACATCCATGGCATGACTCTCTGTGCAGGCACTGAAGATAACCGGCGACAATAGAGCGGCCACTGCGGGGATAATCAATCGTTTCATGGTTTTTTACTTGATTTTTCCGCAAAGTTACAAGGAACCCCACAAGCGGCAAACCTCTATGGCCGAAATATAGGAATCAGCGGACTATATTTCATATAATCCACTGATTACCAACAATCATCTATAGAATAAAATATAATAATTATCCTGCTTATCTGACACTCCTGATGTGCATTATTCGTTCCTCGAACTCTTCGTTGGGCACTATGGAGCGTTTCTTGGCCTTGGTCTTGTAGGTGTTGATGGTGTTGACCGAATAGTTGAGGAAACGGGCGATGTTGTTGTTGTCGTTGATGCCGAGGCGAATCAGGGCGAATATGCGCATCTCCGGAGTCATTATGCCGTCGTCGACATCGTCGAGCGTGTCGTCGTCGGCAGGGAAGAGTTCGCGGTATTGCTCCATGAAGGTCGGGAAGAGACGCAGGAAACTCTTGTCGAATTCCTGGAGCATCTTCCGTTTCTCCTCCTTTATATCCGTCATCTTGAGCAGGCTCTTAAGTTCTTCGGCCTGACCGACAGTCACCTTGCGGTTGACGAGCTTATAGATTCCCTCTATTTTCTCGATATACTCCGAGTTCATATTGAAACCATAGCCTATGTATTCATCCTTGATGCGCACGCTCTCGCGGAGCTTGGAATTGAGGGAGTTAAGCTGTTGGTTGAGAGCGGTGAGGCGTTGATTAGCCTCGCTGAGCTGGGCCGTCTTCTCCTCGATGGTGCGCTTGCCGGCGGCCAGCTGCTTGTTTTTGCGGCGGATAAAGATAAAGCCGGCGGCAATAAGCATACCGAGAATCACCGCGCCCCCGAGAAGGGCCATGAGGGTATAGCGCTGGTTGTTGACTGATTTGTAACGGGTCGATTCGATAAGCGACAGCGCGCGACCGATTTCAGCCTTGCGTTGCGGGGCATTGTAGGCCTCGGCCTCCTCAAGGGCGGCATGGATGTAGCGTGAGGCACGGTCGATATCCCCTCTCTCATAAAGCTCATAGGCCAGGAAATGTTTAGATGTCGTCTCGCGGGTAGCCTCCTGGATATCGATTATGGCTGATTCCGCCTTGTGAGCGAGNCCGAGGTCGGTCTTTCCCTCCGATATGAATGCATCNCCGAGCATCGAATGCAACATNGCCTTTACCGAGGGGGGNACATCGCTGCGACGGAGCATGGATTCATAGGTGGAGATGCGTTGCCCGGTGTTGACCTTATAAGCGTCAAGGAAGTTTGACGCGAATTGCGCGGCATAGCTTCCGGGGGCGGCATAGCGCATCACCGTATCGGAATATGCCCGTGAGAGGGTGGCATACTTATCGTCCCAGGCGGCGGAGGTNAAGTTGGANAGGTCGGAATATAGTCTTACCGCTTCCACATAGAAATCAGCCTTCAAGGAGTCGGTCACTCCGGTGAGGTCGGTGGCGTTGAGCACATCGACCGCGCTGGTGAAATCGCCGCGCGACATATAGGTGAAGAGATTGTCACACTGCGCTTTGGCTATCAGATTACGGTCATCGAGCCGACGGGCGATTTCCAGTTCCCGATTGTTATAGANACGCGCCGAGTCATTCTNNAAACTTTTNTANGCCATGTATATCTTATGATTGATATCGAATAGCCTGCGGTCATCACCCTCTTTCCTGATATCGGCAGCCACACGCTTCAGGCTGTCGATGTGATGCTCATGGCGCATGAAGTATGTGTCGCGACGCTCGACGGTGCGGTCGAGTTCCGCGAGTTTCTCCTGCAGCAGTCGTTGAGGGTCAACTATATCTGCTGATAAAGTGGCCGTTAGCTGAGAGAGGGTAATTAGTATAATGATTAAGGATAGTCTCATGATACGGTAACGATGCGATTCTGACCATAAAATTGGCAATTTTTTCCGAAATTATCAATAGAAGTGTTTCAAAAATTGCTTGCTGTGTCTCCCTTTGGAGTCGCATAGGATATAGTATCCTGCCGGGAGGAAATGCGCGTTGCATCTCCTCCCCTGCATATCATAGATAGCCGAGGCGGTCTCCGGAGTGATAGCTGCGGAAGGCTCTCCGATATCTATTCGGGTCAATCCGGTAGTGATTTCCTTAAAATCGAATCCTGCGGGCACGGGAGCCATGAAGGGTTCGGTGACACCCTCGGCCGTTATGCCGCTGTAATGACCGTTGCCTTTTACTGACGGGTTGATCGCCACTCCCCAACCGTAGCCNCCGACACGGTATATATGGATGTNATGGAGNTCAAGATTATTGATNGATTTCCCCGANTGAGCCTCTATTGAGACGGCATCGCCGCGAGAATCATATATGTCGATGTTTTCGGCGCGGACGTTGTTGAGGTCATAGGCATAACCGGCGCGAAACTCGAGTGCCGCATCGGCGCCACCCCAGAAACCTCCCTGTTCGCCGGGTGTGCCGCGCAGCGCGCCGCATCTATGAATCGTAATATCGCTCAGGTGAATCTCCCCCTCGTCGCTGAATCCTGTGCCGGGGAAGTCGCATGTGNCTCTCACGCCNGCNTCCATAGCGTCATAGACGGCTATATGATGAGCCATGTGACCGGCNCCGCCGAAGAATCCGAGNGATGANGCNCGCCAGTTGTTTTCAGCTGTATTATAGGCGTATACGTTGCGCGACGCATAGCTTCCGGTCGACCATGACGCCATATCATCATCGCCGTTGTTGCGGAATGAGCAGTGACTCACCTCGCAATCCGAGGAATTGTTGGCGAGGTTGATGCCGTCGGCATAATTATTGCGGAAACGTGAATGACGGACATTCAGATTACGCGCACCGGTAATCCATGCCCCGCATTCGAAATGATCGATTCTGACATCGCTGACTTTTGAGTCGGCNCCCCATGAGCCATTCANCCCTTTTCCTACCTGAAATGAGGAGTTGTTATCGTAATATCGCTTGTTATTGAGGGTNTTGAGNGTGAGGCCANGCAGCTCGGTGCGGCTGCGGTCGCTATGGATTCCGCGGGCCGCNTATGTATGGCGGTCATCGCTTGAGGCNGTNAAATTNATGGTGGTGTGCCACATTCCGGCACCGATTATCCTCGTGTCATCGGCATTGACGGTGATCGGACGCGATTCATTGTAATAGCCGGCAGGGATAAAGATGGCCTTGCCTCCGTTGCGGGCGATGAATCCACTCAGCCCGCTGCCGTCATACTCCACCTTATCGGCAAATTCAACCTCCTCGAATGTAAGCGGAGGGGCNACCGGCTCAAGCTCGATGAAATCGATGGTGTAGACAATTCCATCGTCAAGGGTCTTCTCCAATGTAATGGTCGCTCCTGCCGGAATATCCTTGTCAAGGAGAAGTGTCGCCTCGTCAAATCTCATGCGTGCGAATTTATCCGGAGATGGGGTGTTGTCGGGATATTTTTCATTTGCATGGGCTATGACGGTATATTGCCAGGCCCAGTAGGAATCAAGGGGAATGGTGACGGGGTCTCGCCCGTCGCTGCATTTCACCGTCAATTCACCCTTGCGCCCCTTTCCATCCTCCGAATCCGGAATTGAGAAACGTAAGGTAAGCCCGCGTCCCGGACGATCCACGACCCAGCTGACATGATCGCCGGGAGTCTCAAGCTGCAACGCCGTCAGGCGGGAAGCTTCAGCCTGCAGAGGCTGCTGGCTGTAGGTCGCCGGAGGAAGCAGGAAAGTGCCCTCGGCCGAGCAGAGACCCGGCTCGGCCTCATAACGTTGCCACGGACGATCCGTATAGCCTCGCCCGAGCAGATCCTCCTCGAATTCCACAGCCTGCGCATAGCCGGCCGTCGGGGCAGAGAGCAGGGCCGCAACTCCAGAGAGGATAGTGATGATGGGAAATGATGTGTTCATGATTAAGTGTTGTTGCTGTATAATTTCTTGCAAAATTAAGGTTTTAATGGCATATTCCCCACCCCTTTTCCACCACTCAACACCCAATATAGCCCGCGCCATCATCTCTTGTCGGCAAACAATTGAATATCATAAAATTAACAAGTTATTCTTCCGGTGAAATATGACACATCTCAAAGAGGCCGACTGATAGTTCCGGGATATATCTTATCTCCCGACTCGCCTAAAAACGATTATATTTCCGTTACCTCACCCGTTGAACTACCTATTGATTATCTGNATNTTACAGAAATATAAAGGTAGAATCGACTATATTTCGCCAATACTCACTCGCCACGCGTTGACTTTCCTCTAATTTTGCAGTCGGGTGANCGACCCGTAAAAACAATATGCGAGTCGGCCCCGGCACGAATCATATCCGTGAATAAGTCGAAACAACTTCAAAATCATAAACCAAAAGTTAAACTCAAAACCTATCAGTTATGAAAAAAGCGTATCTACTTCTCGCTTCTCTTCTCTGCGCATCAAGCGCGATGTACGCGCAGGACGTCGTCTTCGCCAACCCTACAATGGAGGATGGNTCCTTCATCGTGAAGTATGATCTGGAGAACCACAAGTTCGCCGAATCAAATGATTTCGAAATCGATGAGACTTTCCTCTTCGCCATCGACGTGACAGGCACCGACTACGAGACGGNTCTCAAGACCCCCTCGCGCAANCCCAACGTGCTNGGCCGCAGTATGGCCCACGACTTCTATGTGAACAATGACGTGTGCGAATTCGAGCACTACACCAACGGCGGCAACCTCGACGGTCGCCTCTTCCACATCGAAGGNAANATCTATGGCGCCGTATTCAATCTTTTCCAGCTCGCCCACGGTCGCTATAAAGACACNTGCTTCGGCCTATTCCAGGAGAACGGTGTCGACAATTATGACGCGCTGCAGCCCGGCGCGGTGGTGACCTTCGGTGCAAACCACTTCGGCTTCGGCTGGTCGGCCACTAATCCCGGTGAGGAATGGTGGGACGCTATCGCCGCTCCTATCACCACACTCTGGTTCCACACCGCCCCCTACACCGGNACCCGCAAGAGCGCCGATTTCTACTTCGACGACTTCACCGAGGGTCCCGCTTTCGAGGGATGCGAATCCACCTGGGCCGACAAGGGCTACGCAATGCCTCAGTATATCACCGAGCTCACCGGCGGCGCGGGCGTTGAATTCATCGGTATGGATAACGCTGACGCTCCTGCGGAATACTATAACCTCCAGGGCATGAAAGTCAACAACCCCGAAAAGGGTATCTATATCGTACGACAGGGTCGCAAAGCCTCTAAAGTCGTGCTCAAGTAACTCTCTACAAACCTAACTCCACACATCACGGGGAGCGGAGCGGCTCCATGGCCGACTCCGCTCCCCATTCANTAAACCCTACATCATGAAACGCCTTCAATCCCACATTCTTCCACTTGTGCTGACACTGCTGCCTGCCACTGCATTGGCAGGAGTCGTGACCGGCACAGTAAAGGATCCCTCCGGCGAACCCCTGATCGGCGCCACCGTATTCGTGGAGGGCACATCCACTGCCGTGACGACCGATATCGACGGTAATTTCTCTATCGACGTTCCTCAGGGGAAGTCGCTGAGAATCTCTTATGTCGGCTTCTCACCGGCCACTATCAAGACCTCCCCCTCAAAGACATCTTATGACGTCGTGCTGAAAGAGGACGCGATGAATCTCGATGACGTGGTGGTGGTGGGCTACGGCACCCAGAAACGTTCCGAGCTGACNGGAGCGATCTCTTCGGTCAAAGGCTCCGACATCAGGGATTTCTCAACCACATCCGTAGCCGATGCCCTGGCCGGCATGGCGGCCGGNGTGGCCGTCACAAAATCCACGGGTAACCCCGGCGAGGCNCCCGACATCATTATCCGAGGTGCAGGTTCAGTCAACGGTATGGCNCCGCTATATATCGTCGATGGNGTGCGTCAGGCCACGGGATTCAGCTTCAATACCAACGATATCGAGAGCATCGAGGTGCTCAAGGATGCCGGATCCTGCGCCATATATGGAGCGGAGGCTGCCGGCGGTGTAATCCTCGTCACAACCCGCCGAGGCTCCAAAGGGAAGGCTACTCTCAACGTCAACGCCCGCTACGGCATACGCCGCCAGTCGTCGGGCATCACNCTGCTCACACGCGATGAATTCATCGCCGCCAANGCCCTGACGGGCATGGATATCCTGGCTCAGGATGCNGTCGANTCCGCCGACCAGCTNCCCGACTGCGACTGGATGGACGTGATGTACGGCAACGGCCATGAACAGGAATACAATGTATCCCTCTCCGGCGGCTCCGAGAATTTGAGATATTATCTCTCCGGCGGATTCTATGATGAGAAGGGTGTCTATCTCGACTCGAAAGCCGACCGTTTCTCCTTCCGTACTAATGTCGACTGGGATATCAGCAAGATTTTCAGCGTCGGCACCTCNTCCTATGCCAATTTCCTGAGCACTAACCCCACGAAGGTTAACTCTATATATACGAACGCCGTGCCGTTCCGCACGGTGCCGACAATGAATCCGGTCGATGAGGACGGCAACTTCGCCTCCACTCCATTCTATCTCAACGGCCCCAACCTCTACGGTAACGAGATGGCCTATCATCAGAAGGGCAACACCTACGGATTCGATATCCTNGGATACCTCGATGTGCGNTTCCTGCCGGAGCTGACGCTCCATGTCAACGGCGCGGCCAAGGTATCCTCGCAGGCACTCAGGGTTTTCTCCGAAGCCATCGACTTCCGAGGCGTCAAGGAGAACGCCTACATGGAGTCACGCGCCGGTCATTCGCGCGAACTGACATATAACGCCACCCTCACCTACGAAAAGACTTTCCNCGACAAGTGGTATCTCAAGGCCATGATCGGCACCGAGGCCACCAAATATGACGCTTACTATAACTATGTCAAGGCCATCGATTTCCCGGTGGATGAGGCATGGTCGCTCAATCTCTCCTCCAACACCGCCAAGGAGGCCTCCGACTCTCCGGGAGTGGGACGCGCGCTATCCTTCTTCGGACGCATAAATTTCAATTATGACAGCCGCTATTTCCTGACGTTCAACCTCCGNCGCGACGGCTCCGACCGTTTCGGACGCAACCACCGCTGGGGCACATTCCCCTCGGTCAACGTGATGTGGCGCGCCATCGGCGAATCCTTCCTCCGCGATAATGCCAACTGGCTATCCGACGCCAAGTTGCGCATGAGCTACGGTATCCTCGGCAACGACGGTATCGCTCAGTTCCTATTCTCCCGCGCATATGTCGGCGACCAGATTATCTACAACTTCGGCGGCAATAANGAGGTATCGGGCTGGGCAAACTACAAGGTGCCCAATCAGGATATAAAATGGGAGGAGATTCATCAGTTTGACCTCGGTGTGGACTTCGCGTTCCTCAATAACCGCCTGAAGTTCTCCTACGACTATTATAACCGTCAGACACATGATATGCTCTACTGGAAGGTAGTGCCGTTAGGAGCAGGTATAAACTGGTACTACGACGGCGCGACCAACACTATGCCNATCAATATCGGACGCGTCTCGAACATCGGTCATGAGTTTGCCCTGCACTGGACCGACAATGTGCGCGATTTCTCCTATGACATCGGNCTGAACATCTCCCTCAACCGCAACACAATCAAGGAACTCGGCACCGAGGGGGCCGCTCCACTCACCAGCCCCGACGGCATCAACCGCACCGAGAACGGCCGCTCCATGTCGGAGCTATGGGGCTATCGCGCCATCGGCATCTTCCAGTCGCAGGAGCAGGTGGATGAATATAACGCACGCGCCGCNGAAGCNGGTCATCCCTATTATTGGCGACAGAACACCGGCGTCGGCGACCTCATCTTCGATGACTGCGGACAGGGATTCGTCGATGAGAATTGCAAACAGTATATCGGCAATCCATGGCCGAAAGCCACATGGGGTCTCAATCTCTCGGCCTCATGGAAGGGTTTCGACATCACCGCCCTCTTCCAGGCCGCCACAGGCTTTGAAATCTACAACGGGGTGAAACAATATACCCAGAATTTCGGCAACGACGGCAACACGACCCTTGACATATACAAGAACTCATTCTTCGGTGACAATGGTCTGACCGATCAGCCCCGATGCGGTTACATCGACGAGACCGGAGCCTGGATAGGCGACCCCTCGGCCAACTTCTCCACCATCTCATCCTTCTGGGTCGAGAAGGGCGATTATCTGAAGCTGAAGAATCTCGTAGTGGGTTATTCCATCCCTCTCCCCTCGAAGTGGAGAAATGTGATCACAAAGGCCCGCGTCTATTTCTCGGCGCAGAATCTATTCACGATAACGAAATATTCCGGTATCGACCCGGAGATAGCGGGGACATCGACCGCCATCTCCAACAATGCGGGCACATCAATGACAGCACGTGGCGTCGACACCTATAACCGCTATCTCCCCTCACGTCTCTATTCCTTCGGACTTGACCTGAATTTCTAATGATAAGTAAGTTTTAGAACGATGAAATCCCTTATAAAAAATATATGCAGCCTGTCGCTGGCGGCCATCCTGACCGCCGGCACGGCGGGATGCTCCGACTTCCTCGATGTGACCGATGANTCGTCGGTATCTCCCGATAATTTCCCGACCAATATGGAGCACGTCGATCTCCTCCTTAACTCGGCCTATGCCGGCGGACACGGCTANGGTCTATATGCTTTCTATTGGTTCCCGCAGATTATGTATCTGCTCGATAAGACCCATGACTGCTACGGCGACTACGACTCNCGCTCGCAACTCCTCGCCAACGATGGCTCCACTTCATGCGCGAAATTGCGCGAGGCTTATGCCTCCATCATGAACTGGATTCAATACTCCAACGCCGCCATCGACGCCTGCGACGCCTATGCGCCACAGGCAGCCGAGAATGAGATGGCTCTGCTCAACCGTCGCAAGGGTGAGGCTCTGTTCCTCCGNGGNCTCGCCTATTGGCATTCCCAGATATTCTTCGAGCTTGAATCGAAGGCGGATGGCCTCGGATTCCCTATCATCAGCAAGGTTCCGGAGTCGATCGACCAGATGTCACCCGCCCGCGCAAGTGTGACCGAGACCTGGGACTTCACCATCGATACATTCCGTGAGGCGNCCGAGCTCCTNNAGGGGAATAATTCCGACAAGACACGCGCCACGGAATGGGCCGCAAAGGCTATGCTCGCCAAGTCGCTTATGCAGGCTCGCCGCCCTGATGAGGCGCGCCCCGTGCTGGAAGATATCATCCGAAATTCCGGAGCATCGCTGCTTGATTTCGACACCTACTCGAAATCTTTCTTCGCCGACGAGGCTTATGAGTTCAACCGCGAGACACTCTATGAAATCGATATGACCGCAAATCCGAAGCAGGATGGTCCGTGGGGTGGCTTCACCACCGGCTCAGGCATGCAGCTCGTGATGGCGCCATGGTATTGCTCGCTCGATCTCCGATGGAAAGAACCGGCGGCCGGAAATGAGTTCGCNACACAGAACAATGGCGGTTGGGGCAACAATTTCGTTCACGACGGCAATGTGCTCCGTTTCGGATTCCCTCTGGAGATTCCACCTATCCGCGTGCTCAATNCCGANTACAACTCACGTTCNGCAATGAGNACCGACAATTATCCCTGGATTCTCGACCCCTCTTANGCNGCGCGCAGTCAGGCAGTCAGAGACAANAAGGAATGCGACCCGCGTCTCTTCATNGCGGCCGGCCAACCCTATTTCGACACTTTCAAGGATCCGCGNGGTCGCGACACATGGTATGACCGCTCTCCGGAGGCCGGCGACCTCGGCTACACATCCCACTATTATTTCTCCCCCCGCAAATTCACCAACCTTCAGGGGACGGAACTTCAGCTGAATTCCTCAAATCCGGCAAATATTCCTATCGTGCGCCTCGCCGACATCTACCTGCTCTATGCAGAAACGATTGCCGCCACGGATGCGGCGACTGCCTTGGAATACGTGAATAAGGTCCATCGCCGCGCCTACGGTTACGCCCCTGATGCCACCTCACCTGTAGACTACGCATCCCTCTCGGCTCAGACAATGGCCGCCCGTAACAATCCTCAGGACCTCCTGGCCAATAATCCGCTCAGATACGAGCGTTGGGCAGAACTCTTTGCCGAGGGTCAGTGGTGGTATGATATCCGCCGTTGGGAAATCCTGGAAAATGAGATGAAAGTCTATAAGAAGACCCGCTATGGCAATCTGACATATATTGGAGAACGCGGCTACGCCCAGCCTATCCCCAAATCGGAAATTGAAGCCTATAACGGCAATCTTCCCCAGAACTACAATTATTGACTTTATCCCACCTGACAAAAAGGCTGCTCCGTAAAAACCTTACGGAGCAGCCTTTTTGTCAGGTGGGGTAAGGAAATATAGGTTTTTGAAGTATGAGGTTTTGTCAATTGATGATTAATAGCTAACTTTGCGGGAAATAATTCCGATATGGACACGAATAAAAAGAAGTTTTCCAATCCTTTCAAAGGGAGAGAGGGGGCTTTTAATCCGCGTAAGGCCAATGCAATGAATGAGCCTATGGATGAAGCCGGATTCATGGCTATGCTCAAGGACATTCAGCGTATGGAGCGGGAGTTCGGTCCCGAAGAGTTCGAGCGATTATTAAGTGAATCTCTGGATGAATTATCCGATGAAGCCAAAATGNGCAGGGATGACTTGGATTTTGACGGAATTCCGGATGATGAATGGGATATGGACTTCGATGAGCCGATAACGAAGGAGGAATGGCAACACACCCATCCCGCCAATATCACATGCGGTTCGGATAAATATTATGCCGATCTGGCCACACTTCTGACGGATATCGTAGCTTCGTTCAATCTTCCCCCATCGACACCCGAAGGTTTTTGCAGGGAAGTAGGCAAGGTGTTGGCCGCATATCTTGAGGACGTTGTGAGTGGCACGAAGGTATTCTCGGCCATGCGTCGTGTCTGCTACGACCGCTACGGATATTATCTTCCCTTCTATGATTGCCTCCACGACAACTACATGCCCGACCACATCAACGAGGAGGATATCCGCTTTCTGATATGGATGACCATATGCCGACTCGGTAAAAAACAAAACACGACCTATTCCCCGCTTGCTCCCGGTTGGGAATTAATCGCCAATCGGTTGTTCGACCATCTTAACGAACAATTCCCTAAGGCTCCGGAAGCGACTCGCATAGCCGGATGGCTGAAGACTTCATTCCGCAGTGGCGACTATTTGAATATCCGTGAGATTGCCATATGGCTCGTGATGCACAATCCTATGACCTGTTTTTCAGGATTATATGAGGAGCTACTGACACAGACAACGAATTTTGACTACAGTATCAACCCAAATATTGATCCATCCACAATCCTGTACTCGATTACCGTCTCAGAGGCATGGCAACGCTCGATGAGCCCGATGGGATGTCCCTCCCGCACTCTTGTCGCGGCGATAGCTACCGAATTCGGCAACTCCGGGTTGGCTGCTGAAATCGAGGCTATCGAAGTGCTTCCGCTTCAAATCTTCAAAGTTAGCCGGGAAGCCAAATCCCGCCGTATCATTTTTGAGGATGCGGCTAATCGGGAATACGTCGTAGAACGCAATTCCTTCGCCAAGGGATTTCGCCCTGATGAGATCGGCTATGCCAAATGCATTCTCGTGCGCTATAAGGGTCAGTATCTCCTAAACGGGCTGCTGAGCGGTGACGTTGACCTTAAAGAGGAATGGGAAGAGGCGACTGCACCCATAACTCCCGAGCAACAACGCAATGAGGCATCCGGATGGATCGAGTCGTTAGAGGGGCGACAGGTGGTCTGTATCACTAAAATCAAGCCATTTCTGGCACAACTCGGATTCCCTCCGAATACGGGTTCGGAATATCCCGGCGCCAAGAATTTCGTTGCTCTTATCAGCCGTGAACTCGGCTTGGCTCTCCTTCCTGATGCCGGATATGCATTTGATATTCCGGGCAACAGAGCATATCGCAAACGCAGAGCGGCCAAGGAGTCATTCATGCATTTTATTTTCCACAACGCGATTCCCTACGATGTGGCCAGATATATTCAGGAACATAATCTCCTGCCCGAGGCAAAAATCGGGGCGAGCCAAGGTGAAGAGGTCGGCCGCCGCATAATTCAGGATTACATAGCCTTCTGGATAGGCTTTTATTCCAACCTTCCGGCATATGGCCGGACGATGGCTTATTCGGAGCCGGATTGATTTACCGCTTAGACCCCAACCAAGATTGGGGTCTTACTCCTCAAGCAGAAGAAGGATAGTAATGTCGGAAATTCCGCGCACACCTAAAACGCCGCCCGTCGCTCCGTTGATGAGGATATGCCGCCCCAGCAGATCGGGGCGTACGTCGAGGCTATAGGCGCGTCTGAAAGCACCCTGAAGCATCACCGGGGCCGATTCCGAAGGTTTGCGTGTCAGCGGAGTGCAGCCGATCACTATATCGCGTCCCTCATAGCCGTCATCGCTCTGCGGAAGGCGGTAGCGGATGCCGGTATCGAACAGGGGGCCGCTGACAAAACCTGTCACATACCCCTCCACCCATATATCCTCCTCATCCTCCTCCATGCTTCGAAGAGCCGATACGTTATAAGGGTCACTGCGGCTTCCCTTTCCGGCAGGTTTCACCGGCATCGAGCTGTCAGGTTCATCAGAATCTGAAGGAGCGACGTCTCCGTTATCCGGATCATCCGGAATATCAGGTTTATCGGAGACTTCGGGATTATCAGGCGATTGTATGGAGGGTGGTTCATACCCTCTTTCACATGAGGATAGAGATAAATCCGCCACGGCAAGAAGCGTTATAGCCCATGCCGTGGCGGATTTATGCAATATTGACCGTATNTTCATAACAGGGTCAGGCCGGAATAAAATCTCAATCAGAAGAATTTGATTTCCTTACCCTCCATAGTGCTGAGGAGGTTGTTGGCGAGCGAGGATGCCCCGATACGGAAGAGGTCGCGGTTGAGCCATTCGTCGCCGAGCACCTCCTTGACGACAGCGTAGTATCGCAGGGCCTCCTCCGCAGTNCGGATACCGCCTGCGGCNTTGAAACCGACCTTACGACCGGTCTTCTGATAGTATTCCTTTATGCACTGACACATCACCCACGCCGCCTCCAATGAGGCGCCGGGATAAATCTTGCCGGTGGATGTCTTGATGAAGTCGGCATCGGAATACATCGCCAGCACCGATGCCCTTTTGATGTTCTCGGCCGTTCTGAGGGCTCCTGTCTCGAGAATTACCTTCAGTTTGGCTCCTCGGGCGGTGTGCTTGAGCTCTACGATTTCATCTGTGAGGCTTTCATAGTCCTCGGCGAGGAATTGACCGATATTCATAACGATATCGACCTCATTGGCACCTCCGGCCACGGCCAGAGCCACGTCGGCTACCTTGACGGCCTGGAATGTCTGGCTCGACGGGAAACCTCCGGCCACTACAGCGATATCGACACCCTCGACATCAAGGACCGTATCGACCACCTCGGCGAAATTGGAATAAACGCAGATGGCTGCTACGTTTTTATACTGTGGATATTCGTTGTCGAAGGCGTTGACACGCTCTGTGAAAGCGGCCACGCTACGCTCATTGTCTTCCGATGAAAGGGTGGTCAGATCAATCGAACTGAAGAGGAATGCATAGGTTTCGGGAGAGGCATATTCATTGGCCTTCTCGATAATTTTATTGACTTCGGCGGCCACTACTGACTCGTCGGTGGGTACGTGGCTCGCGGCCAGCGCTTCTTGGTATCTGTCCATTTACAACAGGCAATTTAAGGGTTTCTTAATTACAACAATCCTGATGGCGGAAATTCCCTCCGGCACCGGGATATTACCCGGCAGCCAACAAAGCTCGGATTATCGGAACTGTACTAAAATCTCACTTGTCACGTTATCTACGAAAGATAACGTAAAAGAAAGTTATTTCAATCAAAACAGAATTATGGATGAGGCTGTAAAGAAATATGAACGGGTAATCATGGGCATCGACCCCGGCACAAATGTCATGGGCTACGGTGTGCTCGGAGTCAACGGGAAGACNCCNGAGGTTGTGGTGATGGGGGTGATCAAACTGTCGAAGTTNGACAGCCATTACCTGCGNCTTCGCCGTATTTTTGAGCGCGTGACCTCTCTTGTCGACCAGTATCTGCCCGATGAACTGGCTATTGAAGCTCCNTTCTTCGGNAAGAACGTGCAGTCAATGCTGAAACTCGGAAGGGCCCAAGGGGTGGCCATGGCAGCCGTGTTGGCACGCGACATCCCCATCGCGGAGTATGCTCCGTTGTCAATCAAGCAATCCGTCACAGGTCGCGGCTCTGCTTCAAAAGAGCAGGTGGCATCCATGTTGCAGCATATCCTTCATATCCCGAAGGAGAATATGCCTTCTCTGCTTGACGCCACAGACGCCCTCGCGGCAGCCCTCACTCATTTCTATGAGAGCGCCAAGCCGGAGATTGCCAAAGGTCCGTCATCCTGGGCACAATTCCTCGCGCAACACCCCGATCGCATCGCTCCACGCCGCAAATAAAAGCTCTACANGTCTATGGTCCGGAGTATGGTGGCAAAACTATGGGCTTTCTCCATCCCGAATCGNGCGGCATATTTTCCGACGACCGGCTGTAGATACACCTCGGCCCATTTCTCGGCATCCTCGAGAGTCTGAAACTCTGTCTGAAGGGCGAAACTGCACGCATGTTCACCAAAATCCGGTNCCCCCGGGACGTTCACAACCTCCGTCAGCCTCGGTTCGCGTGCAGGAGATTCCGGATTCATCAACTCGGCCAAAGCCTCATCCCTCAGCCACTTCAGAAAAGCATCGCCATCCTGCTTTTCAACCACAAAAGTTACATTATAAATATACATAAATATCAATTTTGTCGTCACACATCTATCTCGCTGTCACTAAGAATCAAATCTACATCAGCTTTCAAAATAGGGATATGCCGAATTACCAATGACCATAGGAATTCCGGTTATATACTCATCCATATATTATCCGCTTTTTACCCTCTACTAATTTTAAAAACAGAGGATTCCTGATTCCACGTCTCTCAATGAGATCAACCTTACGTCCTAATAGGACCTCCAAAGCGTCACGGAATCCGAAGTAGTTACCCACATAATCCCATTGTTCATGATCGGTGGTATCAAAATCCACCAACAGATCCACATCACTATTTTCATTAAAGCGATCTGTCAGGATAGATCCAAATACGGCCAGACTCAGCACACGATAGCGGCGACATAACTCAATGATATGGTCAATATTTATCTCTATAAGTTTCATATCCCATTGTTTTCGGCACAAATATAATTGAAAATTTGGAAAGGGACAAAAAAAAACGGCATGTTTATCACAAACACACCGCCAAAACAAAATTATGAAAAACATTCAACGCTTATGCTGCCGAAGCAGCACCTTTCATTTATCCTATTGTTCTTTCTGATTGCTCCATGCGCTTCACAGCGGAGAAATATCTTGCCTATTAGAGCCTCTTGTCGGATTCGAACCAACGACCCCGAGATTACAAATCACGTGCTCTGGCCAACTGAGCTAAAGAGGCAGGTGGGAGAGCTGTCTACATCGCAGTGCTCAACCTAATACCCTTGCTTCGATCAAGATCTGGGGGATTCAAAGGGAGCTACTCGTGCAGGACTCACCCGATGCAAAGTTACGCATTATTTCTTAATTGACAAGAGATAATGCGTAACTTTTAACATCTTTTATAACTTTATATACCCAGCTAAAGGGTATTTTTAATGAATTTAACTCTTTTTGTTCTTACGCTCGCGTTTCACACCCTTTTTTGAGGGATTATTGCGGCCATGACTGCGATTGCGTTCACGACGCGGTTTGTTGGGATTCCCTTCGTCGGTGATAAGAGCGAAATCAAGCTGTTTGCGCTCAAGATCGGCCCGGGCCACCTGAACTTTCACGCGGTCGCCGAGAGTATATTTGTTATGATGTGAGCGACCGATAAGGCAGAAATTCTTCTCATCAAGCTCATAGTAGTCGTCGTTGAGATCACGCACCGGCACAAGCCCCTCACACATATTTTCGTCGAGCTCCACATAGAAGCCCCATTCGGTCACACCGGAGATGACGCCCTCGAATATCTGCCCCATCTTATCCTGCATGAATTCCACCTGCTTGTAGCGGATGGAGGCACGTTCCGCGTTGGCGGCCAGCTGCTCCATGTCGGATGAATGACGGCACTGATCCTCGAGTTTCATCTTGTCGGCCGAGCGACTCCCCTCCGCATATTTGGCGAGAAGCCTATGAACCATCATGTCCGGATAACGCCGGATCGGTGATGTGAAATGAGTATAGTAGTCGAGGGCCAGACCGTAGTGGCCGACGTTATCGGTTGTATAGACAGCCTTGGCCATCGAGCGGATGGCGAGAATAGAGAGCATATTCTCCTCACCCTTTCCTTTCACATCCTTCAGCATTCTGTTGAGGCTCTTATTGACCTCTCTCGCCTTTCCTTCGGGATTGATCTTATATCCGAAGCGAGAGGCTATCTGGGCGAAGTTGGTGATTTTCTCGGGATCCGGATTGTCATGCACACGATAGACGAAATTCTTGGGTTTCTTATCCCCCTTGACTTTGCCGATCGACTCAGCCACCGTTAGATTGGCCAGAAGCATGAATTCCTCAATAAGTTTGTTGGCATCCTTGGATTCCTTGAAATAAGCCTTGACAGGTTTGCCATTCTCATCGATTTCGAAACGCACTTCAGCGCGGTCGAACTCCAGCGCGCCGGCATCGTAGCGACGACGGCGCAGATGCTTGGCAAGCTTGTCGAGAGCGAGAATCTCCTCCGCATAGTCACCCTTTCCGGTCTCTATGACCTCCTGCGCCTCCTCATAAGTAAAGCGACGGTCTGACTTGATTACCGTGCGTCCGATACGATAGTTGACCACGTTGGCATTCTTGTCAAGCTCGAAAATCGCGGAGAATGTAAGTTTTTCCTCATTCGGGCGCAGCGAGCATATTCCGTTCGAGAGACGCTCCGGGAGCATCGGGATAGTGCGGTCTACGAGATATACGCTCGTGGCACGCTCGCGCGCCTCCTTGTCGATTGTGGAGTTGGGAGTGACGTAATGAGTGACATCGGCGATGTGCACGCCCACCTCATAGTTGCCGTTGGCAAGTTGCCGGATAGAGAGGGCGTCGTCGAAGTCCTTGGCATCGCGCGGATCGATAGTGAAGGTNGTGACNNNNCGGAANTCCTCACGCTTNGCCACCTCCNCNNNNGTGATNCCGGCNNNGATNTTNTCGGCNGCCTTCTCCACATTCTCGGGATACTTGTAAGGGAGGCCGAACTCGGCGAGNATAGCATGCATCTCCGCAGTGTTCTCACCTTTCTTGCCGAGGATGTCGACGATCTCACCGCGAGGATTCATCTGGTCATCGGTCCATTGCGTGATACGCGCTATAACCTTGTCGCCATGCTTGCCACCGTTGAGCTGTTTTCGCGGAATCACTATATCGGCGGCAAGGAATTTGGAGTCGGTCACGACAGCCGCGTAATTTTTCTCCACATTGAGAGTGCCGATGAAGACCTGCTCTTTCGGTTCGAGAATCTCGAGCACCTTTGCTTCGGGATCCTGTCCCGGACGTGCGGCGGCGATCTCCACTCTGACGCGGTCGCCGTTGAGGGCATGCATCGAATTACGCTCGGCAACCATTATCTGCTGCTGATCGGGAGCTTCACCGATTATGACAGCATTCTTGCCGTTGGANCGGCGCGAGAATATGCCCTCGCTCTCCG
This sequence comes from Bacteroides sp., assembly GCA_014801595.1. Taxonomy (GTDB): domain Bacteria; phylum Bacteroidota; class Bacteroidia; order Bacteroidales; family Muribaculaceae; genus Lepagella. Next base: position 36,217 of record JAAVDV010000014.1, read on the forward strand.
TGGCGCGGGTGTCGAGGGCGCGATACTTTCCAAGTCCGACCTCTATTATGCTCTCGGCCGCCACGAGGTCGTCGAGAAGATTGAGCANATCGTTTCGCTGGCTTTTCGACGTGACGTCAATGCCNTAGGCNATCTGCTTATAATTGAATGATTGATTTTTTCTCTGATCGAGAAATTCCAGCACTTTCTCCTGCAGCTGGGCTTTCTTAAGGCGTGTGGAAGGAGCCTTTTCCTTTATATCGTTCTTCATTTGAAATATTATTGTCTATTATTCAGGTTATATGTAAGTTTTCTANATTACTCTTTTCGTTAACNTTATAACGCCTCTCACAGGCATTTTTGTTTGAAACACGTTGAATTTTATCATCATTCCACTTTTCCCGCCTCCGATCCGGCGTGGAAATGATCGTATAATATCTTCGCTTTCGCGTTGCCTATCACCTCGGCGAGTTGCTCGAGAGTAGCCTCGCGCGCTCTCTTCAGACTCTTGAATTCCGACATAAGCAGTTTCTGCGTGGCGGGNCCGATACCCTTGATGGAGTCAAGTTCGGAAACGATCTGACCCTTCGACCGACGGTCGCGGTGATGTGTGATACCGAATCGGTGGGCTTCGTCGCGCATATGCTGAATAACGCGCAGCGAGGGGGATTTCTTATCTATATACAAAGGTAAGGAATCACCCGGGAAATAGATTTCNTCGAGNCGNTTGGCAATGCCGACGAGCGTCACCTCTCCCCTTATCCCCATCTCGTCAAAAGCCTCGACAGCCGCGCTGAGCTGTCCNTTACCACCATCGACAACGACCATATCAGGCAANTTCTCCCCCTCGGCCATCATACGTGTGTAGCGACGGTGAAGCACCTCCTTCATCGATGCGAAATCGTCGGCTCCCACCACTGTCTTTATAATGAAATGGCGGTAATCCCGCTTGGANGGTTTGCCGTCGCGGAAGACTACGCAACTCGACACCGGATTCGTGCCCTGGATATTGGAGTTATCGAAGCACTCTATATGACGCGGCTGCACCGGGAGTCGGAAATCCTTCTTCATCTGCTCCATCAGATTCTCCACGCTTCTCTCGGGATTTATCTGNGCCAGTTGTTTCTCCTTGTCGTTCATATATTGGCGCACATTCTTCATGCCGACTTCAAGAATCTTTTTCTTGTCACCTCTCTGAGGTATCAGGAATTGCACNCCTTCGAATTCCACATCCGGCAGGAACGGGACGATTATCTCCCCGAAAGTGCGGTCAAAACGGCGTCCTATCTCGGCGATGGCCATCGAGAGAATCTCCTCGCGGGTTTCGGCAAGCTGGCGGCGAAATTCAAGATTCAGACTCTGAACCACCGCTCCGCGATGCAGATGCATGAAGCATACATAGGCAGTGTTGTGGTTCTCCTCGTAAGCGAACATATCCACATCCCCCTCNTCCGCGCGTGTTATGACGGATTTGGCATTATATTTCAATACTGCCTCATACTTCTCCTTTACAATCTGCGCCTCCTCAAACTTCCATTCGTCACTGAGACGTGTCATCTCATCCTTGAGATGGCGTTCAAGCATGAGGGTTTCCCCGCTGAGAATCTGGCGCACCTGCGAAATAACCTTCCCGTAATCCTCCGCATTCATCAGGCCGCGACACATACCGCCACATTTCTTGATATGATAATCCAGGCACAGACGGAATTTATTGCGGGCTATCCCCTTTTCATCNAGATAATGGCGACATGAACGAATCGGGAATATNTCGCGGATCAGCTGAAGCACGACCTTTGCCGACTGTGTATTGGAATATGGGCCNTAATACTTGCCGGCCTCACCCTTAGTGCGGGTCATGAACACCCGGGGGAAAGGCTCTTTGGTCACTACAATCCAAGGGTAGGATTTATCATCCTTGAGCANCACATTATAGCGNGGCTGATACTCCTTGATCATGGCATTCTCAAGATGAAGGGCATCCTCCTCAGAGTGTACCACGATAAAACGCATATCCACGATGTTACGCACGAGCAGATTCGTCCGCACAGAATCATGATGACGGTTAAAATAAGAGGAGACACGACGTTTCAGGCGCTTTGCCTTTCCCACGTAAATGACCTCTCCCCGCTTGTCGACATACATATAGACTCCCGGAGACTCCGGNAGAGCGAGTATCTTGCGACGCAGTTGCTCGCCGGGACGATTATTACGCAGGTCATCGGGAGTGCGGTCCGGGGTTATCTCAATGCCGAATCCACCCTCCTCATCTATCGTGCGGCCGAAGCCTTCAAGCAGCTGACCGATACGTTTGTTTCGTTCGGCCACTACCGTATCCACGACAGCATCCTTGACTTCAGCGGTCTCTCCTATTTTAACATTCTCCATCTTTTCCATTATTTTTTTAAAACGCAACCCTCACTCCTGAAATATATAACTGATGTTAAAAAAGCATACAAAACGTGGAATCCGGAGATTTTCCCCAAGGATTCCACGTTCCATACATTCACGGGAATGTTCCACGTGTCACAAAATTGAACACTTCTCGTTTNTCCTTGCCCGAGGACATCAATACTTCAGCAGAGAAGTAATCTCGCAATCCTGCGGAAGATTCTCTCGCCCGTTGAGACCCGTAAGTTCCACAATAAAGTTGATGTAAATCTTCTTCGGGTTCATCGACTTTACGAGATTATAGCAGGCATTCATAGTGCCGCCCGTTGCCAACAGATCATCATGAAGCACCACCACATCATCAGAAGTGATGGCATCGCTATGGAGTTCTATAGTATCGACCCCATACTCCTTCGCATAGGACGCCTTCACTGTAACCGAAGGAAGCTTACCCGGTTTACGAGCCGGCACGAAACCGGCACCGAGTTCATAGGCAAGTATACTTCCACCGATGAAACCGCGACTTTCGATGCCGACTACCTTCGTCACACCCTTATCGCGATACAGATCAGCCATGGCATGGCTCATCACTTTCAATGCTTCTCCATCCTTGATCATAGTGGTCAGATCACGGAAGATAATTCCCTTCGAAGGGAAATCGGGCACATCACGAATGATACCCTTCAATTCTTCAAGTTGCATATCAATTTTAATTTATCAAACAAATTTTCAAAATCTACCCCATACCACCATCCCTCACCCACGAAATCTGCGATGAAAACGGGATTTTTACACCTTATATATATAGGTGTATATTCCACGCCACCTCACTCATGTTCCACGTGTAACAAATCAGGACGTTCCACATAAAACATCAGCGGCCGAGCAACATCAAAAGTATATTTATATCAGCAGGCGAAACACCCGGTATACGCGATGCAGCTCCAATCGTCGCCGGACGAATACGCGAAAGCTTCTGACGGGCCTCCGTACTGAGAGCAGTCACAGAATTATAATCATAATCGGGCGACAGTTTCACATCCTCAAGCCGCATAGACTTCTCGGCAAGCTCACGTTCACGCTTTATATACCCGTCATATTTAATCAAAATCTCCGCAGCTTCCACGATTTCATCGCGAATATCCGCATCCAATGATTCCACAAAACGAGCGAGACGCGGAAATCCTTCAATCAACGATTGCATGTCAAGCTGCGGACGTTTCAAGAGTTCAACCATTCGCGTTCCACACGTCAAAGGGGATGTTCCACGTGTAACAAAATAGGCATTGATTTTTTCATCCACACCTACCCTCTCCTTCGAAAGGAAATCCATCAACGCGTCGCGTTGACTACGCTTGCGTTCCATTACGGAATATCTATAATCGTCGGCGAGACCTATTCGATGCCCGACAGGTGTGAGACGCATATCAGCATCATCCTGCCTGAGAAGAATGCGATATTCAGCGCGNGAGGTAAACATCCGGTAAGGCTCATCGACACCCTTCGTGACAAGATCATCGATAAGCACTCCAATGTAGGCTTCATCACGACGCAGAACCAATGGAGGCTCCCCCTTGACAGAAAGCGCGGCATTAATCCCGGCCATCAAACCCTGAGCCGCCGCCTCCTCATAACCGGTCGTACCGTTTACCTGTCCGGCAAAATAAAGACCGGCCACAAGCTTCGTCTGCAAATCATGCTTAAGCTGAGTCGGGGGGAAATAATCATATTCGATGGCATACCCTGGACGATAGAAATGAACATCCCTCAAGGCCGGAATTTTTCTCAACGCCTCCAGCTGAACATTCCATGGAAGCGAGCTTGAAAATCCGTTGATATAATATTCATCGGTCGTCTCCCCCTCCGGTTCAAGAAAAAGCTGATGACTATCCTTATCGGCGAACGTCACAATCTTGGTTTCAATCGAAGGACAATAACGCGGACCCACGCTTCGGATATCACCATTATACAGGGGCGAGTCTGCAAGATTAGCCCGAAGCTCATCATGCACCTCGGGAGAGGTATGAGTGATATAACATCCACGCACCTTAAGGCGACGTTTCACATTCGGCAGAAAGGAAAACTTATGCATATCCCTACCGGAGGGCATTGCCGCCTCCGATGAAATCGCAGGATTCGGATCATCACCATCCTGACGTTCGCACAAAGAGAAATCAATAGACTTTCCCGAAATTCGTGCCGGTGTGCCGGTCTTCATCCGTCCGGTTTCAAATCCGAGTTCCACAAGACGCTCCGTCAGACCCTCGGACGACGGTTCGGAAATGCGACCACCCTTCACCTTCGTGGGGCCGAAGTGCATCAACCCTCCGAGGAAAGTGCCGGCCGTCAGAATCACGCGTCGTGCGCGAAACTCAAAACCCAATGAAGTCAAGACCCCGCTCACACGATATTTTGCACACGATGAAATCGGAGATTCCGAATTACGTTCCACGGTGGAATCGGAGGGTTCCACGCAAATGTCGACCACCATATCCTGGAACAGTTCCAGATTTGGAGTAGAGTCAAGAATACGCCGCCATGATTCCGAGAAACGCGTGCGGTCAGATTGCACCCTCGGCGACCATACGGCCGGACCCTTGGACCGATTCAGCATCCGGAACTGAATAGCGGTTTCATCGGACACTATACCCATCTGACCACCGAGTGCATCGATTTCACGCACAATCTGACCCTTGGCGATACCGCCTACCGCAGGATTGCACGACATCTGCGCCACCCGGTTCAGATCCGGAGTGATAAGCAACGTCCGGGCACCCATNTTACCCGCTGCCACGGCGGCCTCGCAACCGGCATGACCGGCTCCGACCACAATCACATCATAATCGAAAATCATACGTTCTCCCCCATTTCATCGTAAAGAGAGAGAGCCTTATCCTCCGCAGCCTCCATAAGCTCACGCTCNCCCGGCTCCTTGTCATGCTCGCCGCAGAGATGCAGAAGCCCATGCACGATCACACGAAGAAGCTCACGCTCATAGGCCACCCCGAGACCCTCNGCATTCGACGCCACAGTATCCAGGGAGATAAGAATATCACCACCCACCTTTCGGCCCCGGGTGTAATCGAACGTGATGACATCGGTATAATAATCATGACCGAGAAAATTACGGTTTGTCTCGAGAATCACCTCATCCGAACAGAAGCGGTAACAGAGGGTTCCCACGACCCGGTCATAACTTCCCGCCACGGCNTTCAGCCAACGGAACAGACGCCCCTCATCAAGGCGGGGCATCTCGACAGAGTCTGTCTGAAATTCTATCATACGAAAATACCTTTTATGATTCCAACCCGCAAAAATAGTAAAAAATCCCCGCTGACGCAAAACAACAGCACAAAACATCGTTCCACAATCAAATCATTTCTGCAACATCACACTACGATCAAATGTTAAAATTAATANAACANACTATATATCANNATATTAANCTCTAAAATCTAAAATTTAAGCCCCTGAGAATCCAATTCATCAATGATTTTCCACCGAATCCACGCGATTATAGCAAAATGTATTCTCAGAGCCTTAAAAACTTTCACCTTAGGAAATCGCGCACACGCGGTTAGTAGATTGCGCGCACGCAAATAAAAAAATTTTTGAATTTCTCACAAACTTTTGTGGAAATTACGTCAAAAATCACTAACTTTACGCATTGAATCCAAAAAGGGTGTTCCACGCCCTTTTTACAACACATGACTTCCTGCATGACTCTACATAAAGACAACATAGAAACCCCTTATCACATTCCGGCTCTACTACCGGAAGCATTGGAGGGACTTCACATAAAACCGGACGGAATCTACGTCGATGCCACATTCGGCGGAGGAGGACATTCCCGGGGAATCCTTGACCGGCTCGGGCAAGGAGGCCGACTCCTCGGATTCGATCAGGACATCGACGCGGCAGCCAACGCCATCGACGATGCGCGCTTCACATTCGTGAGGTCAAACTTCGAATACATCCCCAACTTCCTACGGTTTCACGGCATCGATAAGGTCGACGGCATCCTCGCCGATCTCGGAGTTTCGTTCCATCACTTTGACGACGCCGAGCGCGGATTCTCATTCCGCGCCGACGCGCCGCTCGACATGCGAATGAACCGGGCCGGTGGTGCCACAGCCGCCGAGATTCTTAACGACGCCGACGAAGAGACGCTCGCCCGTATCCTGCGCACAGGATCCGATCTGGCCAATACTCGCCAGATTGCCAAAGCCATCGTCAAAGCCCGGGGCGCACATCCCCTGACTACGACCACCGACCTGACAGAGGCCGTGCGTCCTCTTATCAATCCCCGCAACGAAAAGAAGGATCTCGCGCAAATATTCCAATCCTTGAGAATCGCCGTCAATCATGAGATCGACGCCCTCGAGACATTTCTCCGCAATGCCGCCCGCTGCCTCAAACCCGGCGGACGCCTCGCAGTCATAACTTATCACTCGCTGGAGGACCGTCTCGTAAAATCCATGATGAAAGCCGGCAATCTGACCGGAGAAGTGGAGAAAGACTTCTTCGGCAATGTCAGCAGCCCTTGGCGGCTTATCACACGCTCTCCGATCACTCCCACCGAGGAGGAGGTAGAGCGCAATCCGAGATCAAGAAGCGCGAAACTGAGAATAGCAGAGCTCCGATAACTCCACCCCACCCTACCGAGACCCAAATGGCAAAGAAAAGCAAGACAGCCAAAAAATCCACAAAAGGGAAAGGGGAGGCCACCGACTCCTCCGTCGCGAAGCAGAAGCAATCCAGCTGGCTTAAGGACCTCCGATACGGACGGTCCCTGTCCATTGACTTTTTCTCCTACAACGCCTGGATTCTTGTGATTGTCCTCGTGGCCGTGCTCTCCCTAATCGGACTCCGCTACAAGACGAAAACCAAGATGTCGGAAATCAAGAGCCTCACCCACAAACTTGAGCTCGCACAATCCGACAAGCTGCGCGAGAAGGCCGCCTACATGTCGCTCGTCAGAGAGACTGAGATGCGACGGCTCGTGACAGAGAAACGGCTCGGTCTCATTTTCCAGGAACAGCCCCCGTATGAAGTGGAACCCGTCAAGTAAAACCCTCTCCCAATCCTTCCTTCTTCACCATGGCATCATCCAAGGATAAAAATAAAAACAACAAAGCGACGATACTCTCGAGGTACGGTGTGATAACCGTTGCGTTCATGATCTTCGCCATCATCGTCGGCACCCAGCTCTTCAACACGACGATGATCGAGGCTCCCGCATGGAACGAACGTGCCCAAAAGGATTTCGCCAAGATCGACACCCTCAAACCCGAGCGCGGCGACATCCTGGCCAACAACGGCAATATACTCGCCTGCAACCTCAAGGTATACGACATAAAGGTCGACCTGCGCCACTCCAAAGTACAACGCAAGAAACTCATCTGGGCACAGATCGACTCCCTCGCCGACTCGCTCGACCGATACTATCCGCGTCGGCCGGGGCTGCTCTCCATGCACCCCGATACGATTAAAAAATACTCATGGCACACACGCCTCAAACGCGAATTCGAGAAGGATCCCGGCAAGCGTACGCGTGCCCTGCGGTTCGTGAAGGGTGGCACCCTCGAGGACTTCAACCGCATAAAGACATTCCCCTACCTCCGCGACTTCAAAGGGCGTGGATTCCGTAATCCCGTCTATGTCGAGGAGCGCAATGTGCGTATCTACCCCTATGGCCGCATGGCCTACCGAAGCATCGGCCGCGTAAATGAGAACGACAACGGAGAGTTCCACGGATACTCCGGTCTTGAGAAAGACCTCGACTCGCTCCTCTACGGCAAGGAGGGATACGCCAAGAAGGTCACGATGACCTCCGGTGTCAGCAACTGGGTCACAAAACCCACACAGCGGGGATTCAACGTCCAGACGACCATCGATATCGACCTGCAGGATATGCTTGAGGAACAGCTCCTCCAGATCTGCAAGGAGTCGAACGCCGAATGGGGCACAGCCATCCTCATGGAGGTGGCCACGGGAGAGATCAAGGCTATCGCGAATCTCGAGAACATCAACGGGGAATATGGCGAGGCCCTTAACCGCGCGGTGCGCGGATTTGAGCCGGGTTCGGTGATGAAGCCCATATCGCTGATGATCGCTTTCGAGGATGGGCTTGTAAAATCCGTCAACGACGGTATTGACTGCTCACCTTTCCAACGCACAACCGACCCTCACGCACCATCCTACAAAACGATGAAGCAAGTCATCGAGATGTCATCCAACACCGGCATCGCCCGGGTCATATTCAGAGGATATGCACAGGACCCCTCAAAGTTCCACGACCGACTCACCTCGATCGGATTTTTCGAACCGATGCACTCCGGAATCGCCGCCGAGGATACTCCTCATGTCCGCAAACTCCTCCCGCAGGATTCCAAGGGGAACAACATAACCATGACATCGCGTCATCTCGACCTCGCGCGACAGGCCTACGGTTACAACACGACCATCCCCCCGCTCTACACGCTGGCGTACTACAACGCCATCGCCAACGGCGGTAAACTCGTGAGGCCACACCTGACAAAGCGTCTTATCGGTGAAAATATCGACTCCACTCTCCGCATCACCTACATCCGGGAACAGGTATGCTCACCGGAGACTGCCGAGAAAGTGAAGCAATGCCTCCGGGAACCCGTATGGGGTGAACATGGCACCGCACGCGCCGTCCGCGACGAAAGGGTGGCTATCGCCGGAAAAACCGGAACAGCCTACCCTGTCCACGAGCACGGCGGCGGATATGACGTCTCGCGACGCCGATATGCTTTCGCGGGGTTCTTCCCCTACGAAAACCCGAAATACTCCTGTATGGCCCTCATCCTCGCCCCGAGCGGCACGAGCGCCAACCGCACATCCGGACAGGTCGTGAAGAACATGGCCCTCAAGATGTATTCCAGGGGGATGCTCGACAATGCCTCAACCTACACCCAGCAGCGCTCTGAATCCACCCCGATTCTGGCAGGATCGACCAAGGGGGATGCCTCCTCACTTGGACGCAGACTGGGAGCCGAAAGCGTCAAGACCATAAAGACGGAACCGCCTTACAACAATATCTCCGTCAAGGCCATGCCCAACGTCATGGGCTACGACGCACCGACTGCCATCAAGATCCTCGAACAGCAGGGAGTCAACGTGCGCCTGCAAGGATCCGGACGCGTCGTGGCACAATCCATCCCCCCGGGCACGAGTCTGAAGAAAGGCTCCGTCATAACCCTTACCCTAAAAGTGTAATTCCTAATAACCCGAAAATATGATCAAACTCAAGAATCTTCTCGACGCCATCAATCCGCTGGAAGTGATCGGCGATACCGACAAGAATATACATTCCCTGCAGAGCGACTCCCGAAAAGTGGAGCGCGACGGCATGTTCGTCGCTGTGCGCGGCGTGACAACCGACGGTCACAAGTACATTCCCGTAGTGGCCTCCACCCACGTCGGCGCGATCGTATGTGAAGAATTCCCCGCGACACTCGCCCAGGGTATCACCTACATCCGCGTCGCCAACTCGGCCGAGGCCCTCGGCTATCTCGCCTCCGAATGGTTCGGCAATCCATCACGGAAGCTGAAACTCGTCGGCGTGACCGGTACAAACGGCAAGACCACAACCGCCACCCTGCTCTATGAGATGGCCCGTCTCGAAGGATACCGCGCAGGTCTCCTCTCCACGGTCTGCAACTATGTCCATGACCTCGCAATCCCCGCCACCCACACCACCCCGGATCCAATCTCCCTCAACTCCCTGTTGGCCCGGATGGTCGATGACGGATGCGACTATGCTTTCATGGAGGTATCATCTCACGCGGCGGCCCAGCACCGCATAGCCGGACTGAAATTCACCGGCGGTGTATTCTCCAATCTCACCCGCGACCACCTCGACTACCATCTTACAGTCGAGAACTACATGAACGCGAAAAAATCATTCTTCGATATGCTCCCCGCCGATGCCTTCGCCCTCGTCAATGCCGATGACAAGGCCGGNGCATATATGCTCCAGAACACCCGCGCGCGCAANTATACCTACTCCCTGCGCTCNGATGCCGACTTCCGTGGCCGTATACTCGAGACACGTCTCGACGGAACTCTCCTCATGCTCAACGGACGCGAAGTCGAGGTGCAGTTCACCGGCAAATTCAACGCCTACAACCTCACGGCTGTCTACGGTGCCTCCATCCTGACAGGCTTCAATCCCGAGGAGGTGCTCGTCAACATGTCGCGACTCGTCCCCGTAGCCGGACGNTTCCAGACATTCCGCTCNTCGACCGGAGTGACNGCCATCGTCGACTACGCNCATACNCCCGACGCGCTGGTCAACGTTCTCGACACTATCCGCGACGTAATCGGCGCATCCGGAGAGATCACNACTGTCGTGGGATGCGGNGGCAACCGCGACCACGGCAAGCGTCCCATGATGGCTCATGAGGCCGCCACGCGCTCCGACCATCTCGTGCTGACATCCGACAATCCCCGCGACGAGGAGCCGGAGGCTATCATCGCCCAGATGAAGGAGGGGCTTACCCCGGCCGAACTCCGCGCCACCCTCTGCATCACCGACCGCCGCGAGGCCATCAGAGCCGCTATCCACGCCGCCAAACCCGGCTCGGTCGTGCTCGTGGCCGGNAANGGACACGAACCNTATCAGGAAGTGGCCGGAGTGCGCCATCACTTCGACGACCGGGAGGAGGTTGCGGCNGCCCTCGCCGAACTCGGCTGATTCTTAACCCATAAGACNTAAGAGAGGAATGTTCTATTCAATCGTACAGAGATACCTCGAATCCTCGGATTTCCCCGGAATCCACCTGATGGACTACATCTCCTTCCGCGCCGGAGTGACCTTCGCGCTTGCCCTCCTGCTGGCTCTGATTTTCGGACAGACGGTGATCCACCGTCTCCAGAGAATGCAGATCGGCGAGGAAATCCGCGATCTCGGGCTCGCCGGCCAGATGGAGAAACGCGGCACACCGACTATGGGGGGAATCATTATCATATTCTCGATTCTCGTGCCATGCCTTCTCGTCGGAGACCTCCACAACGTCTACATGATTCTGATGCTTGTGGCCACCGTCTGGATGGGGGCGATCGGATTTCTCGATGACTTCCGGAAAATCAAATACCACAACAAGGATGGGCTCAAAGGGAAATACAAAGTCACGGGNCAGGTGGGTCTCGGCCTACTTGTCGGTCTGACAATGTGGCTCTCTCCAAATATCGTCATGAGCGAGAACACCGAGGTCATGAACATGGAACTCCATGAGACCGAGGTNGTGCATAACCCCATNTACGAGAAGACCCCGCAGACCACCATTCCATTCGTGAAGAACCATAACTTCAACTACGAATGGCTCACCGAATGGATGCCCGANAAGGAGGCGGCCACTACCCTCGGCTGGATNCTATTCGTCGTCATCGTCATCATCGTCGTGACAGCCGTCAGCAACGGCGCGAACCTGACCGACGGACTCGACGGATTATGCGCCGGGACATCNGCCATAATCGCTGTCGCGCTCCTCATAATGGCCTATCTCAGCGGCAATGTCATATACTCCGGCTACCTCAACATCATGTATATCCCGGGNAGCGAGGAGCTTGTGGTCTACGCCGCCGCATTCATCGGGGCACTCGTCGGATTCCTCTGGTATAATGCGCCCCCGGCACAGGTATTCATGGGCGACACCGGCTCTCTTATGCTCGGAGGNGTCATCGCAGTCTTCGCGATNCTTATCCGAAAGGAACTGCTGATTCCNTTGCTCTGTCTGATTTTCTTCCTCGAAGATGTATCGGTGATGATGCAGGTGGCNTACTTCAAGGCTACCAAACGGAAATACGGAGAGGGACGACGCATCTTCAAGATGACTCCGCTCCACCATCATTTCCAGAAAGAGGCTCCNGCCGGATCCCACGTCCTTCTGCGCTANCCCCGCATNCCGATGCCCGAATCGCGCATAGTNATCAGATTCTGGATCGTCGGCATCCTGCTCGCCGTGCTTACATTCGTTACACTGAAAATACGATAAACGGCTGATGGGNCCGNGCCCTGAAAGCCTNTAANATAGAACTTNACAATGGATAAAGACAACATAAAGAACCTCATAGTGCTCGGGGCCGGAGAAAGCGGTGTCGGAGCCGCCATCCTCGGCATCGCCAAGGGGATGGATGTNCTCGTCAGCGATTCCGGCGTTATCCCCGAAAAATATAAGACNATCCTCCAGCAGCGAGGCATCCCCTTCGANGAGGGGGGCCACTCGGAGGAGCGGATTCTCAATGCCGATCTCGTAGTGAAGAGTCCCGGCATACCTCCGACGGCGCCGATCGTGCGCAAAATCGTCGGGAAGAATATTCCCGTCGTGTCGGAAATAGAGTTCGCCGGCTACTACACCGACGCCAAGATGATCTGCATCACCGGCTCCAACGGCAAGACCACCACTACCCTGCTGACCTACCATATCCTGCGCAAAGCGGGCCTTGACGTCGGCCTCGCCGGCAACGTCGGCCNGAGCCTTGCAGCTCAGGTAGCGGAGGAGCCGCATGAATACTACGTCATCGAACTCTCCAGCTTCCAGCTTGAGAATATGTATGANTTCAAGGCCCATGTGGCGGTGATACTCAACATCACCCCCGACCANATGGATCGNTACGACCACAAGATGGAACTNTATACAGCCGCCAAATTCCGCATCCTGCAGAATCAGACCAAAGACGACTACTTCATCTACTGGCTCGGCGACCCGATTATCGCCGAGCAGGTGCGCGCCCTGCAGTCGGAGGCACGCATGCTCCCCTTCAGCGAGTTTCAGACCCCGGAGGCCGCAGCATGGACTGAAGACGGCATCGTAAGGTTCCACACACCCGAAGAGAACTGGGAAATTCCCCGCGACTCCCTCTCACTTCCCGGGCTGCACAATCTCTACAACTCCATGGCGGCCGGCCTCTCAGCCTCATCTCTCNGCATCCGNCCCGAGGTGACATCAGCNGCNCTCGCCGANTTCGAGGCTGTAGANCATCGTCTCGAATTCGTGCGCGAGACCGACGGCGTGCGGTGGATCAACGACTCAAAAGCAACCAATGTCAACTCCACATGGTATGCCCTCGAGAGCATGACCGGCCCGACCATACTCATCCTCGGCGGAAAGGACAAGGGGAACGACTATTCCGAAATCCTCCCCCTCGTCGAGGAGAAGGTGAAAGCCATCGTCTGCATGGGTGTCGACAACACCAAACTTCTCTCCTTCTTCGATGGGAAGGTAGCCGAAATCCGTGACTGCCATTCACTTGATGAGGCAGTCGGCGCCTGCCGGGAGTTGGCCGAAGCCGGCGACACCGTGCTCCTCTCCCCCTGCTGCGCGAGCTTCGACCTCTTCTCGAGCTACGAAGACCGCGGCCGACGCTTCAAGGAGGCCGTAAACAATCTCTGATACCGAATTTCGTTTTCTGATTAATTTATTCTTTCTCTTTTCTCTGACTTCATGGCATATTCCGACAACATCTTCATACGCGAGACCATCGACGGCCTCCCCAAAGAGTCCGATTCACCCACACCTCGCACACGTGCCAAGCGCGATGCAGCCGCTCCTGCGGCTGTCAAGGCTGAACCTCGCGCCGTTGCGGCCAAGCGTGTCCGCCCGAAGGCCGACCGCTTCATCTGGGGCATCTATGTGGCCCTCCTCTTCATCTCGATTATCGAGCTTTTCAGCGCCTCTTCAGCCGAGGTGCATGGAAGCAATGTCTACGAACCCCTGATACGCCACTGTATCTTTCTGGGCATAGGCCTGGTGCTGGTCATCTGGCTTCAGAACATCCATTTCGGGTATTTCTCCCGATTCGCCTCGACGCTCGCGATCCTGTCTTTAGGATTGCTGGTATTCTCCACCCTGTTCGGAGCGGATATCAACGGTGCGCAGCGCGCCATAAAAATCGCCGGATTTACAATCCAACCGCCGGAAATAGTGAAACTGACCGTCATCATATGGCTCGCTACGATTCTCGGCAAGAGCCAGCGTCCCGGAGGAGTGTCGACGGCTGCGGTGGTGAAGGTAGCGATAATCGTGGTGGTTTTCGCCGGCATACTCTGGATCAACGGTCTCACCAACACTATCCTGATGATGGGTGTGAGCGTCTGCATGTTCCTCATCGGGGGTATCCAGTGGAAGAAACTCGGTGCGGTGGCATTGGTCTACGCCGTGGCCGCTCTCGTGCTCTTCGCCTTCAAGTATGTGACTCCGAGCTCAACTGAATTCGATAAGGCAGCGGCAGGAACCGCTACCGTGCAGACAGAATCGACCATAGGGCGACAGGACACTCAGAAAGGTCGCCTGAAGCGTCATATGGAGGGTGTCCATCCCGGCGATCCGATCGACGATTTCAACCGTCAGGTAGTCTTCGCGAAGATGGCGCAGGCCAACGGCGGCCTCCTCGGCCAGGGTCCCGGCAACTCTCGCGAGAATGCACGTCTCCCCCTCGCTTTCTCCGACTACATCTACTCGATCGTAGTCGAGGACACCGGCTTCATCGGAGGTCTGGTGCTGATGCTTCTCTATCTCTTCCTGCTCGCCAGAGCCGGAAGCATAGCCTACAAGTGTAACCGGGCCTTCCCTGCCTTCCTGATCATGGGATGTGCGGTGCTGATTGTCTTCCAGGCGCTCGTGCATATGGCTATCGTCACCGGTGTGTTCCCTGTCAGCGGCCAGCCTCTCCCCTTCATTTCCAAGGGTGGAACATCCGTCATCGTCATGTCGATGGCAATCGGAATCATGCTTTCAGTGAGCCGCTTCGCCGTCACGGGCAACGACCGCAAGGCCAACCAAGCCGAGCTCAACGCCCTCCCCGAGGAGATGCACACCTCCAACTTCGCCAGCAACCGTTAATCTCCGGAATATCAATCTGACATCCGTCAATTTGTCAATCTGACAAGTGGACATCATGACAACATGACACCATGACCAAAAAAAGATACAATATCCTGATATCCGGAGGGGGCACGGGGGGACACATCTTCCCGGCCCTCTCCATAGCCAATGCCTTGAGGGCCCGAATCAACGCCGATATCCTCTTTGTAGGCGCCGAAGACCGCATGGAGATGGAGCGTGTCCCTGCCGCCGGCTATCCCATAAAGGGGCTGCCTGTGGCGGGTTTCAACCGGAAGAATCCACTGAAGAACATCGGGGTGCTCCTGAAGGTCTGGAAGAGCCTCGGAATGGCCCGCAAGATTGTCGAGGATTTCAAGCCTGATATCGCTATCGGAGTCGGCGGCTACTGCTCGGGCCCGACCCTGAAAGCCGCCCAGCGCAAAGGGGTGCCTACACTCATACAGGAACAGAACTCATATGCCGGGGTGACCAACAAGCTTCTGGCCAAGAACGCCGACAGAATATGCGTGGCCTACGACGGCATGGAGCGTTTCTTCCCGGCCGACAAGATAGTGCTGACCGGTAACCCTATCCGGAAAAGCCTATTCGACCGTCAGCTGACCCGCGACGAGGGATGCCGTAGGTTCGGACTCGACCCGGCGCGACGCACTCTCCTCGTGGTGGGTGGTAGCCTCGGAGCCCTCACTCTCAATGAGAGCATGGAACAGGGGCTCGGACGTCTCTCGGATGCCGGGTATCAGGTGATATGGCAGACCGGAAAGAGCTTCTCCGAGCGCGCCGCCAGAGCCGCCAAGGGGAAAAAGGGGGTGGTGGTCACACCATTCATCTCCGACATGGCAGCCGCCTACGCCGCTGCCGATCTCGTAGTGTCGCGAGCCGGCGCCGGATCTATTTCGGAACTTGAGGCCCTGGGAAAGGCCGTCATTCTCGTTCCCTCTCCCAATGTGGCCGAAGATCATCAGACGAAGAACGCGCAGGCCCTGTCATCGCGCGGAGCCGCTGTCATGGTGGCCGACGCGGATGCCCGAGGTAGCCTTGTCAACCGGATTTTGACTCTCATCGCCGACGACGCCACCCTCGCCTCGATGCGACGCGAAATCTCGGCGATGGCCCTCACGGAAAGCGACGAGCGTATCGTCGACGAAATCTTAAAGATACTTCAAGAGAGAGAAAAATGACTGAACTTGACGAACGACTGCTCCGGGGCGCGACTCCGGATAAGATATATTTCATCGGTGCCGGCGGTATCGGTATGGCCAATCTCGTGCGCTACTTCCTCAGAAAGGGGGCCAAAGTGGCGGGATATGACCGCACCTCCACTCCGCTGACCGATGCGCTCATAGCCGAAGGGGCCAACATTGTTTTCGATGATGACCCGACACTGATTCCAAAGCAATTCCGCAATCCGGCAGAGACGCTCGTAGTGCGCACCCCGGCCGTGCCCGACGACAACCGTATCATGACCTGGTTCCGCGAGAACGGATTCGAGATTATCAAACGCGCCCGACTTCTGGGCATCATCACCCTCCATAGCCGGGGCATCTGCATCGCAGGTTCGCACGGGAAAACCACGACNTGCTCGATGACGGCCAACATACTCCGGCAGACACCCGGCGGTTGCAACGCTTTCCTGGGGGGAATCCTGCGCAATACAGGCTCAAATCTCGTGCTCTCCGACCAGTCGGATCTCGCCGTCATCGAGGCTGATGAATATGACAGATCCTTCCATCAGCTCTCCCCCTGGATAGGCGTGGTGACTTCATGCGACCCGGATCATCTCGACATCTACGGCGATGAGGCCAATTATCTCAAGGCTTTCTCTATCTTCACGTCGCTCATTCGCACCGGAGGCTACCTTTTGCTCCATAAGGGGCTGAAGATGAAGCCCGACGTGCGACCCGGAGTGCAGATATATCGCTATTCGGCCAACGACGGCGGGGATTGGCACGCCCGCGACATCACCTACGGCGAGGGGACGCTGAGCTTCACACTCGCAGGCCCCGACGGTCTCACGATTCCCGATATCAAGNTGGGTGTCCCNGTNGAGATCAATATCGACAACGCCGTGGCAGCCGCAGCGGCCTCGATTCTCGCCGGCGCATCCGTCAAGGCTGTCCGCAAGGGGCTGGAGGACTTCAAGGGGGCCAAACGNCGCTTCGAAATCCATATGGACGGAAGCGACGGCCATCCCGTGCTGATCGATGATTACGCCCATTCCCCGAATGAGGTCAAGGCCTCCATCGAATCTGTCAGGAAGCTGTATCCCGGGAAAAAACTCTCAGTCATCTTCCAGCCTCACCTCTACACGCGNACNCGCGATTTCGCCCCNGAATTCGCGGAAGCGCTCTCCGGGGCCGACGAAGTCATAATGCCCGAAATCTATCCCGCGCGTGAACTTCCGATTCCCGGAGTTGACTCAAATTTGATTCTCAAGGAGGTAAAGTGTCCCGNGAAACGATATTGTGAGCGAAAAGATTTGCTCAATCTCCTAAAAATTAGTAATTTTGGAATTCTTATGACGTTGGGGGCCGCCGACATCGACNCCGCTATCCCCGAAATCAGGAAAATCCTGATGGAAAAAACGTCTCTCTGACTCTCTGAAGATGAACCCGACTCTTAAGAACATACTGAGATGGACGATTCTCTGCGTGCTGCTCATTTATCTGGGGGTGATGCTCGTCTGGGCGCGCTCCGAAGCCGAGCGACACGCATGCAAGGGGGTCACTATCTCCATGGGCGAAAAGGGTCTGGCCGACACCATCACCGTGCGCGGTGTGAAGACGGAGCTGATGAAATTCCCGAAGCGTATCGTGGGATCTCCCCTCACCTCCATCAACACGCTTGAGATCGAGAAATACCTCATGGACCTCAACAACTTCGAGGAGGTGGAATGCTTCATCTCTACCAACGGGTTTCTCAACGTGCGCATCACGCCGATGATTCCGGAGGTCCGTGTCTTCGACGGCAACGAATCCTACTACGTCAACCGCCAGGGGAAACGCATCAACTCCAACGCGGAGTTTTTCACGGATGTCCCTGTAATGACGGGGCATTTCTCCGGTGATTTCACTCCTCAGTCGGTGTTGCCCGTGGTGAGGTTTGTGCAGAAGGACCCCCTCCTACGCGATCTGACGGCNATGTTCGTGGCCCGCGATGCCGACAACATCATTCTCGTTCCCCGCATTACGGGACACGTCATCAACTTCGGTGACACCACCCGCCTCGACGAGAAACGACGGATGGTGCTGACGGCCTACAAGAATATCATCCCCTACAAGGGATGGGACACCTACGACACCATCTCGGTGAAGTTCAAGGGGCAAATCGTGGCCACGCGCCGCAACAAGACCCCTCTCTATCCCATAGAGACCCTGATTGAGGAGGAGGATCCGGAGGAGGCCACTCTCCCAACCGAGGGTGTGGCTGCTACCGCCGGACAAAATACCTCCTCTCCATCCAATACTCCACAGACAGATTCAGCCGCCGCCGCGACCTGATATCTCTCCCACATCCAAACAGTCTAAAGCAAATGAGCGAAGAAAGATACATAGCTGCCATCGAAATAAGCAGTTCAAAAATCATAGGAGCCGTCGGNCGCGCGCATCCCAACGGTCAGGTCGATATCATTGCGGTCGATCAGGAACGCAGTGTCGAAAGTGTGCGGTATGGCGTTATCCAGAACCTCGAGNAGGTGGCNACACGCCTGGCGCGTGTGCTCGATCATCTTGAGCGTAAACCCTCCGTGGGACAACGCAAGATCAAGAGTATCTTCGTCGGCCTCTCCGGCCGCTCCCTGCGAAGCATCCCGACCACCGTGCGNCTNAATCTTCCCGATGACTCTGAAATCACCGACGATATCCTGAAACGCCTGCGTGAGGATGCCCTCNCCACCGCGATNGACAACACGCTGGAAATCGTCGATGTCGTCCCCAGACTATACCGTGTCGGGAAGCTCGAGACCACAAATCCGCGCGGCGTAATCGGCAATGAGATTGTCGCCGACTACGACATCATCGTCTGCCGTCCGGAGCTGAAACGCAATCTCTCCCGCGTCATAAAGGATAAGCTGGGCATACAGACAGCCGGATTTGTCGTCACTGCCCTATCCACGGCCCATCTCATCCTCACCGACCAGGAAAAGGCACTCGGATGTATGCTCGTCGACATGGGAGCCGAGACCACAACCGTCTCGATCTACCGTCACAANGCTCTNTACTATCTGGCCACACTTCCGTTCGGCGGGCGTCACATCACGCGTGACCTCACATCCCTCCCTCTCCTGCTTGAGGACAGGGCNGAGGAAATAAAGACAACCTCAGGCTGCGCTATCGCTCCCGATCCCCCATCCACACTCAATNTGAGCGGCGTGAAGGTGGCCGATGTCATAAACTATACGGTCGCACGCTCGGAGGAAATCGTGGCCAACATCACGGAGCANATCGCCTATGCCGGCCTAAAGGAGAAAGATCTCCAGGGTGGCGGCGTAATCTGCATCGGCGGNGGCTCGAAGCTCAACGGAATGACAGAGCTAATCTCCCGCCAGCTCGGAGTCCCCGTCAAAATCGGTCGTCTCCCCTCCTACGTCGTTATCGACGATCTCAAGGGTCCGACCACGGAAATCGTGCAGGTCGGCAGCATTCTTTATGCCGGAGCGACGCTGACGGATGAACAGTGTCTCGAAATGCCTGTCCGCGAGGAACTACCTCCNACCGGCGATCCCAATGATACCGAGGAGGAGGAGAATGAGCGCAAACGCCCCCGCAAGGAGCCAAAACAGACCGGACGAAACTTCTTCGCCCGTATCAAGGGTCTCGCNGCGGGTATGTTCTCCAACCCCGAGGATGAGGATGACTCGTTCTTCAATTAATAACTCCCCCCTCACTCACTCTCTGAAGATATGGAAGACTATAATATTGACGATTCTTCATTCTATACTGAAGACTCTAACCAGGATATCATCAAGGTCATCGGCGTCGGCGGCGGCGGCGGTAACGCCGNCAACTACATGTANCGGCAGAATATACCGAACGTGAAGTTTGTGGTCTGCAACACCGACATCCAGGCCCTGAAGAAATCTCCTGTCCCCTCGAAGCTTATTCTCGGCCCTGAAATCACCAAGGGACGCGGAGCGGGCAATAAACCCGAACTGGGCGCCGAATGCGCCGAGGCGAGTGCCGAGGATATCCGGAAGCTCTTCGACGACCAGACGGAGATGGTCTTCGTCACCGCCGGTATGGGCGGCGGAACCGGCACAGGCGCCGGTCCTGTCGTGGCGCGTCTTGCCAAGGAGGCCGGTATGCTGACAATAGGAATCGTCACTGTCCCCTTCCTCTTCGAAGGGGAAAAGAAGATTCTCAAGGCTCTCGACGGTGCCGAGGAGATGAAGAAGCATGTAGATGCCCTGCTCGTCATCAACAATGAGAATCTTGTCGACCTCTACAAGGACCTTAATTTCTTCAACGCCTTCGAGCGTGCCGACGATACATTGGCAAACGCAGCAAGGTCAATCTCGGAGATTATCTCCGAGGAGTGTTATATCAACGTCGATTTCCAGGACGTAAAGACTATCCTCAAGGACTCCGGCACAGCGATAATCTCCACGGCTGTAGGCAAGGGGGAACGGAGAATATCGGATGCTATCCACAATGCTCTCCACTCCCCTCTGCTGAAGAAACACGATATCAACACCTCGAAACGTCTACTCTTCAAATTCGTCTGCTACCGCGATGCCGACAAGCCCCTCACGGCCAACGAAATCAACGAGATTCGTGAATTTACCGAGAATCTGCCGAAGAGCATCGATGTGAAATGGGGTATCGGCGATGATCCCTCGATGGGGAATGATGTCAAGGTGACCATCCTCGCATCAGGATTCGATGTCACTTTGCGTGAGGGTGGATCCCGAATAGCTGTCGGCGGCTCATCAGGCAGCTCCGATGGAAAGCCGAAGATTGATTTCGGCGGGGGCGCCGCTCCCAAGGAGGCTAAGAATGATCCGACCTCCGAGGAGTCG
The DNA here is from genome assembly GCA_014801595.1 of Bacteroides sp. Lineage (GTDB taxonomy): Bacteria > Bacteroidota > Bacteroidia > Bacteroidales > Muribaculaceae > Lepagella. Next base: position 57,472 of record JAAVDV010000014.1, read on the forward strand.
AAGAAACGCCTTCAGGAAATCTATGGCGAAGAGAAACTGACGAAGCAGACCCGCGATGCGGCCAAACGCAAGTATGCCGTGCTGCAGCCTTCGCAGTTTGACGACCATGAGATCATCACCCTTCTGGAACGCACCCCGACCTTCAACCGCGATCCGAAGGTGAATGAGGAAATCACCCGCCTCGGCCGAGGCCAGCAGGCCTCCCCCTACCACCAGCCATCCGAACCCTCTCAGAATCAAAATTCCTCGGGAGATGGCCTTAAAATTCAATTCTGACCGATTCTCAAGGCGTTAAATATTAACGATACATCCATTAAAACCATATAAACCAGCAGTTTGCGGGAGACACCTCCACTTCCTGTCGGAGCTATCACCCGGCGTAAGACAACACTATTAGAGATGGAAACTACTTTTCAGATGGTGGCCAAGACTTTTCAGGGCCTCGAAGACGTGCTTCAGGAGGAGCTCATCGGCCTCGGCGCCATTAATGTCGAGACAGGGCTCAGAATGGTCTCTTTCGAGGGGGATCTCGAACTCCTCTACAAAGCCAACCTCTGCTGCCGCACCGCCCTGCGCGTGCTTAAGCCTATTGTGAAGTTCTCGGCCAACGACCCCGATGAACTCTACGATTTCGTGCGCGATATGAAATGGGAGGATTACCTCTCCCCCGACTCGACTTTCTCGATTGATTCCACTGTCAACAGCTCTCTGTTCAATCATTCGAAATATGTCACCTACCGCGTCAAGGACGCCATTGTCGACCATTTCACGGATCTCACCGGTCGGCGTCCCTCCATCCGCCTGACGAATGCCGATCTCCAGCTTAACGTGCATATCCAGGACAACCGGGTGACCATCTCTCTCGACTCCAGCGGCGAACCCCTCTCCAAGCGCGGTTATCGTGTGGAACAGACGGAGGCTCCGATCAACGAGGTGCTTGCGGCCGGCATCATTATGAAGACCGGCTGGCACGGTGAGTCAGACTTCGCCGATCCTATGTGCGGCTCCGGCACTTTCCTCATCGAGGCGGCTCTGATCGCAGGGAATATCAATCCAGGTATCTATCGCGAGAACTTCGCCTTTGAAAAATGGCCTGACTTCGATGCCGAGCTATTCGAATCCATCTATAACGATGACTCGGCCGAACGTGAAATCTCATGCGCTATCCTCGGCGGAGACAAGGACCCAGGAGCCGTCGCTATTGCGCGCAAGAATATCAAGGCCGCCCGCCTGGAGAATAATATCTCCCTCGTCTGCAAGCCTATGCAGGAGTGGGATGAGAATGAACGCGACGGCGGCACACTCATCACGAATCCCCCTTATGGCGAACGCCTTCGTCCTGCCGATATGGAGACTCTCTACCGTCAGCTTGGCGAGACACTGAAATTCCATTTCCAAGGCTGGCACGCCTGGATTCTGGGCTATAAGGAGGAGCATTTCTCAGCAATCGGCCTGAAACCTTCCGTAAAATTCCCGATTCTCAACGGATCGCTGGAATGCTCGCTGAGGGAGTATGTGCTTTTCAGCGGAAAGTATAATGAATTCAAGGCTGACGGCGGCAGCGTGCATAACGCTGACTTCAACCGTGTCAGCCGGCCGAAGACCCATCACAAATCTGATGCGGAATGGGCTGAGGAGACACGTCCGTTCCGACAGAAGGGTGATCGCAAGTCAAAGGAGCGTAGCGAATTCCGCCGCAACGATGATCGCAAGGATTTCCGCCGCAACGATTTCGGAGGGCGTGAGGAGCGCGGTGATTTCAAACGTCGCGACTCCCGCAACGGTAACGCCGGATTCAAACGCCGCGACTCCCGCGATTCCCGGTTCCGTGATTCCGACGACCGAAGCGAATTCAAGCGCCGCGACGACAGAAAACGCGACAAACCGACTCGCGGCGGTGCGCGTGAAATCAACGATCGCGGACCCCGTCTCGGTGAGGAACACACCACTTTCTCCAGCCCCGTTTTCATGCGCACACGCAAACCCTGGAAAAAGAATCGTCCGGCAACCGAGGATACAGAGGATTAACCTCTCCCCGACCCGTTTAAGTTATTGTAAATGAACACACGCCTCATCACACCATCAGCCATGATGACCATCGCGTTTCTGAGCGCGATGATGTGTGTCGCAGGTTATCTTTTCCTTCCGCCGCAGAATCCTGCGGCGGATTTTGGCCTTGTATTCCCCTCCCCGGAATTATGGAAGTTTCCCCGGCTTTGGAGTGAAGTGATCAATGTGGCGGTNATAGCCCTTTGTGCCCCCGCCTGCTGGATAATCAATAAATCATTCTCCCTNCTGAAGTCATCACTCCCATTCTGGGCNCTNTTCTACCTGCCGCTGACCTGCGCCAATCCGCTGGTCAGCGGCAGTCTGACCGGGACGGCGTTGACTCTTCCGACGGTGCTGATTATGCTNCCGGTGCTTTTCAGCTCCTACAGAAGNCCTAACGCCACAAGGAGTGTATTCTTCACGGCCACATGTATTTCCGTGGGGTCNATGTTCCAGCAGGCTTTTCTCCCCCTCTTCCTGGCTTTGATAGGAAGTTGCATAGCNATGCAGATATTGCGNTTCAGGGAGCTTATAGCCATGTTTCTCGGCCTTATAGCCCCNTATTGGGTCATGATAGGATTCGGCATCATAAGTCTCGATTCCTTCCATCTCCCCCATCTNTCGACNATCTTCACNACNCAGGTCTCCCCTCACATCTATCCGATGCTCGTCGGCTCCGGNCTGATTTTCCTCATCGCCTTCCTGCTCGCCCTTAANAACGGCATGAAACTCTATGCAGGCAACGCGCAGATACGCAGCTACAACAATGTCATCAACATATTCGGCTTGACTGCCGTCGTGGCAATGCTTTTCGATATAGACAATATCACGGCTTATATCGGCGTTTTTAATCTATGGGTGGCACTGCAGTTCGGCAACCTTTTCACTTTGTGGCATCTCCACAAAGCCATATGGATGTTCTGGCTCATACAGATTTCCATTGTGGTGTTTGCCGTCTCTGTGCTGATNACCCCCTGAACCTGCAAGGCTTAAGCGTCTCTCCGCTCCGGCAGACTGAGGCATAAATCTTCATAAAAACCTATATCATTGAAACCCAAGCTTATAATTGATGACGCCATCCCGTTTCTCGACGGGCGTCTGGAGACTCATTTCGACTGTCGCTATCTTCCCGGCGAGGATATAACGAAAGCCGACCTTCGCGATGCCGACGGTCTGCTCGTCAGAACNCGCACNCGCTGCGATGAGAAGCTTCTCGGAGAAACACCCGTGAAGTTNGTGGCCACAGGCACAATCGGTCTCGACCATATCGACACNGAATGGTGTGACGCCAACGGCATTCACTGGCAGAATGCNCCGGGATGTAACGCTCCTGCCGTCACGCAATATGTTTTCCGCGCATTATCAGAGTTGGGCCTGCCCCTCTCTTTTGACGGCGTGCCACAGGAGAATCGACCGACGCTCGGAATCGTTGGTAAAGGTAACGTNGGGGGTATCGTNGCTGAATGGGCNCGCCGCCTCGGCCTGAACGTNATCGTGAGCGATCCACCNCGGGCTGAACGCGGACTTGANGATGAACAATATCTCCCGCTGGATGAGGTCATGCGCCGNGCGGATGCCGTGACATTCCATACACCCTTGATTACCAAGCNACAAGCCGGNATGGCTCCGACGTATCATCTCGTCGGGGAACATGAGCTCTCGTTACTCCGCCACGGCGCTATTCTGGTNAACGCCGCGCGTGGCGGAATCATCGATGANGAGGCGCTGATAAAAGCGAAGCGGGAGANGGCTCTGAAAATCGCCGTGGACACATGGGAGGGTGAGCCGACTGTGAACACTTCGCTGCTTGAGGTGGCCGATGTGGCTACATTCCATATCGCCGGTTATTCAAGACAGGGTAAGGAGCGTGCGACACGCGCCATTCTCGCAGGTCTGGAGGAGCACTTCGGTGTGACACTGCCGATGTCTGATCTGGCCGCGCCATACTCCCCGCCCGANACTCTCTCAGNGACCTCTATACGTGACAGTTACGACATTAAGGTCGATGATTATCTCATGCGTCGCGAGTATGTCGATTTCGAACGTCTGCGCAATTTTTACCCCTTGAGGGAGGAAGTGAAGTAACCATGGGTAAATTCTACGTCGTCTGGGTCGGTAAGAATCCGGGGGTCTACGACAAATGGGAGGATTGTCTGGAGCAGGTGAAGGATTTCCCCGGCGCACGCTACAAATCTTATACCTCCTCCGCCGAGGCCACAAGAGCTTACAGGGAGGGTTGCGGCAGCTCCGACAGCTCGGATCTGGCCAATCTTCTCAACGGAGCCGGCGAACACCGCGTCAGGACGGGTGCCACTCAGGATTATTTTGAGAATCCGGAGGTNGATCTGACGGCATGGGCTGTCGACGCCGCTTGCTCGAAGAATCCCGGACCGGTGGAATATCGCGGTGTGGAGCTTATGAGCGGTCGCGAACTCTTCCGTGTCGGCCCTTTGGCCGGAGGCACCAATAATCTCGGTGAATTTCTCGCTATCGTACATGCGCTCGCTNTGCAGGAGCAGATGGGAGTGTGCCTTCCGATTTACTCTGATTCGGTGTCGGGTATGGCATGGGTGCGCAACCGTAAAATCAAGACCACATTGACTCCGACTCAGGAGAATGCCACCCTTTTCAATATGCTCCGTCGTGCGATGAACTGGCTCAACACCCATTCCTACCGCTCACGTATTATCAAATGGGATACCCCGAGATGGGGAGAGATTCCCGCTGATTTCGGACGCAAATGATTCTTATCAAGGATATTGAGACTATATTGCTTGAAGCGGGCGCGGTGAAGGCGCGGGCCACCGTGGCTACGCGCGCCGACGCTGCCNATGCCNCGGCTCTCATGGATTGGCTNGACAAGGGATGGCTCGCCGGAATGGAGTATATGCGCCGTCATCTTGACCTGCGCCTGAATCCGTCGCTGCTCCTTGANGGAGCGAGGAGTGTGATTTGTGTGGCCTTNAATTATACTCCNGCTGANCTNCGNGCTCCNGAACTGCCACANATCGCTTCCTACGCCTACGGGCTCGANTACCATGATGTTATACGCCAACGACTGCAAAAGGCCGTCAGGGAGCTTGAAAATGCGTATGGAGGGNATTACAGGATATNTATCGATTCNGCTCCGACTCTNGACAGGATGTGGGCTGAAAAATCAGGCCTCGGATATCGTTGCGACAACGGGCTGATTACCGTGGGAGAATTCGGCACCCGNGTATTCCTCGCGGANATNATCACGACGCTACCGCCGGAAGTTATCACCGATAAGGATGCGCCGGATGAGAAACCGAGGATTTCTTACGGAAGAAAAATAGGGGAGAGCATTGACAGAGAGCTGATTGCGGGGGGATGCACACATTGCGGGGCATGTCGAAAGGCTTGTCCGACAAAGGCTCTGGCAGATGACGGCACTGTCGATGCACGNCGCTGTCTTAGTTATCTTACCATCGAGCACAAAGGGGAATGGGATGGTGAAGGAAGAGAGGCGATGGATACGNCGTGGGGGAGACGTACGCTTTTCGGATGCGACCTATGTCAGATAGTTTGTCCNCTCAATACAAATTCTCCGGCAACCGATATATCTGAATTCCAACCCATACCCGGCATAATGACCATGACGGCCGCCGAAGCCGCCGCCATGACTCAGGAGGAGTTTTCCCGGGTATTCAAGGGTTCACCCATAAAGCGATCAAAACTTGCCGGCCTGAAGCGTAATGCCGATAACATTATTCGTTGAAATGAAGACTTTATACAGCGTCTATAGGATTGTTGGTCATAGCCACCGATTTCTGTTACTCCGTCCGGTATGACAAGCTCAGTTATTTCCTTGCCATTGATATATAACTTCTTTTTTATTTTTTATATGGAGTAAGCGGAAACCCAGAATATTTTTATAATTTTACATTCTCATTTCAAGAAGATGGAGAAATTCAAAGTCAGACATTCCACCGTGCTGTGGGGGATCGCCATAATATGCTATTATTGCTGGTTCCAAGCCTTTTACAATGCTGTAAGGTTTGGGAATATGTTTCCTTACGACGACTTTCATGATATGTTGGTCGGTGTCATAAAGAATTTCATTCCTATTCTCATACTTTTCCTTACAAATCTTTTCATAATATTCCGGGTGTCGGCCAGATTAGGCATAAGGGAGAAGATTATAATAGATACAATATGCTCGCTCTCAGCGACCATAATTATCGGCGCGGCGTATGTGGGAGTAAAGGTAATGTTGGGATTCTCCACTCGCTTCGATTATAGGATCATCGATTGGCCCGGCACGGTTCTGAATGACATTATCATTCTAATGGGGGTGGAGTTGGTCTATTATTTTACCATGCTCCTGAAATCAAGAGATGAGACCGAGACAGCGCAGCGTCAGGCGTTGCAATATCAATATGACGCCTTGAAAGCCCAGATAAATCCTCATTTCCTCTTCAATTCTCTGAATCTGCTTTACTCCTTAGTTTCCATCGACAATGAAAAATCCAAAATCTTTATCAGGGAGCTGGCGAGGATGTACAGGTACGTCATGGCATATCAAAACAAGGAGCTCGTCGAGTTTTCGGAAGAGCTCGGCTTTCTTGAGTCTTATGTTTCAGTTTTGGAGATAAGATACAACAATAAGTTTAAGGTGACAATCAACGGGGAAGCACCCCAGAACACATACGTCGTACCGTTCACAATGCAGCTGCTGATTGAAAATGTCACAAAACATAACGTGATATCCTCCCGCTCTCCTATGAACGTAACTGTTAAAATTGACGAAACAGGGGTTACAGTCTCTAACCCTATCCAATTGCGTCCGGCAGATTCGGCAGGAAATATCGGCATAAGATATCTCAGTAAACTGTATGCGCTTCATGGGAAGTGTTTCTATGTCGATAACGACAACGTCACATTTGTTGCACACGTGCCACTAATAAAGAATCCGGAATTATGAAATATGCGATTATTGAAAATGAGGAGTATGCTCGCCTTAAACTTCAGCATTCCATAGAAGAACTGCGCCCCGAATATGAATGTGCATTCACGGCAGAATCTGTATCCGAATCAATACGTAAGATTCAGTCGGAGTCGGGTCTTCAACTCATATTCATGGATATTGAACTTGATGACGGA
>JAAVDV010000015.1 GCA_014801595.1 Bacteroides sp.
ATCCTGTAAAGGTAATCAATCTGGGGCTACCCAAGGAGTTCTTGAACCGTTTTTCCGCCAAGGAACTGCTTTCGGAATGCGGTATGGAGCCTGAACAGATTGCGCATGCAGCGAGATAACAGATATTCCGGACAATAGAATAATAATAAGAAAAGGTACTTAAGGAATTCCTTAAGTACCTTTTCTTATTTTATTGTATTGAGATAATAGTGTAATCTTTACTTCTTCTGAATCTTTGCCCAAGTGTCCTTCAGACCGATCGTTTTGTTGAATACGAGGTGGTCCGGAGTGGAATCGGGATCGACGGTGTAGTAGCCGAGCCGCTGGAACTGGAAGTGGTCGCCGGCTTTCGCACGTTCGGCGAGCCATGGTTCAATCATGACATTGTCAAGCACCTTGAGAGAGTCAGGATTGAGAAGATCCCGGAAGTCACCCTCCTCAGCCGAAGGATTCTCTACGGCGAAAAGACGATCATAGTCGCGCACCTCGGCTTTTACAGCTGTGGGCACGGATACCCAATGCAGGGTACCTTTAACCTTGCGATCGGCACCCGGACGTCCGCTGAGAGTATCGGGATCATATTCCGCATAGATTTCCTCGATCTCACCATTCTCATTCTTCTTGACACCTGTGCATTTGATAATATAGGCACCTTTAAGACGCACTTCCTTATCAGGGGAGAGACGGAAGAATTTCTTGGGGGGATTCTCCATGAAATCCTCGCGCTCAATCCAAAGCTCACGGCTAAACGGCATAGCGTGTTGACCTTCGGCGAGATTTTCAGGATTGTTATCCATATACATCTCCTCAGTCTGTCCTTCGGGATAATTGGTCAGAATAAGCTTTACAGGGTTCTTTACCGCGCTGACACGAGTGGCCGTCTTGTTGAGATCTTCGCGCACGGAATGTTCAAGGAGCTCAATGTGATTAAGCGCCTCATATTTCGTGTAGCCGATACGATTCACGAAATCCTTGATGGCGGTCGGCGTGTAGCCTCTGCGCCGCAGGCCGCATATAGTAGGCATGCGGGGATCATCCCAACCGTTGACAAGACCCTCCTTTACGAGTTGCAGGAGCTTGCGTTTGCTCATCACGGTATAAGTGAGGTTCAAACGGTTGAACTCGATCTGACGAGGACAGTAAGATTCATCAGCGAGTTCCTTGACAAACCACTCGTATAGCGGGCGATGAGGTACGAACTCAAGCGTACAAATCGAGTGGGTCACTCCCTCGAAGTAGTCGCTCTGTCCATGTGCGAAATCATACATGGGGTAAACCTTCCAAGTCTCACCCGTGCGCCAGTGCGGAGTATGGATAATACGATACATGATCGGATCGCGGAAGTGCATGTTATCGCTGGCCATATCGATTTTGGCACGAAGCACCATNGAGCCGTCGTGGAATTCACCTTTGTTCATACGCTCGAAAAGATCGAGATTTTCCTCAATCGGACGGTCACGGTAGGGTGAATTTTGTCCGGGCTGAGTGGGAGTGCCTTTCTGCGCCGCAATCTCCTCGGAGGTCTGTTCATCGACATAGGCCTTACCCTCCTTGATCATGCGCACCGCGAGATCAAAAAGCTGAGGGAAATAGTCGCTGGCATAATAGAGGCGGTCTTCCCAGTCATATCCAAGCCAATGGATATCACGCTTGATAGCCTCGACATATTCATTATCTTCCTTAGCCGGATTAGTATCGTCGAAACGAAGATTACATGTTCCGCCAAACTTTTCGGCCGCGCCGAAGTCCATGATGAAAGCCTTGGCATGGCCAATGTGAAGATAACCGTTCGGTTCGGGCGGGAAACGTGTATTGAGTCGGCCTCCGTTCTTGCCGGCGGCGAGATCCTGCTGGATTTCCTGTTCAATAAAGTTAAGTCCGCCTTCGTTGACAACGGCGGTTTCGTCGATGATTTCCGTCATAACAATATAAACGAGTGAAAATTCATAATAAATCGGCCGAAGGCCATAGAACGGCGTCATGAGACCCCGATTGACTACAAAGTTAGTAATTTTTTATGACAATTACATATGAAAAACCAAAGAAATAGCTAAATTTGCAGAGAAGTTGCGCCCGCCGCTTCCCAAGATATGCCAAATACATTATTCAATATGGTAAACCCCTTCAAACTCCACGCTATTAAATCATCGTCCGGTCGCCCGGCTAACCGTCTGATGCGGCCGATGGCAATCGCTTTTTGTATGGGGTTGGCAATAACTGCGGAGGCCGAAACCCTCCAATCAGGAGAATTGTATTTCACAATACTAAATGAGGATGATGCCGAAGTGTGCCGTCCTCCGGAGGGGGATAGGTATGTGGCGGAAAAATACGTTATTCCGGAGGTTGTGGAGTATCGGGGAAGCACCATAAAAGTTGTCGGAATAGGGGAGAAAGCCTTCTATGGATGTACAGGGTTAAGGGACGTATCATTACCGGCGACTCTTGAATGGATCGGAGATGATGCATTTTCGGGCTGTCTGTCGCTGGGACCGAATCTTGAATTGAAAGGAATAAACCGAATCGGTAGTGGCGCATTCAGTTACTGCAGGGGAATAGAACGACTTGATTTATCATCGTACGCGGGAGAAATGGGAGAGGGGGTATTCATGGGATGTTCGCAGCTTGCTGAAGTCTCTTTCAATGATGAAATAGAGATAATCCCGTCCTTCTCTTTCTATGATTGCGAGGGTTTAAATAGCCTGACCTTGCCTCGGCATCTTCGTGAAATTGGACAACGATCATTCACAGGATGCAGGAATCTGACAGAGATTGCCATCCCCGGGAGTGTGACTCTTATCGGAGAACGNGCATTCTCCGATTGCAACGTGGTGGAGTCAGTAAATCTGGAATGCCACGACGCAATAATAGAGGATGGGGCATTCGAGCATCTTTGTTCGTTGACCGCTCTATTCCTGACAGGAGTCAGGGAAGCGGGCAAAAATGCCTTCTCGGGATGCTCAAAAATGAGATGGGTAGAAATTGACCATGGGACTGAATGTCTGGGTCAGCAAGCATTTTCCGGCTGTAATGAGCTTGAGGCAGTATATTGCCATCCTGATGTCCCGCCGACTATATTTCAGGATACATTTGATAATCAAACGGAAGANAGGGCACTGCTTATGGTGCCTGAAGGATCGGGAGGCAGATATGAGATGGCGGCTTACTGGAATCGGTTCGCGACAATCAGCGAGACTGCCATATTTCCGGTCGGAGTGGAAAGCATAACAGCTGACGACGCCCTTAAAGTGAGCATCAACGGAGGAGTTATAACATTAAGGAGTGATGATACCCCCTCGCTATTTTCACTACACGGAGAGACAATCGCGCCGACCCGCTCCGGAGACACTTGGAATTTTTCCGTCGTGCCGGGAGTCTATATACTGACGGCGGATAAGGCCTGTAGCAAAATCATTGTGAGATAGTCCTTCAGTTGCAAATCAACTGATTAAGGGTGGTTCCGGAGACGGTGACGTAAGCACGCGAAAACTGACGGATGAAATTGAGAGTGGATACTCTGGGAGATTTAGCCTGCCGGGGGGCCACGGGTGTCAGATTGTCAGGAGTAGAGTCAAAAGCCATAGGCGGAAAATTTTTTATAAATGTGTTATTATTGGATGATAAATACACANTTATAACGCCCTCGATATGGATTTATTATATCCCCCAAATAAAAACAATAACATCCATACCCTTTGAGAAATAACTCAGAGGGTAAGGATGATTTCCTTCTCGTTGGCTATTCTGCGCAGATTGATTATAGCATAGCGCATGCGTCCGAGGGCAGTGTTGATGCTGACACCGGTTTTCTCGGCGATTTCCTTAAACGACATATTCTGATAATATCTCATCACGAGCACCTCTCTCTGGAGTTCGGGAAGCTCCTGGATAAGATAACGCACATCATCNATAATCTGNNGGGAGATTATGTCATCCTCGATGGTTGCCTCGCAAAGATCTTTACGATTGAGGATATTGACATCCTCAACATCCGCGGATTGCACATTCTCGGATTTTTCCTGACGATAATAGTCAATTATGAGATTATGAGCTATTCGCGATATCCATGCCGGGAATTTNCCATTCTCGGTGTATCGTCCTTGCTTTATAGTGAGGATTGCCTTGACAAAAGTCTCCTGAAATATGTCGTTGGCGAGATCTTCGTTCTTGATTATTCTGAGAATATAGTTGAAGACCCTTTCCTGATGTCTTTTGAGAAGAGTATCAAATGCCTCATTATTGCCTTGGGCATAAGCCTTGACCAACTGCTCGTCGGTCATGGTTTGAAAATTTGCCATTCTATTCAGATGTTAAAGTTTGGGTAGAGTAGTTCCGATAGGCATCCGATGTTTGATGGTGAGTAAAATTTAAGTTTGATATAATATTATTTGGCGGGCTGCGTTTAATTATATATTGCAGCTTTATGAATGCAAAGATATAAAACTTTATGGGGATTTGCAAATTTTTGGTATGCAAATCCCCATAAAAATTGTTAATGACAGAAAAATTTCCTATCGATTCTGNTTTCTGAGTCTTAGNGANGCCCAATTTCCATGGGAGAGGGCCGGATCAGCTTCAGTGAGATTAGGGTCGGGCATTGTGAGACTTTGCTCTACGGTAAAACCNGAAAGAGCGGCNGACCTTTCTATCAGCGGGATATCAGCTTCATAAAATCCACTTATCACGAGCAATCCGCCGGGNGATATGGCGTTGGAATAACGTTCGAGGTCTGCCAGAATAATATTGCGGTTGATATTTGCCAAAAAGATATCTGCCTGAGGGAGTTCCTTGAGACGCGCGGCATCCCCTTCGAGCATTTTCACCGATACGGAATTCAAAGCAATATTCTCCTCAGCATTACGACAGGCGCCGGGATCGATTTCAATCGCCCCCACAGAGGCAGCCCCTCGCATAGCGGCAAGAATGGCAAGGATACCGGTGCCGCTTCCCATATCGGTCACCACAGCATTCTCCACGGGAAGATCAAGCAGATGACGTATCATCATGGATGTTGTCGCATGATGTCCCGTGCCGAATGCCATCTTGGGATCTATGACNATATCATAGCGAGCTTCCGGCACATCGGTATGGAATGTGCTGTGGATTACGCATTCATCGTCGATTACAATCGGACGGAAGTAATTCTTTNCCCATTCNCGATTCCAGTCCTTCCCCTCGACAATGACATGGCTAATATCAGCCTTGACNTNCATCGGNAAATCATCNAGGATATTTTTGACTGTCTCAACATCGAATCCNGCGACGGGGATATATGCGGTCAACCCNTCGGAGTCGGCTTCGAATGATTCATATCCCGCATCTGCAAGAAAGGCCGCGAGAAGATCGGTCGTATCCGTATCACATGGAGAGAGGTCAACACGCAGGGCTGTGTAGTCATTCATTATTTCTTCTTCTTAAAAAAACCGAAAACCTTTCTGACGTTTGAGAAAATCGAGAAGCCGAGGATTGCATAATCGATATAATTCATACCCCCGACAATCTTTCCCGCTATCCCGGCGGCACGGCCGAGGGGTTTGGTTTTGCCGGAATAGTTGCTGCTGAAAGGGGAGGAGTTTTTAACTTTCAGTATGCCGGAATTCATTTTTTCTCTGCAGAATTCCTTCTGCAGGGCCACGAGCGCCCGTTGATAACGAATCTCACGAATGGTGAGACCCTTGACCTCCGCAGGTTGAATNGTTTCCAGATCGGAGGGAATCTGAGCAGCCGGAGTGGCNGCGGGGTTCATATCATTTGTGCTCATGGTCAGATGGTTTAATATCGAGAATAAGTTTACTGAGNAGGCGTGCGATCGGGTTCTCAAGCAATGGGCGGCGCAAGAGAATNATCGCCACAATCATCAGGATGAGAATACCTCCTACGGTGAGATATGCCAGTCCGGGATCCATGATGCCCTTGAAAACGTCGACGAGCGCGAACGAAAGAAGGATCAGAATCACGACTCCCAGAAGGAGACATACGGCACCGAGCACAAGGGTGGTCATCAGCACGGTAAGTTTCTCCGTGGCAGTAAGTTTGGCATACTGGATCTCAAGCTGAATCCATCTCATGCCGTTCTGGTAGATGCCTTTGATCTGGTCGGTTAAGTTTTCTTTCATATTTCAGTTGGATATATGCAGGGAGTACGGAGCCAGAATCTACGCGACCGGGCATAGTCCAAACTCCGTACTCAATATATTCAATGGGGAATCAGTATAGTCTCCCCGGTTAAGATTCGTGAGAATCAAGCCTCAGCGCCTGCGAGCTCGGCCACGAGGGCATCGACCTCATCATCGCTGATTTTGATGCCGTTTCTGCGCAGGATCTTGCAGATGCGCGAACGCAGTTCCTCACCCTTTTCAGGAGCGAACAGGAGCGCGCTACCGGCACCGACGATTGCGCCGCCGATGAAGGCGGACAAAAGAATCATGGATTTCATATTGCTTACAGTTATTTATATTTCTACATTTGCCGGGACAAAGCCGCTATTAAGCGAGGCCGACAATCAGATATGCTGCTCGATTTGATCTTCGATCTCGTCAACGAGCTGCTCCATCTGGCTCTTCTTAAGGTTGATGCCCTTTTCCTTGAGAAGTTTGAGAATGTTTGCACGAGTATCTGTGCCTTTCTCGGGAGCGAGGAGAAGACCAACTGTTGCGCCTGCAACGGCACCGCCGATTACGGCGAGGATTACATGAAGGGGTTTCATATTAATTCTGAGTTTTTAAGATATTTGGTTTTATGGATAAACACACGGACAATGATGTTAGTTCATTGCCCATAATAAATTTTCCGGTAAATTTACTGCAGCCTCTGCTTCGGCCCTGTATTCAGCGACACCCTGTTCGGTAAGATTGACCGTGCGGAAGTCGCCGTCGGGTGTGATCGCACGCACATGCGTATCATCGACGAATGTCATGAAGGGATGAAGCTCGCCGTCGACATTCAGCGCCCAGGTCTGAGAATCCTCAATGAAGTCAAGTCGGAAGGCCTCTCCGGTTGTACGATTGGTGACTGTATAGCCCTTGCCATCACACGCAATGAGATAGGTGGCATCTCCGGTCTCAACGACTTTAGTAGATGCGGTCAAGGGGTTACGTCCGCTCCAGAATTCAATAGAATTCAGTACAAGGAGGTCGGCGATTGAAGTCACTTCATAGACCGGGAGAACCCAGAATGCGAAGAATACTATCTCATTGATAAACTTGGAACCGACCTGATTATTCCATTTGAGCACGGAATTGGTCAGTCGGAAACTGCCTATACAGCTTGACAGGGAAACTGAACAGAGGAGGAGAGCGGCTACTGCACCCGTAAGATATCTTTTCTTCATAATGTTCGGATTAGAATCCATTTCTGATTTATGGCCCAAAGTTAGTAAGAAAACGTGAGATAAATACTATATAACAGGCAAAAACTACTTTTTCGGAGCCTGAAAAGATGAGGAATATCCATCGTTGTGTCCGCGACGCACCTCTACGAGCCTTGCTGCAAGCTCCAGATTGTGACCCACGGAGCCATTTATATTGTCGATGGTGCTCATAAGCCGCTTCATCGCTTCATTTTTTTCTCGTGGCGGCTCAAACAAAGAGGGGGTGGAGGGAACATCGGCCACTATATCGCTCAACCATACGCCGGCTCTTTTATACTCCATAGAGGGTATAAAGATAGTATCGAGGAGATTTACCGCAGTCGCCGTGATGCGGGAGGTAATCGAGGTGGGTTCGGGAAGATGAATGTGAGCGGTAGGCTTGATCAGGCTCCGATCGGATTTGAAGGGATTGCCACGCAGAAAAACCCCTATTCCGCCACATAATCCGCGCATAGCTCTCAGCTTGCGCGCACAATCGGATGCATAGATTACAATCCGGGCACGCAGATAATCGTAATCGCCTATATCCTCGGGAAATGTCCGCGTCTCGCTTATTGTGTCCTGAAGCCTACGGTCGACATGTCCGAGAGTGATACATGACTCCCCATGCAGCTCTCGCCAGGAGCGCTCGCCGTTCACGCCGAACTTACGGCGCACCCACATGACATCGCGTGCAGCGAAATCAGCCATCGTATATACGCCGCATTGGTATAGCTGCTTTGCGATGCGTCGGCCGATTCCCCAAAGATCGCCGACCGGCATCAATTTCAACACCGGCAGGGCATCATCAGATGAAGGGAAGATTCCGACAGGATGTCCGCGTTTCTTGGAAAGCTCCGTGATGACCTTGGCCAGCGTTTTAGTAGGAGCGAAACCGATAGTCACAGGTATATGCATTTCGTTCAGGCAAGCCCGATGAATCGCCTCACCTATTACAGGGAGTTGGCTCACCGGAATACCGTTCACGTCAAGGAACGCCTCATCAACGGAGTAATCTATAGCCGACGGCACATACCGGCGGAATAAATCATGAATCCTCAGGCTTATATCGCGATACAGAAGATGATTGCCCGATAATGCGATGACACGTCCGCTNTCCACAAGGGAGCGTATTTCGAAAGCAGGTTGCCCCATACGTATGCCGAGACGTTTGGATTCATTACTGCGGGCAACCACACATCCATCGTTGTTACTGAGGACTACCACCGCCTTACCCTCAAGGNCAGGATTGACGCTACGNTCGCATGAGACAAAGAAATTGTTGCAATCAGCAAGTCCGACCATAGAATAATGATAACATAATGGGTTAGGATAAATAGAAANATATAACTAAGTCAATGCAGGCTCACATAGGGNCCCTCCATCGTAAGAAATCCCTCCTGAAGCATATGGGCGACGATGGAGGCGGCACGTACGGAATAGGATGTTCCGGCACATGAAAGAAGCACTTCATATCTGGCTCCGCGCGGGCGAGCCTCGAGATATGCGACCAATTTNGCTGTCANCTCGCGATCTGACAATGGCGCATGNGCGGCATGCGACCTACATATGTCGCACTTTCCGCANGGGCGCGGACGAGGTTCGCCGAAATATGCGAGCATACGTTCCACTCGGCAGCCGTCGTCATTGGCAGCATAGTCAATCATTGCCTCGACTCGCCTTTCTTGAATTTTAAAACGATCTTCGTAAACAGCCCTTCCAATCTGTACCCAACGACGCTCCTCTCGGGATGTCGGCATATATATATGTGGAGTGCGCGACCGCGGAACATAGCTGATAACTTTCAGCCNGGCCAGTTCAAGCAGGGCGGCATAGACCTCTTTCTCTTCAATAAGAAGTTCGGAGCCAACNCGNTTCTCATTGATAAATACATAATCAATGAATAATCCGGTATATAGCCTTAAAATCTTCGCCAAAACCTTGTCAGCCGTTCTTGAGAGACCATGAACGTGATAGAGTTCCTCTCTGCTCAACAGGATTTTCATACGGGCGGAATTTTCACGTTCATCTATATACTCCATGTATCCGGCCCTGCCAAGCATACGCAGGGCAGGCAAAATAATCTCCGGACGCATCCGGAAGGTTTCGGCAAATCGGTCGAGATTGAACTCATACACATGGTCGGCACCCTCGCCGACGGCAAGTCCGAGAAAGATACACACACGCTCATAGACCCGCAGGATATCCTCCCGGTCAGGGAACTCCATAGTCAGATGGCGTCTCAGGGTCGATTTATCATGATTTCCGAATAGAAGAACCGCATAAGATGGAGCGCCGTCGCGGCCCACGCGTCCCGCCTCCTGATAGTATTCTTCAAGAGAGGGGGGCATATCGTAATGAATGACAATCCGGACATCACTTTTATCGATACCCATACCGAAGGCGTTGGTGGCTACCATCACGCGAGTCTCACCCTTCTTCCAGCTATTCTGCCGGGATTCCTTTTCCTCGAATTCCAACCCTGCATGATAATAGGTGGCCGAGATTCCGGTCTGGAGTATATACTCAGCAAGTTCACGTGTGCGCTTACGATTTCTGACATATACAATGGCTGAACCCTTTGTACGCTGCAGGATATCGACCACATCACGAATTTTCACATCCGAGCGTCTCACGACATAACTGATATTATGGCGCGAGAAACTCATCTGGAAGGTCTGGTTGCCTTGGCGGAATTCAAGCTGTTTCCGGATATCGGCAGCCACTGCCGGAGTGGCCGTCGCCGTCAATGCGAGCATGGTCACCTTGGGAAAGACCTTACGCAACTTCTTGATATTCATAAACGACGGGCGGAAGTCATATCCCCATTGGGATATGCAGTGGGCCTCGTCGACGACGATAAGACCGGGTTTAAGATTGCGAAGCTCCGTCATGAAGCGTTCGCTTTGAAGACGTTCCGGGGCGATGTATAGAAATCTTGCACGGTCATTGACAAGGCGTTCCCATGCGAGCCGAGTTTCCCTGGATGTCATGCCGCTGTGGAAATACACCGCCTTGACGCGATGACGGCGGAGATTATCCACCTGGTCCTTCATCAATGAGACAAGAGGAGAGATGACAAGAGTAAGAGTATCAAGCGCCAGNCCGGCCACTTGGAACACAATCGATTTGCCACCCCCGGTCGGCATAAGGCCGAGCGTGTCTCGTCCGCCAAGCACGGCGTTTATTATATCTTCCTGAAGAGGGCGGAATGAATCATAGCCCCAATNACGCTTCAGTATTGCGTGAATGTCAGCCACACGTATGCGGTTAAATTANTTGTTCATGAATCAGAAAGGGGATAGGGGAGAGAGGGGAGCATGNCATCGCGGAATCACGATTTGGACAGCCGGATATCGCGTATCATGAGCTGAATGGCATCACTGTTGCCGTTATGTTTGGCTTGCTCGATGGTGTAGCAGATATCTATGGCCTTATGAGCGTGGATATGCTCGAAGTAAGGAGCCATGTTGAAAGCTATGGCGTTCAGCACGCGGCTTGTGCTATTATCCTCAAGCTCAAGTTTTATATGCTCCATGTTTTTACCTACGAGTTTGCTCGTGCCAAAATCAAAAACGTTGCGCGTGCAGAAGACCGGTTTCTGATTGCCGGGGCCATAAGGATTCAGCTTGCGCAATGCGCTGACAAGCTCAGGGGTTATGTCGGCGAATTCTATCGTAGCGTCGATGTCAAGCTGCGGTTGCAGTTGGTTGGGCTGAATGTGCTCTGCCACATACTTCTCGAAACGACGGCGGAATTCCGGAATATTCTCCTCTTTAAGCGACAGACCGACCGCATACGTATGTCCACCGAAGTTTTCAAGAAGGTCGCGGGTGGAATTTATTGCCGAATAGATGTCGAATCCCTGCACCGAGCGNGAACTACCGGTCGCCATACCGTTGGAATAAGTCAGCACGACGGCCGGTTTGTAGTACAATTCGGTAAGGCGGGATGCCACGATACCGATTATGCCCTTATGCCAGTTCTTATTGTAGATGACGATTGATCGATTATCCTGCACGACGCTCACATTATTGTCGAGAAGAGTATTCGCCTCCTCCGTGATGCGCTTGTCGAGTTCCTTTCGGTCCTTGTTGTATTGATCGATATCCTTCCCCTTTTCATAGGCNTCATGCAAATCGCGGGAGACGAGTAAATCGACGGCTTCCATACCGCTCTGCATACGTCCGGAGGCATTGATGCGNGGTCCGATCTTAAAGATGACATCCGATATGGTGATATCCTTATTCGTCAGTTTACACAGGCGGATAATGCTTCTCAAGCCGAGATTGGGATTTGAATTCAGACGGCGNAGCCCATGATAGGCCATGATTCGGTTTTCATCAACAATGGGGACGATATCCGCGGCGATGCTGACAGCGCACAGGTCAAGCAGAGACTCAAGTTCGTTATGGCTTGTCAGACCGTTGCTTTGGGCGAATGCCTGCATAAACTTGAAGCCGACGCCACACCCCGACAGATGCTGACATGGATATGTCGAACCCGGCATCTTGGGATTCAGGATNGCCACAGCATCGGGNAGCACTTCNTCGGGGACATGATGGTCGCAGATGATGAAGTCGATTCCCTTCTCCTTTGCGTAAGCTATTTCNTCAATCGCCTTGATTCCACAATCGAGAACGATGACAAGTTTCACACCATTTTCAGCCGCGTAATCAATGCTCTTGCGAGAAATTCCGTATCCCTCATCATATCGGGTAGGTATGTAATACTCGATATTGCTATAGTAGTTCTGGAGATACTTATATACGAGAGCCACCGCAGTAGTGCCGTCAACATCGTAGTCGCCGTAAATCATGATACGTTCCTTGGCACCCATAGCTTTATTGAGCCGATTGACGGCTTTGTGCATATCAGGCATGAGGAATGGATCGTGGAAGTCGTTTACGGAGGGGGAGAAGAAGGCGTTAGCCTCCGATGGAGTCGTGACCCCGCGTCTGACGAGTATCTCCGCGACAGTTGCATTCTGTCCGCATTGGGGCAGAATTTCATCGACGAGCTGACGTTGACGCAGCGTGAGGGGTTGATAGTTCCAGTTGATTGTCATGGTCGGTCAATTGTAAATCTCGAGGAATCGGAGTGACTCCAAAATAGGGAGGTCTGCTACGAATTACAAATTTACAAAATAATTTCCGACTGCCAAAATAAATTATGGGAATACGATAAATGAGATTGAAAATAATTTCCCCTCATATATTTCATAGGGTAACGATGAAGAACGATNGTGGATGAGAGGACAGCTATATTGACAAAAAAAGGATAATCGAATGATTATCCTTTTGAAGTTTGNTTGGTGGAGTATAGCGGACTCGAACCGCTCACCTCGACACTGCCAGTGTCGCGCTCTAGCCAGATGAGCTAATACCCCTCGNGNCTGTCAAACACTCGTTTAGTTGTTTTGACGTTGCAAAGTTAGGAAATTCTCCCGGCACCTGCAAATATTTTCAATAGAAAAAGAACAGANAAGATGATTTATTAATAAATATTAATAAAATGGACTCTATACGAGTATTNCCGTATAGAGTCCAACTGTATGAGCTATTATATAATTTCAACTTATCTTGTAGCCGGCGCCGTGAGATCTGTGGTATAAGGAATGTCAGTCTCCGACTCAGTCCAATTATTTACACTGGCGGTAATTTTAATCGGGCCACCCATCACCGGTGTGCCGGGATGGTGAGGATCGTCAGGATCAGTATTTCCGGCACCATCTGTGAAATCAAGCGTATAGATATATTTCTTACCGGCTTCCCATGTTCCGCTCAACGGAATAGATGCCCAACTATATTTAGATTCTGACGCATACTGCGGGAATGGGAATACCTGCACGCCACCGTCAGCAGTGGTGATTCTNAGCAGTACGCTGATATATGCCATACGTGCCGCGTTATCAGGATCATTCTTAGGCGACCAAGGGTAAAGCGTCTGAGGAATAAGCATCGCATTCCCCGACGGACCCATTATGGACACGGCCTGCGAACCAAGTTTGACGCTATTGCAATGCGACTCGTAGACAGCCGTCTCATGCCATTCATCAGGAGTCCAGGTATTCGATGCGAAATCATAGGAAGCGGTACACTGAGGTCGGCCGATTCTTATTCCGGCTATTTCATACACATAGGTCGTATTGTCGGTCTTCGCGCGGAGCTCAATCTGAGAAAGGCGGTGGTCAAATGTCAATTCAACTCCCGATGTCTCGTTGGCCTTCCGAGAGCCGACGGCGTTGGCCGTAATAAAATCCACCTGATCAGCAATACTGTCGGGTACCGTATAGGATACCAACGANAGTGACGGTTTCGATCCTGACGTCTGNACCTCAATATCGGCGCCCAACTCATCCATAGATGGGGAATAGGCCATGAATGCGATTGATTCATTATCTCCTATCCAATTATAGGAGGGAGTCGAGGTGAAGAAATTGTCGGAACCCTTTATAAAATTAAGGTTGTCAAAATATGTCTCATTGCCGATAAAGCCAGTGACATAGATAGAATTAAGATTGGCGTTCGTGGTTTCATTAGCGCGCGAAGCAATCCCCGTGCGGAAGGAGATCGCGTCTCCCTTACTTACCTCTATGGGCTCGTTCTCGGCACACGAAGCGAGAGCTAAAGCTGCTATGCCATAGAGTAATAATGACTTTTTCATAATATAGTGTGTTTTTCAAGTTATTCAGACAACTTCTTACTTCCCAATCCTTCTGAACGGAGAACCGGATATCAATCAGGCAAACAGGGTGCTACAGTCTCCCATATGAGAAAATCTACATCTTTAAGGTGATATTCTCGGAATCCCAATCATTCACATCCGCAGTCAGACCGCCACTACCGGAATGAGGGATTGACATTCCCTGAATAACGATATGTACATGTCTGGAATCGGCTGCCTGGTGTACCTGTTCGGTGACATCAGTGGATTGCACCTTCCATGTCCCATCCGGCAATTTTACCATGGCCCAAAGGTTATGCGCAGGGTGAGATTGGAAATCTTCACCAAAGGTCGTGAACTCCGCATGCAAGGCATTTCCGGCTCTGGTGACCTGCTGTAATATAAACGGATAAGAGACCAGATTTGTTGACGAGGAACGAGTCAATGCATCAATTCCGTCGCTCATGCCTCCAAGCATTGCCGGTATTCCGCTTCCATCATCATTGAGACCCTCAACATCTATGATATCAACGGTATAATATCGGAGCGCATCCTCCGGAACGATTGTCAACGTCTGATTGACAGGAGAGGCTATGACTTGAAAGGAATCAACCGAGCCGGTCCATAACCCGCGAGGATTTTCATAAACCTTGTTTCCGTCGAGCGATTCGCCACAACGGCGATATAAAGCGGCATATTCACTCTCATCCTGTTCCGATACTTCCGAAAGCTCACCGTCATTTATATTAAAGGTGTAACGCTTGTCAGTGGAGGAGAGATGGACCCAGTCNGTNTTGTCGCTGTTAATGCAAAGAGCATCATATGTGCCGAACGGGACACGAATCGAGCCTCCGGTCTTACCGGAGAATTCATACCTAAGCGGCGAGCCTCCGTCGATCGGATAAAGATATAGAGCCATCGACTGAGGATCAGCATCCGGATCATCCGACCAATCAAACACAACGTCGATAACCTTAGTTTCGGCACTCCCGTAGACAAGATCCTTGTGATGGCATCCGGCTGTAAACAGAGCTGTCAGGAATAACAGTCCAAATGATTTCGCATTCATTATTTTCCACCTCCTTTCGGCCTATTATAATTATCGCATCCTATCAGCCACACGAGAGATATCTCGGCCTTGGTAGGCCCAAACCAATTCAGACGATTGGTGGATTCCCATCGGTAATATCCATTCTTCGGTTCATACTTGATGTATTTACCGCCGAGATATCCGATTCCAAGAGTGAAATCAATATTCAGTCGACGCGCCACAGGCAATGAATANCCATATTCTATTCCGGCATACCAGTTGCACCGNTCCCAAAGTGTTCCTCCGGGAATNCCACCCATATATCCGGTNGACCCGAATTCAAAATCGTATGTTATCGCNCCGGCATAAATACCGAGATGATGACCCGTCAGAGGCTTTTCATCAGCCTTACGGCCAAACCAGCGGCGCAACGCCACCTCGCCGCCATACGCGCGCCAATATCGATGGGCGCTATCATCGTCCCACCAACCATAAGTCCAATCGGCCGATATAGACCATGCTCGCCCCAAATAAAATTCCACTCCTATGTTAGGCAAGGCGAGAGCATCGGAGAGCAGGTTGGTCTTCACCGCCATGTAAAATGGCCGACAGGGGTGCCTGTCAGCGAGACNCTCCATANTCCCTGTATAAATACCGGGAGAGAGAAGATNCGGAGTAAGAGGTATGACAGCTTGGCCGACCTGAGGGAAAAATGGGGTATAGCCCTTCCGCATCCCATATTCTATAATGACACTTGACTCCCGCAAACCCGGAAAGGCATGTCGATAAAGATANGAGTAGGGGAGTCCGCCGCCAATTTCCTTGAGCTGCGCAAGATAATCCCGTGTGCCACCGGATTCAGGGCGGGGAGCCTCCGCAACTCTCCTCACGAGATCGAGAACCTCACCCCGACAGGGCACCTCGGAGTCGGCTAAAACATAATTTAAAAGACCATTCCAATCTCGTCCGAGATATTCGAATCCGACCAACGAATCCTCGATCTCAACACGATTGGAGAGCCAATTAAAAATACTCTCAGCCCTTCGATAGGATAAATCACGATTCAGCATTATGCTTCCTTCCGGAGATGCNCCACCNCGCACCTTCACTTTTTTAACAGCCAATACGGAATCGCCTTGTTCCCTGCCACGGATTTGTCGGAGAAGGTCGGTCAAATGTTCGCCATTATCAGAGAAGCCCAGATCAATCTGCGANTGTGATTGCCTGAACNTTACAGTCACCGTATCGGAATCAGGAATCCGGTCGGCCCTTGCTAAAGCACATCCTGAAATGGCGAGCAATAATATTTCGGAGATTCTTTTCAACATAAGTAGTTGCTAACAATTAATCGATATATGCTTACACAGTAGTCGGAAAGATCTTGAACGATAAAACTCGTTCTTTTTGGCATCTTAGCCTTTGTCGTTCAGTCGCATAGCGGTGTATGCTCCTTTACTCCGCAGGCTAATCTGCTCAAAAATAACTTCGTTTTATCTGTTCATTAATTCTTAGCAACTACTTTCAGACAAGATTATAGTCAATGCTCAAGAATCATTCCAACCATAAGCAAATATTCTCAAGCGAAATGCGAAACAAAATTTCACATTATTCCATATTCATAAACATCAATAAAACATTCCGCGAAAAGGTAAAGTTCAAAGTCAGGGGATAGCTACGCTCCCCGTATGGCAAGGACATGGATAATACAATAATACAAGAATAAAGATATCAGAGCAAATTCAAAAAAATGACAAAATGAATGACTTATCTGCAACTTAATTTATCTTCAAGTGTTATAACTTTGAAAAGAATGTTTCACCCCTAAACCCGAATGCTATGCATTTTACACCGAAAGAGCAAGACAAACTCACCCTGCTGTGCGTGGGGCTGATTGCCGAACGTCGACTCAAGAAAGGATTGAAATTGAATTATCCTGAATCAGTGGCCTATATCACAAGCTGCGCACTTGAGGGCGCTCGAGAGGGTAAGACTGTAGAGGAAGTTATGCACGACGCCACTCAAGTCCTGACCAAAGAACAAGTAATGGACGGTGTTGCCGATATGATCAACCTCCTGCAAGTGGAGGCCGTATTTACTGACGGCAGCCGTCTGGTTTCAATTCATAATCCTATCCGCTAAGGCATAGCGGCAACTATCAAAAAACAATTATTATGGCTCAGACNACACAGAACAGCGCGTCACAGGCCGGAAGCGAAAGCAAGCCCATGCCGCCTATCCCGAACATTCCTATGCCGGATTTTGCAAAGGATGGATATGAGACACCGATGGGTGTATATACCGGCGCACCTGATATCGCNTACCCGAAGACACCCGGATTCGAGCCGAAGGAATATGTTCCCGTCGGNGGGGTAATCCTGGCCGACGAACCCATAGAATANAATAAGGATCGCCGCACGGTGAAACTGAAAGTCCGCAANACNGGCGACCGCCCCGTTCAGATTGGTTCACATTTCCATTTCTTCGAGTGNAACCGCTATATGGAGTTTGATCGTCCGAAAGCATTCGGCTATCATCTGAACATTCCGGCTACNACCGCCATTCGTTTCGAACCGGGCGAAGAAAAGGAGATTGAACTCGTAAGCTACGCAGGCAAGCACCGCGTAATCGGATTTGACGATCTCGTCAACGGTTCGACCGCCCTTCAGGATACACCCGCATACTATCCCAAATACATGGAGGCCCTGCGCCGCATGAAGGAATACGGCTATAAGTCTGTCAGCGAGACAGAGGCCGACGGAGAGTATGACGAATCACAAATCACCAAATAACACAGAATCCCATGGCTGTAATATCACGTAAAGACAATAACATGCTTTTCGGCCCCACGGTCGGCGATAAGATTCGTCTGGGCAANACCGATCTGTATGTAGAAATAGAGAAGGACCTCCGCACATATGGTGATGAGGTTGTATATGGCGGCGGCAAAACCCTTCGCGATGGCATGGGTCTGGCCAACGAGTGCTCCTCCAAGGAGGGGTCGCTTGATATCGTCATCACTAATGCCACTATCATTGATCCGGTGCTCGGTGTGGTAAAGGCCGATATCGGTATCAAAGACGGCAAGATCGCCGGTATAGGCAAAGCCGGTAATCCGAATATCATGGCCGGCGTGACACCCGGTTTGGCTACGGGTCCGTCGACCGACGCTATCTCGGGTGAACATATGATCGTAACTGCCGCCGGTATTGACGGACACGTACACTTCGTCTCACCTCAGCAGGCTTACAACTGCCTGTCAAACGGTATTACCACCTTGATCGGCGGNGGCATCGGTCCGACTGACGGCACGAACGGTACGACAATCACCTCAGGTCCCTGGAACCTTGAGAGAATCCTCCAGTCGATAGATGGCCTTCCCATTAATATCGGTCTGCTGGGTAAAGGCAACTGCTCACGTCCGCAGGAACTCTATGCACAGGCAGCCGCAGGTGCTATGGGATTCAAGATTCANGAGGACTGGGGCGCAACTCCTGCGGTTATCCGCACATGTCTTGAGGCTGCCGATAACCTTGANATGCAGGTAGCCATCCACACCGATACTCTGAATGAATCAGGTTTCGTAGAGGATACTCTGGCGGCAATTGACGGTCGCACTATCCATACTTATCATACCGAGGGTGCNGGCGGTGGTCACGCTCCTGACCTTCTGAAGGTGGCATCGATGCCGAATGTACTCCCGTCGTCGACCAACCCGACGCTTCCTTATGGCATCAACTCGGAAGCTGAGCTCTTCGACATGATTATGGTCTGCCACAACCTGAATCCGAATATTCCTTCAGACGTGGCTTTCGCGGAGAGCCGTGTACGTCCGGAAACGCAGTCGGCCGAGAATATCTTCCATGACCTCGGTATCATTTCGATGGTATCTTCCGACTCTCAGGCTATGGGCCGTGTCGGCGAATCGTTCATGCGTACTTTCCAGATGGCCTCATACATGAAGTCGGTGCGCGGTAAACTTCCNGAGGATGCCGAGGGCAACGATAATTTCCGTGTGCTCCGCTATCTCGCACAAATCACTCTCAACCCGGCCATCACTTATGGTATCAGCGATGTCCTCGGTTCGATTGAGAAGGGCAAAATGGCTGACCTTGTGATTTGGGAACCCGCATTCTTCGGCACAAAACCGAATCTCGTGATCAAAGGTGGTGTCATCAACTGGGCCAACATGGGCGATCCGAACGCTTCTCTTCCCACTCCGCAGCCGAAGATTATGCGTCCGATGTTCGGAGCATACGGTGAAGCTCTCCAGAACACACGCTATACTTTCGTATCTCAGGCAGCCCACGAAGCAGGTGTCAAAGAGAAGTATGGCTTGACCTCTATGGTTTATCCGGTTCANGGCGTGCGCCAGCTCGGCAAGAACGATATGGTTCGTAATACAGCTACTCCTCACATNGAGGTTAACCCCGAGACNTTCTATGTAACGGTAGACGGTGTGCTCGCATACGTGCCGCCGGCAAAGAGTCTCCCGCTCGGTCAGCTGTATTGGTTCAGCTAATAAGATTATAGAAACACGATANGAATTGGCAGGTGTCCGATCGGACACCTGCCTCTTTTTTAAGGAATATTAAACATTGTACGCNNATANTTGTTACTCTCTTAGAATGGTGTCTTGAAATTAATGGNGCACCTAAATTATAAAAACTAAACATTAAAAACCGATAATGAAGATATATTCAGAAGTCCTCGGCAACATGCGCAAATCAGATGAATGGAAAAATCGTCTTGCCAACGCCGAAATCGATGAGATATTCCTTGACCAATGGACCGCACAGAAATCACGTTTCCTCGCAAAGGGTCTCAGCGGGATAGAATATCCGGTAGCCCTGGCACGCCACACTCACATAGTCGATGGCGACGTGATAGATTACGATCCCGAAACGAATAAAGCCGTGGTGCTTCGTCTTGAACTCAGCCCTGTGCTGGTCGTGGACCTCAGCGGGATNGCCGATAAGGATCATGATACAATTATACGCATCTCCCTTGANCTCGGNCACGCGATAGGAAATCAGCACTGGCCGGCAGTAGTCAAAGGCACAAAGGTCTATGTTCCCCTGACGGTGGACAAGAAGGTGATGCTCAGCGTGCTTGAGACACACCATATTCCCGGAATCACATTTGAATTTGAAAAAGGACTGGACGTTATTCCCTTCCTTGCTCCACATGAGACACGCCGTCTATTCGGGGGTGCCGGTCACGAAAGCCACAGCCATATCCATGAACACGACCATATAGTGCATTATCATGAGCATGGCGACGGACATTACCACACCCATGAGAATGGCGAGTATCCGCACGAGCATGAATCGGACTCTATACATTGATACTGACAGTNGACTCGGATCCAATTAATAAAATCCATCCAAATATTCCCATATGGCTTTGAACATAACGGAAATAATGCGCCTGCTGCAATTTACCGACTCAACCTTTCCTGTAGGAACATTCTCCTTCTCGAATGGTCTTGAGACCGCAGGCTTCGAGAATATGGTAAAAGACAAGGCGACGCTACACGCTTTCGCCAAGTCGCAGGCATTACAGGCCGCTTACACTGACGGGATAGCAGCCATCGCCGCACACAGAGCTTATCTATCCGGCGACTATGATGCAATCGTAGAGGCCGACAGAACATTGATTCTCTGCAAGATGAATGATGAGGCGCGGCAGATGCTCAAGCGTATGGGTAAGAAACTGGGTGAACTCGGCAAGAAACTCTTCGANAGTGAGATTGTTGACCATTGGCTGGAGGATATAAAGAATGACCGCACGCCGGGCACTTATCCTGTGGCTCAGGGAATTGCTTTCGCTGCAGCAGGAATATCCGAAGAGGATCTATTCTGTTCGCATCAATATGGCGTAGTCAATATGGTGCTCTCAGCTGCATTGCGCTGTGTAAGAGTTTCTCATTACGACACTCAGGAAATTCTTTACGATATGAGCAAGGATGTCCCGGCTCTGTATGATAAGGTCAGAAAATTAAAGGTAGGGGAGATGCACGCCTTTTTCCCCGAACTTGATATTCTCGCATCTCTGCATGAGAAAGGCAATATGAGAATGTTCATGAACTAACAGTAAAAACAAAGGATTAAAATAATGAGTACATGTAGAATAGGAGTAGGCGGACCTGTCGGTTCGGGCAAGACAGCTTTGATCGAGGCAATAACTCCGCGCCTGCTTGAGTTGGGTCAGAACGTACTGATCATCACCAACGATATTGTGACTACCGAGGATGCCAAGCATGTCCGCAAAACTCTCAAGGGCATACTGGTGGAGGATAAAATTATCGGAGTGGAGACGGGCGCATGTCCCCACACTGCCGTGCGCGAGGANCCCTCGATGAATATCGCGGCTGTCGAGGAGATGGAGGAAAAATTTCCTGAAACCGACATCGTGCTTATCGAATCGGGAGGAGACAACCTTACACTGACCTTTAGTCCGGCATTGGTCGACTTCTTCATCTATGTAATCGATGTGGCAGCCGGTGATAAAATTCCCCGTAAGGATGGCCCCGGTATCTCCCAGAGTGATATTCTCGTGATAAATAAGACGGATCTCGCTCCTTATGTACACGCTGACCTCAGCGTTATGGATCATGACTCAAAACTGATGCGACCCGGCAAACCGTTTGTATTCACCAACTGCATGACGGGAGAGGGCATTAACGAGCTCGTGGATCTTATTTTCAAGATGGCGTTGTTTGACAAAGCCAACAAGGCGTGAGGGCGATAACTTCAGATAATTAAACCGACTTCCACAATGGCATTCGACTATCAATCTCATCTGACAACAAGCGACACCGGAGTGCCTCCTGTCGATTTCTCACACTGTAGCGAGATGGCTCCCTATCTCGACACGCCTCTGGCGATGTATGTGGGAGCTCCGGGAAAGCACGGCTATCTGAGACTTGGCTTTGAAATCGATCCGAGAGGGAAGTCAATTCTCAGAGATCTCGACCGACGCGCTCCCCTTATAGTGCAGCAAGCGTTATATTTCGACAAGGGGATGCCGGAGATGCCATGTGTCTATATCCTCTCTTCAGGTGGTCCGAATGTTGAGGGCGACCGCTATCAGCAGGATATCACCATGAACAAGGGGTCTTACGCCTGGATAAGCACCGGAGCTGCCACAAAGCTTGCGGAGATGACCCATAACTACTCCGGATTAGTTCAGCATATCACCCTCAAGGAGGATTCATATCTTGAGTTTATGCCCGAACCGGTTTATCCATGCCGCCACACACGCTTTATCTCTGATACCACGATAACTATTGATCCCACGGCATCACTGTTTTATTCGGAGATTTTCATGGGAGGTCGTAAATATTACAAGGAGGGCGAGCTGTTTGAATTCGATATATTATCGGTATGCAGTCACGCGGAACGTCCTGACGGCACTCCGCTTTTCCGAGAGAAATTCATCATCGACCCCAAAGAAACCAATCCTCGCCAACTCGGCATTATGGGGCAATATGACGTTTTCTCCAATGTCATCGTTTTGGCTCCAAAGGATAAAGCCGATGAGATTTACGCTCAGACGAATCCCTTCATTGATCGAGAGAACAGAGTGGCATGCGGTATAACTCACCTACCTAATGACGCCGGATTACTATTCAAGGTGCTCGGTATGGAGCCGGGACCCGTGAAGAAAATTGTAAGAGATTTTCTGGCCACATTCCGTAAGGTCGTAAAAGGTAAGGAACTACCCGAAGAATTCCCCTGGAGATAAAATATCAATTAATAGAATAAGGGAGATATATCTGTGGATCAACCATGATATATCTCCCTTATTGTCTCTTATTTAGCTATAGATCAATATGGATTGTCGCGTATGACAGGAAATCCGAAGAGTCCTTTTTCAAGCTCCATGTGCAGCACATCGCCTTTATGCAATTTATTGTATCGCTTCATAGATATCCGCATTTTCTTAGTCTGGCCATCCGGGAACGACACTTCCATATAGTAGACGTTATAGGGACGCCCCGTAGAGTAACTGCGACGCCCGCTACGTTCAGAATGGTGATGCACCTCATAATACTTGCGGATGACCACCACCTCCTCCGATTGAATTGATTCTTCGTCAGCGCAATGATAATTCAAGGCATAAAACGAGAATAGATACAATCCGCCTGCAAAAATCATCACACCTGCAATCTTCATCCATAGNCCGGAGTCGACGGGTGCGCGTGAGGCGAGGAGATTGGCTACCGCAATACCGGTAAGCACGGCCATGGATAAAGCCACGACTGTAACTATGCTGCCGTTAATAATCGTATCACGATGAATGGCCATAGCCATCCCGTATAATCCTAAAGTGAGGACAGCCAACAGCGTCCAGGCTGCCGACCGTCCTATAATCTTTAAAATATCCTTAGTTTTACTCATCAGGCAATCTTACTATTGGATTCCTCTTCTACACGATGACCATAGATCGATGTCACTATCGCACCAATTCCCATAATAGCAGCCGAGACACCGAGAACAAGAACTCCACCTCCCCATTTGAGGAGAACGGGAACAACGAATACTCCCAAAACAGCTCCGGCCTTGCCTATTGCTGCGGCGATACCTGTCCCTTGACCTCTGACCTCAACAGGATAAATCTTTGGGGGAAGCAGATATGTCACAAGGTGAGGCCCGATATTGAGAAAGAGTTCAAATGCCATGAAAGATACGAGGCTAATCCATACAGGCCATTTCAGATGATACGAAAATAGGAGAACCACAAGGGAGATGGCACAGGCCCAGAAACTGATTGCCTGAAGTCTTACCTCCCTTACCTTCTTGACCGCGAGCCATATGCCGATAAGAAATCCGGGCAATATGATACATGAAATCCAGAGGGTCGTCTTCACCGAGGCCTCTACATTTTCGATTGGAGTGGCAAACTTCGACTCATGCTCAATGCCGAGTGCCATAACGAGCAGAGGGATAAACACTCCGATTCCATAAACTCCGAGACCTTCACAGCTCCATGGTATGCCGCTTAACACAACTTTATTCCAATACTTCTTACAGAACGATACGAACCCGAGTTGCTGTACGGGAGCTTCATGGGCTGACGACATTGTCGTCGCAGGATTCATTTCCACGTCAGGGCCAAGGAATTTGTGAAGCGCACGTTCAGCCTCCTGCTTCCGGCCATGGTCGTATAACCATTTCGGGCTCTCGAAGAAATAGATTCGTGTCAGTATCATAATGGCTGAGATGCCGGCAATAATCCACATCAGTCTGGGCCATTCGTAGGCATTGTCATATATAACAATGAGGACAAATGAGAGGAGCGCACCTAAAATATTACCGAATGCCGCTCCGGTCTTCACCATTCCAAGCATAAGGAGCTTATACCTATCAGGCATCAGCACGGACGTATAGTCGGAATCAAGACTATATTCACCCCCTATGCCGAATCCGATTACAAAAAGTGAGGCTATCAGAATCCACACATTCGGGATAAATATAGCCACCAGCGAGGCCACGAGAATCAAAGCGGGACAAAGCCTGAAGAAAGGGAGATAGCCATAATTATCGCTCAATCTGCCGAATACCATTGAGCCCACCATGATACCCAGAAGATCAGCCGCACCGATGCAACCTTGAATAAAAGCGCTCATATGCGCATAGGTCGTCGTAATCATCATCAATGGAATCAATACGCCGGCTACTGTGGCTACCGCCGTTCCGACAAGCTGACCCAGAGAAGCAACCCCTACAATCCACCAATGCCGCCACGTCAGCGGAGCATCAGCAATAGTGTAATGATTCGTCGAACTGGAATCCATAACATCTGAGCTCATAACAATCAAGAATTCTTAGGAGCAAACATTTTATAACCGGGCATAAGGAAGAGCCATGTGCCGATACAGAATGGACCGGTCAATGTGGCGAGACCTATAGGGGCGAATGCCGCATTCATGCCGGCCTGAATGAAGACGGTCGCTACGATGCCGAGAAGAGCCCATATCCATGTGCGCCAATCATTTGAACGACAGAATGTGGCACCGAGAGCTATACCCGTAAGAACAGCTGAGAAGCCATAGAGACCATCTGCAATGTCAGCTGCCGGACCTTGCCATACGATAATGATGAACAGTGAGACGGCCGAAGCGATGGCAGCCCAAAGAGACGCACGCCATGAGCATACAGCAAGACCTGCAAGGAAGAAAATACCGGTCACCCAATTATTTATCAAGAAAACCTGTGATACCCCCTTAAGCCAATATATCACGAGATCACCGAATCCCATTTCAAGGTGACCGACTGTCTCTATNGCCGTGGNGGGAGCGGACTCAAAGGCCGGGGGCATACCGTGCATATATCTGGCCGCAAGGAGGAAGAACCATGTGCAGAGCACAAACGGGAAAGTAAACGAGCTGACATTATATGGAGCGAATACCTTGTTGAGGGCGGTGCGCACCCATGTNGTCATAGCCGCACACAGGATCAGCGCGAGCCACATCCAGATCGTATTACCCATGAATGTCGGGAAGGCGCAGCCGACAAGCACTCCGTTGAAACCCCATAAGCCCTGGGCACCATTATCATCCGGGAGCTGCAGAAAATATCCTGCCAATGTGGAGACNACGACACCGACCACGGCACCCCAGGCCACCACACCGAAACCTTCCGCATAAGCACCCCAGAAGATTCCGATCAAAAACAACAGGCCCGTCCACATACTATCCTGAAACATCACCTGTCCGACGCCACGAAGCACCGTGCGCGGGAAATCACTCCAACCCGGAGCGGTAGAAGAAGTTGCTGCACTCATATTCTTGAATTTTATATTTAACGATATAATATTAACATCTTTTTATTATTAAGAGTTGACTATTTCTGAAAAAACTAAATCCTCAAAGGAAATGTTACTTAATCAAAATGATGATATAAACTCAATTTAAGAGAAGAACGAGCCTATGCATATGGCAGACGCACTGATCAGCACGCCGGTAGCTCTCGGAGCAGGCGCGCTGGCAACTATCCTTCTGGCAACAGCGGGGTATAAGGTAAACAAAGAAAAGAGAAATGATACCCGTATCGTGCCACTTATGGGAGTGCTCGGCGCATTTGTGTTTGCCGCGCAGATGATCAACTTCACCATTCCAGGCACCGGGTCATCGGGTCATATAATCGGAGGTATACTGCTCGCAGCCTTCCTCGGACCCTGGGCCGCCTTCCTGACCTTAGCTTCCGTGCTGATAATACAATGTCTGATATTCGCAGACGGCGGATTGCTCGCTCTCGGATGCAATATCCTTAATATGGGGGCGATGTCAACGCTTGTGGCATATCCTTTAATTTTCCGGCCATTGACAAAAAACCATCAGTCAACCGGGAGATTGTTCGTCGCATCAATTCTTGCGAGTCTGGTAGGTATCGAATTAGGGGCATGTGCCGTGACATTAGAAACCGAGNTGTCGGGAGTGACCGCATTGCCACTCCGGTCATTCCTCATGCTTATGACCGGCATTCATCTGGCCATAGGAATAGGGGAGGGTCTGGCGACAGGAGCCATCATAGCATTTGTCGTAAAAAGCAGACCCGACTTACTTTTCAACGCCAACAAAGGTGTAGTAACATCCGGAAGAAATCTCCGCAAAATATTGATAGGATTCGGTGTGGCCACATTAGTACTCGGAGGTGGNCTCGCATTCTTTGCGTCAGAGTACCCCGACGGNTTGGAATGGAGTATCGAACGCATTACAGGAAGCACGGAACTGGAACCTTCGGAGAAGGATNCCGCATCTGTTTCTGCAGCTAAAATTCAGGATACTACCTCAGTGTTGCCGGATTACGATAATTCCCTATCCGGCATTATCGGAGCGGCTATGGTTGTCATTCTCGTAGGCTCCATCACATCGTTACTGACCTCCTCCCGGCGTAGAGCATCGCGCAGAAGTCAACGGGCATGAAACATAGCCATAGCAAAAAGTGAGTAAACTCGAAAAGGCATATTACACCATAACCGAGATGGAGATTAAACATGCGGAATCTCCATCTTTCNTTGATGCGCGTATCATAGTATTGACCACCCTAATATATCTTATTATGATGCTGAGTGTGCCGATGGGTAGATTAGCGACACTGTTGCTGTNTGCTNCTTATCCCATCATCGCCACCGGCGTACTCGGAATCGGATATGGGCACATACTGAAGAATTCTCTCTACATTCTCCCACTTGTAGTAGTGATCGGGATCTTCAACCCGATTTTGGACAAAACTCCTATATTCAAGGTATATGGAGTTACGATAACAACAGGGTGGATCAGTTTTGTGACGGTCATTATTCGTGGAGTNCTCGCGATGCAGGCNATTCTTATTCTGATAGATTCCTGTGGATTCCGTGGAGTCTGTCGTGCTCTAAAAAAGATTGGGATACCCTCCTTCCTGACGGATCAATTAATGTTTGTATATCGATACATATCGGTGCTTCTTATCGAAGCNCTGACCATGAGGCGTGCGAGAGAAGCCCGAGGATACGGAAGAAAAAGNTATCCCNTAAAGCTATGGGGCACCTTCACCGGACAACTCTTTCTCAGAGCCATAGATCGTTCGGAACGAATTAACAGAGCCATGCTCGCACGAGGGTTCAATGGCAACTTGCCGGATTTCCAACAACAAAAGGATAAGATTGGCGCGGGCAGCATCGTCTATTTTATTCTTATGGGAGGGATTTGGATAGCATTACGTTTCATTGACATCACTCCTTATCTTGCCGGATTAGCGATTTNAAGACTGATAATACCCATAGAAATTGAAAATTAGCAAATATGCCGTAAAATGAGCCATCATTATATAAAATTCACAGACGTACATTTCAGTTACCCCGACGGTTATGAGGCATTGAGAGGTGTGTCTTTCAATATTTCACATGGAGAGCGAGTGGCATTGCTTGGCCGAAACGGTGCGGGCAAGTCCACCCTCATACTAATGACCAACGGCCTNCTGATGCCCACAAGCGGAGAGGTCAATATAGGAGGTATTCCTATAACGAAGCGGACATTGATGCAAGTCCGCCAATCGGTGGGAATGGTATTTCAAAATCCTGACGATCAACTTTTCATGCCGACGGTCGAGGAGGATGTGGCATTCGGACCATTAAATATGAATCTGCCATACGAAGAGGTGGAAAGAAGGGTAGTGGAAGCACTCACTTCCGTAAATGCTCTCAATCTCAGAAAAAAATCCCCTATGCAGCTTTCCGGAGGTCAACGCAGAAGGGTGGCCATAGCTACCGTATTGTCAATGGAGCCGGCTATTCTCGTTCTTGATGAGCCTACGGCCAACCTTGATTTCATTTCACGCAGGGATCTGTTAGATCTGCTCAAGGGATTCACGCATACTCAATTAATCGCCACCCACGACCTTGACATGGTCAGGGAACTCTGTGGACGCACCATAGTATTGGATGAAGGTAAAATTATTGCGGATGGTCAGACGAACGATATACTTGAGGATGCAAATGTAAAGGCTATCCTCGGAATCTGAACCGATAGAGGGAGACTAACCCGGAGATCGAAGTGAACCTCATCGCCGTCAGCAGAGTTATAATGATACCCACAGTAAACTATAAAAAACACAAAAAAATGAAAACGCATATCTATTCTCCGAAAGAGACACACAGAAGAAAGATTATCTATTTCTGGATTCACATGTTCGTCTTGNTNCTCTCCTTGTTTCTGATAGTTTTCATCTCTATCGATACATTCAAGAATATNGCATTCTATCGTGAAGCCCAATTCGAACAGGTTGATCTTTGGATCTGTATTCTATTCCTTATCGATTTCTTTATAGAGTGGTATCTGGCAGAGCGAAAATGGAGATATCTGGCTACTCATTTCCTGTTTTTCCTGGTATCGATTCCATATACCGCTATAATTAACTATTATGGATGGACTTTTGATCCGCAGGTGACATATCTGTTGAGATACATTCCCTTGGTCAGGGGTGGATATGCTCTGGCGATGGTCGTCAACTGGCTTACAGCCAATAAAGCTACCGGGCTTTTCCTGGCCTACCTCATATCATTAGTGGCGACGCTATATTTCTCCAGTGTGGTATTCTTTGTCTTTGAACAGGATGTCAACCCACTCGTAAACACTTATGGAAATGCACTATGGTGGGCTGCAATGGATATGACCACAGTAGGCTCCAACATTATCGCGGTCACACCGGTNGGTATGGTGTTGTCGGTNTTGCTGGCCGCTCTCGGTATGATGTTATTCCCGATATTCACAGTTTATGTGACGAATATCATACAGGGTCAGCAACAAAAGGGTAATATTCTCGGCCAGGGGAATTTTCTGCCGGAGGATAATGACACCAAGGAATCAAGCACCACTTCGGAGAAGCCGGCAACGGCATCCACAACGACATCCTCGGCCAAAAGCTGAAGAAATTCCGTCAATCTTATGATTTCGCATCATAAGCAACAACTGATTATCATCCAAAACCTTACAAATGAGGGAGCCGACAACCGGCTCCCTCATTTGTATGGTTTACATACAGGTATCCGACGGCAAGATATTAGTAGACACAGAATATTGACATTTGGGCGTTGCACTTCTTATTGGAAACTTTAATACTGTTAAATTCGACATATCAGGCAAAAGATATTTGGAAGAATTAAAAATTTTTTCTAATTTTGCACTTGCAGCCTCGCCATTCATTGGCAAAGCCAGAGGATTGGGGAGGGATGCAAGTTAAAAAGCGTATCATAAATCTCGGCCAAACGGGCCCGGAAGATACTGCTAATTAGAATGTTTGCGTTTATCAACGCTCTTTCTTGGCTCCTTGAAACCTGGAAAATTTCATCACCGTCAAGACTGAGGCAGATGGTAAGGGCTTATGTGGTAGACATATGTCGGCATACGGATGCGTGCGTGAGCACGCATAGATGCCGTATGAAATACCGCGTGAGGCTGTTGCTGTTTGCTCGTCCTATGGTGAAAGGCAGTTCCAGGGCCTCAAGGAATAGGATGAGCGAAAAGGTAAGTTCTCACGCTTTTCTTCGTGCCATTTCTATCCGGCTATCGCGAAGTTTCATCAAAAACTAACCCCGGTCATTGAGAACGTGACCATGAAAATTTGAGGAATCTTCGTATGATGTCCCGCGCACGTAAATTTCCGGTCATCGCTCCGGCCCTGCTCATCCTGATCTGCTGTCTCTTCTCCCGGAAGAGCATGGCGGCTGATGTGGATCTGCGCACTAACGTGCTCTACTGGGCGACGACTACTCCTAACCTCGGTTTCGACGTGGCCACTTCCGGCCGCTTCACGATCGGCGCGACGCTCGGCTACAACGCCTTCAATTTCCCGAACTCCGCCGGAAACAATCACGCGGTAAATCCTAAACTTCATCATTGGCTGATACTTCCTGAGGGACGCTGGTGGCTGCGCAAGGCCTTCGGCGGTTCCTATCTCGGCGTGCACATACTCGGCGGTCAGTTTAACGCCGGCGGCCTGCCGTTGCTGAAATTCATCCGCGACCACCGCTACCGGGGATACATGCTCGGTGCCGGCATCTCGTGGGGCTGCGACTGGCACATAGGCCGCGACTGGCGTCTNGGCGTGCAGGCCGGCCTCAGCTGGGTGCGCCTCTCCTANGACAAGTACAACTGCGGCAGNTGCGGACGGCNTATCGGCGGGGGCGTCAGAAATCTCCCCCTTGTCACTCCGCTCGGCCTAACCTTCGCCTACGTCTTTCCTTCGCGCAGCCGCCAAAANAGCGATGCCGGNCACCCCGGACTATCATATAGCTATAACAGCTACAAAAATTCGGTCACGTCTGTTCTTACTGACATCAGAGACTCCATGGACGTTGATCCTGTCATACCCNNTGTACCGGANCACTCTGAAAGCCCGGCACAGGCTCCCCGCCCCGATACGCTCCGCTTCACCGTGCGCTACGGCGTCGACAGTTCGGAGATCTCGGCGCGCGAGCTGCGGCGGCTCGACTCGGTGATCGCAACGGTCTCCGACTGCCGCATCCTCGCACTGACGACCGANGGATACGCCTCCCCCGAATATGATGCCACCCACAACAGGCTCCTGTCGAGCCGCCGCGCCCGCGCCGTGGCCGACCGCATAGCTGCCTCGCTCGACCTGCCCGACTCGATGGTGGGCGTCACCGGCCACGGCGATGACTGGGAGGGTCTGGAGAGGGAGGCCGGCGGCATAACGGGCGTACGCATGGTGCTGATGACACACTCCGATCCGGCGGCGCGCAAGCGTGCCCTGAGTCTGCTCGGCACCTACGACCGGCTGCTGCGCACCGTCTACCCACGGTTGAGACGCACAGAAGTGCAGCTCATCTACATTCCTGCGGTCGGGACTCCGCCCGATTAAAGACCATCCCTCCCTCTGATATTCCCGCGGCTGCGAGCATAGCCGCGTCAGCATAAATCCATTCAGCCGTTGAAACCGGCCATTTTCCGTGTCAGCCATGGAGTTTATTCCATGGCCAGGCCCCTCCCATACCTGATTCAATCGAAAATGAAGATGATGTCTGCTCTCATAGCCCTGATTCTGCTCGCGCTGGCGCACACCGCCTGCTCGGTGGATGACGACCGCGACCTCTGCTGCGCGCGCACCAACGTGATGCGCTACAGCTACCGTCCCACGGGGCGTGAGGAATTCCACGGCCATATCCGGTCGCTCCGCCATCTTCTCTATGATGGGCANGGACGATTCATGCGCGAACTCGACCCGGGTCCGGAGCTGCAGGAGCAGTCCCTCGACCTGCCGGAAGGCTCCTACACCATCCTCACACTCGGCAACCTCCTCTCCTCACATTCCCTCCTCCACGCTGACCAGCCCATCATCTCCTCTCTGGAGCTGCATCCTGCGGATGCCGGAGTTGCCCGGGAGGCGCTCGGCAATGCCGATGAACTCTTCTGGGGTGTCCGACACTTCGACATCGACACCAACGGAATGATTACCGATACAGGTCCCGACCGTCGCTGGGACGACTACACTCTGCCGACGACGGAGATGAACAACATACATTGCCATCTGCGTGTGGTGGTGGAATGGAATAATATTCCTGACTACTATGGAGATTACGCTATGGAGCTGACAGGTGTNCCCACAGCCTATCGCCTNGATCCNGGATTCAGCCGGCAAAGCCGATGGCTTCATCGTCCCTCCACATCACACCGAGGGTATCCACAGGATTTGCGTGCCGCTGGTGGCNGATATGCTCGACGGGGAACTCGTCACCCTCCGATATACCGACAAAGTTATTCCGACTCTCCGCCTATATCATGAGGATGAACAGATAGGCCCTACGATAGATCTCAAGAAGGCCTTCNGCGAATGGGGNTGGTANCCGTCNAGNGTCCATGTGCANGAATACGCCGTACGCGTCCGACTCTTCGGTGACGGAAGTGCCGAGGTATCGCCCCTGATCGAAGGCTCCATCGTCGACTGGATAAACGGCGGCTACTTCTCCTGAACCCTCTTCGGTCCATAGCGCGAGGTTTGGTCTGCATCAGAGTGTTGGTCCATAGACCACAGACCATAGAACCATAGAATATTTAATGGTCCCGGGTCAATAAAAACTATGGTCCTATGGTCTTTGGTCTATGGACTAAAAACAATGATCTATGGACTAAAAATATACGCAGAACTAACAACCATGGTATCCATGGAACTAATAATAACCTTTTAAACATCAACAACATGAAGAAAAGTCTTTTGCTGACTTCCATGTTCGCCCTCGGTCTGGGCCTCGTCTCCTGTAGCAGCGAGGAACCCTATGTGCCGCAGACAGACGACATGGCCGGAGCCGGACAGACCCTGTCGTTCAGTCTCCGTATGCCTTCCGGCGACAAGGTGAGCTACACCCGCGCCGACGGCGAGCCGATCCACGACGAATCGGAATGGACCATCAACCGTCTCGCCCTCTACGAGTACGAGGTGACCGAAGATGCGGATACCCTGATCCGCGTAATCAAGTCCGACGGGCCGGGAAAGAATGTCCTCGACCCCGTCCGTCAGTCGGACAACAGCTACGACGTGGCCATCATCGTACCCAATGACTATATGGGACGTAAGTTCCGCTATCGCTTCGTGGCAAACGACAACACCGTGGATCCGGCATCCGGATCGCAATTCGCCACAATCACGGGACAGACCGGCGACGGATCCGACGATATCCCGGGACTCAGGGACTTCCGTGCCGCCCACACCATCCTTGAGGGGAATACAGCCGATGTGCTCTCCCGGAATGGCATAGCGATGAGCGGAACCGCACTCAACGGAGCCGACGAGGTTATCATCATGGACCGCGACCTCTCATGCTCCGTAGCGATGCAACGAATCGTATCGCGCATCGACATCCGGTATGCCACTCCAAACCTGAAGGTCACGGCCGTCGAGCTGCGCAACGCCCCGAAGTACGGATTCCTCTTCGACCGTAGCGGAGATGGATCAGCCCCGGCCATTGACGCCGCCGACTGTCTCACTCTCGGGCGCAATACCGACACGCCGCTCCCGACAGGGTTTCTCCGCGATCTGAAGGACGAGGAGGGAACGCCGCTCGGGCAGTTCGCCATGAACAAGGCTTTCTACCTCTACGAACGAGCCAACACGGAGGGGAACTCCGCCACGGTGCATATCGAATATGACGTGGACTACAACGGCAAGACGGAGGTCATCACCGATGAGGAGGGAAAGCCCGTGACCGATGAGGAGGGTAATGAACAGACACGCCCCGTATATTACCACGGATCGATCGACGTGCCTTTCTCAACAAAGGAGGGTTATGTCGACGCACTGAGAAACCATCGCTATACAATCGTGCTCGGCGACGGCGACAAGCCCGTCTCCGGTGCGGTAAAGGTTAATCTTACCGTTAAGGAGTGGAACGACGTGGTGATCGACGAACTGCTCACGCCCAAGGATCCGAAGGTGGAATAGAACTGAAAATAATATATAAATAACCGAATCACACAGAATGAATACGAATAAACTTATCTGCACCCTGCTGACGGGTGTGGCCCTGCTGGCGGGCGGATGCTCGGCACAGGATCTNATGGAAACCTCTCTCACGACCGAGGGGCAGGGGAATATCCGGTTCCGCCTCGGCGGAGCGGCCGGACACGAGGGCACACGCACCCCGGCCGAGGACAACGAGAAAAGGGTCGAGACACTATACGTGCTGGCATGGGACCAGGAGGATAACTCCGACTGCACGCTGCTACAGGCCTACCGCACCGGACAGCCCGATGAATGGGCACTCAACGTGGAGAAGGATGCGCGATACCGAATGCGTTTCATCGCAAACCCGGACGACGACACCGTCGAGGAACTGAAAAAATTCAAGGGGACACCCGGATTCCAATCAAATTCAGGCAATCTCTCGATTTACGGGCTTCTGACAAGAATACTCACCTCACAGGCTCCCGACGGAGAGAACTTCCTGATGGTATCCTCCGAAGAGAAAGGGGTGGCGACGAGCATCACGGCCGGAACGCTCGACATAGGAACCATCACGATGCATCGTCTGCCGGCACGTTTCGACATCGTAAACAAAGCTGATGGAGTGACGATCAACAGCGTCACATACAACAACCGCGCCATACGTACCGGCATCTATCCGAATTCGGAATCGTGGCTCGAAAAGGTGGATGACAGTTGGTTTGAGCAAAAGAAAATCTATGACAGCACCAACACTGACAATCAGCTCCCGCTTGAGGGTAGCCGGGAGGATGAGAAAAGTCTCCGCCATACCATCTACTCCTATCCCAACTACGCCACGGCTGAAGCCGGCAATCTCCCCTCGCTGACGATCGAATACACGCAGGTGGAGAACGGTGAGAGCGTTACGCGTACACACGAGGTTGAGTTNATNGACCCTGTGAAGGAGAANAGNACCCCNCTGGCAATCAAGTACAATACACTCTACACTATCGTGGTCGACAAGGGTGAGGAGATTAACTTCAACGTCATGGTGGCCGACTGGGAGGANACCGAAGAGATGGTGGAGGATCACCTGACAGTCAACCTCCTGAATATCTCNGCCGAGGAACAGCGTCAGCTCAACGAGCGACTGAGCGTCAACCGATTCGCTCCCTACGTGGTGAAGAATCTAAATATCAACTCGAAAGAGTTCACTTTCTACGATTCTTTCTCTGCGGATATAAACGATTACTCTACCGGGGATGACGGNCCATATTTTATCTATAATAGTTTGAAAAATGCCAAATTACTAAATGATTGTGATGATACCGATGACTACATATTAACCGAATCCATAACAAAAGATAAGTATAAAATACCCTCTGCCGGCGAATGGTGTCTACTCATTCCGTTTCGACCGGATATTATGGATCCTGACTATATCCCTGAAACATACACAGATGTCAATGGTGGCACAAGTGAAAGAAGCACGACGACCGTAGCAACGGGTTATGATGGCCAATCAGAGAGCANACCGTGGGGCGCTCAAACGTCTATA
The DNA here is from genome assembly GCA_014801595.1 of Bacteroides sp. Taxonomy (GTDB): domain Bacteria; phylum Bacteroidota; class Bacteroidia; order Bacteroidales; family Muribaculaceae; genus Lepagella. The sequence continues at coordinate 35,520 of JAAVDV010000015.1, forward strand.
TTCACAGAGCAGGTATCATTTAAAAATAAAAAGGATGGCTCATATATTTTCCCTTGCTTACCAACAGATGATGAAGATGCAATTGTATCAAAATTTGAAGGAACAAGAGGATTAATAAATAATTATTGTTATAAAATTCCCGGAACAAATACTCTAACTAACGATTCAACTTCAAGCGTGCAATCGTTAAATCCATATTACGCAATCAGATTTAAAGGGTCCAAAGAATATGCGGCCTATAAATGGGAATATCTATTTTTTAACGGAGATAGGACTAAACCTTATATGTCCATTAAAATCAAAGCATTACCGCAGAATCTTGATATTTCTGTATTTGATATTGCAAATAATGATGCCTATTGGAAAGAGGGAAGTTATATTGAGTATCGACTTCCAGCCCTTGGCTTAATCCGTCAGGATTCTAAAAAACAATATTCTCGAATTTATGTTGAGTACGGATGGGGATATAATGTGACAAATGGATACACATATAATAACAAGCAGCCAATACGCATAGTTTTTACTCCAAATGGAACTAGATTTGAGGGTTTAAACGTAACGGATAAATATCCTCTTTTCCTTATCAAGCTTCCGGAGGAGACTCCAAATTGAGGCAAGGAGGATCAAGGTCAATAAAAGAGTGCTTGTTTCAATAAGTACTTTGTCAAGAGTGTTAGCAACTTTACGAAAGCGAGGGAGGCACGATGTGAATCGTACCTCCCTCTTTATAGTTGGCAATTTCGGCGTTATTTGATACTGTCAGGGAGATCATTTTCATATAAAACGGTATCACCATTTCGTAGGAGTCCTGACAATAATCTTTGGGCCTCAGCGAAATCAGCCACAGTATGAAGATTAGCCTTATCGAATCCCTCATCAAGTATTCCCTTGACCAANGCGGCTCTATTCACCTCATTGACGATAATGGCGATATCAGCATTCCCGGCAATGTGTCGTCCAAGCTGTTCATTGAGTTCCTCTGCTTTGTCAGCGAGTTCTATCATACCGGGAGTGACACAAATACGGCGCCCATTACGGAATCTGCCCAACACCTCAAGAGCCATCCTTGATCCTACAGGATTACTGTTGAAGGCATCATCTATTATAGTTACACCGCCGGGAGTGCGTTTTACATTCAGTCGGTGCTCAACCTGCTCGATTCGACTGACACCTGTGCGGATTTTGTCATGGGGCACCCCAAGTTTCAGAGCTACGATAATAGCGGCAAGAAGATTGGAAATGTTACAGTCGCCGACAAGACGAGTCGTGAATGACAGTCTCTCCCCGGTGGGNGAAACAACCGTGAAACGCGTTCCATCCGGAGAATACTCAATATCCTCGGCTGTATAATCCGCGGATGCCTTTGCTGACACTGCATAGCGGATACACTCCGTATTATCTACGCTACGAGAAGCGACAGGNGGGAAATCATCGTTGACCACTATAAAACCATCGGCAGGAATAGCATCCGCAAGCTCGAATTTTGTATCACGCACGGTCTCGAGATTGCCAAATGTCTCAAGATGCATCGGGCCGACTGCCGTAATAATACCGCATTGCGGATCAACAATATCGCAGATTTCCTTGATGTCACCTTTTTGTTTTGCCCCCATCTCACAGATAAAGACCTCCGTATAGGGTTTCATCATCTCCCGGACAGTTCTCACGACTCCCATCGGTGTATTGTAGCTACCCGGAGTCATCAATGTCTCGAAATGTTCGGAAAGAATTGATTGCAGNTAATGTTTTGTACTCGTCTTTCCGTAGGAGCCNGTGATACCTATAACCTTTAGGTCCGGCATAGATTTCAGNATTCTCTTGGCATCATTAATATAACCGTTATTGATATGCTTCTCCACGGGACGCAATAACCAGACAGCGGCTATGACGAAAAGATACGATACCACCGTTATCAACAACATTACCGACAGCACGAAGGTCGGTCCGGGATAAAAGCCTACCATATCNTTTGATTTNCCCACGAAGATAATGAGAAGGATGTATGGAATCAGCGCAAGCAGGCTTGTGACGGCATATATACGCTTCACGCGAGGAGTGAATACAAGAGGCTTCTTATGTTTCTCCTTAAGGATAGTCCAGCATTCAATCACACAAATCAATGCTATCAAGAGNGCTCTAAGAGGAGGATTGAGCAGAGTCGACAGAGCGAGGAAAATCAGCGCAATGACGGCTACTTTGCGCATTGGCAGAAAATTGCCATGTTCAAGCCATCGCCAATAACGGCTGATTCGATAGCTGTTTTGCTGAAGCATATGTATATCGGGCTTGAAGTTAAGGATAAGGAATATCCCGCAGACCAGATAGATTGAAATAAGAAATATGCTCATTTTACTTTAGTATCAATTCAATTCATTTTTGAAGAACTCACGCATAACAGCTCTGAAGCCACCGGGATTGTCAAGAAAACTATAGTGACCGCAACCCTCGAAGCTGACCAGGCCGGCATCCGGAATGAGACGCTCCATGACCTTGGCATCTGAAATAGGAGTGGCGGTGTCATCGGCACCCCATATAAGGAGAGTCGGAGCCTTGATAGAGGGCATGACATGCTTCAGATCTTCATTGACACATCGACTGAGAATGCCCCGCATCACGGGGGAGGCGTTGCGATAATCTGCCGAACCGGACTTACCCCTGTAGGCATCAAGCATCTTTCCTCCACGTTCACGCCCGAAGATTAATGGCAATGTATGTTTCAAAGTCTTGAATGTATAGATCTTCAGATAATATCCCAGACTTCGTCGAGGCTTGACTCCGGCAGCGTCAACCAACACAAGTTTCCTCACGTAATCATTCCGCGAAGAGAGAAGTATACCTATTCTGCCACCGAAACTATGTCCTATTAAAGTGACATCTTTCAATCCGAGAAGACTGATAAATTTCTCGATAAGAGANGTATACTGCTCTACGCCCCATATTTCCGGAGGCTCCTGACTTTTGCCATGTCCCGGGAGATCGATACTCAAGACCCTCATGCCGGGTTCGAGGATGGAAGCAATCGATTTTACCGTCGTGAGATTACACCCCCAGCCGTGCATAAGAATCACCGGCAGACCATCGGATTTGCCGGTGTCGGAATAGTTCAGGCTTACGCCATCAATTTCAATTCTTTTTTCCACAACTTATTTAATTGGAGCCGGTGTTGACCATTGGAGTGACGGGCTCGTCGCCACAAAGCACAACGAGCAGATTGCTGACCATAGTTGCCTTGGAGCGGGGATCAAGCTCAACCACGTTTCCATCCTCAAGGCGACGAAGGGCCATCTCAACCATTGACACGGCTCCTTCCACTATTTTCTCACGCGCCGTGATAATAGCCGATGCCTGCTGACGACGCAACATGACGGCGGCGATTTCCGGAGCATATGCAAGATAGTTTAGACGAGCTTCCACAACTTCAATGCCGGCCATAGCGAGACGCTCATTGATCTTCTTCTCGAGAAGGTCGTTTATTGCTTCGCCACCATCCCGTAGGGTCAGCTCGTCAGGGTGTTCGGGCTGGGGATCATACGCGAAATGACTCGTCACTTCACGAAGCGCGGCATCACTCTGAATACGCACGAAGTTATTCAGCGCAGTATTGCTAAGCGCGCCCCCCTGGGCTGCGGAAAGGGAAGCAGCGTCAAGGTCGAATACAACTTTATAAGTGTCACGCACCTTCCATACGAGCACCATACCGATCATTACAGGATTGCCGACCTTGTCGTTGACCTTAATGGGATCGATATCCATATTACGGATACGCAGGGAAATTTTCTTACGTGACATAAAGGGATTTACCCAGTAGTAACCTACTTTATGACATGTGCCGCGATATTTTCCGAAGAAAATCATCACACGAGCCTCATTGGGTTCCTGAATAAAGTAGCCGGCACAACCCATGATAAAAAGCACGAAAAGCACTGCAGTCCCACCGATCGAGAGCCATAAGTTTTGCTCCCCACCGATAAGGAGGCACGCAAGGATAAGAGCCGGGATGACGATAAACGTCCAGAAAATCATCAAAAATCCGTTAATACATAGGCCCTTATATTCGAATTCATGATTATTTAATTCATCCATGTTCGAAATAAATAATATTAGATGGATATATAAAAATCAATCAAGGAAGCGCTTGGTCAGACCGCCATAATTCTCTATACGCCGGTCGCGGAGGAAAGGCCACCATCGACGCACATTCTCCGAACGCTTCATATCAATTTCGACAACGACATCCTGCGCGGCATTTTCAGGACAAAGCGCAAGGAATTCACCCTGAGGGCCGGCTACGAAGCTCGAACCCCAGAAATCAATACCTGAAGATGCCTCCGAGGGATCCTCCTCATAACCGACACGATTCACACTCACTACAGGGATACCGTTGGCAACCGCATGGCCGCGTTGGACTGTGATCCAAGCCTCACGCTGGCGCTGCTTTTCGTCATCGTCATCATCGGGATTCCAGCCGATGGCGGTGGGATAAATAAGCACCTCCGCACCACGGAGAGCCATAAGGCGTGCAGCCTCAGGATACCATTGATCCCAGCAAACAAGCACTCCGAGACGGCCAACTGAGGTATCGATAGGTTCGAAACCTATATCACCGGGAGTGAAATAGAATTTTTCATAAAATCCGGGATCGTCGGGAATGTGCATTTTACGATAATGACCGGCAATCGAGCCATCTTTCTCAAATACGATAGCAGTGTTGTGGTAGAGTCCCGGGGCACGACGTTCAAAAGCACTCGTGACCAGAACCACTCCATTCTGCTTTGCCGCCTCAGCATAGAAGTCGGTAAACTCCCCGGGAATCTCTATAGCCAGATCAAAATTGTCGACATTCTCAGTCTGGCAAAAGTAGAGCGAATCATGAAGTTCTGAAAGGACTATGAGGTCAGCACCCTCATCCGCCAGATTCTGTATGGCCGCGAGATTGCGGCTTCGGTTGGAATCGATATCGTCAGAGAAAAAATGCTGTACGATACCGACCTTGATTGAGTTTTTCTTATCCGTAATCATAGGAGTAGTGAATGAAAATAATTTACAATAATCACCTCAGCATTTCCAGATAGCATCATTGTAGAAACCGGGATGCAGTTGCATAGTGGCACAATGAAGAGAACCGTGCTGATGCAGCAGTGCCCTACAATCGACACCGACCACCTCATGCTCCGGATAGGCTATGCGGATGGTCTGGCAAGCAAGCGTATCCTCCTCCTGATTGCCGTATACCGGCATAAAGATATGGCGCGTCGTGACGAGATAATTGGCATAAGTGGCGGGAATACGGTTGCCATCCTCATCGTAGATGGGCGAGGGCAGAGGCAATTCCACAAGATTATACGGCTCACCATCCTTATTTCTGAAGAGAGTCAGCTGGGCACGCATTTTCAGCAATTCCTCGAAGTGCTCATCGTCCATATTGCGGCATCCCGTATAAACTATGATGTTCTGAGGCGCAAGACGCGCCAATGTATCGATATGTGAATCCGTATCATCTCCGGCCAAAGCCCCATAATCAAGCCAAAGCACATGCTCGGCGCCGAGTCTATCTTCGAGGATGGAAGTAAGTTCCTTTTTGGTCTTTCCACCATTGCGATTAGGAGATGTCAGACAGCGCGTGGTGGTCAAAAGGGTTCCATCTCCGTCACTCTCCACAGAACCTCCTTCGAGTATGAAATCACGCTGGTTACGGTATTGCTCCGGCAGGAAAACAAACTTCTCTCTGAGATGCAGATTGACAAGATTATCTTTATCNGCCGCGAATTTGAGCCCCCAACCATTAAAGCCAAAGTCAAGGGCTCGCTTTCCTCCCGGACGCTCAACAGCCAAGGGGCCATAGTCGCGGACCCATGTATCGTTGTAATCCACTTCAACACAAACGACAGATTCAGGATAGGGGAGAGCGCTCAGAATCTCATCAGCTTTCTGACGGTCCTTGGTTAGAAGCACAACTTTTACTCCCGCCACATTAAAGGCATTGATAAGACGCCGATAACAGTCGAGCGCGTCATCGAGCATATAGGCCCAATCAGTGTCCTCGTGGGGGAGAGCCAACATGACCCCGTCAACCGGTTCCCACTCAGCGAGAAATCTCTTTCTTTTTATATCCATTGTCTTAATATTCAATAACTTATATACTGCAATCCGGCTATCTGCGGATAATGCAATAAGTATAATCCTTCAAAAATACAAAAATTCACTCATTCTTAAAAATTTTTTCGCTAAATTTGCACTATCTTACTAAAATTAACCCGTTGCCCGTCGCATATACGACAAGGGCGATAAAGCAATACAGGATAACAAAAATGTCAAAAACATCCGAGGAATTCGCGAAGGAAATCTCAAAATGCCGTGAGGTGTTCGAGAAAAAAATGCGGGACTACGGCACGTCATGGCGCATTATGCGTCCGACATCCCTTACCGATCAAATCTACATAAAGGCTCGCCGTATACGCTCACTTGAGGAAAAAAAGGGACATGGGCATATTAATGAAGGTGTGGTGCCGGAGTTTATTGGGATTGTCAATTATTGCGCAATGGCGCTTATTCAATTGAAGCTCGGATCCGGAGATCCGATCCCCGCCGAGGATGCTTTGCAAGCCTACGATGAAACCATCAGAGAATCAACACAACTGATGCTCGACAAGAATCACGATTATGACGAAGCATGGAGATCGATGCGTGTAAGCAGTTTCACCGATATCATACTTCAAAAACTGCTACGGACCAAGGAAATAGAGGATCATAATGGAGAAACTTTAGTTTCGGAGGGTGTCGACGCCAATTATATGGATATGATCAACTACGCCCTATTCGCATTGATCAAGCTTGACGGGCAAAAATAGTCAAATAGCCATGAATAGCATGAAACAATTCATAACATGGATACTGCGTCTGCTGACAGGCGCAGTATTCATATTTTCCGGCTTTGTCAAGAGCGTGGATCCGTGGGGAACAATCTATAAGATGGAAGACTATATGGCAGCCCTGCATATGCCGGTCTTGAGAAATCTCATCATAGTCTTTGTTTTCCTGCTCTGCGCATATGAGTTTACAATCGGAGTGTTCCTCGCTCTTGGTTGCTTCCGGCGCACTGCTCCCATCGGCGCTGCATTACTGATGGCGGTGATGCTGCCTTTGACGTTATGGATAGCGATTTCTAATCCGGTCGCCGACTGCGGATGTTTCGGAGATGCCTTCATCATATCGAATTGGGCTACATTCTGGAAGAATATAGTTATCTCAGGGGCTATCATTTGGCTGATAATTTATAACCATCGTATTAGATGGATAATCCGGCCTCATCTGCAATGGATCGCACTTTTGGCCTGCGGAGCATATGTCGCCGCCATAGGCATATGCGGATATATTTACCAACCTCTCATAGACTTCCGCCCATATGCGGTCGGGACATCCCTCATAACCACGGAGGATGATTCCGGCGAGGAAGAGGAGGAGTATCAGCTCGTATATGAGAAGGATGGCCGGGAAAGAATCTTCTCCATAGAAGATGAGCTGCCTTCGGAGGATGATGGATGGACTTTTGTAAGAAGGGAAATCCGACGGGGAACATCTGATGACACCCTACCTCGAGAATCCGAAAATGTGGAGATTTTATCTTCAAAGGATAATGATGAGCCTACATTCCGGATATGGAGCCAAGATGGCGATGAAGATATTACTGAAGATGCGCTCACGGGAGAGGGTGGAGAGATACTTCTCCTCATGCCCGATTTAGCCGATGTTTCCGTCTCAACAACATGGCAAATTAATTCGCTTTACACCTGGGCTCAGACACACGACATAACTATGATAGGAGTGGTAAGCGCCACACAGTCACAAATAGATGAGTGGCGTGATATCTCCTTGGCGTCATATCCTATCTATACAGCGGAAGATACGGAAATCAAGATGATAGCCCGAGGCAATCCGGCAGTAGTGTATCTGCAGGATGGCATTATCAAGTGGAAGACCACCCTCAGAGCCCTTGGAACCGAGGATTTCCAAGCTGCCGGAGCATCGGATGATCCCATGAAATACCGTCGGAATGATCAAGCTCTCCTATACAATACCACCGCGTTATACATAGCATTCATGGTCATGCTGATAGGTCTGTCATTCTTTCCGGAAATCAGGAGATTCTTCCCCTCATCCAAACTCAATCGTGGTGATAGGGGAGACCATGAAGAATCGACACACCACGATAAATCTGTTCGGTGAAGAAAAGGCGTACCATCTCATGATTAAACGTCATCTTTGAAAGNGACATGAGAGCATTTCCCCGGTCATAGACCCTTTGAGAGAAACCATAGGGTCCGCCGACAACGAAGACCGTTCGTTTCCGACCGGAAGACATAAGCCGCTCAAGCAAGGCTGCGAATTCACGAGATGTGTATTCGCGGCCTTTTTCATCGAGAAGCACCACATGGTCATTATCGTTNAGATTCTTCAATATNAGATCAGCCTCCGCCTCCTTCTGCTCNGTCTCAGATAAACGCCCTTTTCGCGCATCGGGAAGTTCGATAATCTCATAAGGTAAAAATCNTCTGAGACGTTTCAGATATTCAGAGATTCCCTCTTTTATATAAGGAATACCGGTTTTACCCACTGTAAGGAGTGATATTTCCATAAATTATTATTAATTTTGTAGTCAAATATCGGAGAGAAATTTCCATGTAAGTAGCTGGTCAAATTAAACGCATATTATATCGTTTTAATTNGAACAGCTGCTTATCAACTGCAAAGTTAACAATAACCCAACACATAACCAAAATGAAGACAAAAGAAGAGCTGATCGATGAGTTGCTCGATCTTGCTTTCGCCGAGGATCTCGGTGACGGAGACCACACGACTCTTTCTACTATCCCGGCAGACGCAATCGGCCGGTCGCGCCTTATCATCAAGGAGGAAGGGATAGTGTCCGGAGTTGAAGTAGCACGCAAGGTCCTTGCAAAGGTCGATCCATCCATAAAGGTCGACGTAATGATAGAGGATGGCGCGGCTGTAAAACCGGGTGACATTGTTTTCACAGCCGAGGGACCCGTGAGATCGCTGCTGATAGCGGAACGCACAATGCTGAATATAATGCAGCGCATGAGCGGTGTGGCTACTATGACGGCTAAATATCAGAAGCAACTTGAGGGGCTGCATACCAAAGTGCTCGACACGCGAAAGACCACACCCGGTATGCGTATGCTTGAGAAGGAAGCCGTGGCCTGCGGAGGAGGCACCAACCATAGAATCGGTCTGTTTGATATGATTCTTATCAAGGATAACCATATTGATTTCGCAGGCGGGATAGAGAAGGCGATTCAGCGTGCGAATGATTATTGCAAGGAAAACGGTAAGGATCTTAAAATCGAGGTTGAGGTGCGTAGTCTCGATGATATACGCAGGGTGATGGAACATGGAGGTGTCGACCGCATTATGTTCGACAACTTCACTCCGGAACTAACCAAAGAGGCTGTCAACATGGTCGGAGGAAAGTATGAAACGGAATCATCCGGAGGAATCACGATTGACAATTTAAGGGCCTATGGCGAGGCAGGCGTTGACTTTATCTCCGTCGGCGCTCTGACGCACAGCGTAAAAGGTCTGGACATGTCGTTCAAAGCTTTCTGAAAGTCGATGAATGAAAGTCGATAATAATCTTGATTGGATAACGTTGTGTCCGGAACAATTCCGCGACAAACTGAGGCAGAATATCAGATGCCGCCCGGAGTATCCGGCGACAACAGCATTCAAGGAGGATAAGCAGGCGGCCCAAAGCTGGGGTAAATATGCCGAAGCATTGACCGCCCGATACCTCGTCACCCGCGGCCTCCCTATACGCGAAATGAACTGGAAACCGGGTAAAGGGAAAGGTGAAATCGATATCATCACCCAACGCGACAACAGAATTATCTTTGTCGAAGTCAAGGCAAGAACCGGCAGACGCACAGATCCCTGGGAAGCCATAACACCGGCCAAAATACGCGACCTGTGTCACGGAGCGGATATATATCTGAAAATGCAGCGCGAAAGATATGAGTATCAGTTTGATGTCGCCCTTCTATGGGGTAGCTATGACGACTTTGAATTTGAGTATCTGGAGGACGCATTTNTATGCCCGCTCAAGCAGAGTGGACGATAATGGGTTGATAGTCCTTACAAAAAAAATCATTATCCAATGAACAAACCCTACGCCAAGGACGTTTACATATCAGAAAGAAGATAAATCGTTTCATGATGTTAGGTTAGTTCGAAAAAAGTATTATGGAAAAATAAGGTTAGCGACCACCTGTGAAGGCGGTCGCTAATTGTATANCCGTACTTCCTCCCCGGGTACACCGACTGAATGGATTCTATACACAAACGGCGGCAAATCCAAATGGAATTGCCGCCGTAAAAGGCTTTAAAGAAANGTGACGATTACAGGGTCTCGGAAACTTCAGGAGTCTCCTGCACCTTCATTGTATCATCAGAGGGTTTACCCTCTTTGATGAGGGCTACACAGAAGCCACCGACCGCNATTGCAACACCGGCTACAATCATCATCAGATACTCGGGAGCAACTGTTCCGGGAGTAGAGAAGAATGAGAGAATCCATCCACCTACAAGCGCNGCGATAATCTGAGGAATACAGATTGTGCAGTTGAAAAGGCCGAGGTAGGCACCGATATTACCACCCTTAAGNGAGTTNGTAAGAATTGTAAACGGCCAAGCGAGCATGGCTGCCCAGGCACAACCAATCAACACGAAGCTGATGAACAGCATGTAGGGATTAGTGAATATGCCGAGAGTGATAAAGCCTGCCGCGCCGAGGAAGAGCGATAATGCGTATGAGAACTTACGGCTGCGGAAACGGGGGAGGACAACAGCCCAAAGTACAGAACCCAANGCCTGAACGGCATATAAAAGGCCGACCCAGTTACCTGCCGCGTTGTATTCCTCAGAAGCCGCGTTCAAAACAATCGATTTCACATAGCTGCAGTCGCGGGCAGAGGATACCTCTGTAGACTCAGCTCCGCTGATCTGAAGCGAGCCATCCGCAGACGTCTCCACAATATCCGCCGATGTCAGTTTAAAGGCACCCTGATGAGTCTCAAGGAAATCAGAGGTCTGCTTGCCATGGTCGAGAATAATGATGGAATCATTGGCAATAAGATACTTGCCCTTTATATCCTTACCATTGTAGGAGATCGCACTTATTGTTTCCACCGAGGGAGTGTGGAATGCTTTGTTGGCAACAGTATTNGTGGCGTATGTCCAGAGGAACAGGAACGCGAACCAGCAGAAAAACTGTACGATTCCGACAGTCCAGAAAGTAGAGGGGGCATTAACAAGAAGTTTGAAGAGACCGGGGCTCTTTTCTTTAGTAGTGTCAGAACCGCCATTGTATTCCGCATATTCCTTCGGGGGCCACTCCTTAATCTTAATAAGAGAATAGATGACGCAAATCAGAAGAATCGCGGCACCAAGATAGAATGACCATATGACAGTCTGAGGCACGACTCCGGAGGGTGCGGTATTGCGCAGGCCGATCCAGCCCAACACGAGCGGGAAAATATAACCCACCACGGATCCGGCATTACAAAGGAAAGACTGGATACTGTAGGCCAAGCCCTTCTGTTTCTCATTGACCATGTCTCCGACCAGCATCTTGAATGGCTGCATAGCCATATTGATTGAAGTGTCAAGCAACATCAAGGCAATAAGGCCGAAGATAATGGCAGACTGTACGGTGAATTGGAAACTACCGGCATTGGGGAGAAGACACATCACGATGACGGCGATTGTCGCTCCAAATATGAGATAGGGGAGACGACGACCGATACGATTCCATGTTCGGTCAGAGTACATTCCGACAAGTGGCTGTACAATCAGACCCATCAAGGGGGGCAGAATCCAGAAATAAGAGAGATCATGAGGATCCGCACCAATAGTCGTAAAGATACGGGACACGTTGGCACTCTGCAACGCGTAGGCTATCTGGACACCAAAGAACCCGAAACTCAGATTCCATAATTTCCAGAAGCTCAAATCCGGTTTGATTTTCATGTGTAAATATATTTATTTAGATTATTTCGGTCAACAGATTTAAGTGCGGGAGTCAGTGTTCAATCTGGCTNTANAGCCATTTTATTTCTTCNGGCCAGATAGCCTCATCCGGTGTTTCAAGAATCAAAGGCATATTGTCGAATCTCGGGTCATTGACGAGACGCCTGAAGAAATCCCTACCGAGAGTGCCCTCTCCTATAGATTCATGCCGGTCGATGCGCGATCCAAGTTCTCGTTTGTCATCGTTAAGATGAAGCGCACGCAGATAACTACCACCGATAATNTCATCGAATTGCTTCCAGGTCTCTTTATAGCCTTCCTCAGATCTCAGATCATAACCGGCCGAATAGGTGTGGCAAGTATCCACGCAGACACCCACACGCGTCTTATCCTCGATCTTATCGATTATATGGGCTATCTGTTCGAATTCATGACCGAGATTGCTTCCCTGGCCGGCAGTGGATTCAATGACCGCCGTCACCCCGNCTGTGCTNTCCAAAGTCATATTGATAGATTCGGCTATCCTGTCGAGACATTCCTCAATTCCTATGGCGTTAAGATGACTGCCCGGATGAAAATTCAACATGGTGAGACCGAGTTGCTCGCAACGTTGCATCTCCTCGAGAAATGATTTGCGGGACATCGCGAGTTTTTTGGAATCGGGGCTACCGAGATTAATAAGGAAATTATCATGAGGAAGAATGACCTCCGGCTCAAAGCCGTAGGTCTTACAACGTTCTTTAAACAATGAAGCCTCTTCGTCGGATATGGCTTTCGATACCCAACGCGCCGAGCTTCCGGTAAAAAGGGCAAAAGCTTTTGCTCCTATAGCATGTGCGTTAACCGGTGCGTTGGCAACTCCTCCGACCGTGCTGACATGTGCGCCTATGTATTTCATGCAAGTGAGGTTTAATACTGCAAATTTAATAAATTTATTTTATTCAGACATATTTTAGCTCATATTATTATTCAAAAAGCCGCCTGAAACATTCCTCCACCTTTCCAACTTCCACGATATCGATTCCAAATGTACTTTTCACCCCTTTTAGATTTCCTTTCGGCACGAATACACGAGTGAAACCCAGTTTCTGTGCTTCAGCGACACGCTGGTCTATGCGGGTGACGGTACGAATCTCACCGGATAGACCGACTTCTCCGATGAATGCGGTTGTACGGGGAATGGAAACATCGAAGTTACTCGACATAATGGCTGCAACAACGGCGAGATCCATAGCAGGATCAGCGATTTTCAGACCACCTGCCACATTGAGAAAGACATCCTTCTGAGCCAATCTGAAACGCGCTCTTTTCTCAAGAACGGCAAGAAGCATATTGAGACGGCGTTGGTCGAATCCTGTCACGCTTCTCTGTGGAGTGCCGTAAGCCGCACTTGATACCAGAGCCTGAATTTCTACGAGGAACGGACGCGCGCCCTCCGTCGTGACACCTATAGTGATTCCGCTCATCTCCTCATCCCGATTCTCCGACAGAAGCATCTCCGAGGGATTCTTCACCTCTTTAAGACCTTTCTCGACCATCTCGTAGATTCCGATTTCATTGGTGGAACCGAAACGATTTTTTATAGCGCGTATGATACGATAGAGATACTGACGGTCTCCCTCGAATTGCAGGACAGTATCCACTATATGCTCAAGCACTTTCGGACCTGCGATCGCCCCATCTTTGTTTATATGCCCTACCAGGATAACCGGAACTCCGCTCTCTTTAGCATACCGCAACAGAGACGCCGCACACTCCCTGACCTGACTGACACTCCCGGCCGCGGACTCAATATCTGCCGAAGCAATCGTCTGAATTGAATCAATCACCACCAGGTCAGGATTTACATTCTCGATCTGCGTAAAAATACCTTCGAGTGAGGTCTCGCAAAGAATGAAAGTGTTGTCAGAGACCTTGCCGAGACGATCTGCCCGGAGTTTGAGCTGAGTTGCGCTCTCCTCTCCCGAGACATAGAGAATTGTGCGATTGCGGATGGATAGTATATTTTGCAAAAGTAGGGTGGATTTACCGATTCCCGGTTCNCCTCCNATCAATGTGAGGCTGCCGTTGACAAGTCCACCACCTAAAACTCTGTTGAGTTCCTTGGAGGGGAGCGGAATACGGGGTTCGTCGAGGGTCTCGATTTCAGATATCCGGATNGGCTTGGAACTTTTCACCAAACCGCCACGACCTTTTGACTTGGAGGATTTGGCCGACACCTTCTCCTCCTGCATCGTGTTCCATTCACCGCAGGAGGGACATCTGCCAAGGAATTTCGGGGATTCATATCCGCAATTGGAACAGAAATATACACTTTTAGTCTTTACTGCCATAGAATAAATATTATACTGTNACCTACAGAATGCGGCCAGAGTGATCGCCGTGGCAACCGCTACATTCAACGATTCCGGATGATGCACGGGATGTGCCGGAGGAATTGTATAGGAATTACTGAGAAGCGTCCGGACATTCTCCGACAGTCCATTACCCTCGGATCCCATACAGATGATCGCCGAAGAGGGTAGATCCGCATTGAATAGATTTTCTCCCTGCAACTGCAAGCCTACTGCCGGTATATGGGGATTATTGCTAATTAGGGCGGGAATATCTGTATAAATCACCTCCACCTGCCCCAATGAGCCCATCGTGCTCTGCACCGTTTTAGGATTGTATACATCCACGGTATTTACAGAAGCAAAAATTTTTCTTATGCCAAACCAGTGGGCTGTACGGAGAATCGTGCCAAGATTACCGGGATCCTGCACTCCGTCAAGAGCGAGATAAAGACCCTCCTCCAATATCCCGTCAGCCTGCCCGGAATTCAATTGAGGCATCCTGAAAACTGCCAGCACCTCGGATGATGTCGACAACGATGTGCATTCATCCATCTCGGATTGNGTAGAGACGCTGACACTCTCCGGATGCAATCCCCAGGTATCAAGGATATCCTCACGATGTTCCTCAAGGAACCGCTCGGAGGCGACGAGCCAAACGGGGAGGAAAGATCCGTTTGAAAGAATGTCGGACACATTCTTTCTACCCTCCACGACAAACATCCGTTCCTTCTTTCTGCGTTTCGGTTGATCAAGGGCCTTGATCATGGATTTCCGTGTCTTGGACAGGTGACTGAAAAGGCCTTCTGACCTATGATTTTTAGTTTTATTCATAAATCAAGAGAAATTCTCAAATAAAAACGTATGATGCTACGTTTTTATTTGAAGTGAATAGACATTTCCTACCCGAACGTGAAACAGAATCCCAATCCACATATTCTCAAAAGTGTTTGCAAAAGACTTCGAAGCATAGGCGCGTGTATGGCGCTTGCCCTCTCCGCCATGTCACCGTCAGAATGCCTGGCGCAGGTCAACGCAGAGCAAGTGCTCAACATCGGTCGTAACGTTTTGTCGATGGAGGATTATCTTCTCGCCATACAGTATTTCAATCTTGCGATAAAAGCGAAACCATACCTGGCAGATGCTTATTTCTTTCGCGGACTGGCCAAGCTAAGTCTTGATGATTATGAGGGTGCTGTAGCCGATTGCACGCTTGCGCTTGAAAGGAACAAATATAAATCCGAGGCTTATAAGGTGAGGGGATTCGCACTCATGAATCTCGGGAAAGACTCGCTGGCAGTGGAAGACTTCCGGCGGGGACTCGATTACAATCCGACCGACAAATATTTTCTTTATTACAAAAGTGTTGCCGAAACCGAGCTTGAGCGTTTTGATTCCGCTGACACGACCCTCAACACACTGTTGCGGCGCTATCCGAAATTTGATGAGGGATTCGTAGCGAGAGCAAGAGTCAGGTTGATGCAGACTGATACCGTCGCTGCTCTTGAAGATCTTGACCATGCGCTTCATCTGACCAAGACTCAACTCACCGCCTACTTAATGAAGGCGGATATAGCGGCCCGCCAGAATCGTTGGCAAGAGGCGCTCGCAGATATGGATGAGGCCGTGAGACTTCGTCCTGAGTTGCCGGATTTCTATGTCAACCGCGCATATCTCCGATATAATAATGAGGATTTTTTCGGGGCGATGAGTGACTACAACTATGCACTGCAAATTGATTCCGAGAATATAGGAGCTTTGTTCAACCGAGCACTTCTCCGCACAGAAGTCAAGGAACTTGACAACGCCGAGGCTGACTTCACGGAAGTATTGAAACGTGAGCCACAAAACTTCTACGCGCGCTATAACCGAGGNCTCGTGAGCCTGGAGAATGGNCACGCGGCGCAGGCACTCGACGACTTCAGGGCGATCATCCGTCAATATCCGAGATTTCATCCTGCATACTATGCCATGGCTGAATGTTTCCGATCGCTCGGACGCACAAAAGAGATGTTCGATTACATTAAAAAAGGTGATGATCTGGTGGCCCACTACATTCAGAATCCCTCAAAGAATCCACTTGACCGGCCGACGATCGCACCCGGAAGAAATGACCGTAACGACGGAGAACCGGAAACTGAGGAGGAATTCCTTGCAAAGTTTAACCGTCTCATGACTTCAGGAGAGAGGGTAGAACAGCCGTTATCATTCAATGATAAAATAAANGGACGTGTCCAGGACCGCAATATGAACGTAAACCCGGAGCCTGCCTATTCATTGTCATATTTTTCTCANGGTCAGACGCTGCGTAATTCAAGCAACTATTTCCGCGATCTTGATAATCTCAATAACCGAGGTTACCTCGAAAGGAAAATATATATGACCGCNGGATCGCCGACACCCTCGGATCAATCGCTTGTGGAGCTGACATTCTCAATTGAGAGCGAATTCAATCACGCAATTGAAGAGAAAGACGGGAAGGGGAGACCTGTGGANTATCTNGCGCGAGGTATAGCAAGGACGATGCTCAAAAATTATGACGGAGCGATCGCCGACCTTACAATAGCCATAGATGAGACAGATGACTTCGCTACCGCTCTATTCGCGCGGGCCTACACCTATTATATGAAAGCGAAAACTCCGATTTCAGAGACAGATGCTCCCGTCGCCACATTCTCCGTGGATATGCAGTATGCGATGTCNGACCTTAACCGGGTATTATCGATAAANCCGGGTATGGTCTACGCCTGGTTCAACAAGGGTATAATATATTACGATGCAGAAGACTTCACATCGGCTATACAATGTTTCAGCGAGGCAATAGCGCAAGACCCTGAGTTTGGAGAGGCATATTATAATAGAGGATTAGCTTATATGAGACAAGGCAACCGCACTCAGGCTTTTGCGGATTTATCAAAGGCCGGCGAGCTTGGGGTGCTTCCATCATATCATATTCTCAAAAAGATGAAATAAATCTTTTTAACGAATAAAATTTTGCATTATGCCGATATTTTATTAATTTTGCATTCGGCTTTGGAGTAGGCCGGAGGGATTAATAAAATCCCCTCGAAGCTACTGCAATCCGCATAACAAAGAAACACAAACACAGCTAATCACAGCAATGATTGATATCAAATTCCCCGACGGCAGTGTGCGCCAATATGAGTCAGGTGTGACTCCCCTGCAGGTAGCCGAGAGCATCAGCCCGCGTTTCGCGGCAGATGTGCTGGCAGCCAAGGTTAATGGTGAAGAATGGGATATATCACGTCCCATCGCCTCTGACGCAGAAATTCAACTCTTCAAATGGGATGATCCGGAAGGCAAGCATGCTTTCTGGCATTCTTCGGCGCATCTGCTTGCAGAAGCACTCCAGGAGCTCTATCCGGGCGTAAAGTTCGGAATCGGTCCGGCAATTGAGAATGGATTCTATTATGATATAGACCCCGGAGAGCATAAGATTACAGCGGAAGATTTCCCGAAAATCGAGAAGAAGATGCAGGAGCTGGTAGCCAAGAAAGAGGCTATCGTCCGTGCTGATATCACTAAGGATGACGCCTTGAAGATGTTTGGCGAAAGAGGGGAGAACTATAAGTGTGAGCTGATTTCGGAATTGGAAGACGGCACTATCACTACATATACGCAGGGTGCTTTCACAGATCTCTGNCGAGGNCCGCACCTTCCCTCAACGTCTGCGATTAAGGCTGTGAAAATTCTATCTCTCGCCGGAGCATATTGGCGCGGCGACGAGAAGCGCAACCAGCTTGTACGTGTTTACGGTATCACGTTNCCGAAAAAGAAAATGCTTGATGAATATCTTGCTCTTCTCGAAGAGGCCAAGAAACGTGACCATCGCAAACTCGGTAAGGAGATGGAGCTCTTCGCATTCTCAGAAACCGTCGGCAAGGGACTGCCCTTGTGGCTTCCCAAGGGTGCCGCTCTCAGAGACCGCCTTGAGCAATTCCTGCGNAAAATTCAGAAACAATACGGTTACCTTCAGGTAATCACTCCCCATATCGGCAACAAACTCCTTTACGTGACATCCGGTCACTGGGCAAAATATGGCAAGGATTCTTTCCAGCCTATTCATACCCCTGAAGAGGGTGAGGAATATCTCCTCAAGCCGATGAACTGTCCTCACCATTGTGAAATCTACAAGGCGGCTCCGCGCAGCTATAGAGATCTTCCGATGCGACTCGCAGAGTTCGGTACGGTCTACCGTTACGAACAAAGCGGTGAGCTGCACGGACTGACCCGCGTTCGCGGATTTACGCAGGATGATGCACACATTTTCTGTGCGCCTGAGCAGATTAAAGATGAGTTCCTCAAGGTGATGGATATAATTCTCTATATATTCAAAGCTCTTGACTTCAAGAACTTCGAAGCGCAGATATCGTTGCGCGATCCAAAGAATAAAGAGAAGTATATCGGATCTGACGAGAACTGGCATCTGGCAGAGAACGCCATTATAGAGGCTTGCGCGGAAAAGGGACTGAAAGCCCGTCAGGTTGAAGGCGAAGCAGCTTTCTATGGTCCGAAACTTGACTTTATGGTCAAGGATGCAATCGGTCGTCGCTGGCAGCTCGGCACAATTCAGGTTGACTATAACCTTCCCGAGCGTTTCGGGCTTGAATATACAGGAGCCGACAATCAGAAACATCGTCCTGTCATGATTCATCGCGCACCTTTCGGATCGATGGAAAGATTCGTTGCGGTGCTCCTGGAACACACGGCCGGTCGACTCCCCCTTTGGCTCGTACCGGAACAAGCCGTGATTCTGCCGATCAGCGAGAAGTTTAATGACTACGCATTCAATGTGGCAAAGCAGCTTGAGAATAAAGGTGTACGCGCCGTCGTGGATGACCGAAATGAGAAAATCGGAAAGAAAATTCGCGATAACGAACTCAAGAAAGTGCCGTATCTTCTTATTGTAGGTGAAAAAGAAGCAGAAAATGATGAAGTTTCTGTAAGAAAACACGGAGAAGGTGATAAAGGTACGATGAAAATTGCTAACTTTGCAGACGCATTGAATGCAGAAGTAGAAAAAATGACAAACCAGTCTGCCGAGGCATGACGGATATCCGGCATCTCGAAAGATACAAATTTGATTAATGGAGAAAAAAACCAACTTTTCAGGTCCGCGTCGCCCGGCCGGCCCTCGTCCTCGTCCGGGACAGAAACCAACCCAAAGAGGTGGAAGAAGCGACAAGGATCCGTACGCAACAAATGAGCAGATTCGTGCCAGAGAGGTGCGACTCGTTGGCGACAATGTCGAGCAGGGAGTATATCCCATAGAAAAAGCCCGACGTATAGCGCGCGATATGGAGCTTGACCTCATTGAAATCTCGCCCACAGCCGAACCGCCCGTTTGCCGTATTCTCGATTACCAGAAATTTCTGTATCAGCAGAAGAAACGTCAGAAAGAGCAGAAAGCCAAGGCCACTAAGGTTGTTGTCAAAGAAATCCGATTCGGTCCGCAGACCGATGACCATGACTACAACTTCAAGCTGAAGCATGCACAGGGATTCCTTAAGGAGGGATCGAAGGTAAAGGCATATGTATTCTTCAGAGGTCGCTCAATCCTGTTTAAGGAGCAAGGCGAAGTTCTTCTACTCAGATTCGCCAATGATCTTGAGGATCTGGGTAAGGTAGAACAGATGCCGGTCCTGGAGGGTAAGCGTATGATAATAATGATAAGCCCTCTCAAGACTCAGCCTAAAAAAGATTCATCCAAAAAGGATTCTCCCAAACCGGAATCAAAGCCTGCGGAGGCTACTCCCGAAGTAAGCAAAGATTCCAATCCATCCGACGAATAAGAATAGAGACCGTAGGCACACTGTGTGCCGAGGTAAATTTAACAATCTAAATATTTCAACCAATGCCTAAGGTAAAGACCAATGCCGCGTCAAAGAAGCGCTTCGCGCTCACCGGCACAGGAAAAGTGAAAAGAAAACATGCCTACCACAGCCACATTCTGACGAAGAAGTCGAAGAAGCGTAAACGCAACCTCGATCACACCGCTCTCGTGGATTCGGCCAACATCAAGCAGGTACGTTCACTTCTCAACATGCGTTGAACCCCAAGGTTCAGACCTTTCCGACTCAATCGACCGGAACAATCTGAAAAACTCTCTCTTCGAACAACAACATTTTTATAACCGAGTGTAGAGCTCCAAAAGAGCCGTAAAGCCGCTCACATTCAAAATTCAAAAAAAATGCCTAGATCAGTCAATCACGTCGCATCACGCGCCAAAAGAAAGAAAATCCTCAAACTCACCCGTGGTTACTACGGTAGCCGTCGCAACGTCTGGACCGTCGCCAAGAATACTTGGGAAAAGGGTCTGACATACGCCTATCGCGACCGCAAGCAGAAAAAGCGTAACTTCCGCGCTCTCTGGATTCAGCGTATCAACGCTGCAGCTCGCCTCGAGGATCTTTCCTACTCAAAGCTCATGGGACTCATCCACAAGGCCGGCATCGAAATCAACCGTAAGGTTCTCGCCGANCTCGCAATGAATAATCCCGCAGCTTTCAAGGCTATCTGTGATAAGGTAAAATAAAATCACAACATTTTACCCTGTAAAGACGTTATAAGAATAGAAAATCCCACATCAAAGCAATTTGGGAAACTCATCAAATAAATCGAAAAACCGAGACAAGCTTCTTATTTGATGGCGGGCCCCGCATNCCTTANNGGGATGTTGCTTATGGCACAAGGCGGATTACAAAGAATAAGAGGCACTCAAAACCTGTCATTCGGAGTTTCATCACAAAGCCTTTGATGTGGCCTTATAACCGAGGGCGGAACGGAGTCNTTCCGTTTCGCCNTCTCTTTTTTAAATTTATTACCTTATATTTATGGAAAGNGTTAAAGACTCTCTCCTCNTGCGTACGAGTGTCCGCCGCTANGAAAGAGAGGCGATACCNCAGGAAACCATGGAATTCATCTATAAGGCNGTCGAGAATACTCCGACGTCTTATAACGGTCAGCAATTCTCAGTCATTGATATCGATGATCAGGAGATTAAGCTCAAGCTCTACGAACTTACCGGTCAAAAGCAGATTAAAACCTGTAACCGTCTGCTTATCTTCCTTTCTGATTTCAATAAGATTTCNCTTCTTGCNGAAAAGAAAGGNCTCCAAATGCCGGCAATCACCAATTGCATGGATGGAGTGATGTTGGGTGTTATTGACGCCTCATTAGCGATGATGAGCGCAGTCGTAGCAGCCCAGGCTTGCGGACTTGGATCAAACTGTATCGGATACTTGCGTACCGTTGATCCGAAGGCCGTGGCAGAACTTCTGCAGTTGCCGAAGGGTGTATTTGTAGTCTGCGGTCTTGCATTAGGGATTCCTCGTGAACATCCGGATCTCAAGCCNAAACAGCCGTCATCANTGGTNTTCCACAAGAACCACTATCGCGNTGACAATGAAAAGATGGTGGAGGAGCTGGAATCGTATGANGAGATTGTAAAGCATTACAATGCGACAAGAGCCGGAGGCACAACTACCAACGACTGGGTAGCACATATTCTGGATTACTACGATCATGCGACCAAATACCAGATACTTCAGTATCTCAAAGATCAAGGTTATGATGTAANCCATTGAGTCTGAACANTACAGAGAGACCGACAACTTTCGCGAAAGNTGTCGGTCTCTTTGTATTGTAAAAAGTCATAATAAAGAAAAACGGAGTCAGGACGCATCCTAAACTCCGTTTTTGTCGTAAAGATAGCTTGTTTTATTATTGGCCTGCCGTCACCGGTATGCCTTACGGAAACATGTCTACGACAATGTTCTCTATATATAAGACGTTTAAACTTCAAAAAAGTTTNATACAGATGGGTATTTTAACAATCTTTAAGGAANCAATTGAATTTTGANTTTACCTTGTCATAACAGTTGGTGCNGGGCCTGGCATCATAGGGCCGATACCACTACCGGGACGTGGAGCACTGTTGGGTTGATGACGTGGCACCAAGGATTTGAATCTCTTTTCAAAAATACGATATTGCGAGGNATTCAANTNACGGCGCACTNCATTCAAAAATGAGTTTTCTCGTTTCAACGCATTTCTATGATAATATTCCGCTCTTCTCGGATCAGATGAAGCCTGACGCATATATTTATCGATATCTCGACAATATTNAGAATAGCTCTTATCAAGCCGGTCGATTTGTCGGTGGGAAAGTCCCAAATCGCCGAAGAGATGATGTGACGAATATTTCTGTCNCGATACGTTATTGTCACGGTGGGGCATACGGCAATTATAGTTCCGCTTAGGAGCCGTTGCCGCATCCGCTACGAATGGANAGCCGAAAGANATCCCCATGAAACATGAGAGAATGAGGAATATTTTGACAGTTAAATTTCTCATAGCATTACGTGATATTGAGTATATATGATTTTTATCAATATGACACGCCATTCCGGAAATGGTTTAAGAAGAGTTATCTCAACTGGAATCAGGGTAACTCAGCAGAAGAAGCTGTAGCGAGCTTGAGAATCTCCATAGGATTGCTNACAATATGTTCCGCATAAGCACGACGCAATTCACTGACAGGGCGAAATCCCCACGTCACACCCACAGANCCGACACAAGCACGTCGGGCAGTCTCTATATCTACGGCNCTGTCGCCTACCATCATCACGTCNGCCTTCGGAGTNGGGCTGNCATTGAGGATAGCGAAAAT
The DNA here is from genome assembly GCA_014801595.1 of Bacteroides sp. Classification (GTDB taxonomy): domain Bacteria; phylum Bacteroidota; class Bacteroidia; order Bacteroidales; family Muribaculaceae; genus Lepagella. The sequence goes on from JAAVDV010000015.1 coordinate 58,587, forward strand.
GATNGAAGGATCAGGCTTAGTCTGNCGACCATCGATCTGTCCCATAACCGCCACGAAGGGANTCTGCGGAAAGTAGTGTTGAATAATCCTTTCAGCGGCCGATTGATATTTATTAGTNGCTACGGCGACTTTTATACCCTTCTTGACTAAATCATCAAGAAGNTGCGGTATGCCCGGATAGGGTTCNGTATGATCNGTGCAATGAGCATCATAGTATTCACGGAAATATCCCAACAATTTNTCTATCGTAGCNGGGTCGGCATCAGGTTCAGCACGTTCCAAAAGCTTTCTAATCCCATCTCCAACCATGAAATTATATGCAGATAGAGGGTGTGGGGGATAACCCATCTGCTCAAGCGCATGATTACATGCCATTCCAAGATCGGCGATAGTATTTAAAAGAGTGCCATCNAGATCAAATACAACAAGAGATTTCATAGATTTAAAATTTTAAAATGGATANCCAATAGAGAAATGGAATGCTCTGTCGCGCCACCACTTAGGATGAAGAAGAGGCCATGGTTGCTCACCTTCAGCCGGATTATGGGCTTTCATTCCNAGATCAAAACGGATAAGGAAGTAATTGAAGTCAAGTCTCAGACCGACACCNTAAGCAGCGGCAAGTTGCTTATAGAACGAGTTGAAACAAAACAGGCCTCCTGACTGATTCGGATAATCACGAATGGTCCATATATTACCAACATCTATAAAGCCGGCGAGTTCAAGAATCCAGAATAATTTCGCGCGGTATTCAGCNCTCATTATGAATCTTATATCACCGCATTGATCCATNAAATCACTGACACTGTTTATACTCTTGAATGATCCGGGTCCAAGAGTACGCACAGCCCAACCTCTGACTCCATTCGCTCCCCCACCATAAAATCTCTTTTCAAATGGCATAATAGCGGAGTTGCCATAGGGGATACCTACACCGAGACCGACTCTCGTTGCTACCGACTGGCGGCTGTCGAATCTATGGGTAAAGGAAAAATCGGAGTCAAATTTGAAATATTGAGAATAATGAATGCCAAAGACCTTATACGGGTGCTCATGAAAGTCAGATCTNTGGTGGAATATACTGCTCAATAAAAAGAGGAAGTTACCGGCGAACTCAGCGTTGACTCTGATATTATAGATGTTCTTTTGAATCTGACGCTGCCATGGTGTCTCAGGGCGTTTGTTGGTATGATAGAAACTATATCCGAGACGCATTATAAAATGATCCTCGTAGCTATACCTCAACAATGGATTATCCGGGGCAATCTGATTTATAAAGTCATTTGTCGATTGAGGCAAATAGACATAATTGATATCTATTGGCGTAAACGTATGACGATTGTTGGAGAGAGGTTCAGTCCATTTATAACTCCAACCGGCCGTCGACACAATACGGGTATATTCAGGTCGCTCCTGATAGTTCATTGAGACGTTCAGGAGAGTCGAAGCATTGATTCTTCTTTTAAAGGACTCTTTGAGGAAAGGAGCCTTGAATTTGGGGAATTGCAATGCCACATCNGCCGAATATTCCATATAGCGGTTATGGAGCAGCCCCTCAAGGTTACCGCTGATTGACTCATAAGCGCCACGCAGTTTTGTGGTGAAGGTCTCTGAGCCATGTCCGATATTTCGATGGGAATAGGTGAGACCCACTGCCACTCCGAGATCACCTTCTGAATTTGTACCTTCAATCTCGACGCTCATCGACTGACTTNTGCCCGGAGTNAGAAGTACATACGCATTTAAAAGGCCGATATCTCCGACAGTGCCGGCAGGTTCCAGCCGGATATTGATAAATTTCAGGATTTCCAGCCTCGATAATGCCTTGTAGGTTCTGTCAATCTCATCTTCCGAATAAGGTAGACCNGCCCGGATAAAGTTATTCTCATATAAAACCGACGGGCTGAGATACCNGCTGTCGCCATATACTATTTTAATATCCTTGTAGCCNACGGTATCCACCGCCGAGCGTTCATGATTGCTTCCTGCAGAAAGATTATAGTCGGTGACATAAATTACATCACGTATGACATATTTCCTAACTGCTGTAAAATCTTTATCCAGACCGGATTTCAGAGGAGTGTTACTGATACGCATCGTCAAGTCAACATCATAGGAGTCACTGACAGTGTCGGCCACAAACGTGATGTTCTCTGTCATGAAAGAGAAGTAACCATGATTGCGTATCGATTTCGTAATAATTTGCCGTTGCTGATCAAGACGATTTCTATCGAGAAAATCCCCGGGCCTGATGGTCCAGGAAGCGGAATCTGCCAAAACGATTGAAGAGATAATTGAATCCGAAATCTCACAATTGAAGGTCCTGACAGTATGAGGTATGCCGGCATGCACCCTATACGTGACATTTGCCTTACGTTTGACACTGTCGGTACAAGTCAACGTGTCGACTTTCGCAGAGAGATACCCTTTATTNATCAATGCCTGCCGAATCTGTCCGGCACCCTCTGCTGTTAANCGGGGATCGTAGATTACNGGNGGTTCTCCAATTTTCCTGATCCAACGGTTCCACCATTTCGTAGAATCATGGCCGGAAAGGTTGTAGACACCGAGACGTGTGCGCGCACTCCATAGCATTTTATGGTTAGGCTGCTGACGCAAATAGGTCTGCAGTTCATCCGTATCCATATTCTTTGCTGTTGAGTCAAGTTCAATTCTCACTTTATTGAGCAAGAATTGATTGGCCGGGACATGACGCGCCGGGTTGCAGGCCGCCAGCAACACAAGAGATGGTATAACGCAATGTAGTGCGGAACGTTTCATCTATAAACCAACGTAAATATCATAAGGAAGGGTAAGGNCCGCGCCGGGGCTTCAAAATCACTTTTGAATATAGCACGGGGGTATGTTCCTCCTTTGTACGAATCATAAATTCTGAGATTAATTCNTCATCATCGGAATCACACGAATCTACACGAAGAATCTCCATAACCTTACCGTATTTGCCTTCGCTCAAAAATGAAATTTCAATTCTTGCCACATAATGAGTATCATGTTCCTCCAAAGTGAATTGATTCATCAGAAGCTCCACAAATCGAACCGTATTGACATGACGATAACCATCCAGATCAGAGTAACCGAATGTATGGAATCTTACCGGTGCGGTAGCCTCGACTGATCGCCGGTCGTTAATCTGTCTTTCCTCCGGAAGTTGAATCAGACGATGCTTACCCTGCTTCTTTATNGGNCAGANTCTNTGNGATAAATATGATTCATCAAATGCAAGAGCGGATAAACCTGCATTAGCGTGAGTTTCNGTATCAAGTACCATCCACGTCTGACGAGCATACCCTATGGCATGTCCGGAATTATCATTGATACTGAATGCACGCTCTGAGAAATGGCGATTCCAGCTCTCAATCCATGTCGAAATAGAGAAGAATGAATCNACGGCAGGATAGTCATTCATTTCCACNCANACTCTGGACAATACCCACCCGCAATGATTGTTNGGCATCTCGGAGTTTCCGATTCCCANCATATTCGCATGATTCGTTGAGATTTCTATAAGTCGGGAAATGAGGAACGGGAGNGAAAGCTGACGTTCGGCATTGACATCNCCGGCAGAAAGATACCAGGATCGCTTCAATTCCGATACGACATCACAACCATCGGAGGCCAACTTTCCGCTATCATCCATAAAACAGTCATAGGGAGCTGTCAATCCTACCAGCTCACCATATCCCGAAGAATATTTCNCAAAAGCCAATGCATCCGCATGACGATGACTGAGTNCAGCGGCATCNTCGGCAAGCTCGAAATGCATCGGGAAAAAATGCTTNACACGAAAATTCCGCAGGAATACTCTTGCACCCTCCTCATAACCGGTACCTATTCTTGAATCAACCGGGAACATAGCGATGTCGAAACTATCGAAAGAGGTAGCTATGTCGTGGAGTTCGGATAAGAAAGCCTTCTCAGCGGACGCTACCTCTTCAGGAGTCGACTCATCACGCCATGTCCAACAATTCAAGTCTCCGGCATGAAAAACAGTCAATGAGTCACTCTTAATCGTAAGAGCGTAGGAGTTTCCGATATCCGTACTTCCAAAGGCATCGACGGTCAATAGATTATCCGAAAATTGCTCAAGCTTCGATAGTACAGTGATTTTTGAGGCATCCAATCGTTTACCTTTATAAGTTGAGGACGGTTCAATACGGTAACGAATTTTACGAGCCACATCTCGTGAGACTATATATCTCACCGACTCCCGCATGTCAGCCCACCGGAAAATTTCAGGATTGAAATGATCCTTATGAAAATGACTTACGAGGACATAGAGAGGTATATCCGCCGGTAAATCCTTGAGAAAAGGGGGTATTCCGGCGGAATCAGCCAACGGATCTTTCCAATAATCAAACACTACGGCCAATTCGGGTGTGCGAAGAAGGAAACAATCGTGATGGATATAAGTCAGGGAAAACATGGGGAGAATGGAATTAGACTATATCTTTAAAATTCACTTGTAGTGTGGAAACGGATTTTTGGGAAATCCGCCTGAGCCATCTGTAGCACATAATTTGAATCCGCAAGAAACACATCGCGCCCATCCTTATCAGTAGCCATGAACTGATGTTTACGTTTCTTGAATGCAGCCAGCGCCTCTTCATCGTCACTTTCAATCCAGCAAGCCTTATAGAGACTAATCGGTTCCCATCGACATTGCGCACCGTATTCATGCAGCAAACGATATTGAATAACCTCGAACTGGAGCTGACCGACGGTACCTATAATTTTACGACCGTTAAACTGGTTGGTGAACATCTGCGCGACACCCTCATCCATCAACTGCCGGATTCCCTTATCAAGCTGCTTTGCCTTCATCGGATCGGCATTCTCGATATATTTGAACATTTCAGGAGAGAAAGAGGGGAGACCTTTGAAATGAAGATTCTCACCTGATGTCAATGTATCGCCAATTTTGAAATTACCGGTATCAGGGATACCGACGATATCCCCGGGATATGCCTCATCCACCACATTCTTCTTTTGCGCCATGAAAGCAGTGGGGGCGGCGAAACGCATCTGTTTCCCCTGCCGGACATGGAGATAGTTCACATTTCTCTCAAACTTTCCCGAGCATATCTTCACAAACGCTATACATGATCTGTGATTGGGATCCATATTAGCATGAATTTTGAATACGAATCCACTGAATGTCTCCTCTTCAGGTTTAACCTGCCGTTCCTCAGCATTTATAGGTCGGGGAGCAGGCGCGATCTTCACGAAACAATCAAGAAGTTCTTTCACACCGAATGTATTGAGAGCAGAACCAAAAAATACCGGGGCTACCTCTCCATCAAGATACTTTTGAACATCAAATTCAGGATATACCCCCTCGATGAGTTCAAGATCCTCGCGCAATTTGGCGGCATCAGCCTCACCGACGAGCCGATCAACTTCCGGTGAATTCACATCCGGAATCTCTACACGCTCACTGATGGTTTGCTTCGATGGAGTGAAGAGATCAAGTCCCTGCTCATAGATATTGTAAACACCTTTAAACTTCGCACCTATATTAATAGGCCATGAAAGTGGGCGCACTTGTATCTTAAGTTCAGATTCAAGTTCATCGAGGATATCAAAAGGATCACGACCCTCGCGATCGAGTTTATTCACGAATACAATCACGGGAGTCTTACGCATGCGGCAGACTTCCATAAGGCGCCGGGTCTGTGTCTCAACGCCTTTGGCGACATCCACAACTATTATTACAGAATCGACAGCCGTTAGAGTACGGAAGGTATCCTCCGCAAAGTCCTGGTGACCGGGTGTATCCAGGATATTGATTTTATAATCGCCGTAGTTAAATCCCATGACGGAGGTCGCCACGGATATGCCACGCTGTTTTTCGATCTCCATCCAGTCGGATGTTGCCGTTTTCTTTATTTTATTACTCTTTACCGCTCCCGCGACATGTATCGCGCCACCGAAAAGCAGAAGTTTCTCCGTAAGGGTTGTCTTACCGGCATCAGGATGGGAGATAATGGCGAATGTACGTCGCCTTGCGATCTCTTTGTTCAGTTCGTCAGACATCGGACTATCTTATGTGAAATACAAATTCTCCGATCAATCCTGATCGGAGAAAAGTTCGTTATTGTAATCTTTCTTATAGTAGTTGGAGAGATGGGCCATAAATGTGGATATCTGTTTTATAGCGGCCATTGTTTCCTCCGAAATTTGCTTTTTCTGCAGTTTAAGCATCAATATGCCGTAAAGGGCATTCAGACACGTCTCTATTTCACCGGCTTTCGCGTCACCGGCTTTCGCACGCAACTCCACGATGTAGGGGAGAGTCTTATAGAACTCAGCCGCATATGTCGCGAATTTATTGTCGGCCAATAAACGACGATGCAGATCATCAAGGGCAGCAACTGTGTTCTTGTTCAGCTGGAGATGCCCTTGCTTTTCCACTCCCTCTCTGCGCATCATATCTATCAGTGATTCATACCATTCATGGAGATCACGTTTTTGGGTGTCAGTAAGATTTTGATATTGAGCGATAATTTCTGAATCAATACGATCAATATCAAGATTATACGCTCGAATTAAATCCTCTATCTGCCACATATACAGGATATATTCGGCAATATTTTCACGTTTCTTTTCTGAAGCTGTGTACATATGCTTGGATTTATGAATTACAAAATTAATAAAAAAATATCATTCCACATTATCAACCGCCGTCGTAATTGATTTATCGGGCATATTCCGGCGAACAAGCCAAGTGACAGCAAATGTAGCAAGAGTGGAGAGCATAACGCATAAAAAGAATCCGATATACCCTGCCGACCCCGGATTATCTATACCGGGGAACAGGCAACCCACTATATCCCATACTGAACCACTGTCCATATTATCAAATTTCTCATATAACCATCCTGCCCACATGCCGGGGAGCATCATACCCAGAGCCATAAATGCCGTGCAGAACGCATAGTGCGAGGTAGAACTCTCACCCTTGCTAAAATACATGAGGAACATCATGAAAGCGGTAAAGCCGAAACCATATCCGAACTGCTCTATGCCAATTAAAGTGGAGATAAGAATAAAATTATCGGGTAATGCGGCCGCCATGTAACAATAGACCACGCACGGTAGAGTCAGCGCAGCCGCCATCGGCCATATCCATTTCCTAAGACCTCCACGCGCAATTACCACTCCTCCCACAATTCCACCGGCGAGCAGAGCCAATACTCCGACTGTACCGTTGACCAGGCCAATCTGAGTCGTGGATAAACCAAGACCTCCGAGTGAGTGGGGATCTTTAAGAAAGGGCTGGACAAGTTTAAGACATAGAGCCTCGGGCAACCGATACAGCAGCATGAAGGCAAGTGCGGATATGATATACGGTTTCTTGAAGAAAGTCACGAAGGTATCCAGAAAATCCGCAGCAATCGTTTTAGTGGAAACTCCAGGGATGGGATGATCAGACGCTACTTTCGGCAGGGAATAAGTGTGATACAGCGCCACCAAGCCGAAAAATATGGAAAGCAATCCGAAAGTTAAAGTCCAGGCCTTGGGAATATCATTGTATCTTGTTTCAAGCCAACCGGCAAGCATAACCAAACCTCCTTGTCCGACAACACTGGCCACACGATAGAAAGTCGATCTCACTCCAACATACGCTGCTTGCTCACGTTGATCAAGCGCAAGAATATAGAGACCATCGGCCGCAATATCATGTGTGGCCGATGCAAACGCCATCACCCAGAATGCAACCAGTGATATGGCGATCCAGACAGAGGAAAAAAGAGATAACGCCACTCCTCCCATCGCGATTCCGATCACGATCTGCATTGCAAGCACCCACAGACGCTTTGTCTTGAACAAATCAATAAAAGGACTCCAGAAAGGCTTGATGACCCAGGGGAGATATAACCATCCTGTCAGAAAAGCCATCTGACCTTTTGACATACCGAGATTCGTATACATAAGCACCGTCAGTGTATTAACGGCGAAATAGGGGAGTCCCTCGGCAATATAGAGTGTCGGGATCCAACTCCAGGGAGATCGGGGATGCTTCATTTATCCGTGATTTTTTGCAAGGCTACTTCAGAATATACACGATTTACAGTCTCGTCGTCCATTCTTATGAAATCTTCCTTTCTGGGAAGAATCATTACTCCGGCCATATCAATCGCACCGGGACTGACCATGTAACCCTCCATTCCTGAATTATCATAAAATGATGGGCGATGCGCCGAACGTGGAATGACACAAACACGAAGCAGTCCATCAGCCCCGATCCACATATATGCATTTACCAAGCGGGCATCGGCCTCTCCGGTTGTCCGATCTATACCTTTAATTTTCACAATCTCATTTAAATGCCGCATTCCCTCGAAATCGGGTGTAATCACACGAAAATATACAATAAAAGGGAGTTTATCAATATCGCCTCCACCCTCAAGATAACGCATGAGAGGAAGTTCGGCTGTCGGCACTGCCTGACAATGCAGATGATCAGGAGCGGATGCTCCCGCTCTGGCTCCATTGAAAAAAACAGTCATTCCCGGAAGTTTCTCCGCCATCGAAGCCATATCAAGTGGTATTCTATCCTGAGGCCTATGCTCCATGGAGGCTATCGTGAAATGAAGAGGGAATATAGGATATGGATTCACAAGGAACTCCCAACCCGGAATTATCTCTTCACTACTCTGCTGCAAAGGTCGATTGGCACCGCATAGAAAACAGGGCCTACGAGATATGGAGGCAGCATCTATCGAAGCACCGGTGGAGACAGCTCTTGCCGGATTGAATTGTATGGCACCGGTAAAATCATCCAGTTTAAATACACGTCTCTCCGTAGAGCCTAAGGAAAGATAATTCTCACGCGCCAGAGGCCAAGACTCCATTTGAACGTCACGCGCTTCCGATAGTAAAGTCATCATATCCATACGTGCCGTCATTCATTCTCCTCAACTTCGGAGAGAGGATGTTGCTGATTATAATGGATACGGGCGATAATCTCGTTTGTACGGAGAAAATCCTTATATGCATTATGCTCATTCACCTTAGACACCGGAAGGGAGGCATCTGAATTCCCATCCCACCGCCTACAATAATAGAGGCCGTCAAATATACGTCCGACAGCATAATCGCGACTGAGACGAAGACACATGGCATAATCTTCACCATAGCTGACATTTGGGAAGAGAATCTCACGAGCCACATCTCTGGCGAATGCACGTGGCGCACCGAATCCATTTATGCGCAACGCATTGTTGGCACCATTATCATCAGTCCACTCTCTATGATCCACCAACCCCGGGGGAATAGGCTTAAGGTCGAAATCCGTCATAAAATAGCTGCCGATAACAACTGCGTAACCACCTTCGTAGAACTTGTCTACGATTGTCTGCAGCGTTTGATCCGATGCGTAAATATCATCTGAATCAAGTTGCACTGCAAATCGGCCGCAATCCTCAGACAACAGGGCCTCATTCCAGCAACCGCCAATCCCGAGATTCTCGCTTCCGTCGAGCAATATTAATTTAAGCCGAGAATCATCGATGGATTTCAAGAGTTCTCGGGTACCGTCAGTGGAAGCATTATCCACCACGATAACATTATAATCAAAATCCGTCGTCTGTGATAGGGCAGACTTCACGGCATCACCGATTGTGCGCACGCGATTCTTAACGGGAATAATGATGGAGGCTTCCGGCTTATTGACGTTGTCGTCAGCATGAAATACAAGAGTCTTCTTTTCAGTGGGAGCCAACGCGTCGACCTCGAAAAGATGCTGGTAAAGGGCATCCTCCATCTCAGCCTGATAGCGTATGTTGCGCGGATCAACATAATCATGCTGCTTCTCGCCACTCTTGCGGTAATCAACTCTTTTTACAGTATAGAGATATTCCGGAAGCATCTGAAAAAATCGGCCCTGACTCAGACGCAGACGAAGGGCATACCACCCTCCGTCGATATAATTGGATTCCTCTTGTGTGAAATCCTCCGTTGCTGTCAGCACATCAGCAGCATTCAACAAAACGAAAGAACCGAAATCAAAATCATCCCTGACAGAGCCGGGTAGATACTGCGTCAACGGGTGATCAAGCAACGACCCATCCTCGTTAACCTCACGATACCATGCGTACACCATAGTGACATCGGTATCCTCCGCCACCTGTCGCATCCTTCGGATGGCATGAGGGGCAAGATTTATCTCTCGGTCAGTCAAACTGACCAGTATATATTGTTCAAGCGGAGAGCGGAAAATTTCCTCTCTCAATGCCTCGACATTTGTGAATCTATAGATATTCATATTTGGGGGTTAAGTATCGTCTAAAAGATAGTTCAATAAGTGTTTTTTGCGAGATTAAGAAGGCCTTTCATCAAATTTGTCCGGGCATCTGCATCTTTGACGGATTCAAACGGAACGGACATGACAGTGACATTGCCTTTACCGACGTTAGAATGCACAGCCGCCGCATCGCCTGTATCCGAGAAAGTTATCACTACTTGTCCATCGGGATTGACAGGCTCAAGGACATCCGGTTTCTCTACAATATACTGGCTGGAATTGATATTATTAGAATATCTCAAGGCATTGTTACCCAACGCCAGCCCGTAGGTAGAGAGAGAACCGGAACGCGGACGTGCGGCCGAGTTCGAGGGACGGACCTTAAGTATGTCTTCAGCAAAGGCATGATCTACTGAATTTGAACGCTCGTCAAACAAATCACTCGCTACATAGGCACCACTGACAATCAACGCACCACCTTGATCAATATAGTTTCTCAGCACCTCCTGTAACTCGCGGGGAAAAGCTGTATAATTAACTCCGCTTGTACCCCGGCCTATGGTAGTTTTTTTCTGCTTACCGAGAATGAGATCGACAATATCATAATTCGAAAGCTTAACAAGTCCTTTCTCTATAGCTGAAGCCGAACAACTGACAAATCCATAACCTGCATCAGCCACCGCATCACCATGCACGGCAGGATAATCAAACGTATTGCCTGCCACGACCGTACCTATGTAATTGCCGGAACTACGTCCGAACGACTCGCCGGCATTGCGACGGAACTCTGTCTGATAACCTGTGAAGGAGGCATCATTGATATAAGGCACTCCGAAGTCGTCCTCTGCTTTAAATCCGGCATTTCCATCGGTGGAGAAATGGCCCGGTGCCGATACCCGGTTGAAACCATTGACTATAAGTACAGTTTCCCCCTCATTACTCTCTCTCAATGCGAGAGTCTCGGATGGGAATGCCAATCCACCGTCATTCGCTGCAATGATCTTATATGAATGTATCAAATCATCATTTACCTTGACATCGAAATGAGTCGATGTGGTTTCACCTGCTTTATGGAATCCAAGAGTGCCCTCGGTGCGTTCAAGTATAATGTACTTATTGGGTACCGCCGAAGGTTCGATAGGATCGGGAGTAGGATTCCAGGTAAGATGAAAATGCCCCTTCTTGACATTAGTAATCGCGAAATCCTGCACGGGGAGAGGTTGTATGACAACTTCACGATCTTTTCGCTCGCTGATGAATCGAGCCATAGCCTTGTAAATGGCACGGGATACAAGAAATCTGAAGTTTGGATCAAGACCATATTGCATGTCACGGAAGTTCTGATGACTCAATATCTCTATCAAGGTTGTGGGCACCTCTGCCACTCGCGCTTCCAGATACGACTTGTCCCACATTGAACGACGAGTCCAATTTGGTTCATAAGTACGCCGTATATCGCCCGTTATCTGGCGCATCAGCATGTCTGTCAGCATACGCGAATTAGAACGGGGAGTGCCATCGGCGTAAACATCACCATTATTAGTATAGTATATGCCGAGAGTGCCGACAGTGGAATCATCAGCACGTTTACCGGCATCCGAATGCAACGCGAAAGAGATATCGACAGGAATGTTCAGACCCGGTTTACCGGGCAACACACGTGAACCTCCCGCAAGATAATTTACCCAATGTCCACGGGATGTATAATCATCTTTATAGTCATCAGTGCCATGGAAAGGGGAGTAGACCGACTCAGGAAAACCGGCCCAATGCATCCAATAGCGCGCCCCCTCGAGATAACGGGGCATACCGGAAGTCACAAAAGTGGGTCGACGGCCGGAATTATAGGAGGGTGTCTGAGGTTGTTGAATGACAGTGACACTCTCTTCGTCTACGGTATCATCAACATCATCCTCATCATCGTCACTTTGATTCTCATCCCCGGCAATATCTTCGTCATCTTCATCATCATCTTCGGTGATTTCTTCATCCACATCATTATAGCCACCGGGCGCTGAAGTCTGTATCGGAGTCGACGAGTCATAATATATGTCCGATCGGCTTGAGGATCTCGCGATATTACCCATTCCGCCTCCGATCTTCACAGCGTCGGCTGTAACTATTTTATCGGCCTCCTTATCGGAAATGTTAGTAAGGGTAACTACGGGTACAGTAGCGCTATAACCCTCTTCCAACGGGAATGTCCCGAGATAGATCCAAGTCCCGCCACCCATAGTCTGATTGACCTTGAATTCCTTGCTTCCAC
>JAAVDV010000016.1 GCA_014801595.1 Bacteroides sp.
CGCATCAATGACTTTCTCGATACCATACACATTCAGGGTGACCGCTACAACGCCCAAAACCAATCCAACATAGGTCATTAACCTAACGACATACACATAAAGGAGCAGCGTAGAACAACCATTTCTACGTTGCTCTTTTTATTGCTAAATACGGCTTGGGCCCACTTTCTTCTAATATGAATGCACCGGCATTACGGCTTGAGCCAACAAAATCCACTCTTGAAAATATATGGAGAAGGATATACCTCCTACAATTAACAAGATTAATGGTATATAGTCTAATATCTCACGTCGTCTTTTCATAGTTCGTTAAAATAGAATATTTTTAGCCCATTCGGGAATAACCTCAGTGTATTGCTTTGCTAAAACTCCCTCTGAAAGACGGAAGAGAGGGCGCGCATCAACATCATCAATGGAGTTATCGTAGACATAAAGACGGTCAATTATTGGAGCAACTGTCTTACAGTTTTGAATTGACTTATTATAGCGTGATATAATTTTGGTAATGGGCACATCGTGGCCACCTTCCATTACTCGCTTGGCGATACGTGATGCATTGATTGCCGGATTTGAGGTGGAGATAAAAAATATCCGAATAAAGAACCCTGCTTGCTTGGCTCGGATAACAAAGTCAATTTTATCTTGCGCAGAAAAAACGGTCTCAAATACGAAACTTCTCTTTTGTGCAAGACATTTTTCACGAAGGTCCGAGCTATAGTTAGCAGCTTTCAGAACGGCTTCTTTGTCATTCCAATCGCCAAACATATCTTTAGCAATCTGGTCGGGATTTATGTACGTTGTCCCCTCTGCCCACTCGTGATGAAGAAACTTTTGGGTAATAGAAGTCTTGCCTGACCCATTAGGTCCGGCAATTATAATCAGTTCCGGTTTATGTTCCGCAGTTGCCATTCTTGACTTGGTTTATGCGTTCTGCCCATTTGGCTTGCTGTTCATCAGCACCAAGACGTAATTCCTCAAAGTATCTTTTTGTGGCCTCCTCATGGCGTTTTTTTGCATCAACAGACGCTTCGTGCATTATCTGCGCGAGCATCTCATCTGTAGGCTCTTTTCCTGACCCAAACCGATATGCATTCATTTCAGCTTCTGACATATCTTAGTGAGATTAAGAAAGGCCGTAATGCCGATTAGGGCATTACGGCCTTGTTATAGAGTTATGTATGCAGTCTCAATAGAGATTAGTCTTCGATGGCAGCCTGCGCCGCGGCTACGCGGGCGATGGGAACGCGGAAAGGTGAACAGCTGACGTAGTTCATGCCGAGCTTGGCGCAGAACTTGACGGAACTGGGCTCACCACCGTGCTCGCCGCAGATGCCGACCTTCAGGTCTTCGCGGGTTGCACGTCCCTTCTCAACACCCATTCTTACGAGCTGACCTACACCTTCCTGGTCAAGTACTTCGAAGGGATCAACTTTGATGATGCCGTGATCCTTGTAGAATTTGAGGAACTTGGGAGCGTCGTCGCGTGAGAAACCGAATGTCATCTGAGTGAGGTCGTTAGTGCCGAATGAGAAGAATTCAGCGACCTCAGCAATCTTGTCGGCTGTGAGAGCGGCGCGGGGTACCTCGATCATCGTACCTACCTTGTAGGGGATTGTGTCACCCTTCTCCTCGAATACCTTGTTGGCAGTGATGTTAATGACGGCTGCCTGATTCTGGAGCTCCTTGAGTGAACCTACGAGGGGAACCATGATTTCGGGATATACCTTCATGCCCTTTGCCTTACATGCGAGAGCTGCCTCGATGATGGCGCGAGTCTGCATCTCNGTGATTTCGGGATATGTGATGCCAAGACGGCAACCACGGTGACCGAGCATGGGGTTGAACTCCTCAAGTGAGTCAACTTTTGCTTTTACCTCCTCNAGAGTNAGNCCCATCTCCTGGGCGAGTTCCTTCTGAGTGGCAGTCTGATGAGGCACGAACTCGTGCAACGGGGGATCGAGCAGGCGGATTGTCACGCCATAGCCGTCCATAGCCTCGAAGATNCCNTCGAAGTCACCGCGCTGCATGGGGAGCAGCTTGGCGAGAGCGGCGCGACGACCCTCTTCGTCAGAAGCCAGAATCATCTCGCGGACAGCCTTGATACGGTCACCCTCNAAGAACATATGCTCCGTGCGGCAGAGACCGATACCCTGTGCGCCGAACTTGCGGGCCTGGTTGGCGTCGCGGGGAGTGTCGGCGTTAGTGCGGACGAGAGTCTTGGTGTATTTGGCTGCAAGATTCATGATNGCAGCGAAGTCGCCNCCGATTTCGGGTTCAGTCGTGGGTACCTGACCGTCATACACGTCGCCGGTAGAACCGTTGAGCGAAATCCAGTCACCCTCCTTGTAAACCTTGTCACCCATCTTGACAGTCTTCTCCTTGTAGTCAACGAGGATTTCACCTGCACCGGATACGCAGCACTTACCCATGCCGCGNGCCACAACGGCAGCGTGAGAAGTCATGCCNCCACGCATTGTNAGNATACCCTGGGCCACGGCCATACCGCGAAGATCCTCAGGAGAAGTCTCGATGCGTACGAGTACGACTTTCTTCTTCTTGTCAGCCCATTCCTCGGCCTCATCGGCGGAGAACACGATCTGACCTGTAGCGGCGCCGGGAGAAGCGGGGAGACCCTTGGCTACGACCTTGGCACGCTTGAGGGCGTCCTTGTCGAAGACGGGGTGGAGGAGCTCATCGAGCTTCTGGGGCTCCATGCGGAGGAGGGCGGTCTTCTCATCGATCATGCCGTCACGCAGGAGATCCATGGCGATGCGTACCATAGCTTCGCCAGTGCGCTTGCCGTTACGGGTCTGGAGCATCCAGAGCTTGCCGTCCTGGATAGTGAACTCCATATCCTGCATGTCTTTATAATAGTCTTCAAGACGATGTGCGATTGCGATCAGCTCGGCTGCGCAGTCGGGCATTGTCTCCTCGAGAGAGGGATACTTCTCGCGGCGCTCCTCCTCGGAGATACCCTGAAGCTTGGCCCAACGGCGTGAACCCTCGATCGTGATCTGCTGCGGAGTGCGGATACCGGCCACGACATCCTCACCCTGAGCGTTGATGAGATATTCACCGTTGAAGATATTCTCGCCTGTAGCGGCGTCACGGCTGAAGGCAACGCCTGTAGCCGAATTGTTGCCCATGTTGCCATATACCATAGCCTGGACATTGACGGCCGTACCCCATTCCTCGGGAATCTGATTCATGCGGCGATAAAGGATAGCGCGCTCGTTCATCCAGCTGTCGAATACGGCGCAGATGCCGCCCCAGAGCTGTTCCCATGCTGATTCGGGGAAGTCCTTGCCGGTGTATTCCTTTACGGCAGCCTTGAAACGCTTCACGAGTTCCTGAAGGTCCTCAACGTCGAGCTCATTGTCGAATTTAACACCCTTCTCCTCCTTCACTTCATCCATAATCTTCTCGAAGGGATCGATATCAGTCTTGGAGGCGGGTTTCATGCCGAGAACGACATCGCCGTACATCTGCACGAAACGGCGGTAGCTGTCCCATGCGAAGCGGGGATTGCCGCTCTTCTCAGCCATAGTGGCCACGGTAGCGTCGTTCATGCCGAGGTTGAGGACGGTGTCCATCATGCCGGGCATAGAGGCGCGTGCGCCCGAACGTACCGATACGAGGAGAGGATTGGAGGGATCATCGAATTTATTGCCGGTGAGCTTCTCTACGTGGGCGATGGCTTTCTCCACGTCGCTCTTGATGTCTTCTACGACTTTGTCGCGGCCATACTGGGTGTATTCGTTGCAGACTTCCGTTGTGATGGTGAAGCCGGGAGGCACCGGCATACCCAACAGATTCATTTCAGCAAGGTTCGCACCCTTGCCGCCAAGGATGTCGCGCATCCCGGCGTTACCTTCGGCTTTTCCGTCGCCGAATGTATAAATCTTCTGTGCCATTAATATTGTATTAAATTGATTAAATCAACAGTCTTTTGAATTTTGCAAAGTTAATGAAATTCGCGCAATTATACCATAGTAATAGTATAAAAAGCGAATGTTTCCCGTTAAAATCCATTAATATACCCTCTGTCGTGACGAATCGGCCCCCGGCAATCACCGGGCCGACCCTATTTGAACCTGAACCAATATCCCAGCGCGAACTCCACGGCCATCGAGTTGGACGCGTTGAAGCGATCCTTGCGGGATGATCCGAAAAGATTGCCCAGCCCGTAGTAGAAGCGGGCCTCCAGACTGAGCGAGTTGCGCTTCGTTATATTGAATTCTCCGCCAAGACCGCCGCATATGCCGTAGTCTACCTTCTGTGTGATAGGCTCGTCATATTGATAGATGTTGTGCCATTTGGGAAAATCCGGCAGATCGGATGTGGCAGAGGTATCGAAATTGCAATCGACAGAATCCCCTAACCGAAGCCCCACGAGAGGCCCGGCGTTGATGAAGAATCTTCCCCGACCGCCGAAATAGATATGAGCCAGCACCGGAAGCTGGAGATAATTTATCGTGCGTTTATAGACGTAAGGCGACTCCTCGAAATTCTCCTGCCATCCGCGCTGGATGAAATTCAGCTCCGCGATGAGGCCGAAATGATTCTCCTCCACATACCTGAACGTGACTCCGGCCAATCCCCCCGGCTTCATCAATTGCTTCACCGACGGATTGAAGAAATTCCTTGAGATATCGGCTCCGGCTCGCACGCCGACGGCCATGTTGGCGTCATAGTGGCTCTGGCCCGACGCATTTCCGTGAGCCGCGACAAGCAGCCCGACTCCGATCGCGATCCTTTGAATCAGATGTCTCCCCATCAGTCTTCGGAATTAAGCAGAATTTTCTTCACCCCGCCGTACGGAGCGAATTCAACGACATATACGCACGGATTGACCACGCCTCCCCAATTGTTGACCCTCTCCAGCGATATGGGGGACTGAAGGGTAGGGCGCTCGCGGAATTCCGCGTTGAAATCCCCGCCCGTCATCGAGATATTGGGGAGGAAATAATTGATGATATCATGTCCGGCCGCGGAATAAACGGGATATGACTTCATCGGAGTGTGGCCATAGAGAGCCTTGTAATCATCGATGAAACGACGGCTCATGGCATCCTCCGAATTGAAATAGAAACGCGTCGGCAGCAGCACGTTGTTATTTTCAAAAGCCTTGCGCTGAGAATCGGTCATCGTTATCCAGCTCGGGCGGCCTACGACGCGTATGTCGGCCAGAGGGTTGGTCTCGCGCAGACGCTCGATTTTTTCGAGCAGCGATCTGACATCCTCCTTTCCGGCCGGAGTGGCATAGATAAGGTATCGTCCATCCTCTTCCGGGAGAGTCATGGTCGCTATTTCATCCGTCACGACCTCCTCCGGCATCTCACCCTCGGCAGCCACCCATGCACGAATGATGGATTCCCCCATAGTGTCGGCCCCATCCATCTTTCCTCCGATAATAAGCCGGTAGCCGGCATATTTGTCGGCAATCCAGTCGGCCACCTCCTCATTGAAATAGGATGTCGGAGCGAGATACTGAATCATGGCGCTGTTGGTCAGGTAAGCTTCATCCTTCACATCGAATGAATTGACCACATGAGCCTCATTCTCCTTCGCATACTCGGCGATATAGGAGGGGAGATCCTTGTCGGCCGTGGTAATGATNAGCCTCGGATTAAAACCCTCCAGCGACTCTATCACCTCGTTCTCCGGCTGAGAGCCATCTATAATGGTCAGGCGTGTCGGGAAAGAGGCCGTCTTGAGCTGGTCGACAGCCAGAATGGCACCACGTGCGAATTCCATGTCCCGGTTCGTGTCCGGTTCACCAAGCACGATAGCCACGCTGACGGCGTTCGGACTTATATTTCCATCCGCGTCATATATCTTNGAATCCAGGCTATGCACCTCCTGATAGAGTTCGCGACGCCCCTCTTCGGTAGCCTCGCGCGGATCCGTCGTCACCACCATACGCTCCACCTCGACTGTCTCTACGGATGGTATGGTGATGAAATCTCCTCTCTTCAGCTTGGTTACGCCCGGATTGCTCTCCTTCAGGATGCTCACCGATATGCCATACTTGTCGGCCACCTTGGCCCAGTCGTCGCCACGGCGCACCTTGTAGGTCGTCACCCCGCTGACCTGCTGTTCCTCCACCATGGCCGGAGTAGCCTTATCGTTGAGCGAGCCGGCCTTTAGGCGTATTGTCTCGCCCGGCTCAGGATCCTCGAACGACATGCCCGGATTCATCTTGTACAGATCCTCTACCGTCGTCTCATATGTGCGGGCTATGTCGTAGAGGCTCTCCTCCTTCTGCACCTCATGGTAGACGACACCATCCCTTTCNGTGTCGGCCTCAGGATTCAGCTCCACCTCCTCCTCGGAAGCCACCACCACAGTCAGCGGTCTCTCATCCTCATCCGCCTCCCCGGAAGCGACCGGACCGGTTGAGCTATCGGCCGATGCCTCCTTCGGGCGCGCATTCTTTTTGCCCGACGATTTGGCCGCCGGATAATATATCAGGTCGCCGTTAGAGAGGGGCGTCTCCAGTTCCTTGTTGGTTTCCGCAAGAATGGTGGGGTCCCAGCCGAAGCGGTTGGCTATACCGAAAAGAGACTCACCCTTTTTGGCCACATACGTATAGAACGTCTTGCCCATTATCGTGACAGTGGGCAACTGAGTGTCGGCCGAGGCCGTGGCGAACGACGCTGTCAGCAGCGTGGCGCCGAGTATGGAATGTATAGTTCTCATTCTTGGTTCTGAAGGATTTCGTAAGTGATAGGGGAAGCCCCGGGATTCATCGGATAAAGAGAGAGAATATATAGAAATAGAGAATCATGGCAGGAATCACCATGAGGAGGGAATCTATGCGGTCCAGAATACCGCCGTGTCCAGGGATGAGATTGCCGGAATCCTTGAGGTTGAGATTACGCTTGATCACGGATTCAAACAGATCGCCGAATGTCGCGGCGAGTGTCACGACGACGCCTGCGAGTGTCCAGAACAATACGGGATTGCCCTCACCCGATGCCGCAAGAGGGCTACCGGTCAGACCGATGACGGCTCCTGTGGCCACGGTGCAGAAAAGACCTCCCCAGAATCCCTCCCAAGACTTCTTGGGCGACACCCGCTCGAATAGCCGATGTTTCCCGAAGGTGCTCCCGAAGAGGAATGCTCCTGTATCGTTCATCCATATCATGATGAATACGGCCAGCACCGGCATACACGTGTCGAAACGGCTCTGAAGACACAATGCCGCCGCCACGAGCAGAGCGAGCGGAAAGGCCACGTAGACCTGCGCTCCCATATCGACCGCGAACTCCTTTTCCGGGTGAGCGTGATTCGAATATATCGTCAATATCATGCGTCCGATAAGCCATGCTATCCAGAGGAAAAAGAATGGATACGGCGCATAGGCCGATGGGAGAGGGGAGAAGATGAGGGCGAGGCCCCCCATGACATCATATAGCCCTATCCCCCCGTTGGAGTAGGCGGGGAATCTCATCTTGCGGAACTCCGACACACCGAGGGCACCGAAGATACCCGCGAGAAGTGTCACTCCGAGGTCGCCCCAAAAGCAGGCCAGGACAATTATAATGACATATACGGCGCCCGAGACGGCCCGCACGGCTGTTTTCTTTGCATCAAGCATCGTGGAGAAATGTTGGGTTCTGGTAAATCCGTCGTGACCATCCGCNGCNCGAGAANCTGCGGNGGTCCCTATTGTCTATAACACTTCAAATGGCTTTGAATATGCAAAATTACGAAAAAAACTGCAAAGGAGCAATTCCTTTGCAGTTTTATACAATAACGCCCGTAAAGAGTCAGACGTGTCAGTCGGTCTCGTTCATATCCTTCGGAGCGGCCGCCAGTTCGAGACGGTGATTCTCNATGAAGGTTATGATCTCNTGCTTCTGCGGAATATCCTCGATGTCGGCGCGGATACGGCGCAGAGCGTTGAATACGGAGGTATTGGCGTGATAGATCAGGCGGTAGGCACTCGCTATCTCGTCGATCGTGGCCTCGTCGAAATCACATTTCCTGAGCACGAANGAGTTGATACCCTTNTACTCGATAGGATTGTGNGCCATCACCGTGTAGGGCGGCACATGGTTGTTCACTCGGCAACCACCCTTTATCAGGCAGTATGCGCCGACGTCGCAACGTTCATGCACGAGCGCGTTNGACGACAGGATGGTGTAATTTCCTATCTTCACGTCGCCGGCCACCTTGACTGCGTTNCCGAGCACACAGAAGTTNCCGATATTCGAGTCATGCCCGATATGNGTCTGGGCCATGATGAAGGAATTGTTGCCGATTTTAGTGGCTCCCCCCTCATGTATCGAACGATTGATGATGACGTGCTCCCGGATCGTGTTGTTGTCGCCGATTATGACGAAACTATCNTCGCCGTGCCAACGGAAATCCTGCGGGGTCGCAGCGATGATGGCCCCTTCGAAGATATGGTTGTTGTTGCCGATCCGCGCNCCTGAGCGTATCACGGCGTTGGGGCGGATATGGCAGTTGTCGCCGATCTCGACATTACCTTCGATATACACGAAAGGATCGATCACCACGTTGTCGCCTATCTTGGCGTCGGGATGGACATAGGCCAGATTGCTGATTTTATTCATAGATACAAGATTTTAGGTTATTCGNCATAACTTNCTCAGCGTCCNCCGCCGACGGCCTGATAGAGATCAATCATAGCCGTGACCTTATTGTGCCAGCATCCGAGACTCGTCAGCTGGGCCTGCAGAAGAGATGAACGGGCCGTCAGCACCTCAAGATACGTCGTCGATTGCCCGTANGTAAGAAGCTCCTGAGTGTATTCCACGGATTTCTCCAATGCATCGATCTGCTTGTCGACCTGCAGACGCTTCTCATGGTTCGTGCGATACTTNACCATCGCGTCAGAAACCTCGGCCGATGCGTTGAGCACGGCATACTGGAAATTGTTGAGCGCGATCTGCTGGCTCGCCTTTGCGGCTTCAAGTGTCGCTATGTTCTGTCCGCGCGAGAATATCGGGGCNGTNAGCTGGCCGGCAAGTTGGATAAACCATTTNCCGGGATTAGTGATCATGCTTCCCAGAAGGTTTGTGAATCCACCCTGCGCNGAGATATTGATGCTCGGATAGAAAGCGGCGCGTGCCGAGTTGGTGGTATAGTANGCAGCCGCGAGTCCNCGCTCAGCCGCTGCGACNTCGGGTCGAACGGCGAGATAGGAGAGGGGCAGTCCCGCGCCNGAGAGCGGCATCGGAATCTCGAAATTCAGATCGGAGGTCACCTCCCATTCCTGCGGATAAGTGTTCATCAGCAGNGATAGAGTNTTCTGCGTGACCTTGATCTGCTGTTCCAGATCGGGGATGGAGGCCATGATGCTGTAGTANTTGGCCTCGCTCTGCACGACGGCGGCCTCCGTCACCATGCCGACNGTTTTCATCGCCTTCATCGATTCCACCTGATCCGCCCANATCTCCGACGTGCGGCGCGTAAGATCAAGCTGCTGATTCAGCAACACAAGAGCGTAATAGGTNGATGCCACGCCGCAGACAATCTGCGACTGGGCTGCCTGACGGTAAGCCTCNGTCTGCTCGACAGTCACTTCCGCTCCGCGTTTGCGGTTCAGAATCTTGCCGAAGGCATCGATTTCCCAGTTCAGAGCCAGAGGAATCGTATAGCTCCAGTTCATGTGGCTGCCACCGTAGGATGCCGTGCCGCCGTTCGGACTCAGCGCCANAGAGGGGAAATAGCTCAGTTTCGCCCCTTTCAGNTGAGCCCGCGCGATATCCACGTTCAGGCGGGCGTTGGCCAGATCCTTATTGTTGTCGAGGGCTGTCTGGATCAGGGATTGCAGGATAGGGTCGGTAAATACATCCCTCCAGCCAAGATAGGGGAGAGTCGTGGAGTCGGGGGTCATTTCGGCGGCCCTTTTGTAATCCTTGATGATGGCCTCATCCTCGGGGAGCGAGTATTTCTGGTAGATGTGGCATCCGGAGAGTGTGGATGCCACAGCCACCATGGCCAGTGATTTGATGATTATATTGGATTTCATCAGTTGTAATGTCTAAGAGTTACTTCTTGATGGCGTACTGCTCGATTTCCGACGAAATCTCCTGTACGTCTTTATCTTTCCATTTCACAGGCGAGATCTTCTCCTGCAGAGCCTGGAACGCCACGAAGAGCGCCGGCACGATAAGCACCTGGAGAATCATACCGATCAACATACCGCCGACCGCGCCCGTGCCGAGTGCCTGGTTACCGTTCTTGCCCGCGCCATGGGCNAACATCATCGGCAACAGACCGATAATCATGGCGAGCGACGTCATAAGGATAGGACGCAGACGCGCCACGGCACCATGGATGGCGGAATTGAAGATACTCATGCCGGATTTGCGGCGGTCGAGAGCGAACTCTACGATAAGGATCGCATTCTTGGCCAACAGACCGATAAGCATGATGAGGGCGATCTGGAGATAGATATTGTTGTCGATATCAAACATTCTCGCGAAGATGAACGAACCCATCAGACCGAACGGCACGGAGAGAATAACGGCCCAGGGAAGAACATAACTCTCATACTGCGCCGAGAGGATAAGATATACGAAGAGGAGCACGAGCAGGAAGACGTAGCCTGTCGAGCCGCTTGAACCGGAGGCCTCCTCACGCGTCATGCCGGAGTATTCGAAGCTGTAGCCCGCCGGGAGTGTCTGCTGCGCGATGGCGTTGATCGTGGCGATAGCCTCACCTGACGATACGCCGGGAGCAGGCGTACCTGTGATCGAGATAGCCGTGAACATATTGAAACGGTCGATCATGTCCGGACCATAGACGCGTGTCAGCTTCACGAAGTTGTCGATCGGAGCCATCTCCACGCCGTTGCGGATCTTGATCTGCTTCAGAGTCTCGGGTGAGACGCGCGCTTCGGGCGAAGCCTGCATCATGACGCGGTAGAGCTTGCCGTAGCTGTTGAAGTTGGAGATATACATACCGCCGTAGTAACCCTGCAGAGCCTGCAGAACGGCGCTCTGGGTCAGACCGGCCTGCTTGACCTTGGCCACATCGATCTCCACCATATACTGCGGGAAGGTCGGGTTGAAGTTCGAGTAAGCCATCTGGATGGCCGGGTCGGCGTTGAGCGCGCCGATGAAGCGCTGATAGACCTCGAAGAATTTATTGAGGTCGCCGCCCGTGCGGTCCTGAAGTTTCACCTCGAAACCGTTCGTGGCCGAATAACCGGAAATCATCGGGGGCTGGAAGAACATGATGCGGGCATCCTTCACTGAGGATGTCATCATGAAGAGCTGACCCAGGATGGCCGATGCGCTCTCAGTGTCTTCGTCACGCTCATCCCAAGGCTTGAGCTTGATGATGAATGAACCGTAGGTGTTACCCTGACCGCCCACGAAGCTAAAACCCGTGATAGCCGTGCGACTCTGAACCGCCGGGATGGAGCCGATGATACTGTCCACCTTGTTCATTACCGCCTGAGTGCGTTCCTGAGATGTGGCGGGGGGCAATGTCACGGCACCCATGATCGTACCCGTATCCTCTGTCGGAACCATCGAGGTCGGGGTGATCGACATGAGCCATACCAGAACGCCGACGGCGATAGCGACGAAGCCGAATCCGATGATCTTATGGCCGCAGAACCATTTTACGAGATGGTTATAGACGTTGAGAATCTTGTCGAAAGTCTTGTTGAATGCATCAAGGAAGTCCTTGGTGAATATGCCGATGAGGGCGAGTATGGCCACAACCACTGCTACGCAGCTCAGGGCGACATTCTCGAAGGTGTACCATCCGAGCACGAGGAATACGATTGCTGCGATCAGCAGGATAGTCGTGATGATCGGGGGGAATTTGAAACGTTTCTTGTAGGTCTCGGCCATTGTGTGGGCTGCTTCGGTATAGGCTTCTCCCATGCGCTCTTTCAAAGACTTCGAATCATCGTGACCCTTCAGGAAGAGGGCGCAGAGGGCGGGGGAGAGCGTAAGCGCGTTGACGGCCGAGAGACCGATAGCCATCGCCATCGTCAGACCGAACTGACGGTAGAAGATACCGGATGTGCCGCCGAGGAATGACACCGGGATGAACACGAGCATCATGACGAGCGTAATCGAGATAAGCGCACCCGAGATTTCACGCATCGCGTCGATAGATGCCTTGCGTGCCGACTTATAGCCCTGGTCGAGCTTCGCATGGACCGCCTCCACCACCACGATCGCGTCATCGACCACAATCGCGATTGCGAGCACGAGTGCCGAGAGAGTCAGAAGGTTGATGGTGAAGCCGAAGATATAGAGGAGGAAGAACGTACCGATCAATGCCACCGGAATAGCGATCATCGGGATGAGGGTCGAACGGAAGTCCTGCAGGAAGATAAACACCACGAGGAACACGAGTACGAAGGCTTCGATAAGGGTCTTGATAACCTCGGCGATCGAAGCGAAGAGGAAGTCGTTGACGCTCATAGTCGTCATGAGCACCATGCCCTTCGGCAGGTCTTTGCGTGCCTGGTCCATCAGTTTCTCGACGGATTCAATAACGGCGGTAGCATTCGAACCTGCTGACTGGTAAATGATCGCGGAAGAACCGATGTGACCATCGTTGAGGTTCTGGAAGCCATATGTCAGGCGTCCGAGCTCCACCGTAGCCACATCACCCAGGCGCAGGATGTCGCCGTTGGAAGAGGCGCGAAGGATGATATCCTCGAATTCCTTGGGCTCCGAAAGGCGTCCCTTATATTTAAGTGTGTACTGGAAACTCTGGTCACCCTGTTCGCCGAACTGGCCGGGAGCGGCCTCGATATTCTGCTCGGCAAGAGCCGCTGAAATATCCGACGGCATCAGTCCATACTGGGCCATGACATCAGGCTTGAGCCAGATACGCATCGAATAGTCGGAGCCGAAGGCCATGGCCTCACCTACACCCGATACACGCTTGATCTGCGGAAGGATGTTGATGCTCATGTAGTTGTCGATGAACTGAGTCGTATACTGGTCGCTCGGGTCATACATACCGATTACCATCAGCATCGACGTCTGGCGCTTCTGGGTGATCACACCCACCTGGTTTACCTCAGAGGGGAGNAAGGANGCGGCCTTNGATACGCGGTTCTGCACGTCGACAGCTGCGATATCCGGGTCAGTCCCCTGTTTGAAATATACCTCGATTGTGGCCGAACCGTTGTTGGAGGCCGACGATGTCATGTACTCCATGTTCTCCGCGCCGTTGATCTGTTCCTCAAGCGGAGCGATCACGGAGTTCAGCACCGTCTGCGCGTTAGCGCCGGTATAGGTTGTCGTGACTCTGACTGTCGGAGGGGCAATATCAGGGTATTGCTCGATCGGGAGACTCATCAGGCCCAACAGACCGAATATCACGATAAAAATCGAGATAACGGTCGATAGCACCGGCCGGTTGATAAAATTGTCAAGTTTCATTTTCTAACTCTGTTAGGTATGCTTATTTTTTCGGACGTATCACCATGCCGTCCTGCACCGAAATGCCGATTCCCTCGACTACGATCTGATCACCTGCCTTAAGGCCGGAAGTCACGATATAATTCTTACCGTCGTTAAGTTCTGAGACGGTGATCGGAGTGGTGTGTACCTTCGCGCTGTCGCCGACGACATAGCAGAACTTCATATCCTGGATCTCGAATGTCGCGCTCTGCGGAATCTGAAGCGCTCCTGCCGAAGAGGAGGGGATGAGGATNTTGCCNGTGTTGCCGCTGCGCAACATGCCGTCAGGATTCGGGAACTGGGCTTTCACCTGCGCGCTGCCTGTAGATGAATCGAGNACGCCGGAAATCGANACNATCTTACCCTGCTGCGGATACATAGTGCCGTTAGCCAGTTGCAGCTGCACGGGGGGCATCGCGTCCTTCGCGGATTCTATCGAGCGCTTGCCGCCATCCGTGAGGTCGAGAATCTCCTTCTCGGTCATGGAGAAATATGCCTCCATCAGCCCGTTGTCCGAAACTACCGTGAGCAGTGTCTGGGGGCTGACGAGCGTACCCTCCTTGAAGTCAATCGTGCCTACGACTCCCGATATGGGCGACGTNACGACNGAATACGACAGATTCTTCTGTGCCGATGTCAGGGCCGCCTGAGCCTGACTGAGCTGAGCCTTCGCGGCGTTCAGCGCGTCGACCGATGTCTGATAGGCCGGAGCGCCGATAATGTTTTTTTCGAGGAGCTGCTTGTTGTTGTTGGCGTTGGTCTGGGCAGTGTTGACATTGGCCTGCGCCACATTGACNGCNGCTTTCGCCTGGTCAACGGCAGCCTGGAGTTGCACTTTGTCGATTTCAAAGAGCACCTGTCCACGCCCGACGTGCTGTCCCTCGCGGACATTCACCTTCGTCAGGAATCCTGTGGCCTGCGGGCGAATCTCCACATCATTCACGCCCTGAAGCGTCGTGGGGTAGGCTGTCATCAGCGAAGCGTCGGCAGCCTCTACCGTCATTACGGCCAGTTCGGGAGCCTGCTGCTGTTGCTGCTGGCCCCCATCCTTCTTGCATCCTGTTGAAACAGTGCCGACTGCGAGCAATGCCGCGCCGACATACATTAGGTTCAGTTTCATAGATTATAGTGAAATTTAATAGTTGTATCGGTTTCTACCTTATTATTTAACACGNTTTGTTNACATTGGTTTAAAACTATTATTCAGAAAATAGTTTTTTANAGGTCTAAAAAAGATACCGCCGTTGTTGTTCCGGACGGTATCCTTATAGTTTCTCAATCAGTTTCCGGATGAAGGAATTCCGGGGGTGTGCCTGCGTCATCATCAGGATCGACCGTNGCTCCGTCGCCATNCTTTTTCTTATCGTCGAAGGTGATGGTGGGGGTCTTCTCCCTCTTCTCATCCTCGCGCTTCTTGGCGTCGGCTGCGTTCAGCTCCATGATTTCGTCGGTGCGNGATTTCCATTTACGGGGTCCGAGCACATCCTGCACGTCATCGTGATAAATCACCTCACGCTCTATCAGCATGTCGCGAATGGCGTTGTGCTGTTTGGCATATTGTGTCAGAATCTCTTTTGCGCGGGCGTATTGCTCNGNGATGATGCGGCTCACTTCATCGTCGATGAGCTTCGCCGTCTCCTCAGAATAAGGCTTCTGGAATCCATAATCCTGACCGCTTGAATCCGTATAGTTGAGATTCGGGAGCTTGTCGCTCATGCCATACATCATGACCATGGCGCGTGCGATTTTCGTGACTCTCTCAAGGTCGTTGCTCGCTCCTGTGCCGATCTGTCCGAGGAAGAGTTCCTCGGCCGCACGTCCGCCGAGCAAGCCGCATATTGAGTCGAGCAGGGCCTGAGTGGGCACAATCTGTCGTGCCTCGGGGGCATACCAGGCAGCTCCGAGAGCCCGACCGCGAGGCACGATCGTCACCTTCACCAACGGATCACCGTATTGAAGGAGCCAGGAGATGGTGGCGTGGCCNGCCTCATGTGTGGCGATGGANGCTTTCTCTTCGGGAGTGATGATTCGCGAACGTTTCTCCATACCTCCGACCACACGGTCGATTGCGCCGCTGAAATCGCTGAAATCCACAGAGTCCTTGTTGCTGCGCGCGGCAATCAGGGCNGCCTCGTTGCAGACGTTGGCGATATCGGCTCCNGAGAANCCCTGAGTCTGGCGGGCNAGTTGCTCCACATCGAGCTTGCTGTTGACCTTTAGGTTGCGCAGGTGCACGTTGAAAATCTCGATTCTGTCAGTAAGTTCCGGAAGGTCCACATATATCTGGCGGTCGAAACGTCCNGGTCGCATCAGAGCCTTGTCGAGCATATCGGCGCGGTTGGTGGCGGCAAGAATTATGACGCCGTTGTTAGAGCCGAAGCCATCCATCGCGGTGAGCATCTGGTTGAGGGTATTCTCNCGCTCGTCGTTGCCACCCATGCTCGGATTCTTGCCACGGGCNCGNCCCACGGCGTCGATCTCATCGATGAATACGATGCAGGGAGCCTTTTCGGCCGCCTGCTTGAAGAGGTCGCGTACGCGCGCCGCTCCGACGCCGACAAACATCTCTACGAAATCNGAACCCGATGTCGAGAGGAAGGGNACGTTGGCCTCACCGGCAACGGCCTTCGCCAGAAGNGTCTTACCCGTTCCGGGAGGGCCCACAAGAAGCGCGCCGCGCGGAATCTTTGCCCCCAGTTCGGTATAGCGTTCCGGATTTTTGAGGAATTCCACGATNTCCTCGACCTCGACTTTAGCCTCGGCGAGACCCGCCACATCTTTGAATGTGACGTTAGTGCCTCCCGATTTGTCGAAGACCTTGGCTTTTGATTTGCCTACATTGAATATGCCNCCNGCTCCGCCGGGGCCTGAGTTCATACGTCGGGAGAGAAGCACCATCAGACCAACGAAGAGTATGATCGGTCCGAAATACCAGAANATCTTCATCAGATCCGATCCCTTCTCGTANGTCACTGCGATTTCCGCGTGCCCCTCTGATTTGAGTTGCGCGTTCCATTCCTCGATTTTGTCGGAAATCTTGTCGGCTGAAGGNATGGTGGCCTTTAGCAGTATCTCGGAGCCGGAGGAATATTTCGAGGGAATATGCTGGGCGTTGAGGCCGCGGTCGTTCAGATGACCTTCGGCTATATTGCTTTCGGAGAGCACTGTNATCTTGTCGAACTGGCCGTCGACNGCAGCATCCTCGAATTCAGTCCAGTTCACGTTCTTCACCTGAGAATTGTCCTGAAAATAATAGAGGCCGAGAAGACACATGATTATCAGAGCATACATCCAGTACATGTTGAATAGCGGACGCTTGCTCTGATTCCGATTGTTGTTGTTCTTTTTCGGTGCGAAATTTAACATAAGGCGGGTTTTGGAAAAAGTATATTGTCGAGTCTATAGTTCGCTCCTGATTNTCAATCCATATCNGGCAGCTCGGTCAGCTTGCCATCGCTCCAGAGTTCCTCAAGCCGGTAGAATTCGCGCACCTCGGGCTGAAATACGTGCACCATTACGCTGCCGTAATCCACTATNACCCATTGTGCGTTGCGGAGACCGTCTGTGGCGTAGGGCTTGATCCGAAGCTTTTTTGACACTTCATCGCTCACATTCTCTGCGATGGCCGCCACCTGAGCGCTCGACCGTGCCTGACAAATGATGAGCATCGGAGCCGGAGAGGTNTCGACATCGCTNAGGTCGATGATTGTCATTTTGCTACCTTTTTTGTCATAGATAGCCTCTATGATGGCTGATTGCAGATCAGTTGTAGATTGCATCTATTATTCCTTTGAATTAGATTATANTGATAATGTTACCACAAAAGGGGTGGGAATCGATAAGGTTCCCACCCTTTACATACATAACAAAGATTCTTTCAAATTTATCTTTGACGTGATTTAAAAATTCCTAAAATCTGCTCACCGGTCAAAATGGATAACGGCTTTCAACGACGCTCCAGTCGACGATGTCCCAGAGTCGATGCAGATAATCCGCACGGCGGTTCTGGTAGTCAAGGTAGTAGGCATGTTCCCAGACATCGAATACNAGCAGGGGATTCAATCCCTTCGTCAGAGGATTCTCGGCGTTTGAGGCCTTGAGAATCTGAAGTTCCCCCTGAGAATCGTTGGCGAGCCATACCCATCCGCTGCCGAAGACACCTNCGCCGGCCTCCTCAAATTTCTTCTGGAATTCCTCAAGACTGCCGAACTGTTTCTCTATCTGCTCCATAAGTTTGCCGCCGGGAGCCTTCTGCCCCTTCGGGGCNAACTGGAAGAAGTAGAAGATATGGTTCCAGGCCTGCGAGGCATTGTTGAAGAGAGGCCCTTCNCTCTCCGTGATGATGCGTTCCAGAGGCATATCCTCATATTCGGTGCCCGCGATCAGGCGGTTGAGATTGTCGATATAGGCTTTCTCATGCTTGCCGTAGTGGAAGTCGATCGTCACTGCCGAAATAATCGGCTCCAGAGCATCGGGAGCGTAGGGGAGTATGGGTTGTGTGAATTTCATAGTGTGTTATTTTATTNGGTTTTATGNGTTGAAGTCGTTTCGTNAATCNNTCGAAACNNCTTCATCGTTAAAACACTGAAATCCACACTTGGTTCATTCCNCGCCGCAGNNGCCTCAATCGAAGATGGCGTCCCAGTCCTTGTAGACCGGTTGGTAGCCCGCGCGCCGTATGGCTTCNTCCACTTCGGCCGGTGTGCGTGAGTCGCAGACCTCGAATTGCTCCAGCTCCTCGGTCGGATGCGTGTAGCCCCCCGGCTCAGTGCGGCTNCCCGCGCTCATCGAGGTGACTCCTAATGTCGCCATATTGTCGCGGAAGAGGGCCGGCTCGCGGGTGGANAGGGANATGTCGGCGTCATGGTCGAAAAGACGGAATGCGAAGGTCAGCTGCGCGAGCTGNCGGTCGTTTATGATGCTTTTNGGCTTGAATCCGCTCTCGGAGGGACGCATACGGGGAAAATTGACCGAAAATCTTGATTTCCAGTATTTNTTCTGCAGATAGCGCAGATGGCGNGCGAGCATGATGACATCTCCGCGCCAGTCTTCGAGACCNAGAAGGGCCCCCATNCCNATTTTGTGTACTCCGGCCTCCCCCATACGGTCGAAACCGTTCAGTCGCCAGTCGAAGAAAGATTTCATGCCGCGCGGNTGATATTTGCCGTAGCTCTCCTTATGATANGTCTCCTGAAAGCAGACGACTCCGTTCAATCCGGCCTTGACCAGCCGGCTGTAGTCGGCGCTGCGCATCGGNTGCACCTCTATGGTGAGATTATGGAAATAGGGGCGGCATACATGCAANACCTTCTCGAGATAGTCTACGCCGCAGACCGAGGGGTATTCCCCGGCCACTATCAGCAGATTCTCGAACGGCGCGAGTTCCCTTATCGCCTTGCATTCCGCTTCCACCTGGTCGAGAGTGAGCACCGTGCGNTCCATCGGATTGTCATGGTTGAATCCGCAGTAGACGCATTTGTTGGTACATGCGTTTCCGACATACATCGGGATATACATCGAGATTGTCTTGCCGAAACGTTCCGACGTGTAGTGTCGGCTCAGTGCCGCCATCTCATTGATATAGGGGGCTGCGGTTTCCGATATAAGCACGGCGAAATCTTCCGGCGTAAGGGGGGTGATGTTGGCGCGGGCTTTGGAGAGCACTCGCTCCACATCCTCCCGGGTGGCCTGCTCCACGAGGCGTATNGAGGCATCCCAGTCGTAGCCTCCGNTTATATCGGCGTAACCCCGACCGAAAACGTGTTCNCGGTCGGGGTCTGAATATGCTTTTCTTTTTATTTCTGACATTCGTCGGCAATATTTTGGGANATTCGCATGGCGCAGAAGTTGGGGCCGCACATNGTGCAGAATTTATCGTCGGCATCCGGTGCGTTGCGGCGCGACTCCATATAGTATCTGCGGGCCTTCTCCGGATCGAGCGANAGATTGAACTGATCTTTCCATCTGAATTCATAGCGGGCCTTGGAGAGGGCGTCGTCGCGNACGCTTGCTCCGGGATGTCCCTTGGCCAGGTCGGCGGCGTGGGCGGCAATCTTGTAGGTGATCACACCCTCGCGCACATCGTTGAGATNCGGCAGCGAGAGGTGCTCCTTCGGTGTGACGTAGCATATCATTGCCGTGCCGAGCTGCGAGATGATGGCTGCTCCGATGGCNGAGGTGATATGGTCGTAGGCCGGGGCTATGTCGGTGGTCAGGGGGCCCAGTGTGTAGAACGGAGCCTCNTGGCAGACTCTCTTCTGACGCTCCATNTTCTCCGGAATCTTGTGCATNGGCACATGNCCCGGACCCTCGATGAGCACCTGCACATCATGCTCCCAGGCCTTTTCGCAAAGTTCGCCGAGCACGTCGAGTTCAAGGAACTGNGCCTCGTCGTTGGCATCGTGGGTNGAGCCGGGGCGCATTCCGTCGCCGAGAGAGATGGCNACGTCATATTTGTTGAGAATCTCGCAGATTTCGTCGAAGTGGGTGTAGAGGAAGCTCTCCTCGTCGTGGAGCACTGTCCACTGGGTCATGATCGAGCCGCCTCGGCTGACGCAACCGGTCATTCGGTTCTGCACTAAATCGGCGTGACGGCGTAACACTCCCGCATGTATCGTGAAGTAGTCCACACCCTGCTCGCATTGTTCTATGAGCGTGTCGCGGTATATTTCCCATGTCAGTTTCCTGACATCGCCGTTCACTTTCTCAAGTGCCTGATAGATAGGCACAGTGCCCATCGGCACCGGACAGTTGCGTATGATCCATTCGCGTGTCTCATGGATGTTGTCGCCGGTCGAGAGATCCATGAGGGTGTCGCCTCCCCAATAACAGCTCCAGACGGCTTTCGCCACCTCCTCTTCGATTCCCGATGACAGGGCGGAGTTGCCGATATTGGTGTTAAGCTTCGTGGCGAACTTGGAGCCGATGATCATCGGCTCGGCCTCGGGATGATTGATGTTGGAGGCAATCACGGCGCGACCTGCGGCTACCTCCTCGCGCACGAATTCGGGCGTGATATGGCTCTTGATGCCACGGCGCTCATTGTCGAGATTCTCGCGGATTGCCACATATTCCATCTCCGGCGTGATGATTCCCTTTCTGGCGTAGTGCATCTGCGTCACCCGGTGGCCATCCTTCGCGCGGCGGGGCTTATGCTCCACGGGGAAGCGGATGCCGTCGAGCGATGCGTCGGCGCGGCGTGCGCGTCCGTATTCGCTGGTGATATCCTCCTGCTCGATGGTATCGTCGCGGTCTATCACCCATGACTGTCGGTCGCGGGGAAGGCCTTTGTTGATATCGGGGGTGTAGGAGGAATCGGTATATAAGCCGCTCGTGTCGTAGATATAGATGTCATCGTTGGGGTATTCGATACGCTTCCCGTTTTCGATTTTCACCGTGGGATATTGATGCACGACACGCATCCCGACCTTGATCGGGAAAAGTTTGCCGTCAACGTATACCTTTTCTGAATTAGGGTATGCTGAGAGGTCGATATTATCGATTTTCATGGTTATAAGAATCGTTTCAATGATTTCAGAGTTGGTCGAGGAAGGAGGTTAGGGGAGAGGTGGCCTGAGCCGTGACGGAAGTGGCGCCGAGACCTGCNAGATACGCCTCGCGCCCCGCTTCGACACCCTTTCTGAAGGCTATGGCCATCTTCACGGGGTCTTGGGCCACTGCTATGGCGGTGTTGACGAGCACTGCGTCAGCGCCCATCTCAAGAGCCTCCGCCGCGTGGGAGGGNGCGCCGAGTCCGGCATCGACTACCACCGGCACATTGCTCTGTTCGATGATGATGCGCAGCAGGTCGCGTGTCAGCAAGCCGCGGTTGGTGCCGATAGGTGCGCCGAGGGGCATCACGGCCGCTGTGCCGACCTCTTCGAGTCGTTTGCAGAGCACGGGGTCAGCCTGAATGTAGGGGAGCACCACGAAGCCCTCGGCGGCCAATATCTCGGTTGCCTTGAGTGTCTCCACGGGATCCGGCATCAGATAGCGCGGATCCGGGTGAATCTCAAGCTTGATGAAGGGTGTGCCGAATATCTCGCGGCTCATGCGTGCCGCAAGCACGGCCTCCTCCGCGTTGCGCACACCCGAAGTGTTGGGCAGCAGTTGCACCTTGTCGCGGTTGATATGCGTCAGCATATCATCGGTGGCCTCGTTCATCATATTGACGCGCTTCATGGCCACCGTGATCATCTCGGAGCCGGAGGCTATGATGGCTTCGAGCATCTTGTCGGATGACGGGAATTTACCCGTCCCGACAAAGAGACGGGATCTGAATTCCCTTTCTCCTATCTTGAGTATATCGTTCATTTTGTTTAGGTTACTATCCGGACAACTTGTCAGAGAGTGTCTGAATTCAAACACTCTCTCAGTCTCCCGTCGGGAGCAGTTCGCAGAAGCGTCGCGTGGCCTCCTCCATGTCATCGGCGAATGCTATGGCGCCGCTGACGGCGATTCCGTCGCANCCGGCCTCAAGCAGCGGCTTGACATCCTCAAGCTTTACCCCTCCGACGGCCACATGGGCTATGTTGATTTCTGCGGCATTCATTTCATTGCAGAGGGCCGACACTCCCGCCAATCCAAGAATGGGGGCGAGGTTCTCCTTGGTTTTCGTGTCGGCGAAGGGNCCCATGCCNATNTAGTCGATGTCGAGCGAGCGNACNGCCTCGATGTCGGCGAAGGTGTTGGCCGTGACGCCNATGACGGCGAGCGGTCCNAGTTCCATACGGGCTTTNGAAGGGGGCGTGTCANTCTTGCCGAGATGCACGCCGGTGCAGTTGACATCGCGGCAGATATCGACGTAGTCATTGATTATAAGAAAGGCCCCTTTCTCATCGGTGAGTGGTTTGATGGTCTTGGCCATCTCCATCACCTCATCGTGGGCGGCATCTTTCATACGCAGCTGAATCCAGCGGCATCCCCCCGCGAGGACAGCCTTCACCTGTTCGGGAATCGATTTTCCGCAGGCTGTGTTGGTTATGTATTGCAACATGGTGTGTTCGATTTAACGATAGTATTGTTTGGAGAGCAATTTATTTAATAACGCTCTCCGGGCTGCAATGGTTGCGCGGTGTCGGCAGAGCTCCCAGCATCGCCATCCCTGCGAATCCGGATTGGCGGAGCAGATTCTCTTTGTCGGGTGTGACCCCTCCGAGGGCCACGACCGCTACGCCCGCCGCTTCAAGTCGCTTCCGGAGTGACGGGAGTTTCTCTTGAGGCAAGAGGGCTCGGTAACCCTCTTTGGAGATGGAGTCGAATATCGGCGAGAGTGTGACGTAAGTCAACCCTGCCGATTCCTCCACCTCTTCAATCGAATGACACGACTTGCTGATTCTCAGCCCCGGCGTAATAGCCCGGGCGTCCGGGGGTGGTTGAGGATTCCTTCTGTTAAGGTGGATACCTCCGATTCCGAGCGGGATAGCGAGTTCGAATCTGTCGTGCAGCGTCAGCCGGTATCTGAGATCTTCCGGCACACCCGCTATGATTCTCTTCATCTCATCTGCGTCGGCTTCAGGATGGCGTATGTGCATGATATCGACCACTCCGTCACGCAGTAGCCCCGTGATCCACGTCCACTCCTGCTCGACAGGTTTTTGCGGCGTTATGCCGATAATCAGGAAATCCCGTTGACAGTCAGCCTCCATATGCCGCCGAGAGCACCATGACGTTGGATGCTTCGTTGAGTTGGGTGACGGAGTGCATACGAGCGGGGATTACCCTGCCGTTGATTGCCACGGCAGTGCCCTGTGTCGGTATATTGCGCCATTTGAGTAGTTGTTCAAGAGTGAACACTTCTGCGGGTAGTGCGGTCAGCACTCCGTTGAGCATGATGGATTTAGCCATAATTTTCAGTATTAGTTTTTTAGTTGAGATATTCACTCAGGCCCTGAGTCAGCGACATCCTGCCGCCGTCATCATCGGGCATGGCGAGGATGGAATAGGCGGGTCCGTGACCCTCCTCGTACAGCCGCCAGTCTTTACCGGCCTTGAGTAGAAATCCAATAAGTTCTTTGGCCATTTTGACGGCCACATGATATGGCGCACCTTTGGCCAGCAGACAGGCGATAGCCGTGGAGTAGACGCAGCCTGTGCCGTGTGTGTTGGGGGTGTCGATTTTTTCCCCGGCTATGTGGGCTACGGAATAGGCCACCGGCGGCTCCCCATCCTCCGACTGCTCCATTATCTCCGGCGGACACTCAAGGTCCGGTCGCGGTTCGAGCAGAAAGTCGGAATGCAGGCGCAGCCCGGGATTATGTCCCCCTGTCAGCAGGATGCGGTCTAATCCGTAGGATATACGCAGTATGTGCATATCGGTTATCAGCTGCATGAGGCGGATCTCATCCTCGCTCGCATTGTCGGGATAGCTGACGTTTTCGAGCTGCTGTTTGAAAGCGGGATCCTCTCTTACAGGGGAAGCCAGTCGTTCAAGTTCCACCGCGTTGGGGGTGATGAGGTCCACTTGCGAGAGAAAGAGCATCAGTGTCGAGCGGTCCTCCCACCAGTCGGAAGTGAAATTGTCGGCTCCGGCTGTAGGGGCCATGACGGGATCGAACACCACCGGCCCGTGCTCGTGGAGGCAGAGCAACTCGGCCAGGATCCGCATATGTTTCGCGCTTGGCAGCATCCCTATTTTGATNGCGTCGGGCACGACATCGTTCAACACGCTCTCGATCTGGTCGCGGAATATATCGAGATCCACCGCCTGCATGCGGCGGAATCCTTTGGAATCCTGAGAAGTCACGCAACTGACTACGGGCATCGGATAACCCTGCACNAGTCGGCATGTCGCTATATCGGCTGCAAGGCCGGCTCCACCGGTCGGGTCGGTGCCACCGACGAGCATTACGATGCTCTGCCTGTTGATCTTCTCTGTCGGAATATAATTATCTGAGGAGTTTTCGTTAATCATTGGTCAGTCTGTTTTGGGTTGGTTGCGGTCCCTCTCCGGAAGGGCTGATTCGATTTCCTCAAAGCATTGAGCCATGAGGCGCTTGGTGTTGAAGCCCTTCTCTCCCGGATANATNGGCTTATGGATAGTGAGGGTGATGCGTCCGGGAGTGCAGTTGTAAGTCGTGCGTGGCATTCGGCGGAAGGCTCCGTCTATCGTGATCGGGACGACGGGGAGTTTATATTCGGCCGCCAACATGAAGGCACCGCGTTTGAAGGGTATCATCTTGCCGTCGAATGTGCGGCTCCCTTCCGGAAATATCACGAGCGACATTCCCCCCTGAAGGGTCTTCTCCGATTCCTGAATGGTCGTGCGGATACCCGAGACGGAGGAATCGTCGACCATGATATGNCCGGCGCGGCGGCAAGCTCTGCCGACCAGGAAGATTTTCTCCAGTTCCTTCTTCATCAGCCATTTGAAGTCGTGATTGAGGTATCCGTAGATCGACCATATGTCGAATGCCCCCTGATGGTTCGCCACAAAGACATAGCTTGTCTTCGGGTCGATGTTCTCGCGTCCCTTGACNTTNACGCGCACCCCAAGGAGCACGCATACGCAGCGGCTCCAGATATGCGCGGGATAATAGCTCCAGAAATGCGAACGTGAGAGNCTCGCGCCGATGATGGTGATGATGGCGGTGATGGCTGTCAGAACCACAAGAATCGGCACGGCGATACACCATTGATAAAGAAGATAGAGAAATCGCATTATGAATATAAAGTTTATATGATCAATCCTTGTCGAAATGCACATCCATCTGCGGGAAGGGGAATGAGAAGCCCATCTGCGGCAGACGTGTGAAGAAGCGGGCGTTCATATCGTAGAAGAGGCCCCAGTAGTCGGCGCTGAGAGTCCAGGCGCGCACCGTCAGATTTATGCTGCTGTCGGCCATCTCGCCGAGGCCGACGAAGGGGGGACGCAGCACGGGTGCGGTCTTGGCGTCATTCAGTCCGACCTTCTCTTTGATGGCCGCTCCCAGACGGCGGCGTTTCTTACTGCGGGATTCTGTCAGCCGTCCCCACCATGTGCGGGGNGCTNCGGGAATTTCNTCATCGGCCTGTGCGTTGGGCGACATGTNNCCGGTCTCTTCACCTTCGCCTGATTCTTTGTGGGAGGCGGCTGCNTGCTCCTTTTCNGCCTGTCTGTGTGCTTTCAGCATGGCCATATGCTCCTCGATAGTGGTCTTTACCACCCGGTCATCCTCAAGCAGAATCTCCTTTATGGCCTGCTGCGCCGCCTCGTAGTCGGTGTCGTAGGATAGGGATATGGTCCAGTCCACGCGGCGGAATCCTTCGGTGGAGTAGTTGTTGATCGAGCCTGTCGAGAGGCCGCCGTTGGGTATGATAATCCGTTTGTTGTCCGGAGTGTTTATTACGGTA
Organism: Bacteroides sp.; assembly: GCA_014801595.1. Lineage (GTDB taxonomy): Bacteria > Bacteroidota > Bacteroidia > Bacteroidales > Muribaculaceae > Lepagella. Next base: position 25,749 of record JAAVDV010000016.1, read on the forward strand.
TGGAATATCTGTATCTCGCTGACGGTGCCGGCATATCCCTGCGCCTCGATATAGTCGCCTACTTTATAAGGCTTCAGCAGGAGTATGAGCACACCACCGGCGAAGTTCTGGAGCGTGCCGCTCAGAGCCATACCGATTGCCACACCCGCCGAGGCGAAGAGCGCGAGGAAGGAGCTGGTCTCAAGACCCAATATCCCCACTACCGTGATGATCAGAATGAAGTAGAGCACCATCCTTACCAGCGACAGTACGAATGTCGTCAGCGACGGGTCGACCTTGCGGTTGACCATCAGGTTATGCACGACATCGTAGATCTTCCTGATGATGAAACGGCCGACGTAGAATACCAGAATCGCTATCAGGAGTTTGAACGAGAAGTCTACCATTGAGTTGGCGATCTTGGTTATCGCATCGTCNATTGATAGCCCCTTCAGTGATTCAAACATCGAATGTGCCGATTCCGGAGTGTCGGGCATCGGGACTACGGGAAGGTCGTCGGTCTGGATTCCAATCATTTTTNTATATTTTTTGAGTTACGGGGATATAACAATCACCCCCGCTATTTTTGTTCAGCTTTCAATCGNCCATCCGTTACTGATGAAATGCCGGATATACGGCCTTCCACCAGTCGAGTCGCTTGTAATATTCCGTCTCTTCCGTTGAATCATCATAGAAGTAGTGGCANGATAGTCCGCTGAAATTCTCCGGTTTGATCTCTCGGCGGTCAAACCCTGTGGCCGACGCCGCTTTATATACGACAGCTTTCTCCATCGCTCCCCGGAAGGCNGCCTCATCCCAGTCGGATCCGAGTTTCGCTCCCCATTCCGAGGTGTATTGGCCGAAGTCNTAGAAGGGACCGCTCGGNGAGCGGGAATATTTCTGGAGATTGATTGCCCAGGGTCGTTCTTTNGAGCTGACTTCCGTGGCCTTGGCGGCCTCCCGGGCCACCTCCTCAAGAGCATCCGTGCGCGTCACGCATATGGTGATGACCGAGTTCTTGTCGAGAAAGTATTGCGCGGTGGCTTTCGCCGCCTCTGTGAGATCGTAGTCGGCGGCCGCCAGATAAGGAAGCGTGATCTGATAGGGGAGACCNTCGGCGGCCATCTCCGTCGGGTAAGCCACGATATAGGGGGCCTTGTGGCGCAACTGGTAGACTACCTCGATGGATGACATATAACAGCAGTCGAACCATATGAAGTCAAACGTGGATTCGGGAATGGCCGAGTCAAGTTCGAGCAGGTCGCAGTAGTCGGCCTGACCTTCATAGATGTCCTGGCCATACCATCCGCGCGGATCCTCTTCCACCGATCCGCTGATGACCGGGGCACTGCGAAGGGCTGCCGGCATGATATCCGATTCATTGATGTCGGCTACGATATGATCGGAGAATTTTGGTGTCCACCCCGTCGCATGGCTCCAGAAGATAAGCCCTCTCTGCGGAGCTTGCGAGAACTCCTCATAATCGGCTATCACCTCCGATATACGCTTCGGATCGGTAGAGAACGTCTTGCGGTCATATTCCTTACGCACCTCGAAGGCGTATTCACCCTTATCCTCCACCCATACGAGGCGACTGAGCGTCGGNGCCTGTTTCTGAGTGAGGGAGTAGACCCATACATCCGCTTTATCCGCATCTATCCCGGGGGCACCTTCCAGNACCTCGGCCATATCGTTGTTGAAGTCGTAGGAGAGGTTGTTNGAGGCCACGGCATATATCAGGATGGATGTCCGGATNGNCGGTTCCACCTTATCCGGGTCGGAATCGGGTTCTTCGTTGCCGGTGCAGCCGGGAGCCATCAGCAGGCTGCCGAGCAGCAACGGCGCGGACATGAATCCGGCAATCCGCTTGACNGCGGGTTTCATTATAGGGGAGAGTATGACAGTCAAATCAAATCGTTTCATAACAGGTTAACGTTTGGAGCTACTCCTTAATTGTATAATATGAATAGTATAATATGNATGCAATTGTATGATACGTATGCGTAATATGGAAAAACACTTTGGCGGCTTGTTGCCGCGCTATTGTCGTGCAAAGTTAACATTTCTTCCCCAATCCTACAAAATCCAATCGGCTAAATAAACCAATTCTGTTCAATATTGTTAAAATTGGTGAATTTTGCCCCTCCCCCNGCGGGTGGGGTCAGTGATTACGGATNAAATAATATGAAGAAATCTCTAATATGGATGCTCACGGCTGTGATGGCCATCACTTTCGGAGCTCTTCTTTATTTCCAGATAATGTATCTGGAGAATATGGTCAATATGCGCGAGGCCCAGTTCTCGGAGAATGTCATGCGCGCGTTGCATGCGACTGTCCAGGAACTTGAGCGGCGCGAGACGCTGTATTACCTTGAGGAGGATGTCAGNATCCTTAACACCGATGGAAATTTCAATACATCCGATGTCTCACCTGAAACCCTCATGGAGGCCGCCGGCTCATCCCGAAGTAAAATCAGCTATCCCTCTCCGGCNACTGTCTCGGAGAGTTATCGCAGTCTGCAGGCCACTCTCCGTTCGCAATATCAGTATCAGAAGGGGCTGCTNAATGAGATTATTCTCAATATCTTGCGCGAGGCCCCCTCGCGTCCGGCACTTGAGAGGGCTGACTCCGCGGAAGTCAGACGNTTTCTGCGCGACGAACTCCTCAGCAGCGGCGTCGANCTTCCCTTCACATTCGCCGTCACNGATGCCTACGGNCATTACACCTATCAGACNCGCGGCTTNAACCGGGGAAGCGATGTCCCGACCTATGCCGCCACNCTTTTCCCTAACGCGGGTGCGAATTATAAGTTGATAGTAGAGTTCCCCACACGCGACTCNTATATCTTCTCCTCCGTCAGATTCATTATCCCGACGCTNTCTTTCACGATTATTCTGCTCGTAATTTTCCTCTATACCGTCATCCTCATTTTCCGCCAGAAGAAACTGACTGAGATGAAGACCGACTTCATCAACAATATGACTCACGAGTTCAANACGCCTATCTCCACAATCTCTCTGGCCGCGCAGATGCTCGANGATGATTCTGTCAGGAAGTCGCCGACATCCCTGAAGCATCTGGCGCATGTGATCGGCGANGANTCGAAGCGTCTCCGGTTTCAGGTAGAAAAGGTACTCCAGATGTCNATGTACGGCACCGACGGCGGAGCCGCCTTGAAGTTCTCCGTCGTCAACGTCAACACCATAATATATAATGTGGTNAATACCCAGAAGATTAAGGCTGAGAAGGATGGCGGCAAGATTGAGGTAGATCTCGATGCCATTGATGCCGATGTGCGTCTNGATGAGATGCACTTCACCAANGTCGTCTTCAACCTTCTCGACAACGCTCTNAAATATATGAAAGAGGAGACGGCTCCCGAGCTATTGGTNTCTACCCGCAATATCCCTCATAATCAGATTGAAATCCGATTCAGGGATAACGGTATCGGTATCAGGCGNGAAGACCTTAAGCGGATCTTCGATAAATTCTACCGTGTCTCCACAGGCAATCGCCATGATGTCAAAGGGTTTGGTCTCGGTCTTGCCTACGTCAAGAAAATGGTCACCATATTCGGCGGCTCCATATCAGCTGAAAGCGAATTCGGCAAATGGAGTGAATTCATCATCCGTCTTCCCCTCGCCGAACCATCCGTCGACGAATAATTAAACGGAATACAATTTGACGGTGTAGGGACGCGATTTTTCGCGTCCGCGTCCGGATGGCGTCCGGATGGCACCCACATCGGGATGGCGTTNGNATGCNNCCGCGCCCGGCCGGCGTAAAATGTTAAAATTTACACCCCCTTAACTAAACCTAAAACACGTTAAAGCGTTTAAAAGATATACAGGGTGGCGAGAGGATCCCTCGCGGATTTGAGGCATATCCGATCTGACTCCCGGTGACTTCCAATGACAAGAAAAAATAATGCTATGGATAACAAACTGAAAATACTTCTCTGCGAGGATGATGAGAATCTGGGAATGCTCCTCCGGGAATTCCTCCAGGCTAAAGGCTTCAACGCCGACCTTTGTAACGATGGTGAGAAAGGCTACAAAGCTTTTCTTAAAAATAAATACGACCTCTGTGTGCTCGACGTGATGATGCCCAAGAAGGATGGATTCACGCTCGCTCAGGAGATTAAGAATGTCAACAGCGAGGTGCCCATCATCTTCCTCACGGCAAAAAGCATTAAAGAGGATGTGCTCGAAGGATTCAAGATNGGTGCCGACGATTACATGACNAAGCCNTTCTCCATGGAGGAACTTGTAGTCCGCATCACAGCCGTTCTCCGTCGTGTGCGTGGCAAGCGCGATAAGGATGTCACCGAGTATCGGCTTGGNAAATTCATCTTCGACACCAAGAAACAGACCCTCGTCAGCGGCGATCAGTCGACAAAGCTCACGACCAAAGAGTCGGAATTGCTCACTCTTCTGTGCGAACACCTCAACGATGTATTGGAGCGCAACTACGCCCTNAAGACAATCTGGGTTGACGACAACTACTTCAACGCCCGCAGCATGGACGTCTACATCACGAAGCTCCGCAAGCTTTTGAAGAGCGATCCCGATATAGAGATCATCAACATCCATGGCAAGGGCTACAAACTCATTGCTCCCGA
>JAAVDV010000017.1 GCA_014801595.1 Bacteroides sp.
AAGCCCTGCACTGAAGCATTGAATCCGGAGCGACCGGTAGTGCTCATCGGCTCATGCTTCACCGACAATATCGGCGCCCGGATGCGGGAATGCCGATGGCGGGCCTATCCCAATATCTGCGGGACGCTCTACAATCCGCGCTCGATCGCGAATATCCTGCGCATGGCCGTGAGCCGGGATGTGGATTTCTTCACGGAGATAAGTGAATCGGTCGTGCAGCGCGGCGACCTGTGGATGTCATGGCTGACGGATTCCGGCTGCACCACCTACAGCCGTCAGGACACGGAGATGGAGGTGGCCGACCGTCTGCGACGTCTGCGGAATCAACTGAAGGAAGCCGACGCGCTCATCCTGACGTTCGGCTCGGCATGGATCTACGAACTTGCCGGCCATCCGGGTCATGCCGTATCCAATTGCCATAAATTCCCCGCCGATACGTTTCGCCGCCGTCGGCTCACCGTAGAGGAGATAGCCGACGAATGGAGCGACCTTCTCACCATGCTGCGGCAGACCTATCCCTCGCTGAAGATAATACTGACGGTAAGCCCAGTCAGGCACCTGAAGGATGGATTCGAGGGTAACAGCCGCTCGAAAGCCATACTCCAGCTCGCATGCGAGGAGATTATCGGGCGCGACGAACGCGTCGGTTATTTCCCGGCGTTCGAAATCATGAACGACGACCTGCGCGACTACAGGTTCTATGCCCCGGACTTGGTCCACCCCTCTGCCGAGGCCGTCGACTACATATGGGAGAAATTCATGGAGCGATACCTCTCCCCCCCTTCGCGCGCCCTTCTGGCCGAGGGGGAGCGGGTGACGAAACGGTTGAACCATCGGCCGATCGTCTACGGCGGAAGTCCGATGGCGGAATACATGGCGAGCGTCGAGAGGAGTAAAGCCGACGCCTGCTACAACGCCTTTATGGCCGCCCACCCCGGCATGCTCGCCATCGACGATTGAAATTCAGCGGTGGAATTAGGGAAATATGGAATATTTTTAGTAAATTTGCAGTCGGAAAGGGAGTCCGGCGCGGACTGCCATAAAAGTGTCGGAGGATGACACGATTTTTGGATTATTTAACATACGCCGGAAATCCATTTCTACAGGTTTTTTGTTCAAAAGGTAGCTGAAATGCGGCCATAGCCCCCGTCAACGGGAGCAGCCGATATTTCACAACAGGTAGAGATCTAAAACAAAAATAAAATAACCCATTAATAACCAGCGTTTAAAAATGGCAGAACTCGATTTGGCCCAGTATGGGATCAAGGATGTGAAGGAAATCATTCACAACCCCTCTTACGAGCAGCTCTTCAAGGATGAGACCAACCCCGCCCTCGAAGGCTATGAAAAAGGACAGCTCACCGATCTCGGTGCAGTAAACGTAATGACCGGCATCTACACCGGCCGTTCCCCCAAAGACAAATACCTCGTCAAGGATGAAGTAACGGAGGATACCGTATGGTGGACATCCGACGAATATAAGAACGACAACAAGCCCATCACTACAGAGGTATGGGACGAGCTCCGCGAGAAGGCCGTGAAGGAACTCTCCGACAAGGTGCTCTACGTAGTTGACGTATTCTGCGGTGCCAACCCCGCAACTCGCCTTGCAGTGCGTTTCATCATGGAGGTGGCATGGCAGGCTCACTTCGTGACCAACATGTTCATCCGTCCCTCCGAGGAGGAGCTCAAGGACTTCAAGCCCGACTTCGTTGTCTTCAACGCTTCCAAGGCTAAGGTAGAGAACTACAAGGAGCTCGGCCTCCACTCCGAGACTGTCGTTGCTTTCAACATCAAGGAGCGTCAGCAGGTTATCCTCAACACATGGTATGGCGGCGAGATGAAGAAGGGTATGTTCTCCATGATGAACTACTTCAACCCCCTCCGCGGCATCGCTTCGATGCACTGCTCCGCCAACACCAACATGGACGAGACTTCGACAGCTATCTTCTTCGGTCTCTCCGGCACAGGCAAGACTACTCTTTCGACCGACCCGAAGCGTAAACTCATCGGCGACGACGAGCACGGCTGGGACGACGAGGGCGTCTTCAACTACGAGGGCGGCTGCTACGCCAAGGTGATCAACCTCTCCAAGGAGAACGAGCCCGACATCTACGGCGCAATCACCCGCGACGCTCTCCTTGAGAACGTGACCGTATCCGAGGATGGCAAGCCCGACTTCGCCGACAAGAGCGTGACCGAGAACACCCGCGTATCTTACCCGATCTTCCATATCGAGAACATCGTTAAGCCCGTTTCGAAGGGTCCCGCAGCAAAGCAGGTTATCTTCCTTTCAGCCGACGCATTCGGCGTGCTGCCCCCCGTCGCAATCCTTAACGACGAGCAGGCTCAGTATTACTTCCTCTCCGGCTTCACCGCCAAGCTCGCCGGCACAGAGCGCGGCATCACAGAGCCCACTCCCACATTCTCAGCTTGCTTCGGCCAGGCATTCCTCTCGCTCCACCCGACCAAATATGCCGAGGAGCTCGTCAAGAAGATGCAGGCCAACGGCGCCAAGGCTTACCTCGTGAACACCGGCTGGAACGGTACAGGCAAGCGTATCTCCATCCCTGACACCCGTGGTATCATCGACGATATCCTCAACGGCGACATCGAGAAGGCTCCTACAAAGGTGCTCCCCTACTTCGACTTCGTTATCCCGACTGAGCTTCCCGGTGTGAACCCCGACATCCTCGATCCGCGCGACACTTACGCAGATCCGAAGGAATGGGATGAGAAGGCCAAGAAACTCGCCGAGATGTTCATCCAGAACTTCAAGAAATTCGAGACCAACGAGACAGGCAAAAAGCTCGCTCAGGCAGGTCCGCACATCTGATTGTAATCTCTGAATAAATCATAATGCAAACCCCGTGTCCACCCCGGACACGGGGTTTTATCTTATCATTTTGATACAATTCCTGCATTTTATTACAGTTTTATAGTGAAAGTTTAAAAAATTTTTACTACTTTTGGGGCAGTTTTCGGAACAATACCCGTAAACGCCTGACTTTCCAATCCAAACCTGATACCAAAAAAAACTGACACATGGACAAAATCGATAATCTCGACCGCAGAATTCTCAACATCATCATGCGCAACGCCCGCATGCCGTCAAAAGACATCGCCGTGCAGTGCGGAGTGAGCCGCGCCGCCATCCATCAGCGCATCGCCCGCCTCGTGGAGATGGGTGTCATCACCGGCTCCGGATACACCGTCAACCCCCGGAAGCTCGACTTCAACACCTGCACCTACGTCGGAGTCAAGCTTGAGAAAGGCTCGATGTACCGCGACGTAGTGGCCGAACTCGAAGGCATCCCCGAAGTCGTCGAATGCCACTTCACCACCGGCCCCTACTCGATGCTCATCAAGGTCTACGCCAACGACACATCCCACCTGATGGAGCTGCTCAACGACAAGATCCAGCACATCAAGGGCGTCACCGAGACAGAGACACTCATCTCGCTCGAACAGAGCATGAACCGCCAGATCACCATCAAGCTCAAAGAGGGCAAATATGACGACCGGGTGGAAATCTGATTTCCGGATATGAAAAAACAATACATATACAGTATACTGGTCGCGCTGCTTTTAGCAGTCGTGGCCATTATATTTTTCGCCCCTGACGATCTTCAGGGCCACGTGCTGCAGCAGCACGACATCCTACAGGGCCTGGCCAACGGTCAGGAAGTGCAGCAATACGAGGCGGCCACCGGCCACGCCCCGCGTTGGACCGACGCCCTCTTCGGCGGTATGCCGACGTTCCAGATCTCTCCCTCCTATGAGGCCAACAACCTTATGGGATGGATCTTCAGTGTCTATACGCTATGGCTGCCATCGCCCGCCAACCTCCTCTTCGCCATGTTCCTGGGCTTCTTCATCATGTGTCTCTGCATGAGGATGAAGTGGCCCACGGCTCTCTTCGCCTCGCTGGCCTGGGGATTATCCACCTATTTCGTCATCATCATCGGGGCCGGCCATATCTGGAAATTCATCACACTGGCCTATATCCCCCCCACCATCGGCGGCCTCGCGCTTCTCTACCGGGGGAGATACCTGCCCGGCGTAGCGATCACGGCCCTCTTCGGAGCCCTGCAGCTGCAGAGCAACCATCCGCAGATGACCTACTACTTCCTCTTTCTCATCCTCTTCCTTGTGATAGCATGGGGTGTGATAGCCTGGAAGGAGAGGAAAGCCGCCCGATGGGCCACCGCCACCGGACTCGCCCTGCTGGCAGGAATCCTGGCCGTGGCGGCAAACTCCGCCTCGCTCTACAACAGCTATGAGTATGCCAAGGAGACGGTGCGCGGACGCGCCACGGATATAGTCACCGCCGACTCAGATATGACAGGTGGCATGGACCGCGGAGCNATCACGGCATGGAGCTACGGNGTCGACGAGACCCTGACCCTCCTTATCCCGAACATCAAGGGTGGAGCATCGATCAAACCCGTCGGCGGACAGAACTCCTTCATGTCGGTGGCCGATACCGACGCCGCCAACGGCGCCTACCTCTCTCCGGAAGAGATGCAGGTGGTCGGCAGCTTCCCGCAATACTTCGGCGACCAACCGATGACCAACGGACCGGTCTANGTCGGNGCCCTCGTGCTTCTGCTGGCCATTCTGGCGATGTTCGTGGTCGACGGGCCGAAGGCCGGACCCATCAAATGGGCACTCTTCGCCGCCGTCATTCTCTCGGCCATGCTCTCATGGGGACACAATTTCAGCGCNCTGACCGACTTCTTCATCGACAACGTGCCGGGCTACAACAAATTCCGCACGCCGTCGAGCATTCTGGTCGTGCTGGAATTCTGTGTGCCGCTGTTGGCGGCGATGTGTATCCGCAAGATAATCGACACGCCCGACTTCCTCGCCCGCTACGGCTGGACATTCTACACAGTCTTCGGCCTCGGCATCCTGATTTGCGTGGCNGGATGGCTCACNCCCTCCATATTCGGCTCCCCCTATTCCGCNCAGGAACTNGAAATGCTNCGCCAGCAGGGAATATTCACCAACCCGGCCTACGCCAACGTGCTGGCCACGGTCAGCTCGGCNCGACTGGATCTCGTCAGNGCCGACAGCCTGCGCTCCCTGATGTTCATCGTGACGGGCTTCCTCGTCATATGGCTCTACGCACGCGGGGCATTCCGNCAGGCTCCCCTCTTCATATGCTGTCTCTCGGCCATCGTGCTGATCGACCTCTTCAGCGTCAACAAGCGCTACGTCAACGCCGAGAACTTCGTGGAGCCGATGCCTCAGACCGAGACATTCGCCATGAACGAGGCCGACCGTTGGATTCTTGAGGACACGACCCACTACCGTGTGCTCGACCTCGGAGAATTCGGCGGCGCACGCTCCTCCTATTTCCACAAGACCGTCGGCGGATACCACGCAGCCAAGCTGACACGCTACAACGACCTNATCACCTACGCCATCAATCCNGCNCTGACACGCCTCAAACANTCGGCNGAAAGATCCATGTCGCAGTCGGCCGAACCGACCGATTCCCTCAATCCGCAGGCTCCGAGACGTCTCTTCACGTCGGATGAACCGGTNCTCGACATGCTCAACACCAAATATTACCTTCTCGGCGACTANGCCGAGGAGAATCCCGGNGCATTAGGGGCTGCATGGCTCGTCGACACGATACGCTACGCCGCCACGGCAAATGAAGAGATGGAGGCCCTCGGCCATATCGATCCCGCCACGACAGCCGTAGCCGGNAAGGAATTCGAGGGNATNCTCGGCAAAGCCGCGGCNAAGACCCCCGGCGACACCATNTACATCACCTCCTATGCTCCTGACCGCCTGACCTACCGTTCACGCTCGGCGAAGGGTGGACTCGCCCTCTTCTCAGAAGTCTACTTCCCCTGGGGCTGGCATGTGACCGTCGACGGGACACCCGTCGAGATGGGACGCGCCGACTACGTGCTCCGCGCTCTTCCCATCCCCGCCGGAGAGCATGAGATAGAGTTCCGCTTCGATCCGAAGTCGCTGACAGTGACCAACTCCATCGGCGTGACAGCCGTCATAGTCATCTTCCTTCTCTGCGGAGTGGCCCTGACGCTTTGGTGCATCCACCTGCTGACCTCGCGTCGCAAGGGATAAATCCTGTTCATACGGCTATGGTCAATCCCCTCGCCCACATCTCCGAAGCCTACCGGCGCTGGCGTCATTCACGCGGATTCGGCGTGCATTCCCCCTTCGCCTACCGGATTGTCACCGAGGCTCTTTACCCGCGCCATGGCTACGCATACTATATCGAGAACGACGCGCGTCTCTCATCCGCCGATGCGGCGGAGGGGAGACGCGCCCGCGCACTCTACCGGCTGATCATCCTGCTGAGGATGGAGAGCGGCGAGAGTGTCAGCGTCAGGCTCGCCGACGACGCCCCGCAATGCTGGCGCAAGGCGCTCCGACTCGCCGGAGCCCGACTCGTCGGCGATCAGGCGAACGCCCTGTGCGTAGTTTCAAGGGGAGTGAAGCCATCCCTACGGGAGCCGTATGCCACGACCTACCACCACGACGGCGGATGCCTGAGGCTGACCGGCCGCCATTGGCATATCATAATCAAAGGGCGTGATATGGCCGACACGGAATATATACTGCCATGAACCCGATAGATACCTACCTCCCGGATTTCGGCCATTACCTGCGTCTGGAGCGCGGACTCTCGCAGAACACGCTCGAAGGATACAGCCGCGACATCCGCCATCTCGCCGAGTTTCTGGAGGATGACCCTCGACAAGCCATTACCGAAGAGACCCTCCACGCCTTCCTGGCCTCGCTGCACGACCTCGGGCTCGGCCCGGCGTCGCAGGCGCGCGTCGTGGCCGCGCTCCGCTCATTCTTCCATTATCTCGTGGCGGAGGGAATCAGCGACAGCGACCCGACGGTCCTTCTGGAATCCCCCAAGGTGGGAAGAATGCTCCCCGACGTACTCAGCGTGGAGGAGATCGACGCCATGCTCGCCGCCATCCCGGCCGACAAGGCGGAATCGCCGCGTAACCGCGCCATCGTCGAGATGCTCTATGGCAGCGGCCTGCGGGTGTCGGAACTCTGCGACCTCCGCATATCCCGTCTGGCCGTGGCCGACGCGATGGTCATCATCGAGGGTAAGGGGTCGAAGCAGCGGATAGTGCCGGTGTCGCCCGCCGCGATGCAATGTATAGGGGAGTATCTCCCCCATCGGCCCGAACCGAAGAACGGAGCCGAAGATATCCTCTTCCTCAATCGCCGTGGCAACCGGCTGACTCGCGTCATGATATTCCTGATAATCAAGCAACTCGCGGAAGCCGCCGGAATCGACAAGAGCGTCTCCCCCCACACCCTGCGCCACAGCTTCGCCACCCATCTTCTTGAGGGAGGGGCGAATCTGAGGGCCATCCAGCAGATGCTCGGCCATGAATCGATCGCCACGACGGAGATCTACGTGCATCTCGACACGACCCATCTGCGTCGGCAATTGCTCGAACACCATCCTCACTACAGAAAATAAATTGACCGGCCAAGTATGAAAATTTTATTATATCGTTTTAATTTGAACAGCTACTTATGCTTTTTTAGGTGAAACACTGCGTGACATACACTGAAAAATATTAACTTTGCCTTATGTTTCGCAACTCCGCAAATCCAACCCCATACAGAGTCCGATTGTGGGCCCTCCTCGCGGCATCGGTCATGTTACTGCTGCTCTCCGGATGCGTGAAGAATGAATTCAGCCTCATCTTCAGCCTGCCGGAAAGCGTCAATTCCACCTATAGGCTGGCCTACTACGCATCAGATGCCCGGGGAGGCATCGAAGTGGAATCAGCTGTGGCCGTGGCAGCCGGCAAAGGTGAGATGACCGGAATCACACGCAATCCGACCCTCGTCTTCATCTCTACAGGACATTCCGATATCCCCTCGGCCATATTCTATGCGGAGCGCGGGGATAAAATCAATATCTCCGGACCCGACGCCGACCCGCTCGGCTGGACTATCGGGGGCAACAAGGTCAACTCGCAGCTGACCGAATGGAGATTGAAGAACAGCGATCTGATCAAGCGTGCGCGCCTTTCGGAGCGCGACGCATCCGACCCNTCCCCACGCAAGGCCCTCAACAAGGCCGTGGCGGCCTTCATCACGGCGAATGCGGATTCCAAGGCNGCGCCGTTGCTGCTGACGGCCTACTTCGACGCCGCCGCCGAGCCGACGGAATACAGGCGGCTGTCGCGCCTGCTTGAGGAGAGCGGCGCGCTCGATCCGATGATCGCGCTTATGGCGCGCCATGACGTGCTGACGGCCACGTCGGAGGGGGGCAAAACGCTCCCTCTGCGCGACATTATCCTGCGGACCCGCGAGGGATACTGCGACACCCTGCGTCTCGGAGAGTCGGCACCCCCCACCCTCATCTACTTCTGGCGACGCAACGAGCCGCGTCATTCCGAGATTATCGACACGCTGAAACGCCTCGTCAGATGGCGTCCCGACTCAGCGTCGATGCCCATCGCAGATATCGCCCTGACAACCGATTCCCTGCAATGGGCCGGAGTCGTGCGCCGCGACTCTCTCCGCCACACCCTGCGCTCATTCTCCCCCCATAATCTGGCCGACACGACGGCCATGAGTCTCGGCGTCAGGACCACTCCATGGTTCATCGTGACATCCGGCAAGAAGACCATCTACAGCGGCACCGATCTCGCGGCGGCGTCGCGCAGTTACCGATCTCTCAAGAACTGAACCATGCTCTCCAAACTATACACAGCCGCCATTCAGGGCATCGAGGCCATGCCCGTGATAGTCGAGACTCTCGTGGACCGCGGATGCGGCTTCCAGATTGTCGGCCTGCCCGACACNTCCGTCAAGGAGAGCCATCAGCGCATCATCAGCGCCATCCGTCAGAGCGGCTACGAGGTGCCTCGCTCCAACACTGTCATCAATCTCGCTCCGGCCGATGTCAAGAAAGAGGGTGCCTCCTTCGACCTCCCTATGGCCATCGGGCTGCTTGTCTCCGACGAGCAGCTGCCTCTGCGTGCCGTCGACGGGGTGATGTTCATGGGGGAGCTCGCGCTCGACGGCTCGATACTCCCCGTCAGAGGGGCGCTCCCCGTGGCGGTGATGGCCCGCAAGATGGGATTGAAGCGGCTCATAGTCCCGATCGACAATGTGACGGAGGCCGCTGTCGTCAACCGCCTTGAGGTCTACGGAGCGCGCAATCTTCGCGAGGTGGTGGAATTTCTGGCCGATCTCACCCCGATGGAGCCTACCGTCATCGACACCCGCTCGATATTCGCCGCCTCGGCCAACCGGTTTGACTTCGATTTCGCCGAGGTCAAGGGTCAGGAGACGGTGAAACGCGCCTTCGAAGTGGCGTGTGCCGGAGGTCACAATATTCTGATGGTGGGTCCTCCCGGAGCGGGCAAATCGATGCTGGCCAAACGCCTGCCCTCCATCCTACCCCCGTTGAGCATGGCCGAGGCACTGGAGACGACGAAAATACATTCCGTAGCCGGAAAACTGTCGAGAGGCTCGATGCTGATGACGGTGCGCCCCTTCCGCACGCCTCACCATACGGTATCTCCGGTGGCGCTCGTCGGCGGAGGCGTCAACCCCATGCCGGGTGAGATCTCGCTGGCCCACAACGGAGTCCTGTTTTTAGATGAATTTCCCGAGTTNCCGCGATCAGTGCTGGAGGTGCTGCGTCAGCCGATAGAGGATCGTGTGATTACCGTCTCTCGCGCCAAATACACTGTAGACTATCCGGCATCGTTCATGCTGGTGGCCTCGATGAATCCATGCCCCTGCGGCTACTACGGACACCCGACGAAACGCTGCACGTGCGCGCCCGGGCAGGTGGCCAAATATATGAACCGTATCTCCGGCCCGTTGCTCGACCGCATCGACCTGCAGATAGAGATACAGCCGGTGGCATTCGATCAGCTCGCCTCCCGCGAATCGGCCGAGCCCTCGGCCGCAATCCGCGAACGCGTCATGGCCGCCCGGGCAATCCAGCAGGAACGCTACAAGGATGAGCCGGGCATCCACTGCAACGCGCAGATGAACTCCCGGCTGCTCCATAAATACGCGTGGCCCGACGAGNCGGGCCTGGCCAAACTGAAGGAGCGCATGGAGCGGCTTAGCATGTCGGCGCGCGCCTTCGACAGGATTCTGCGGGTGGCCCGCACGATCGCCGACCTCGACGCGTCGGCCGACATAAAGCCCGGCCACCTCGCCGAAGCCATNGGCTACCGCAATCTCGACCGGGAATCATATGGCAATACCTTCTGACAACTTTATAAACCGATACAATGTTTATAGGGTGTAACCGGAAAAGAAGTGATTCCCCCACCATTTCCACTATGAATTAATCATTCCTTATGAATTACTCGATATTCGATTTCCTCAGCCTGCTCGGCGCCGTCTGCCTCTTCCTCTACGGTATGAAGGTGATGAGCGAGGGCCTTCAGAAAGTTGCCGGCGACCGCCTGCGCAATATTCTCGGCATCATGACCAAGAACCGTGTCACGGGTGTGATCACCGGTATCCTCATCACGGCGCTCATCCAGTCGTCGTCGGCCTCGACGGTGATGGTGGTCAGCTTCGTCAACGCCGGCCTGATGTCGCTCGGGCAGGCCATGGCCGTCATCTTCGGCGCCAACGTCGGCACGACCGTGACGACCTGGATTATCTCTGCATTCTCATTCGAAGTCAGCATATCCGACTACAGCGTGCTGCTCCTGGCCGTAGGCGTGCCGATGCTGTTCATGAAGAAATCGTTCTATAAGTCGTTGGGTGAATTCCTGATAGGATTCTGTTTCCTCTTCATGGGTCTGGATCTGATCTCGCATTATGTGCCAAATCTTCAGGAGAACCCCTCGATGCTGGAATTCCTGACGAAATACACCTCGATGGGCTACGGCTCAGTGCTGATATTCTTCTTTATCGGCATCATAGTGACGATGGTGGCGCAGAGTTCGGCGGCTACGTTCGCAATCACCCTTATCATGTGTTCGCAGGGCTGGATCACGTATGAATTGGGATGCGCCATCATCCTGGGCGGCAACATAGGCACGACCATCACCCCCGTGCTCGCCTCTCTGAGCGGTAACCTCGCGGCCAAACGCACGGCTATGGGCCATGTGCTCTTCAACGTCCTCGGATCCATCATAGTGTTGATAATCTTCGTGCCCTTCGTCACTCTCGTGGCCGATATAACCCAATGGCTCGAAGGCACCAACCCGATGACCATCACCGCCGCCGAAGAATCGGCTATGGCCGACTCTACCCTGCTCACCCCCGCCGGCGGCCTGACGGCCAAGGCCCAGGCCTCGATGGCATTCGCGCTCGCGATGTTCCCGACCGTCTTCAACGCCTGCAACCTGTTGATCATGATATGGTTCACCAACCTGTATGTCAAGATTGTCTGCTGGATCATGCCCGCCCGCCACAAGGAGACCGACGAGGACTTCTCCCTCAAATTCATCGGACGCGGAATGCTCGGCACATCGGAGCTCAACATCACCCAGGCCCAGAAGGAGATTCTGGTCTATGCCGAGCGTGTGGAGCGAATGCTCGGGATGTCGCGTGAGCTTATCCACCTGAAGGAGAAGAACGAGAATTATACAAACCTCTACTCGCGCATCGAGAAATATGAGGAGATTTCCGACAGGATGGAGATAGAGATAGCCAACTTCCTCAACCGTGTGGCCGAGGGCCGCCTCTCCCCCGAGGGCAAGATGCGCGTGGCCGGCATGCTCAGAATCATATCCGAGATCGAATCCATCGCCGACAGCTGCTTCAACATCGCCAAGACGCTCAACCGCAAGAATCAGGTGCATGTGGAATTCGAGGAGCCTGTCATGGTCGAAATCGACAAGATGTATGACATGGTGCAGAGCGCGATGAAGAATATGCTTGAGATTCTGCGCCAGATGGAGAGCCCCGAGGATGCCAACATCATCACGGCCTACAACAAAGAGCGAGAAATCAACAACTTCCGCGACCGCCTGCGCGACGACAATATCTTCAACATCAACAATAAGGTCTACGACTATCAGGAGGGTATCTTCTTCATGGACCTCATCGGCGAGGCGGAGAAACTGGGCGATTTCATGCTCAATGTCGTGGAGGGTGTCAAACATCAGTTCAAGACCCAGGCCGAGGCCTGAGCCGGAGACTCAATTCCTTTCATCCTGAAATACTGTCTGATTATTTATGCGTTACTGCGTTATCATGTGCGGCGGTGTAGGCTCACGATTCTGGCCTTTCAGCCGCGAAGAGAAACCGAAACAGTTTCTTGACTTCTTCGGCACGGGGCGAAGCCTGCTTCAGGCCACGTTTGACCGTGTGCTGGAGGTCGTGCCCGCCGAGAGAGTGTTGCTCGTGACCAACCGCCGCTATGCGGCCACCATACGCGAGCAGCTTCCGGAGGTGCCGGAGGAGAACATACTGCTTGAGCCGGCACGCCGCAACACGGCCCCCTGCATCTGCTGGGCGGCCCATCATATAATCGCCCGCGATCCNGAGGCATCGATAGTTACCCTCCCCTCCGACCATCTCGTGCTCAAGGAGCGCGCCTTCCATGAGGCGTTGCGCCGGGGTTTCGAATTCGTGGAGGGTGGCGACCGTCTGCTGACATTGGGTATCAAACCGACATCGCCGCAGACCGGCTACGGCTACATCCAGCAGGGAGCCGCCGTGGAGGGGGAGGCCGACTTCTTCAAGGTGAAATCATTCACCGAGAANCCCAATATAGAATTGGCCAAGGTATTTCTGGANAGCGGCGAATTCTTCTGGAACGCCGGGATGTTCCTGTGGAAGGCNAGCGCGATTATAGAGGCTTTCCGCCGTCATGATCCCGCCACGCTCGATGTGTTCGCGGCGGGCGCAGGATGCTATTCCACGCCGGCGGAGATGGAATTCATCGACCGTGTATTCCCGACAGCCCCCTCCAATTCGATCGACTATGCCGTGATGGAGAAGGCCCGCAATGTATATGTGGAGACCGTCGACCTGGGATGGAGCGATGTCGGGAGCTGGAAGGCTCTGCATGAAGTGTCGCCCCATGATGGAAACGGCAACGTGACGCAGAATTGCCGGGTGCTTCAGCATGACTGCCACAACACGCTTTTCGCNGTCTCCGACCCCGACAGAATCGTGGTGGCCTCCGGACTCGACGGCTATATCGTGGCCGANGCGGGCAACGCCCTGCTTATATGTCCGGCATCCGAGGAACAGCGCATCCGNCAGGTGGTCAATGACGTCAAGGAGCGTTTCGGAGAGGATTTCATCTGATTTTTAGAACGCTTGAAAAAAATTTTTCAACATGGATGAACCATCTTTCGCAACCCCTTGTTATAATATCGTAAATGAGATGATAAAGAGTTTCTCAAGCTGATTAAAGGGANGCAAAGTTCTGGCAATCAGAAGATTGATAAAAGAAATCACATCTTGAGAAGCCATCAGGATATACTGCTATAAGCGTTCTGAAAAAAGTTGTTATTGTTGTTTTAATTGAAGAATATAGGCCGAAGTGATTTCGGCCTTTTTCTTTTCCCCGTGTTTCGGGCNNCCCCTGCGCTTGAGGGNTCGTCATTCCATGCCGATCATAACCGGAAACATTTTCCAGCCGTGCGCCTGCCGATAGAGCGGGAGTGCGGCCGCTTTCACGATCAATGTGCAGCGCGAGTAAGCGGCGGCATCGTCAGGCTCGAAGAGGAAGCTTTCGCAATCGAATGCCGGCGGAACAGCCGACAGCTCGATTATCTCCGTCAACTCCGGGCAATCGGCCACAATCAGTTCGCCGAGCATATTCTTTCGCGGCGCGAGGGTCAGACGCCGCAACGAGCGGCAGCCCGCGAAGGCATAGCTCTCAAGCGAGGTCACTCCGGAGGGGACGACGACATCCGTCAGCGCACGGCAATCCGTAAACGCGTTGCTCCCTATCGACTTGACAGTGGCCGGCAGNGCGATTTCGTCAAGCTCCATACAGCCTGAGAAGGCGAAACTCCCTACCGCATGAAGCTTTGAGGGGAACGACACACTGCGCAACGACACACATCTATGACACATTTCCTTGGGAAGCGTCGTCACTCCGGCNGGAATCTTCAGTTCCCTGAGCGAACGGCATTCACGGAATACCCCCTCCCCGAGATTATCAAGAGCGTCGGGGAGCTGAATACGTTCGAGCGAGGTGCATTCCGCGAAGCAGAAGTCGCCTATGGAGCGGCATTGCGAGCCCGGCTCGAAGCGCACCTCCCTGAGATCGGGACAGCCCGCGAAGCAGAACGGGGGAAGATTCTTCACATCCTTCCCGATGACAAGCAACGTGTCTCCGGGGTGGTAGCCGATCCGCTCGGCACATCCGGGAGCGCGCAAGTCATCCTCGGCGGAATGTGCCGATAAATCGAAGGTCGCCGTCAACAATGCGGCGACCATAACGGTGAGGAGCAGGCGGGATTTCATTTCTTTCCGTTTGGAATGAGGGGATGATTGAGGGTGACGGGATAGATTTTGGTTACATCGGCCGTGTCGGCGGCGACGATTACGACCTTGCTTTCGCCGCGCCAAGGGAGAGCTCCGTGATAGCGGGCGATCTCGACGCGCGCGGGGAGGTTGGCCTGCTGCAGACGCAGNAGAGTGGCGGCCACACGATCCTCCGCCACACTGAAGACGATGTCACCCGTATAGGGTTCGACGGTGTCGTTGATGGCTTTATAGGGGATGATGACCCCTTCGAATGTCTTGAAGAGATCGCCCCGGCGGGAGATTTTCTCCACATATCCATACTGGGTCTCCAGAGTGGAATAGGGTGTGAACCAACGGAAATAGACGGCCACGAAAGCGGCGCAGATAATCGCGCCTGCAAGAATCCAGAGCCAGTATCTCCAATTGCGCGAGGCGGGGCGCAGATGCTCCCATTCATCATCTATATCGTAATATTTGGGGTCATCCGGTGTGGGCGAGGGTTGTTTCGGTGGCTTTGGCGCCTCCGGCTGATGAGGGGTGTTGAAGTAATCCTCATCCTCGTTATCCTCGGTTTTCGGTCGGAATATCATAATATTGTTTTAAGCGGTGTGTGTATGGGGGGATGCGCGTCCCGGAAACAGGGGCATCCCGCGTTCGGGCGACAAAGTTAGTAAAATTCCCCCGATACTGCAACATCCGGATTTAAAAATAGTCGCCGTGCTGACCCGATGACGCACATGTATGTGATGATTTCGCGAAGAGAGAAGTGGAGAGTTTGGCAGGGTCGGGAAGTTGAATTAAATTCGTTTCCACGAATCGATGTTGATTCGCTTCACACAAACCTGACTACAATGGCTACAACCACACGACACCCCGCCCGGGAGGGGAAACGCAAAAAGAGATCCGGGAAAGAATCCACGAATACCGGGTTCCTCGCCTTCGCCCGGTCGGTCATCGGCGTATTGGACACCTGCGGACGCACCCGCACCGCCGAACGCTACACCACAGCCGTCAACAGCTTCCGCCGCTTCACTCATGGCAACGACGTGGAGCTCGATGCCTTCGACTCCGCGATGATGGGCGCCTACGAGACCTATCTCAGCGCTCTCGGAATCCGACCGAACTCGATATCCTTCTACATGCGCGCCCTGAGGGCCATCTACAATCGGGCGGTGGATGGAGGAGTCACCGCGCAGCGATTCCCATTCCGCAGGGTATATACGGGGGTGGAGCGCACGGTGAAACGCGCCATCTCGCTCCGCGACATCAGGCGCATCAAGGAGGCTGATCTATCGGCCTCGCCGATGACAGCCTTGGCGCGCGACATATTCATGTTTTCATTCTACACGCGCGGAATGTCGATGATCGACATAGCCTACCTCCGCCCCGCCGATCTGCATGACGGCGCGCTCACCTATCGCCGGCATAAGACGGGCCAGACAATCACAATACGCTGGGAGGAGGCGATGCAGAGAATCGTCGACAGATATTCCGAGGCGGATTCTCCATTCCTGCTTCCCCTAATCAAGGATCCGGGGGGCAATATGCGCCGGCAGTACCTGACCACCGCCCACAGAATCAACCGCCACCTCAGAAAAATCGGACAGGCACTCGGCCTGTCGGCTCCGCTGACAAGCTATGTGGCCCGCCATACATGGGCCTCAATCGCTAAAAGCCAGAGCATNCCTCTGGCCGTCATATCAGAGGCCATGGGGCACGAATCGGAAAAAACCACNCGTATCTATCTCGCCAGTCTCGACACNTCGGAGGTCGATGAGGCNAACAACAAGCTGATAAATCTGGTCTAAGNTGNTGCAATTTACAAATTGCTGATTTCTAATGTATTTCTCTTTATAAGAGAAGTATAATTCGACGGCAAAGTTAATATAATATCATCAAACATCCAAATTATTAGTAAAATTTTTGATATCACTTGTCATTCTGTCTTCCACATCCTTGCGAATGTAGATATGCAATAACCATATTTTTCGGGTCTCAGACCCGATATATCAGACTTATAATCATGGTTATCAACTCTTTAACCATCGTATACTTCTCTTATAAAGAGAATGTAATCCATCGGGGATACAGGAAACGATGTAAGGGCCGTATAACTCAACACCTTTCGACATTGGAAAGGGCAACTCCATCCATGGTCAGCCCCTTCCGGATTGCCGCAGAAACGAATCGTACAAATCTCACAACTACATTAATGAATAGGTAAGATTATGTAGTTTAATTTAGCTCAGGAAAGTCTGCACTCCAGTCGTGAAGACAGTGGTGCAGACGACTGCGACAATACAAGTGCCGGGAGTGCCTTACAAAAACCGCAACAATAACAGAATACACTATAACACTAAATATATGAGAAGACTGATACTTACTCTTATAATCCTTGCCTTCGCAGGGCTCCGATATGCCGGAGCGCAGGAGGTAGGCATAAAGACCAACCTCATAAGCGATGCCGCTCTCTCCCCCAACCTCGGAGTGGAAATCGGACTCGCGCCCAAATGGAGTCTGGATCTGTCGGGGCAGCTTAATCTATGGAGTCTTCGCGGGCACAAATGGCGCCACTGGCTCGCTCAGCCGGAGGCCCGCTACTGGTTCTGCCATCGTTTCCAGGGTCACTTCCTCGGAGTGCACGCTCTCGGTGGGGAATACAATGTCGGGAATATCCCGCACGGATTCAATTTCCTCGGCACGGATTTCGGAAAACTGAAGGACCGCCGCTACGAAGGATGGGCCGTCGGCGCCGGCATAGCCTACGGTTATGCCTGGGCTGTTCACCGCCATTGGAATATAGAGGCTGAGATAGGTATCGGCTGGGCATATACCCGATTCGATTCATATCCCTGCGCGGAATGCGGCACGAAGCTCTCCTCCGGACGCCATCACAACTATTACGGGCCTACCAAAGCCGCAGTCAACATTGTCTATCTCTTCTGAACACGACCACCAGTTAGTTATGAAAACGATAATATTAGCCGTCGCCGCCCTCCTGTCGGGACTGACGGCCACTGCCGAATCAAACACCGGTAAGCTCCATATATCTGAGATGAGTGTCAACAAGGGCGACGATATGCTCACCCTGAACATGACTGTCGACCCGAAGGCCTACCGGCTGAAGGGCGACGACGTCGTGACTCTCACGCCATGCCTTGTCTCCGCCACCGACTCTATCCTGATGCCNGCGGTGAGGATCGCCGGCAAAAGGGCATGGTATGACGAAGTGCGCAACGGCAAGGCCACGCCGCTGACACTCTCGCGCGCCGGAAAGGATGTGCCGGTGGTCTACTCCGCCACTATCCCCTATACACCGGATTTCGAGGAGTCGCAGATTATCATCAAGGCCGACACGGCGACTATCTGCAACTGCAAGCCCCCGAAAGAGGGACTGACCCCGATTGCCGAACTCAACTATCGCCCGCTGGTTCCTTCGCTCGACTACCATTATGTGGCCCCACTCGACTCCGCGGAGAAGATTTTCAACCTCAGCGGAAGGGCGAATGTGATTTTCAAGGTGAACCGCACGGAAATCGACTGGAGCTATGCCGGCAACCATGCCGAGCTCGACACGATCCTGCGCACCGTCAACGCCGTGCGCGATAACAGCGACGCCACGGTGGAGGGTATCTTCCTCACCGGCTATGCCTCCCCGGAGGGCAGCTACGCCAACAACGTCAGACTCGCCAAAGGGAGAACCGAAGCGGTGAAGGACTATGTGATGAAGAACGCCACCTTCCCCGCCTCTATCTACCATACATCCTCCGTGCCGGAGGATTGGGAGGGTCTGCGCGAGTGGATCGCCGCAAGCTCCATCGACAATAAGGAGGAGATGCTCCGCTTTATCGACGACAAGAGCGTGTCGCCCGAAAAGCGCAACGATATTTTCCGTCAGAAATTCCCGGAGCAATACCCCTTCCTCCTTGCCAACGTCTACCCCTCGCTGCGCCACACCGATTATCGTATCACCTACAAGATTCGCCGATACTACGATGTGGAGGAGATTCGCCGGGTGCTCCGCACGAATCCGCGCAATCTCAGTCTGAACGAGCTCTTCCTCCTCGCCAACAGCTGCGAGCCGGGGAGCGCGGAATATGACGAGGCATTCGAGATGGCGGCGCGCCTCTTCCCGGATAATCTGACGGCCAACCTCAACGCAGCCAACTCGGCGATGAACCGTGGCAACTACGCCGAGGCCGAACGCTATCTCGGCCGCGCCGGCGACTCTCCGGAGGCGGAATACGCACGCGGCATACTCGCCCTCAAGACCGGTGACCTCGACAAAGCCGAGGAGCTGCTGCGGAATGCCCGCCGCGCCGGTATCCCCGAGGCCCAAGGCGCCCTCGACGAGATCTCGCGCTTCCGCAACTTCAAGGGGGCCGTGCGGATTCTCTGATATGGAAATCTAATCAAAACAATCTAATTTTTCCTGACCAAACATTTTCAGTTATGGCAAACTTCAAAAAAATCCTCTGGACGCTGGCGGCGATTCCTTTGCTCACAGCCTGCTCCAACGATGACTTTCCCGAACAGGGAGGGTCAGATGCCAACTACGGCGAGGGGGAAGGTGTCTACATGACCGTCAACTTTTCTCCGGTCAACAAGGACAACACCCGAAGCTATACCAATGGCGACAATTCCAGTAACACCGGAGTAGAGACCGGCACCGATGAGGAGAACAACATCAAGCGCGTGCTGCTCGTGCTGACCGACACGAATAATGAGTTCATCGCGGCCTCGACCGTCGAGAACGAGAAGATGGGAATCAGTGCCGACAAGACTATCTATCAGGCCACCGCGAAGTTCGAGAAGACCGAGATCGCCGATTATTACGGCACACTCCCCTCGACCCAGACAAATCCCAAGGTGAACGTTTTCCTCTACTGCAACCCCTCCAACGACCTGGTGACTGCCGTAAAGGGCCTCTCATCGGCTGAAACCTCCGATTGGCTTAACTGGACATATCAGCTTGCATCCGCGACTGACGCGGGACTATGGACTTCCGAGGCGTTCCTGATGACCAACGTCAGCATGGCCACCCGCGCATTCCCCGCATCTCTCGATGCATGGAACTTCTATACGACGGAGACCAATCCATTCGATCTCTCCGGCATGAACAACGAGGGCACCGACAACGAGGTCGACAACCTCAATAATGCCGGTGCGATCAACGTACACCGCATGGCTGCCCGCTTCGACTTCCGCGACGGTTCGCAGATGACGGAGGATGACGGCGTGTTTAACGGCAACGGTATCTCCGGAGAGCCTTTCACCTATTCCGTGATGACGACGACCGACGGCGAAGGGGTATCTCACACTCTGGTGAAGGCCAAGATCATCAACATGAGCCTGGTCAACATGCTCAATGCGGAATACTATTTCGGTCGTGTATCCGCCAATGGCCTTGACAACAATGCCACACTCCTCGGAGCCGAGAAACCCTGGTTCCAGAATACCGAGGGTTTGACAACCGGCACTCCCGGCAACTACGTTGTCTCCCCCTACGCCGATAAGAAGGTAGCGGCTCTTTCATCCGGCTTCAATACTTACTTCTATTACCCCTTCTTCACGGAGGAGGGACAGGTGGCTTCACCCGCACAAGGCAACGTGTGGTTCACCACACGAGTGGAGGATGTCACGGCCAACAAAAACGGTAATTATCCCGCCGACGGCACAGGGTTCTACAACCGCTGGCGTTACGTGACTGAGAACACTATCCCCGGTGATAACGTCAATCAGGTCAACGGCTGGTCGACCGGTGTCGTATTCAAGGCCAAGCTTGCGGCCGGCGACGCGCTCGAACTCAGTGAGGACAAGTGGGACATCGCGCTGAAGGAGGCACTCAACTCCAACAGCAACGGCCCGGTGCTCTATCTCTTCTCCGGAAAACTCTATTGCGGCTGGGAACATGTGCAGGCAGCCGCCCTTGCAGCCGCCGGATTTGACGAGACCAAGGGTCAGGATCAGACCCTCGATCGCTCAGCCACACTCTTCAAGGCTGTCTACGGCACCGGTGGTGTCGGCGAAATCAAGAATGCCGACGGTGACGTGATTTTCAAAGATGACGAGAAGAATGCCGACGGCGACCTTCTCTACCCTGTCGACCCGACATCACCCAACGCGCTCTGGGCTAAATGGGACCAAAAAACCACATCCGGTGCCGGTTGGGTGGCATTCCGCGATGCCGTCGTCAACGCGACATTCACCATCTATGAGAAGTATGGCGATTCCACCGATGGCTGGGGNTATTACTGCTACTATTACTACTGGAACCGCCACAACGACAATGGCNAGAACGGTGTGATGGCCCCCATGGAGTTTGCCGTCGTGCGAAACAACGTCTATAAACTCGCCGTCACCCGTCTCAACGTGCTCGGTCATCCCCGAATCCCGCAGAATGACCCCGAACCCCCGACACCCGACACCCCCGACGAGAAGTCGGACCTCTACCTGACGGTGAGCGTACAGGTCGTTCCCTGGGTCGTTCGCTTCAATTACATCGAGTTCTGGTAATCAATAGATCCCTACACGATAATCCTGCCGGGTGTGCTCCGGTATAGCCCGGCAGGATCCCCCTCCAAGGGACGTACGGGCTGATTACCCGTGCGTCTCACCAATATGAACCGACAGCGGCCCCTCGCTACGCCGCCATAAAAAATACTCCATAAGAATGAGACCATTCAAAGCATCCATAACAGGCCTTGCAGCCATGCTCATCACCCTGCTTTGCATTCCGGCCGCATCCTGCGACCGCCTGCATGAGGACCTTCAGCCCTGCCCTACGGGAGCAAGGCTCCGCTTCGTCTATGACTACAATATGGAGTTCGCCAANGCATTCCCGTCACAGGTGGACTGTCTGACCCTNCTCATCTATGACAATGCNGGCAACTACCTCCGNACACNTACNGCCGCCCGGCCGCAGACAGCCGACGAGGATTGGCGCATGACCATCGATCTGCCGGCGGGCAAATACAGNATGCTCGCCTACGGAGGCATGGATTGTGCCGAAGCATCTTTCAGCTTCACCTCCGACCCGGAGACCACCCCNATNCAGGATCTCCAAGTCAGGCTGAACAGCGACTTGCTCACCTATCCGGAGGGTCACGCNCTGCATCATCTNTTCTACGGCTCGCTCGACCTTGAGATTCCGCAGCCGGGGGCCGGCACGACTTACACCGACGCCACTGTCTATATGATGAAGGATACCAACGACATCCGCATCCTGCTCGCCAACGAGAACGGCACCCCGACGGATGNNGCNGANTTNGANTTCANCATCANCNCCGACAATACNNTNNTNAACTANNNNAACGNCATNNTCCCNNNAGCNNNNACNACNTANTNNCCCTGGNCACNNGGNAACGCCGAGATGGGTGTGCTCGACTCCGATGAGCCTGCCACAGTGGCTTATGCCGAACTCTCCATATCCCGCCTCGTCAAGGGAAATCCTACGACACTCCTCATCACCCGCAAGTCGGACGGCGNAGAGGTGGTGCGNATCCCGCTCATCAACCTTCTGATGCTCTANAAGGGTGAACGCTACAGTTCGATGCCGGCACANGAGTTTCTCGACCGCGAGAACCGCTGGAATATCACGTTCTTCCTTACCGGCGACGGCGTGTGGCTGCGCACCCGGATTGTAGTCAATGACTGGATCGTNCGCATAAACAATATCTCCGAGTTCTGATCAACCCCGTCATGGATTACGTCATGACAAGATCTCTTTCCAAATTCATAAAATGAAACCTACAGCCATTACACATACATTAACCGCTNTCCTGCTTCTGCTATGGTGCTCATGNAGCCGTGAGGNGGAACCCTACCCGGATGAGGCNGCCGGNGAAGGGAGGGTGGAACTTATCCTCCGGATGTCGGTCAACGGTGGCGGGNCCCGCATCAACGGGAGCGACACCCGCGCCGACGCGGTGGATTTCNAAAACCCTNCCGATATCCGGGAGGGNATCGAGAGTCTACGAATCGTAATCGTGCGTCCGGATGCCGACAATATTGTGGAACAGAATGATTTNATCAGATTTCCGGAANATGANCGGATATGGAATGATTCAAAAGNCTATCATTATNANGTTATTGGTGGAGAGAAGAAACGTGTCTATCTGATCGGAAATGAGAATTCTCTCGGTGCGGATAATATTGCGCGGATNGCTNCCATAAGACAGGACCATCCTCTTCCATCNGATATCGNCAATCTTCTCCTCAGCTCTCCCGAAGGCCACCCCTATATCGTGAACACCGATGAATCGGGACGCTATATTCCCATGAGCGAGATTTTCGATATTCGTGTGAAGGANGCCGNAGCCGGAGCCGAAGTGAAGGATGAGGCAAATCTCTTCATNACCAGAGCGGCCTCCAAATTCTCATTCACGGTGACTTCCGANCCGGAATCGGTATTCGGCGACCNCGGGTTGAGAATAACCGAACTTTCAATCNCAGGCATGGCCGACAGGGAATGGTTNTTCCCGCATAACACCATCTATAATCCGGGNAAATTTGACNNCTCCANCAATCCCCTCAACGGACGTTTGATAACCTCCTTCACGACACCTGCAGCAACCATTACAAAACCATATACATTTAACCCGGTCGATTTCGGGATAAAGGGATTGACGGACAATACCACCCTTTCGGCCACCTATACGCCGTTGGAATATTTCCTTGAATCGCCCGATGAAACATTCTATCTGTCCGGGACAGCCGTAAGCAACGGATTGGAGCGTCCTTTCGGCCCGGTGGCGTTGCCGAACCTGCCGCGTATGCCGCGCAACACCCACACCGTCATCAATNTGACGTTCAAGGGTGAGACTCTCGATGTGGAGGTGACNGTTTTCCCCTATACCGCCGTCAACCTGAA
Organism: Bacteroides sp.; assembly: GCA_014801595.1. GTDB lineage: Bacteria > Bacteroidota > Bacteroidia > Bacteroidales > Muribaculaceae > Lepagella. Next base: position 23,318 of record JAAVDV010000017.1, read on the forward strand.
CCCTTCGTTCGGCTTCATTATCCCTGCGACCGGGATAGAACTTGAGACACAGGAGTTAACTCTTCATGTGGGAGATACCATATCGCTTGGNGTGACGGTGGAACCCGATGATGTAACGGACAGGACCCTTGAATGGAGTTCTTCAAACACTCAAGTNGCCTCGGTTGACTCTGACGGTCTCATCACCGCCTTGACCACAGGAACTACCGATATAACGGTAAAATGTGGTGACATCACCGGAATATGCAGAATCAATGTCATTCCATAGAGGAATAATCCGATATATATCAACGGANAAAAANCGATAACCTATTGAGAAATGAAATCGATATTATATAAATCATTATATTTNATTATCGCGACGTTAGTCATTCTGACAGGNTCATGCACCGATGACTTGCTTTATTATGACGGTGAGATTCCGGAGGGAGAGGGAACCTTATCGGCCACCGTCACGTTCACTCCGATTACGTCAGCAGCTCTGGGATCTACAAGAACCGACGGNGATGCAATGAACAACATCAGAGTCCTATCTGTGCTCGTATATACCACGGATGGAAACCTTTTCAAATGCTACAGCAGCGACAGCACTGACCCGGACAGTAGATTCACCTATACTGTAGGGGAATACAACGTGAATCAAGATAATGATCATCTGGACGGTAACGAGGCTCACACAGATGAAACCACCACTGCCAAAGCTACTTTTTCACTCGATAATCTTCCCTTCGGTCTGTATAGGATTTATGCCGTGGCCAATAT
>JAAVDV010000018.1 GCA_014801595.1 Bacteroides sp.
GATTTCAAGGCTATCGAAGGAGCCGGCAATGTCAGCGGACTCCTACCTTATCCCCAGATCGCCAACTATTCAAGTGGAATGTTCAAGAGCATTTTCCATCTTCTTCGCGTAACCGATGCAGATGGCGGTATCCTGTATGAAGATAAGAATTTGTTGGCGCGTGTCTCTCCGTACGGCAAGACCGTATGCGAGGGAAGAACGTGGGATTACTATCTGGCTCTCGGCGGTTATCCCGAAGAATCAAGGGTACTATACGGGTACCATTTCGACGGCGTCAAGGCTGTCGGCGGGCAGCTGTACGCTGTCTTCTGCGACGGGGAGGACAAGCCGCTGGCACTTATGCGTGAGTATGCACAGAAGGTCTATCTATATGTGCCTGGCCAGGATGAGGAAACACTCCCGGGAGCCCATATCGAAGTGTGGGATAAATCCGGGAATTTGACTGGAGATGTGCTCTTATACGATTTCTCGTTGGAACCGCGTGACAGGTTCGTGACCCCCTGCTTCGGCAACGGAGTCGGCGATTACGGTGAGCTTTATGACTTTGAAATCATGAACACCTCCACGTTCGATTTCAATGGGGAAAGTTATTGTATCCAGGATTTCGAGACGGGCACAGGGTTTAACCGAGAGGTGTTCAAGACCATTGAAGGGGTCGGAAACACAAGCGGTCTATTGCCTTGTCCACAGATGATCATAAGGGTAACGGGTCTGAACTTCAGGGACTACACTCCTGTCCGTGTCACCGATGATAAACTCGGTGTACTATATGAGAATGATAGATTCTGGGCAGGTGTGTCTGCGCCATCGACTGATGAAGAAACGATAGCAATCTACGATATTCTCGGTCGTCGCGTGACGGTGCCGGTTGTCGGAAACATTTATATCCGCGACGGCAAAAAGATACTTTGGAAATAGGCTAAGATTGATTTTGTACCGATATGTCCGAGTCCGGCGGGGTCTCCTCAGGGAGGCTCCGCCGGACTTTTTTTGACGGCAACTACTCAAAAACGAGTATGGAAATATATACAACAGGGGAAAATATAGCCCGAAACGGAGCAGAATAGTATTTTTTGGTTAAAAATTACTAAATTTTGAGTATTGCGGAGGTGGCGCGACGGTGGTAATTTTGCAATCGTAAACCAACTGCAAATTCATTGTAATGAAACCTACCTCCATGATCCGAACCGCAATGCCCGCTTTAGCCCTGATGCTGTCAGGAGTGACCTACGCCCAAAACGGCGACATGGGGAAGCCGGCGACGTTCACACAAGAAGACAGCGTGACACTCGCAACGGCGAAGAGGAAAATCTCCGCATGGGAGCGTCTGCATGTGGGGGGATATGGCGAGGTGGCCATGTCGAGAAACTTCTACAGCGACAATTACCTGCGCTACACCGAGCCGGAACGATATGCCGGCAGCAGCCACGGACGTTTTGACCTGCCCCACGTCGTGATATATCTCGGCTATGACTTCGGAAAAGGTTGGTCGTTCGCCTCAGAAATAGAGTTCGAGCATGGGGGACTGGAATCAGCCGTGGAGATCGAGACCGAAGAGGCCGGAGAATATGAAACGGAAGTGGAGCGCGGAGGTGAGGTGGCTCTGGAGCAATTCTATATCCAGAAAGAATTCTTCCCGCAGCTGAAGCTCCGGGCAGGCATGCAGGTGGTGCCGGTCGGCGCTACCAACGCCCATCACGAACCCAACCAGTTCTTCGGGGTCTATCGTCCGGAGGGGGAGAACACCATCATGCCATGCACATGGCATGAGATCGGCATATCGCTGAGCGGACGCGCCGGAGACTGGGGATACTTCGCGATGTTCCTGCCCGGACTTGATTCCGAACGCTTCGGCAATCAGACCTGGATTCATGACGGCTCCGCCTCACCCTTCGAATTCAAGATCGCCAACAACTACGCCTTCGCCGGACGTGTAGACAACTACAGTGTCAAGGGGCTGCGTATAGGATTGAGCGGATATGTAGGCAATTCTTTCCGCAACACACTATATCCCACGACATCCGAAAAGAATGACGGTATCCGGGGAACGGTCACCATCCTCTCGGTCGACATGAAATATGAGGGCTATAACTGGCTCGTCAGGGGGAGCGCGGATTGGGGACATCTCGGGGATGCGGCCCACATCAGCAAATTCAACATCTCGATGTCGAAAAACTCCACGTCGAAACGTCAGGAGGTGGCATCCGACGCCGTAGCGGCCGGAATAGAAGCGGGCTACGACATCTTCGGCCTTATTCCGAAGATGCAGAAAAACAACCGGAAATTCTATGTCTTCGGCAGATACGATTACTATGATTCGATGGCGAAGATGGAGAGTTCCACACCGCTCGGATGGTGTGGCCGACATAAGATTTCCGCCGGAATAAACTGGCTGCCGATTCCGCAGATTATCGTCAAAGCCGACTACACATACGGCATACTCGGAAAGAAATATAACAACGAACCGGCCATCAATCTCGGGATAGCCTACGTCGGATGGTTCAAGTAATCATACCTCCGATATCAAGAGAATCATCAACACCTATACACAATATGAAACTGAAAACCTATCTTCTCGCCGGACTCGTAGGCCTGATGGCAGCGAGCTGCAGCGATGACAAGAATGACTCTGTCGGCGACGACAACATGTCGGCCAAGGAGAAAAGTCTGCAAGCGGCCACACGCGATTATGTCGATTACACGGTGCTGCCCACGTATGAGGCCATGGCCGACGCGGCCATAGAGATGTGTGACCTCTGCCACACGATGCAGGATAATTTCGCACAAGGAAACCTGACAACCGCCGACATCAGGAAGGCCGGGGAGGCATGGAAACAGGCGCGCAAGAGCTGGGAGCTGAGCGAGGCTTTCCTTTTCGGCCCGGCGGCCAACCATAACATCGACCCCCACATCGACTCCTGGCCCCTCGACAAGGCCGCGATGGAGAATCTGCTTGTGCAGATTCGCAACGGCAACCCATGGTCGCTCGAGAATAACGGCGGCTACGGCCTTATCGGCTTCCACGCGGTGGAATATATGCTTTTCGAGCTAAGCGAGGATGAGAATACCTCACTCGTGCATTCAACGGCCTATACTCCCGAGGAACTGGAGTATCTCGTGGCCGTGGCCGACGACCTCTGCCAACAGTGTGTATGCCTGGAGGCCTGCTGGGCAGGCACCGATAACCTCAGCGAACGCAAACAGGAGATACTCGACGAGGCCGAGCTCGACTATGGCGAGACCTACGGCTGGGAGATGAAGAACGCCGGAAGCCCCGGCTCACGCTTCAAGACCTATCAGGAGGCCGCAGAGGAGATACTGCAGGGTTGCATCGACATCGCCGACGAGGTCGGCAACACCAAGATCGGACGTCCGCACATGGGCTCGACGACAGAGGATAAGAACTACATCGAATCCCCCTATTCACTGAACTCCATCGAAGACTTCGCCGACAATATCCGCTCGATAAAGAACGCCTATCTCGGCACACGCGGCAGCTCGGTGAGCGACTACGTGAAGAGTGTCGACAACGATACGGACGCAGCCGTGCGCCGCGCCATCGATGATGCCATCGCAGCGATCGAACAGATCCGGGAGCCCTTCGCCAAATATGCCACAGGGGCCGAGAGCGAGGCGGCCATGGAGGCCGCAGGCTCCACGCTTGTGGAGGCTCTCGAAGGGGCAATGGCCATTGTCGCAGGAAGATAAACCGAACCTTAATCCATCACCATGCTCTTTAAAGCAGTTATGAATTTTAGATACTTGTATTACCTCCCGTCGCTGGCGCTGATGCTGGCGGCGGGGGCCTGTTCCGATGAAAAGATAACGGATGAGGATAGGAATCAGGTGGCGGAGCTGCCTGAATGGTACTATGCCGGAGGAGAGCTGGGCACGACACTGCTCAGCACCACGAACGCATATGAACAGCCGGCGCCGGCTGTGGAGAGAGCCGGCCTCTATCAGAGCTTCAAGAATGGCGAGGCCCTCTTCGAGAAGCCCTTCATGGCAAACCGCGACGGGGTGCGCGGCGGTCTCGGCCCGGTATATATCCGCACCTCCTGCACCCACTGCCATCCGAACTACGGACATGGCACGAGAGTGCCCGAGGGGAGCTTCAACACCAATGAGATAGGCAACGGCTGTCTGCTCGTGGTCTACGATCCCGCGACGCAGGGCTATGTGAGCTGGCTGGCCGGAATGCCGCAGAGCCACGCCGTGGCCCCCTTCAAGGCCCCGGTCGACGAGTCGAAAATCAAGGTGCATTGGATAAACGCAGTCGATGACTGGCACAACACCTTCGCCGACGGTGAGACATATGAGCTGCAATATCCGGAGGTCATGATGCCGACGGACGCCATATACGTCGTCAACCAAGGTTATCAGCTCCCGGGGGCCTATGAAGTGAAACTCGAATCGACCATAGGAATCTACGGCACAGGCCTTCTCGACGCCATCACCGAAGAGGATCTGCTCGCGCAATACCGGCTTGAGGAGCGTGACGGATTCATGGTCAACGGCTTCAATCCGGCATTCTACGGCAACGGGGAGTGGCAGTCGATGTATGCCAACTCCCTCCAGGGGGATGGCACGGGATATGCGCGCCGCTTCACTTACGCTCTCTCACGCGGTCCGCTACAGGATGCGGCGGGGGCGAACGCCATCTGGAACATCACCAACGTCACGCGTTCCGACCGCCGCTACCATTATCTCGACGGAGCGGGGACCTACGCCCTCTACTCATCGAAAGACCCCGAGGTGCAGGCCGGATTCGAGCAATATATCAGCCGTATGGATCCGGAGCGGAAACATCCATCCTATTGGACAGGCACCCTCGAAGAGCGCATCATGGCCTATCTCACCGACAAAGAACTCGATGTCGAGATGACGGATGATGAATATACCGACCTGATGGTGTGGCACCGAGGTCTGGCAGTGCCTGCCGTGCGCGATGTGGATGACCCGGATGTCATCCGCGGACGCGAGCTCTTTGCCGAGATAGGCTGCGACTATTGTCATCGTCCGAGCTGGACCACGGGACCTGACAACATTGTTGACCCCGCCAAATTCTTCAAAGGCAACGAGCTGCCCCGCTTCCCCTATCAGAAGATATGGCCATATACCGACATGGTGCAGCACAAACTTCTGATGGCAAACGACATACGCGGAGGATGGTGTAGGACCACTCCACTATGGGGACGCGGGCTGCATCAGAAAATCACCGGCAGTCCGACGGCCGACCGCCTGCACGACTGCCGCGCGCGGACAACGATGGAAGCCATCATGTGGCACGGCTTCTCCCCGCAGAGCGACGCGCGCTATTCGATTGAGAAATTCCGCGCGCTGCCGAAGGCCGACCGTGACGCAGTCATAAAATTCGTGGATGCCATATGATTTGGAAACCATTCACACTGCTAATACACATTGCCCTGGTCATTATATTGGCCGGGGCAATTGTCACTCATTTCATCGGAGTGCAGGGGCGAGTCACGCTGCACACGGGGGAAAACCCGACCGACCGATTCGAGGTGACATCCGGGCCGGGAGAGGGGAGGATGCCCTTCTCCATCAGTCTGGATATGACCGAAATCGAATACTATCCCGGCACGACGACCCCCATGGATTTCAGAAGCCGTCTCGATATAGGGGGGGAGCTTCTGACCATATCCATGAATAATGTGGGGGAATATCGTGGCTGGAGATTCTATCAGACCGGAATCGGCGGGGACACATCGACAATCTCCATCAGCCATGACCCGTGGGGGATTGGGATAACCTACACCGGATATGCGCTGCTGGGGCTCGGAATGATAGGATTCTTCTTTCAGAGAGATACACCATGGCGCTCCCTGCTGCGCAAAATGAGGAGAGGGCCGGCCTTGATAATACTCGCAATCAGCGCCTGCGGCACAACCGAAGCCGCCATGCCGCACACGATGCAACGCCCCTTGGCCGCGAATTTCGGAAAAGTCTACGTCTACTGGAACGACCGCATCTGCCCGATGCAGACGATGGCGCGGGATGTCACCATAAGCCTTTACGGGAGCGAGAGCTACAAGGGGATGACGCCCGAGCAGGTGCTCGCGGGCTGGCTCTTCTATTTTGACGAATGGCATCGCGATTATCTCCGGGAGTTTCCGGAAGCGGCACATCTGCCCGATAATCCCACCACCAAAAGAGAGAAAAAGATTGTCGCGGCTACAGGGCTTATCCAATGGCTCGGCACAGGGGAGGCCTTCAGGATATATCCGTATAAAAGCGTGGCCGGAAATATGGAGTGGCTGTCGCTGACGGGACGTCGTCCCTCGGGAATGGATCTCGAACAATGGAAATTCATGCAGACGACCATGCCGCGGCTGAAAGGACTCCTGCTCGCCGGAAGAAACATAGAGGCCGACACCCGGCTGGATTCCCTGATAGCGGGGCAAAGGAGATATGCCGGAGCAGGCGCGCTCCCGTCCGACGGGAAGATGAAAGCGGAGAGAGTCTACAACAGATATGCCCGACCGGCCCCGGCGGCCGCTGCGGCCCTCATATGCGGGATGATACTCCTGATCATCTCACTCGGATCCGACAGGAGGATGTCGGCAGCGGGGAGAATATTCGGAGCAACGGCGGCGTGGATACTCCTTATATATATAGGAGCCATCATGGGGACACTATGGTGGATAAGCGGGCATATCCCCCTCTCCAACGGTCCCGAGACGATGCTTTTCACAGGGTTAGTGGCCATGGCGGGGGCCTGCGCCGTCAGAAAAGAACCGACGGTCAAGGGTTGTCTGCTGGCCGTGGGGGGCATCGCGCTCTTAGTGGCGGCCATGGGGGGGAGGACACCGCGCATCGGGATGCTGATGCCGGTGCTGTCGAGTCCGCTGCTGTCGATCCATGTGCTGCTGGTGATGATATCCTATACACTCTTCATGCTAATGGCATTGCTGTCGGGGGTGGCGTTATGCTGTCGTTCTCAGCAGCGAAAAGAGAGGATATCGGTGATAAACCGCCTGATACTCACCCCGGCGGTATGTCTGCTCGGGGCCGGGATATTCATCGGCGCAGTCTGGGCCAACCAATCNTGGGGACGTTACTGGGGGTGGGACCCGAAAGAGACCTGCGCACTCGTCACCTGGCTTATCTATGCNCTTCCGATGCACTGGGGATCGGCNCGCCTGAGATGCTTCCGCCGACCGAAGACACTGCATATCTATCTTCTTTTAGCCATACTGAGTGTGGCCTTCACATACTTCGGAGCCAACTATCTGCTNCCNGGCCTGCATTCCTACGCCTGACANCNACTGACAGANCNCCCGATAAGAAAAGCCGGAGCCCGCGCGGGCTCCGGCTTTTCTTATCGGGGGGAATCGTCATTTCTTATACTGATGCTTCAGGATGACATCGAGCATCCTCATCGGGAGGAGCGTGGCGGCGGCGGCCCCGATACGATTTTTCAATCTNACGTTTCGCCCGGTCAGAGACTCNTGGCGGAAGGCCTTNATTATGGCGCGGCATTGNAGGATGGCGGCCTTGCGGCGGCCGGCGGGGAGGGTACGGTCGTTAAGGAGGAGCCCGAGCATATTGAATGCNGCGGCCATNCGGCGGTCGTGGGCGGCGGCGAGGAGGTCGGGATATTGGGCCACCGACTCCTGGATGCGGCGAGTGACATCGAGCACCTTCAGGCGGGCGGGATTGAATGTGTGGATCTGGCTGTCGGGGCGCTGACGATAGAGATATGTCACCGCAGGGACTATGGCCATTCTCGCGCAACGGAAAGCCAGGCGATAGAACACNCTCAAATCCTCATAAATCTCNCCTACCGGAAATTCAATGCCCTTGAAGAGGGAGCTGTCATAAAGTTTACCNGATAAAGATGCAATCACCTTGCGCTGATAGAGACTGAGCTCGGCAGCCTTCCGGCCCGATATATAGGTGGTTTTCTTTCCGGGGGCATAGGACCCGAGCCATTTCGCGGCCTCCTTGAGGGTAGAGAACTCCTCCATGCGGCCNGTGGANATTTCCGCACCCTCATGATGNCCGATGATNGGCTTGACGAGCATCTCAAGGGCACGCCGGGGCATAAGGTCGTCGGAATCCACGAANCAGACGAAGGGAGTAGAGAGACTGCGTAACGCGAGATTGCGCGCGGCCGACACGCCGGCATGTTCCTGCCGGAGCACCTTAATACGGTCGTCGGATGCGGCATGGCGCCGCAGTATATCAAGGGTAGAATCAGNGCTGCCGTCATCGACGGCGAGCACCACCCACCGCTTGAACGACTGAGCATAGATGGATATGAGAGTCTGTTCCAACCAAGCCTCACAATTATAACAGGGGATAATTATAGAGACAAGAGTTTTCATTATTTATAAATAAATATGCAATTGGCGATAAAATTCCCAAAGAGCGATTCCGGCCGACACACTGACGTTGAGAGAATGTTTTGTGCCGTGCATCGGAATCTCTATGGCCGTATCGGCGAGGTCGACGATACGCTGGTCGACACCGTTGACCTCATTTCCTACCACGAGCAGGAATCCNCCGGGGACCTCGGCGGGGCGGGGGAGACTCAGCTCCTGCAGGGGGATGGAATTATGGGTCTGCTCAAGCACGGAGATGAAGACACCGGCCTCCTTCAGGNGGCGNGCCTCGGCCACGGCATCATCNACATGGCGCCATGCCACACTCTCCTCCGCTCCGAGAGCCGTCTTGGAAATCTCGGCCGAGGGGGGTGTGGCCGAGATTCCGGCCATGATCATCTCCCGGACGAGAAAGGCATCGGATGTGCGGAGCATGGCGCCGATATTCATGGCCGACCGCACATTGTCGGCCATCAGGCGCAGCGGCAGCTTATCGATCCGGTGATACTCGGNGGTCGTGCAGCGGGTCAGTTCGATCAAACTTTTCTTCTTGCGGTCCATTATATATACGGAGTATTTCTACCGGCTGAAAGGGGGTGAGATCAGGAGAGTTCGAGCATACGGTTGATAGGGCGCACGGCACGCTCGGCNACCTCGGGATCAACAAAAATCTCCGGCGCCTCATTCAGCAACGCTTTATNGATTTTATCAAGCGTATTGAGCTTCATGAAGTCACATTCATTGCACTGGCATTCCGCATCCTCGGCAGGGGCGGGGAGGAAAGACTTGCCGGGACANTTGCGCTGCATCTCGAAAAGGATGCCGCTCTCGGTGACGACGATAAATTCCGTGGCCTCATCCTCGCGGGCGAAATCGAGCAGGGCGGCCGTGGAGCCCACCTTGTCGGCGATCAGATGCAGCGGCTTGCGGCACTCCGGATGCACGAGGACCTTGGCGCCGGGATGCTCCCTTTTCATCTCCAGGATACGCTCCACGGAGAAACGCTCATGGACATGGCAGGCTCCATCCCAAAGNAGCATAGAGCGGCCGCANGTGCGATTGATATAGTCGCCGAGGTTGCGGTCAGGGCCGAAGATAATCTTCTCGTCGGCCGGGAGNGACTCGATNATCTTACGGGCGTTTCCGGAGGTGACGACGATATCCGTATGGGCCTTCACGGCGGCCGAAGTATTGACATAGCTGACGACAGTGTGGTCAGGATGAGNGGCGACGAAGGCGGCGAACTCCTCAGGGTCGCAGCTATCGGCGAGCGAGCATCCGGCCTCCATGTCGGGNACGAGCACCTTCTTGTCGGGACAGAGAATCTTGGCGGTCTCACCCATGAAGTGGACACCGCACATNAGGATGATCTCAGCATCGGTCTCGGCCGCCTTTCGGGCGAGGGCGAGAGAGTCGCCAATGAAGTCGGCGATTTCCTGAATCTCCGGGCGCGTATAATAATGAGCCATGATCAGCGCGCGCTTCTCCTCCTTAAGGCGCTTGATCTCATCTTTGAGTTGCACTTGCGACTGCTCCATTTTTTATAAATTTATTTAGATAATCTAAAAAAGAAAAATTTAAAAANCAATATCAACAAAAACAATAAAGGCTGTCAATAACTGCCAATAACTTGAGGCTCAAAAATTTGCATATGTCGAAATTGACAACCGACAAAGATTTTTCGACAAGTTATTGACAACCGCCTAAGCTCATTATCAAAGAAATAGGAGAGTTATTGACACTGCATTAGAGAAGGCAAAGTTAATGAAATAATTTGGATTTCGGCCCTAAACCTGTCCAAAACCTTATCAAAAACCTGTGAAGTTATAGACAGGGTTGTCGACAGAGAGAACAAAAAAGGGGGGAAGTAAAAAAAATAGAAAAAGCAAATTTTAAAGCCATAGAAAAATTGACGCGATATTGCCATATTTATTGACATCAAAACAGATGGTTATTAACAGGAGNAAGCCTACTTTTTACCAAGTTATTGACAAGTTATTGACAGGGTGGAAATAGAAAATAGCGCGGATGTTCCACGCGCCGGCGCCCCGGTCGGAGNATGACAGAGTGTGGAAGAGAGGGGGAAAGAATAAAGAAGCGCGCGCATGGGGCAAAGGTCTACCCGCGCACTTTGCCGACTCGCGAATATTTATTATATTTGCGGAAAAATAGAAAAAGAGATGAAATTCAATAGAATCTTACTCAAACTCTCCGGCGAATCGCTGATGGGAGAGCAGGGATATGGAATCGACACACGCCGGCTCGAAGCATATGCCCGACAGGTGAAAGAGGCGGTCGATAATGGTGTGGAGGTAGCCATAGTAATAGGTGGCGGCAACATCTTCCGCGGCCTGAGCGGCGCCTCGAAAGGATTCGACCGAGTGAAGGGGGACCAGATGGGAATGCTCGCTACGGTCATCAATTCACTCGCTCTCAGTTCGGCCCTCGAAGCCATCGGCCAGGGGGCTGTCGTGCTGACGGCCATCGGGATGTTTCCGATAGGGGANCCCTACTCCAAATGGCGCGCCATCGAGGCGATGAAGCAGGGGAAAGTGGCCATCATCAGCGGAGGCACGGGCAATCCCTACTTCACGACCGACACCGGCTCGGCGCTGCGCGCCATCGAGACCGAGGCCGACGTCATGCTCAAAGGGACGCGTGTGGATGGAGTCTATACGGCCGATCCCGAGAAAGACCCGACGGCGACGAAGTTTGACACGATCAGCTACGACGAGGTGCTCGGGCGCAACCTCAAGGTGATGGACCTCACGGCCACGGCCCTCTGCAAAGAGAACGGGATGCCGATCTACGTCTTCAACATGGACGTCGAAGGCAACCTCGCCAAGATGCTTTCCGGCGAGAACATCGGCACCTACATCCATCCTTAANCATAGCGTTGCTAAATCAGCGTCGCCATATAATAAACGGCCCGGACAGCCATCACACCGACAACTAAAAACAGATAAAAAATATGGAACTCAAAGAACACCTCCAGAACGCAGAGGAATCGATGCAGCTCGCGCTTGAATACCTCGACGACACCCTNTCGCATATCCGCGCCGGCAAGGCGTCGGCCCGTCTGCTCGATCCTATCAGGGTAAACTACTACGGATCGATGGCCCCCATCTCGAATGTGGCCAANATCAGTGTGCCCGATGCGCGCACGATAGCCATCACACCCTGGGAGAAGTCAATGTTCAAAGAGATAGAGAAAGCCATCATCAACTCCGACCTCGGCATCATGCCGGAGAACAACGGNGAAGTGATACGCCTCTCGATCCCCCCCTTGACCGAAGACCGACGCAAGGCACTCGTGAAGCAATGCAAGGCNGAGGCCGAGACAGCGAAGGTATCCGTGCGCAACGCGCGCCGCGACACAATCGACGCCCTCAAGAAAGCAGTGAAGAACGACGGCATGCCCGAGGATGCGCAGAAAGATGGAGAGGCGAAAGTGCAGAAACTCCACGACGCCTACATCAAGAAAATCGACGATGCCTTCGCCGAGAAAGAGAAAGAGATTCTCACCGTATAATTATACAATATNGATANTACGNCNNCNGCCCNNCNGNNGGACTGCATGATTCATAAAAACGGGACACACCNNCNGNNGGTGTGTCCCGTTTTTTTAAGGATATACTTCAAGGTTCAGTAAAGAAAATCCGGGGGGTATTTGGTGATTGAAAAAATTTGATTAACTTTGCAGGCGAAACGGTTGGCGCACCGCCATTAAAAGGGAACCGGGTGAGAATCCCGGACAGTCCCGCTGCGGTAAGTTCCGATAAAGTTTCCGGCAANTATATCAANAGCCACTGGATNCTGTCAAGGGGTCCGGGAAGGCTGTCCGGAAAACGGGAGCGAGTCCGAAGACCTGCCGTTTACCCACATCCGCCGGCAAATACGATAGTGGGGGATGTGGAGAATATGTAAAAAACTCTTCGAGGAAAAGAGCGCATATGGCCAACCTTGTCTCCGAAATATTGTGTAGAGGAGGAATGTGTTTCCTCCTGCCGNTAGCAGGCTGTTTCACCGTGATGGGNGANCGGCCCGACACATTATATAATAATCTGGAGGAGATCGAGGTTACGGCCCGGAGGGTGAAAGAGGATGTGCTGAGCACTGCGCCNCTNTTCCGGTTTGATGACGCGAAACTGAAGACGATGGGGGTGACCGACCTCACGGATGCGCTTCACCGGATGCCCGGNCTGAACATACGCGACTACGGGGGTGCCGGAGGAATGAAGACGGTATCGGTGCGCGGACTCGGGTCGAGCCATACGGGNGTGNTATACGACGGCGTGGCTCTCAGCGACGCGCAGAGCGGCCAGATNGANCTTTCGCGCTACTCGCTCGACAACGTCGACGACCTTGCGCTCGTCGTAGGCGACAACAACGACATATTCACGTCGGCCCGCGCGTCGGCCTCGGCGGCGACAATCGTGGTGAACACCGGCTCGATACCGTTGCCGGGAGATTCCGTGTGGCATTTCACGGGACAGCTGCGGGTCGGATCCTTCGGATTGGTCAATCCCTATATAAAGATAGGTAAGACATTGTCGCGGCGGTTCTCATTCTCAGCCGTGGGGGAATACACATATGCCAAAAACAATTATCCNTTCACGCTGAGGAATGGCATACAAGTGACCNGCGAGCGTCGCGACAACAGCCGGATGAATTCCGGNCACGTAGAGCTCAACGCCCGCTGGCGCCCGACGGAGCAGTCGGCACTTGACGGGAAACTCTACTACTATGACAACGACCGGCAATTGCCGGGACCGGTGGTGCTATACAATCCCTTCNGCGAGGACANNCTTCATGACCGNAACTTCTTCGGCCAGCTCAGCTACAGCAACAACTCCCTGTCGCGATGGAAAATCCGGGGNACCGCCAAATTCAACTGGGACGACACCTACTACCATGAGGTCGACGGTAAATATACCGGGGGTTTCCGCGATGAAAAATATATTCAGCGAGAGATATATGTGGCCGGGTCGGTGCTTTATACACCTATAGATATATTGTCGTTGAGTTACTCGGCCGACTACTTCCACAACAATCTCACGAGCAACGATCCGACGACGGTNGGTCCGCGGAGGCACTCCCTGCTTCAGGCCCTGTCGGCCAAATTGCGGATGGAGAGGGTGCAGCTGACGGGGCGTCTGCTCTGCTCCGTATATATGAACAGCGTAAAACATGGGGAAAGCGCGCCGGACCGCACGAAACTCTCGCCGTCGCTGAGCTTATCGGTGCAGCCGNTGGCGGATGCNCTGTTTTTCATCCGCGCCTCCTACAAGAACATATTCCGTGTGCCGACCTTCAACGAGAGTTACTACTATCATTTAGGGAGTCTGGCGCTGAAACCGGAGACGACGGATCAGTTCAATCTCGGGATGACATGGCAACTCGATTCATGGAAGGCCCTGTCGTTGCTGACAGTGACGGGAGACGTCTACTATAATAATGTAAGAGACAAGATTGTGGCCATCCCGATGAACATGTTTGTCTGGACGATGATGAATCTCGACAAAGTGAGGGCATTCGGGGCCGACCTGACGCTGGATACGGAGATCAGACTCGGGAGAGGGCAGCAACTGTCGCTGACGGGCAACTATACATGGCAGCGGGTGCAGCCGCGCACGGCCAAGACGGATCCGGATTATAACAAACAGGTGGCCTACACGCCGGTGCATTCCGGTGCGGCCTCCCTGACATGGCGCAATCCATGGGTGGATGCCGGGGTAAAGATGACGGCCTGCGGCGAACGTTACGGCACGAATTCCAACCTGCCCGTCACCCGCATCAAAGGCTACGCCGAGTTAGGGGCGTTTCTGATGAGGAAAATCGGAATCAGAAGCCACAGCCTCGACCTGCGTCTCGACCTGCTCAATCTGCTCGACACGCAATATGAGATAGTGGCCTCCTATCCTATGCCCGGGAGGTCATTCCGATTCACCGCAACCTTTAATCTCTGAAATAAGAAAAAAGAAATGAA
This sequence comes from Bacteroides sp., assembly GCA_014801595.1. Taxonomy (GTDB): domain Bacteria; phylum Bacteroidota; class Bacteroidia; order Bacteroidales; family Muribaculaceae; genus Lepagella. The sequence continues at coordinate 14,338 of JAAVDV010000018.1, forward strand.
AAAACTTAACTACCTGATGGCCATGCTGGCTCTGGCAGGATGCATGGCCTCCTGCAGCGATGAAAACGACACACCCGACATCGTGACAGTCGAGACGCTGAGCGGTTTCTACACGATCAACAGCGGCAACATGTCGGGCAAAATCCCCGCGTCGATAACCTCCTATGATTATTCGACCGACAAATCCTCACCCGCTTTGCAGGATGCCTTCATGGCGGCCAACGGAGTGGCCTTGGGCGAGGGGGCGCAGCCGGCGATCGTGTATGGCTCGAAAATGTATATCCCGATGACCACCTCGAATATCATCTGGGTTGTGGATCCGCTCACGCTCAAGATAATCGACACCGTGCGGCCGACGGGAGACGCCACGGGACCGCGCGCGTTGGCGGCGGCCGACGGTAAGGTCTACGCATCGATGTTCTCCGGCTATGTAAGCCGTATCGACACCGTGAGCCTTCAGATAGACAAGAGCCTGCGCACGGACCCCAACTCCGAACAGATGGCCATCGCTCAGGGTAAGCTCTATGTCGCCAACTCCGACGGCTACAACTCGGCCAACGCCTACGCCGACTGCTCGATATCCATCATCGACCTCGCGACATTCACCGAGACGGCCAAGATAAAGGATACGGTCAATGTAATGAATCCCACCGACATGGCTACCAACGGCACGGATGTCTTCGTAATCTGCAAGGGCAACTACGGCGATGTGCCGTCGACGGTCAAGAAAATCACCGGAACGACTGTGAAGGATGTGGCTCTCGGCAACTACATGACAGTCAACGCCGACAAGCTTTACGTCATCAACGCCCCCTTCGGAGTGGAGCGGAAAGATATGAGCTTCGACGTTTATAATACCGGGACACTGGCCAAAGAGGGAATCATAGCCAACCAGACCGAGGGGAGCGATTCCTGGATTGACTATCCCAACGGAGTGGCGGTCGATCCGGTCAGCGGCGATATCGTCATGCTCTCCTATACCTTGAGCGAGGCCGGATTCGCCCAGTACAGAGAGCCCTGCTATGCCAATATCTACGACAAAGCGGGCAACTTCAAGAGACGTGTGGAGTGTGGCGTGGGTGCGCTCGGAGTCACGTTCATACACAAAACGGTGCTTAAGTAATGACTGTAATAAAAAAGAAGTATAGAAAGAGGACTGTGTGGAGTGCAGTCCCGTTGATGTTGTGTGTGGCTTTCCTCGTTTCATGCGGGGGAGGCCACTCCCGCTCTACCGCGAGCGATGGAAAAGCGCGGGAGATGCGCCGGGCCGAGAACCTGACGATAACGGATCGGGATGGCTACACGGAGGTGACGGTGCGCAATCCATGGGATACGGTAAGGACACTCCAGAAGTATCTGCTTGTGGACAGGGACAGCGTGCTGCCGGATAATCTTCCGCAGGGGACGGTTATCCGCACGCCGGTAAGGAATGCTCTCGTCTACTCCACGGTACACAACGGATTGATCAAGGAACTCGGCGCGATCGACGCGATAGGGGGTGTCTGCAATTCCGAATATATCTACGACCCCGAGCTGAAGGGGCGCATCTCCTCGGGACGTATAGTCGACTGCGGAATCAGCATGAGCCCGGATCTGGAACGTATAATAAAACTGCATCCCGAGGTCATCATGCTCTCCCCCTTCGAGAACAACGACAAATACGCGAAGGTCGGAGACCTCGGCATACCGATACTCGAATGCGCCGACTATATGGAGACCTCACCGCTCGGTCGGGCCGAGTGGGTGAAATTCTACGGGATGTTGTTCGGCGAAGAGGAGAGAGGGGAGCGGATGTATGCCTCCACGGAGGCCGCATATCTGAAACTCAAGGAGAAGGCGGCCACTGCAAAGAACCGGCCCAAGGTCATCATCGACCAACGTTANGGCCAGGTGTGGAATGTGCCCGGGGGCAATTCCACGATGGGTATCCTCATAGAGGATGCGGGGGGAGAGAACCCCTTCTCGCATTTCTCGCAGAGCGGGAGTGTNGCCATCTCTCCGGAGAAGGTACTCGGAGAGGCCCATGACGCCGACNTATGGTTTGTGCGCTACAATCAGAANGAGGANAAAAGNATGGCCGAGCTTGCTGCCGACGCGCCTGTCAACTCCCGCTTCAAGGCCTACCGGGAGGGGAACGTCTACGGCTGCAACACCCGCTACATAAACTTTTATGAAGAGACACCCTTCCATCCCGACCGGCTGCTGAGGGATATGGTGATTCTGATGCATCCGGGGCTGATGGAGGGGGAGGAACCTGAATATTATCACAAACTGCAATGACGGCACTGAGATTCATAGTGACCGGGGCGCTGACCCTGCTGTTGTTCGTGCTGAACCTATATATCGGATCGGTAGAGATTCCTGTGGCGACGGTGAACGAGATACTGTTCGGGGGTGGAGATCCCGACGGNCCNNTNCGCTTCATAGTGATCGGCAGCCGACTGCCTCAGGCNGTTACGGCCCTTCTGGCCGGGGCGGCCCTGACAGTGTCGGGCCTTATGCTCCAGACGGCGTTCCGCAATCCGCTTGCGGGTCCATCCATACTCGGCATCACATCCGGATCAAGTCTGGGAGTGGCCTTCGTGATATTGTTTTTAGGTGGGTCGGTCTCGGCGGCCGGATACACGTGGGGAGGCTATGCGGCGATACTCATAGGNGCGTTTGTCGGGAGTCTGGCGATAATGGCGCTTCTTCTGCTCTTTTCCGTATGGCTGAAGAATGACCTGATGCTGCTGATCACCGGCATAATGGTGGGATACCTCACCTCCTCTGTCATCACACTGCTTAATTACCTCTCGACAGCCGAGGGTGTGCATGGATATGCGATGTGGGGAATGGGCAACTTCAACGGAGTGGCACTCGGTCAGCTTCCGCTATTCTCGATCGCGATATGCTCGGGGCTGCTGNTGNCGGTGCTGCTTGCCAAGCCCCTGAATGTCATACTGCTCGGGGAGAACTATGCCCATAANCTCGGGGTCAACATGATGTGGGTGCGCAACGTGCTTCTGCTCGCCACNGGATTGCTGACGGCAGTCGTGACGGCCTTTTGCGGTCCGGTTTCATTCATCGGGCTTGCCGTGCCTCACATAGTGAGGATGATATTCCGTGTGGCCGACCACCGGATAGTCATTCCGGCCTGTATAGTCGTCGGGGGGGGNACGGGATTACTCTGCAATCTGCTCTGCCTGCTGCCGGCCAACATCATGCTGCCCCTTAACGGAGTGACACCGTTGATCGGCGTGCCGGTGATACTCTACGTCATATTCAAAGAAAGGCTCATAAAACGCACAAGATAAAACGCACAAGATGAAACGACCGACGATAGAAACCAAGGGATTGACGACAGGATATGTCAACGGTCACGACCGGAAATCAGTGACGGTGGGTCTGGATGCCTCCCTCTACGGGGGNTCGCTCGTCTGCCTNCTNGGGCCGAACGGCGCGGGNAAGTCGACGTTGCTGCGCACATTGGCAGGTTTCCAGAAACCGCTGGCCGGGGAGGTGGAGATACTGGGGAGGTCGCTTCGCGGCTATTCGCCGAAGGAACTGGCGAGGGCTATGAGCGTGGTGCTGACCGAGAAACCGATGCTTGAGAATATGGATGCCGAGGCCCTCGTGGCCCTCGGACGCACGCCATATACCGGATTCTGGGGGCGACTCGACGACTCCGACCATAAGGCGGTGGAGGAGGCCATACGCCTCACCGGAATCGAAGGATTGAGACACAGGCAGGTGCAGACGCTNAGCGACGGCGAAAGGCAGAAAGTGATGATAGCCAAGGCTTTCGCCCAGGAGACACCTATAATATTCCTCGACGAGCCCACGGCATTCCTCGATTATCCGAGCAAGGTNGAGATAATGCTTCTCCTATATTCACTGGCCCACAGGCTTGACAAGACAATCTTCATGTCGACCCACGACCTTGATCTCGCACTCCAGCTGTCAGACATAATATGGCTGATAGATAAGAAATTGGGTATAAAGACGGGCACACATCGCCAGCTGACGGACTCGGGCGATCTGGAACGCTACTTTCAGCGTCCNGGGATAAGATTCGACCGGACCGACGGACTCTTCAAGGTCGATACATCCTCAAAAGCAGAAATCCAATAATGAAAAAACTTCGCAACATAATGCTCGGGGGCACCGGCAGCGATGTCGGGAAGAGCCTGCTNGCAGCGGGACTCTGCCGCATTTTCAAGCAGGACGGGTATAGNCCGGCTCCATTCAAGGCACAGAATATGGCGTTGAATTCCTATGTCACGCCTGATGGTCTTGAGATAGGGCGCGCGCAGGCCGTGCAGGCCGCGGCCGCCGGGCTGGAGTGCCGGGCCGAGATGAATCCGGTGTTGCTCAAGCCCTCCGGAGAGAGGAGGGCGCAGGTAGTGGTGATGGGACTTCCGGCCGGCAACCGGGATGCGGCCGAATATTTCAACGACCGCAGCCGGATGCCGCTCAAGGAGATTTCCATAAAAGCATTCAGGCGTCTTGAGGAGAATCATAATCCGATTGTGATGGAGGGGGCGGGGAGTGTGGCCGAGATGAATCTTCAGGACCGCGACTTTGTCAACATGCCGATGGCCGATGCTGTCGACGCCGATGTCATCCTCGTGGCCGATATCGACCGTGGAGGCGTCTTCGCGCAGGTCTATGGCTCCATAATGCTTCAGCCCGAGCACTACAGGAGGCGGATAAAAGGTGTGATTATCAATAAATTCAGGGGAGATATCGAATTATTCCGCGATGGGAGGAGAATGATAGAGGAGCTGTGCGGCGTGCCTGTGTTAGGGGTCGTGCCCCTCTTCCGCGACATAGACATCGAGGATGAGGATTCCCTCTCTGTCATGAAACGTAAAAGAATGGCCACGGAGGAGAATCTCGTGAACGTGGGTGTGGCCTATGTACCACAGATTTCCAATTTCACGGATTTCGATTTTCTATCACGGGATCCGAGAGTGCATCTCTACTTCACGTCCGACCCCGCCGAATTGCGCCGGGCCGACGTGATTCTTCTTCCCGGCTCGAAGAATACGATACAGGATCTGGAATTTCTGAGAGAACGCGGATGCGATGAGGTCATCCGGGAGGCCGTGGCCTCGGGGAAGCCCGTGGCGGGTATCTGCGGCGGGTATCAGATGATGGGGCTCACGATAGAGGATCCCGAGGGTGTCGAGGGTGGAATCAGAAGGGCCGAGGGGCTGGGCCTGTTGCCGGTCGATACGCGCCTGACACGGAGCAAGACCTTGACGAGAAGTCGGGTGGCATTGCCGGGAGGTGAGTGTGTGTTCACCGGTTATGAGATACATATGGGGGAAACGACATTGAAGGAGAGTGCGAGTCCGATGTTCCTTCGCCCCGACGGAATATCGGGAGAGGGATGCCGCGTCAGCGACCGACTATGGGGCACCTATATGCACGGTATCCTCGACAATCCCGATATAATCGACCTCCTGCTGCGCCCCGTAGTCGAGGCGAAAGGACTACCCGCGAAGTGCGGTATGGAGCCGCCGGCAGAATATAGGGAACGACAGTATGACCTGTTGGCCGCACACATGAGAGAGCACATCGATATCGAAAGACTATACAGCATAATGCGCAATGATTGAGGGACATGGCGACGACCTTTACCGTTATGGCGGGAGGGTGAGACATAATTTCAGCACGAATATAATAGCCGATCGCGATCACAGGGGACTGATAGNGTATCTTGCGGAAAGACTCGGCACGATAGGGAGTTATCCGGAGCCGCGCCCCTTCACGCTTGAGAAGAGACTCGCCGAGCGACTCGGATGCGGCGCGGAGAATGTGGCGGTGACGAATGGCGCCACAGATGCCGTCTACCGTATCGCCCAGATACACAGAGGGGGGATGTCGGCCATAAGTCGGCCGACATTCAGGGAATATCAGGATGCCTGCGCGCTGCATGAGCATGAGATATGCTTTTTCGACCATCCGGAAGANATACCGTCCGGAGCATCCCTCATATGGCTCTGCAATCCCAACAATCCGACGGGGAGCGTATTGCCGAAAGAGGAGATTCTGCGGCTGTCGGCCACGTATCCGGATGCATGGATTATTGTCGACCAGGCGTATGCCGACTATACCTCATTGCCNGTGCTCACTCCGAAGGAGGCTATAGAATCGGGCAACATCATCCTGCTCAGTTCGCTGACGAAACGATATTCCGTGCCCGGGTTGAGGATAGGCTATCTCACGGCGCCGGATAATATATGTGCCGAAATACGTCGGCAGGGGATTCCATGGGCGGTGAATGCCCCCGCCATAGAGGCGGCCCTCTATCTTCTCGCGCATGAGGATGATTATCCGATTGATTGCGGCAGACTNCACTCGGAGGCAGTCAGGCTCGCCGACCGCTTCAGGAAGATTGGAATAGAATGCACGGATACCGATTGTAATTTCATACTGTGCAAGTTGCCGGAAGGTANGCAAGCAGGGCAACTGAAGGAATATCTTGTCGAAGAGGGGGGATTGCTTATAAGGGATGCCTCTAATTTCGAGGGACTTGACGAGAGGTATTTCCGGGTGGCCGCGCAGAGCGAGAGGGAGAATGATTTATTGGCAGATATGGTAGAGAAATGGATAATTGGCTGAATCTTCTTTGGGGTGGACTGATGTATTCAGTGTTGCCCCTTCTTTGCGGTTGGGCACTCGACAGGATTTTTGCGGATCCGGAGCGGTTGCCGCATCCTGTGGTAGGTTTCGGCAAGGTAATCGCCGCGCTTGAAAAGCGTCTGAACCGTGGAAAGGGGAGAAAGTTGAAGGGGGGTGTGGTCAGCATCGGATTGGTGGCGGCCATATTTCTTCTGACATGGGGGTTGCTGGGTCTGGTGGCGCCCGTGGGTCCGTTGCGCTTCATAGTCGTGACGGCGGGAGTATTCTATTGTCTTGCGGGCACAACTTTAGTGCGGGAGGTGAGGGATGTGTTCCGCGCCTGCGAAAATAGTCTGGAGGCGGGTCGCCGTCAGGTGGGTCGCATAGTGGGGCGCGACACTGAATCATTGACAGCGGATGAGGTGCGGACCGCCGCTCTCGAGACCTTGGCGGAGAATCTGAGCGACGGTGTCGTGGCTCCGCTCTTCTGGTATATGGTGGCCGGTTTGCCCGGGATGATGGCTTATAAGATGGTGAATACCCTTGACTCCATGATAGGATACCGCACGGAACGCTACCGGATGTTCGGGTGTGTGGCCGCGCGTGTGGACGACGTGGCCAACTGGATTCCGGCGCGCCTGACGGCGTTGCTGATGNTCGTGGTCAGCGGGTCGATGAAGCTTTTCGGATTTGTCGGACGCTATGGCCGCTGCCACGCGAGTCCGAACTCCGGTTATCCGGAAGCCGCGTTGGCGGGGATTCTCGGTTGCCGATTCGGAGGGACACATGACTACTTCGGTCAGGCCGTCTACAAACCATATATCGGAGAAACAGCCAGAGTGTTGACTTTCAGNGATATGGAGGAGNGTGTGAAAATATGCCGGAGGGCAGAGTCGCTGATGGTGGTCATAGTCTCGGCGATCGGGCTTATCGGAAATCCATTCTGATAATTCCGCCGTAAGGGGGGCGATGGTCGAAGATATTGTCAAGAGAGGCTTTCCCGGCGAGCATAAGAGCGCAGAGGATAACACCGGCATGGGTGAAGATGAGAATATCACGCTTGCCACGCGAGATGCAATCGGTCAGGAAATCCTTAACCCTGTCAGNTTGAGCGGCCATGGATTCACCCCCGCCGGCGGGGGTGGCGAACCAATCGTCATACCATCGTTGCAATTCCGGATCCACTATCTCATCGAATCGCTGCATTTCCCATCGGCCGAAATCCATCTCAAGGAGTCGGTCGTCGGTAACGGCGTGAGGGTATCCGCAGGCNGAGGCCAGGCGCGTGCAGCGCGAGAGCGGNCTGGAGTAGACACCGTCATAGCCGCCCGCTTCAGAGGGNAGACGCATCAAATTCGCGGCCACGAGGTGAGCCTCGTCAGGGAAAGATGGTTTCAGGGGGACATCCGTCTGACCGTAGCATACGCCGGCCGGGACATCTACCTCGGTGTGTCTTACGAAAGTTATTCTCATAAATAGACAGCCTCTNAAATATGGTTGATGAGGGTGGCCGAAAGGATGAAAGCCAGTTCGCAACACAGGAAAGCGGCGCCGCAGCAATCGCCGGTATAACCCCCTATGCGTTTACGCATCCATAGAATCAGGCCTATGGCGGTCAGGAGCGGAAGAATCGCCGCCAACCAATAAACGGGAGGAATGAGGAGGGTGGGGAGAAAGCCGCCGACGGCACCGCAGGCGAGGATAAGCGGACCGATTCTCCTATACACAGTCTTATTCTTGGCCTGCTCGGCATTTCTTGCGTAAGGGAGATGGCCGACAGTAAGTTCGGCGCAGAATTTTCCCCATGGGTCGGCGGCGAAGACCAGGAAGGGTATAAGGTTGACCGGGAGGGAAGCTACGCATGAGATGAGGAGCAGATAATAGCATATGAGGCCGATGACGCCGTAGGAGCCGATATGNGAGTCCTTCATAATTTCAAGGACACGCTCGCGGGTNCGNCCGCCGCCCATACCGTCGATGAAATCAGCCAGTCCATCCTCATGCAAGGCTCCGGTCAGCAGGAGTCGGCCGACGTAGGCGAGAATGACAGCCACAACCGGCGGGAACACGCAGAGAAAAGCAAGAAGCAGGACNGCCGTCAATCCCCCGGTGAGCCAACCGACGAATGGCCATAGCTCCACGACNCGCGAATAGGCCGCCGACGGGATATCGGCGAGACGCCACAAGGGGAGTCGGGTGAAGAAGCTGAAGGCTGCGAGAATACGTGAGATCATCAGTTGAGATTATTCTTCAGAAATATTTGATTACGCCGACGGAGGCGAAGTCGTCCATCTCATTGATCATNCTCACCGCCGAGTCGATTATCGGGTAGGCGCAGACGGCACCCGAACCCTCTCCGAGGCGCAGCCCGAGATGCAGGATAGGGTCGGCGCCAAGAGCTTCGAGCATTCTTTTATGTCCCGATTCATCCCCCTGATGGCCGAATACGGCATATTCGAGCACTTCGGGATAGAGTTTTGAGGCGGCGAGNATGCAGGAGGTCATGATGAAACCGTCGACGATAATCACCATTCCGAGTTCGGCGGCCTTGAGCATACCGCCGACCGCCATCACCATCTCATAGCCACCGAACCAAGCCATGATATTCTCCGGACTTCCGTCGCCTGAATAATTGGCCGCCGCGCGCGAGAGCACGTCGAGCTTATGGCGTATGCCCGGTGTGTCGAGTCCGGCTCCGGCACCGACGCAGTCGGCCAGAGGGATACCGGTGAAGAAGTGCATCCACATGGATGAGGAGGATGTATTTCCGCTCCCCATTTCACCGAAGCTCACCACGTTGCAACCGTCGTTGCGNACCATCTCCACCATTTCGGCCCCGCTTTCGAGNGCGCGCTCGAATTCCTCGGGTGTCATGGCCGGCTGATGAAGGAAATTGCGGGTGGAGCGTCTTATCTTACGGTCAATTATTCCATGTCCGGAGGGGATATCATAATCGACGCCGGCATCGACGAGCACCAACTTGAATCCATGCTGGTCGCAGAGGAAATTTATGCCCGCGCCCCCATGCGAGAAATGGGCGAGCTGTTGCCAGGTGACATCTTTCGGAGAGACGCTGACCCCCTCCTCGATAATGCCATGGTCGGCCGCGAAGAGGATATTGTGGGGTTTCTCCAGTCGGGGGGATAGAGATTGCTGTATCAGTCCGATGCGGCGTGCGAGAGTCTCAAGTTTTCCGAGAGAGCCCTTCGGTTTGGTCAGGAAATCGATTTTTTCGATCAACGCCGGTTCAATCTTTTTATCGGGAGCGGAGATATTGAATTTCATAGTGGAATGATATGATGTGATCAGGTTTTTGGAAAAGTATTCTATTTTATTTTCAGGGGGAGCCCGGCTACGGTCAGATAGACCTCGTCGGCACGGGAGGCGATGTATTGATTAAACCATCCCTGCAGATCGGTGAAGGCGCGCTGCATGGCATTGTCGGCCACACCTCCCGATCCGATCTCATTGCTGACGAAAATATATGTGCCGGGGGGAGAGACAAGGCGGTCGAACTCCTCTTTAAGAAAAGAGAGAGCGGCGGCGACATCCTCGTTGTGGTGGAAGAAAGCGTTGGTGGCCCACATTGTCACACAGTCGAGCAGGATGCACCTGCCGCTCAGATTGAGACGGGACGGATGCAGCTGCTCCTCAAAAGTTGTCCATTGCGGGCCGCGACGCGCCTGATGCAGGAGGACGCGGCGGCGGAATTCCTCATCCCGCACCTCGGCCGAGGCTATGTAGACCGGGGTATCGGAGTGTTCGAGCGCGAGTCGCTCCGACAGGGCGCTCTTTCCGGATCGTTGCCCTCCGGTGATGAGAATAATCTTAGATGTATTCATAGAGTCGGTATAGCTCATTAAGGTCATGAAGGGAACCTCGGGAGGCCTCCTTTTCGGTGAAACGTGTCACTGCGTCGGGAGTCAGGCCCGGGATATATATTACGGCGGGCACCGGATGGTCGGAATGCAGGCCGGAGGAGCAGAGCGACGGATGGTCGGGAAGCAGAGCGACGGCGATATCGTTTTCCTGCATGGCGAGCCGGAGGAGAGGGGCCACTATAAATCTATCGATATTCTCGATGGCCTCTGTTTTAGCGCGGTAGTCGCGGGCATGGGAGGCGGTGTCGCAGGCTTCGATATGCAGCACGACTATGTCGTATCGGCCAAGGGCTTCGGCCGTGGCAAGCCCTTTGGCGGCGTAGTCGGTGGCAGTGTCTCCCGTAGCTCCCGAGGGGAGAATCATCTCCATTCCCGTGGCGGCGGCTATCCCTTTTACGAGCGGGACGGCTCCCACCATCGCGGCGGAGGGGCGGGGAGTGGATAAACGTCGTGGAGGAAAAGCCGGGAGAGAGTGCTTGCGGGAGTGGCTCCAGAAAGTTATATGCGGATGAGGCTCCGGGGGGACATCGCCGGCGGGGAATATGGCGAGTCCTGCGGAGTGGGAGAGGGGATGGAAGCTGACGCCCGGAAATTCGGGGCGCAGGTCGTCGATTCCGATATCGGGAGCATCGATTCTATAGCGAGCCGCTACGGTGCGGTCGTCGACCGGGAAATCGATCTGGGAGCCGAGGAGTTCGAGGAAGGCGCGTCCGGAGGGGATGACTTCCGGGGTGTATCCGAGGATGGTGAGTATGCCGGTCTCGCTGCCGGGATAGAGTCCCGGGGGTATTGTGGTCAATGAACCGCATCGTCCGATGGCGGCCAGATTATCCATTGCGGGTGTATGCGCGGCCTCCAGAGGAGTCATTCCTCCGGGATAGTCGGTGGGTCGGTCCGCCATTCCGTCGCATATTATCAGGCAACATCTCATTGCATCGTCATTAACTTCGATGCAAAATTAATGAAATCCACGCAGTAAATCAAACAATACCCCGGGTAAATCAGATTCTTGCGGTGGAGATGGCAATCTCACCGGTTGAGGCGGATTCCACCCGGTCGCCACACTCCGCACGGCTCTGGATTATGCGGAATCCCGTGATGGCGATCGCCACGCTCATAAGGGGGCTGAGCCAGTTGAATATGCAGAAGGGGAGATAGGTGACAGTGGCCACACCGAGGACGGAGGCTTGCGTGACTCCGCAACTGTTCCAAGGAATAAGCACCGAAATGACCGAAACGGAATCCTCGAGTGTGCGGCTCAGAAGGCGACCCTCCAGTCCGAGTTTCTTATAGAGAGAGCGATACATGTTTGCACCGACGATTATTGACAGGTACTGGTCGGCAGTCGCGCTGTTGAGGAAGAGACCGGAGGCGGCAGTCGCGCTGACAGCGCTGACGCGGTTGCGGATAAGGGCGGTGAAAGATTGTGTGATACGGGCGAGCAACCCGGTGCCCATCATTACGCCACCGAATACCATAGCACTGAGAATGAGCCATATGGTGGAGAGCATTCCCTTCATTCCGCCGGTGGCCACGAGTTCATCGAGGGAGGCGTCGCCGGTAGCGATAGCCGTATCGGTGAGGAGTATCTGCATGGCTGCCCCGAATTCCCTTCCCGACAGGGAGGATGCGATCTGGGCGATGATCTGAGGCTGGAAGATAAACACACCGGCGAGNCCGAGCAGGGTAGAGACGAGGAGAGTGACCAGAGTGTTGACGCGCAGGATAATGAGGGTGACCGTTATCAGGGGGATAACGTAGAGCCACGGCGAAAGATTGAAAGTGGCCTCAAGAGCCTGAGTCATACCGCTCTGCGTGTCGGCATCGGTGAGGGGGAGGAGGTATCCGGCTATTGCGAAGACGGCGAGGGCGATAGAAATNGAGGGAATCGTCGTGATGAGCATATAGCGGATATGAGTGAANAGANTCACCTCGGAAGAGGCCGAAGCGAGCACGGTGGTGTCGGAGAGNGGGGAAATCTTATCGCCGAAATATGCGCCGGAGATTACCGCGCCGGCNATCCATCCGGGGGAGAATCCGAGGAGAGTGCCGATACCCATNAAGGCCACCCCGATAGTGGCGATCGTGGTCCAGGAGCTTCCGGTCAGAATAGAGATAATGGAGCAGGCGCAGCATGCCGTCAGCAGGAAGAGAGGGGGATTTATGTATCTGAGACCCGCCTCGATGAGCATGGGGACAACGCCGGAGAGCATCCATGTGGCGGCCACGGTGCCGATCAGCAGGAGGATAGGCACGGCNGGCAACGTCTGGCGGGCAGAGGTGCGCAGTCCCTTGGAGAGGGAAACCCTGTCGGCAGATCGGTAAATCCGGCTCACGACGAGAGCCACGGCGGATGCGCCGAGAAGCATGATGAAACTGTGACCGGCCACAAAATCCGATCCTTTGGTGAGGAGAGCCGTCACAACNGCAGCGAGCAATGCCACGACCGGAGCGAGAGCTGCCCGGAGGGAAAGGGTCTTCTTCATTTACCTTATAATAACCTGTAGAAAATACTCTGTAGAAAGAAAAATTGTCGTCACCCGCGATGCNGGCATCGGGTCGGAGAGTGTGTATAAACCGATGAGGGTTAAGTGTTGTTAACATAACGTGGATATTTCGGGTCATCGTATATGTCAGTGGCGAAATGTCGGCGCGCTATAACTATTGTTAACTAAACTCCCCCTCTTATGGACTTTTGTATAAATATACTACGCGAAAATCCTGCGATAGCCCTTTTTCTNACGGTAGGNTTGGGATTTTTGCTCGGCAAATTGAAATATCGGAATTTCTCGCTCGGNCCNGTGACTTCGGTGCTGATCATAGCCATCTTCGTGGGNCAGCTGGGCATAGAGCTGTCGGGTCAGATAAAGACGGTGTTCTTCATGATGTTCCTGTTCGCGGTCGGATACAGCGTCGGNCCCCAGTTTTTCCGGTCGCTGAAGGGGATGGGACTNAAGCAGGTGCTTTTCGCGGTNATAATGAGCGCGTGTTGCTTCGGAGCCACATTCCTTATGGCCAAATGGATGGGCTATAACAAGGGGGAGACGGTCGGGATGTTCTCAGGTTCGCAGACATGCTCCTCGCTTCTCGCCGTAGGTGGCGACGCCATAGGCAATTCCAACGTNGCGGCTGAATTGAAGAAGAGCATGATTGATATAATGCCGGTGTGTTATGCAGTGACGTATGTCTTCGGTACGCTCGGGACGGTCATAATGCTCGGNACACTCGGCCCATGGTTTCTCGGAGGTCTCGAGAAGGTGAAGGAGGAGGCGGCGCGCCTTGAAGCGCAGATGAACGAGGCGTCGTGGAAATCCGATCCNGTAAATATCAACGCGCTTCGGACCGTGGCGTTCCGCACATTCNTGGTGGAGCGGCCCTATTTNGCGGGGGGCCATTCGGTNCANACNGTCGAGCAATATCTCCGCACGATGGGAAAGGTGCTGTATATCGACCGGATACGNCGTCCCGACGGGACNATCGAGGTGCCNTCNCCGGANACGTTCATACGTCAGGGAGATACGGTCGTGGTCTGCGGCCGCAGGGAATTTCTTGTGCAGAATACGGGTCTTCTGGGCCGGGAGGTGAATGATGAGGAATTGCTTGAATATCCTGTGGAGCGTATTCCGGTGCTCGTTACATCGAAGCAGGTTGACGGCCATACCGTCCGTGAACTGCGTGACCACCACGGAATGCGGGGCATCATGATAGAGGAGCTCCAGACAGCCGGGGATATCGAAGAGGTCACNCCCGACACGGTGATTCGTCGCGGCGATACGCTTGTGCTCGTGGGNCGCAGGGANATATTGCGTGATGTGACGGATAAGATCGGTATTCTNGATGTGCCGACCAACAAGACCGATATCATGTTCCTTGGTCTGGCCATAGCCATAGGCGCGTTCCTCGGGGCCATTCCTTTGGTAATCGACGGGATACCGATCAGTTTCGGTGTCAGCGGAGGTTCGCTGATAGCNGGTCTGGTGTTCGGATGGCTGCGCACACGTCGTCCTACGATGGGCTATATCCCGAAGCCGGCACTGTGGCTGATGAACAATCTGGGACTCAATACNTTCATCGCGGTGATAGGNATCGATGCGGCCCCGACATTCGTACAGGGCATACAGCAGGTGGGCTGGGGCTTGCTCGGAGCAGGCGCGATAGCCACACTCATACCGTTGATAATCGGATTAATTTTGGGTAAATATGTATTCAAATTCAATCCTGCCCTTACCTTGGGATGTTGTGCCGGGACCCGCACCTGCACCGCCGCGCTCGGCGCGGTGCAGGAATCGATCGGCTCCAACCTACCGACGATGGGCTATACGGTGACCTACGCCGTCAGCAACGTGCTCCTTGTCATCTGGGGCATAATCACGGTGGCGTTGATATGATATAAGAGGGGCTGCTTGGCGGCCACTGAAAAACTCCCCTTCAGGAGAATGATTCCGGTTGGAATCTCCATCCTGAAGGGGAGTTTTTATTATTTATTTATTCAGTTGTATTCCGGCATCAATCGGAGATGATTGCGGCGCGGATGGTATCGGCAATGTAGCGCACATCATCGTCGCTCACCCACGGGCCGGCGGGGAGACANATTCCGATTTTGAACAGGGCCTCCGAGACACCGTTGACATATGCCGGATTGTTGGCATAGACGGGCTGGCGGTGCATCGGTTTCCAGAGCGGACGCGCCTCGATTCCGGCCTTGTCAAGAAATACGCGTAGAGCCTCGACGTTGGCGTTTGGCTGGCAATCTGTCGTGGCGGTAGAGGCTGTGTGGGTCACACCGGCGGCTCCCCCGACGGCCCCCTTCACCACTTCGCGATAGGCTTCCTCCTGACCCTTCACCTTCACNTCGGCGTCGATGGTGGCGGTGCAGAGCCAGTAGTTGGATTCAAACTCCGGTGCGGGAGCGACGTGCATGCGGAATCCGGGGATATCGGCGAGCAGGCGGCAGTAGAGTTCCTGCACGTGGCGATGGTGGGCGATGTGTTGGTCAAGGACAGTCATCTGTCCCCGGCCTATTCCGGCGCAAATGTTGGACATTCTGTAGTTGAATCCTATGGCCTCATGCTGATAATAGGGATAAGACTCGCGGGCCTGGGTGGCATACCATAGAATNCGTCGGGCCTCCTCGGAGTCNTGGCATATAAGCGCGCCACCGCCGGAGGTCGTTATCATCTTGTTGCCGTTGAAAGAAAGCACACCGAAGCGCCCGAAAGAGCCGAGAGTCTGTCCGGCGAAACGGGAACCGAAACCTTCGGCGGCATCCTCGATGACGGGNATGTCGTATTTTTCGGCGACGGCCATAATCTCATGGATTCTGTAGGGCATACCGTAGAGGGCGACGGGGATGATAGCCTTCGGTTTGCGTCCGGTCTTCTCAATNCGGTCGGCGATCGCACGGTCGAGGAGCNCCGGGTCGATATTCCAGGAATCGGGTTCGGAATCCACGAATACGGGAGTTGCGCCTACATAAGTCACGGGATGGGATGAGGCACAGAAAGTGAACGACTGCACCATCACTTCATCGCCGGGACCGACTCCGCATGCCACGAGAGCAAGGTGAACGGCGGCGGTNCCGGCAGAGAGGGCGACGACCTTCCGATGCAGTTCCGGTTGGCCGGGGCGGTGGTTGATGAACTTTTCGAGGTCCTCCTCGAAACCATTGACGTTTGGACCGAGAGGCACGACCCAGTTTTGGTCGAAGGCCTCCTTGATGAAGTCCATTTCCCGGCCCGACATATGGGCCAGGCAAAGTAAGATTCTATCTCTCATCTTGCAGGGATGTAAGTGGGAGGGGACCCGGCTGTGTCACCGACCGACTCCCCCGATGCTGGTTGAAAGTGGTGGCGGCGCACCCTGTGTCAATATGCGCCGCCGGATAAAGATATGGCAAATTTACATAAAAAAATCAAGCGGCGCAAATTCACATTTGCGCCGCTCATTCCCCTTGGGGCGGAGAGGACGGGATTCGAACCCGTGGTAGGATTGCTCCTACGTCAGTTTAGCAAACTGGTGGTTTCAGCCACTCACCCACCTCTCCAGAGATGTAAATCGTTTCTGATGTTTTATTATTCCGACTGTTCAGAGGCNTCATCACCCTTGGCTCCCGATGGGGCTGCCGCAAGAGGGAGGGGCCTCAAGTCGGGTACAAAGTTAATACAAAATCCGGCGGATTCCAAATTTTCCGGCGGATTTTTAATATTTTTTTACAATTTTATCTTCACGGAGGCGAACCATCCCGTGGGGAGGTCACTCTTTTTTGCGTCCGTGGATGTCGTAACTGAGCACCGGGAGGGCCCAGTTATAGCGGAGTGTGCANACGCGGAGCGTGATGACAACCACGGCGCAGGCACATTGCTGAAACATCGTGGANCCGCCGAAAATAGCTATAATCCAATAGACGAGACCTCCGGCTATGCAGGCCGTGGCATANATATCCTTACGGAAGAAAAGGGGTTCTTCGTTGATGAGGATATCGCGCACGACTCCGCCGAATGAGCCGGTGACGGTGCCCATCACGATGGCGGCCCACATGGGATAACCNGCGGCGAGCGTTTTCTGCATACCTATAACCACGAAGAGAGCCAGACCGATGGCGTCAAAAGTGAAGAGAATCCTGTCNTGGCTGACGAGCACGCGCCTGAATATGAATACGATTCCCANAGATATGGCCGTCACTATGAGATAGACGGGGGTCTGGAGCCAGAATACNGGCATATTCAGCATAATGTCGCGCAGAGTTCCNCCCCCTGTGGCCGTNACNAGGCCGATTGTAAACGCACCGAAGATGTCGAAATTCTTATATGCAGCCAGGCGTATACCGCTTATTGCGAACGCGATGGTGCCTGCCACTTCGATGATGAACAGAAAAGTTTGCTCGATGTCCATTGGGTCAGTCTTTTACCTTAAAATGAAGTTATTTCAACTTCAACCTCTTTTACCTTATTTAACTAACCTCGCCGAAGCAGATTTATTGTGGAGGAGAAATGAAAAGGGGCCGTGGCCCGGTTGCAGATTCCGGCCACGGCCCCNTGTAGAAGGTGTGTAACAANTTATAAATCAGCGGACGNATACTTTCCAGCTNCGACCCTCGATCTGCACNAGGTAGATACCCTGAGTGAGGCTGATCGTATTGCTGTTCATTCCGACTTCGGAGGCTACGGCGGTGCCGTCGGCGGAGAANACGCGGATCATGCAACCNTCGGCACCGGCTATATTCAGGCGGCCTTGCGAAGCGCTGACGGTCACGCCGTCGAGCACTGCGTCCACACCTGAGAANTCAGGCTTCGCGTCGTTGGAGAGACNGGATTCGCCGCGACCCTCGTAGACGGCNGTGACATTGTAGGTCGGCATTACGGCGGCATCGCTNCGGGTATCGCTGAAGCGGCAGCTCTTCACGGGCTCTTCGTTGAGGGGCTGACGGTCACGGTAGATGTTGTAACCGGATACCTTCAGGTCGGAGGCCGTACCGGCCGGAGTGAAGTTGATGTCGTCGATCATGAGCACATACTGGTCGCGCGAGATGCAGCGGATCGCGAAATATTTGGCGCCTTCGGGAATATCGAAGAAATACTGTGTCCAATCCCATCCGACATTACGGATAGTCTGCACACTCTCGAAAGATTTGATTTCCTTGTCGGATGTGGAATAGAGGAACTCGAAACTTTCGGTGCAATCCTCAAGCATTGACTTNGCCCAAAGCGAGACTGTCTGCGCCACGCCGGGAAGCACGGGAGATATAGCCCAGTCGTCGCTGCGTTCGCTCTCATAGTCGGGGTCGCCGTTGGTGACGGCCATGGAGATCATATATTTATCTCCGGAGTGGGCCTTATAGAACCGGGGATCGGAATAGTGCTCGATCATGGGTTGATAGGATGCGTCGCAGATCCACCACGACTGGCGCGTCTCGGCCTTCGGGGCGTAATCCGGGAGCACGATCCAGGGCTCGAAACCGTAGATAAACTGCTGATCGTTATCGATGAATGTCCAGCCGTCGAGCTCTGTGGCCCATGAGGCGGCATTCTCGAAATTCTCGACAGTATCCTCGTTGATGTCCCCTGTCAATTCCGGCNCGCTCCAGACGAGTGTGAGTTCGGTGGGTTCATCTCCGTAGTTAGCNGCGAGNTCNGTCACGGCAGGGTAGAGCGATTCGATGGTTTTCACCTCGAAGGTNTCGAAGAGGTTGTTGGACTGCACCTGATCGGGAGCGTAGTTAAGGCGCACGTCATANGAGACGCTTTCGGGCGTCACCGCGTTATGGCGCACGGGAATGGTCAGTTCGCCGCGTCCGTCGGTCGGGAGGGAAGCGAAAGACTTCTCGGCCACCTGCTTGCCATCCTGAAGCACCTCGATGCTGAATTCACCGGCATTATTCAGGCCGAAGTTGGCGTAAGAGAGTACGATCGGGCAGTCNTTGCCGCATTTCACACGCTCCGGGACACTGAGCGATGTCAGGGCCAGGTCATGGTTGCGTCGGTCACGCACCTGGAGATTGTCGAAGTGGATATACTGATAGGTCTGCACCGTGCCGACAANGCGGGCACGCACCGTTCCATTCTTGTAATCATCGAGCGGCACGGCGATGCGATACCAATCCTCGTCGCCGAAATCGGAGAGTTTCCAGATACCCGCGCTTTTCCATTCACCGTCGCCGCCNTCGAGGAATACCTCGACGGTATTGTCGTTGGGATAGTCACCCACCATNTTGAAGACATAGAAAGTCAGCATCGGGGAGGTGAGGCCGCGCAGGTCGATTTTGCCGGTCATCAGATAGGCATTGCTGCCGATACCGTCGCCGAACATATAGAGCATACCGTTGTCGGCATCGAGCGATTTTACATCCTCGAAATAAGCGTCGGAGGCATTATCCATATAAGTCAGCGTGTTGGAGCCACCCATGACGTAGGTATAGGCACATGCCANGTCAGAGAAGGAATCCTCATACGGGGCTGCGTGAGGCTCGCCGATGGGGATATATTCCGTCGCGATGCCGTTGGGATTCTCGCCGTAGGAGGTCTCCGCAGTCACGATAAACTGGAAGAATAACTGGGGCTCGTCGGGAATCATTATCTGGAAGGTGTGGCTGTTGCCTTTCAGATTGTTGAGGAGCAGCATATTCTGTCCGGTCACCGTGGTGTAGATACANTAGGTGACNTTATCGGGGTTCAAAGGAGTGCCGTCGATNTAGGTTGTGACGGGTTCCCATTCGATTTTCACGAANCCGAANTCGCTGACTTCAGTTGCCACCTCGGTAGCCTTCGCCCATGCCGGGATNCCGGGGATGTTNATTCCGGCGAAGAGTGTNATCTTCGACTCGATTCCCTGGCCGTACTTATTGAAAGCCACGACGGAATAATTGTGTTCACCCTGAGTGAGATAACCGTCGTCGACCGGCAGNCCGGTCTCCTCGTCGATCTGCTGCTCCATATCCTCGGGGCGCATATCGGTGTAGGAGATTGTCTGTCCGGGTGTCACATCCGAGAAAGTAGCTATCGTCTTGCCGTCGCGGCGGATCTCGATGCGGTCGAGTTCGTCGAGCGGCTGNTCTCCGAGGGTGAGTTCGGGCACAGAGAAAGTGAGGTCCACAGATAGTTTGCCGTCGATATCGGCCTTTGCGGAGAGATNGNCGGGGGCGCCGGGGACCATGCTCTCGGCGGAGGCCTCGATATTCAGGTTGGTGACGAAGACATACCACATGTCGGGCTCCGTGATATTATGGATTCCGAAGTAGGTGGGTCCGTCCCACTCCGCTTTGGCNGTGCCTGAGACAGTCTGGAGAGTGCTGGTAACCACGTCGGTGGCGGGGATGGCTACGTGAGTCATGGCTTCGGGATCGGGAGCNGGGCCGTAGCNAAGTTCCACNCGGGCNGGATATTCCGTCATATTCTGCTGCAAACGGACGTCGAAGCTCACGGGGTGGAAGCCNGTTTTGCTCAGATTGATGGCGGGAGAGATNAGCCAGTCGTCGGCGGTNTTTGTCCTGTCTTCCTGATTGAAGGAACCTCTCACCTCGTCGCGCCAGAATTCCCAGTCGTGGCCGTCGCCGTCAAGATCGAANGTAGTGAAGAGGTCCATGTCNGCCTGCTCGTTGAANCCGGTAAAGAATGGGGCGGAGGTCGAGCCCACGACTACGGGGTTGGAATACGTCTCNGCACCCGGTGTGGAATTATAGATAGCCTTCACATAGTAGCGNTAGGCATGGAGGTCACCGTCGAGGTTATCGTCGACTACACTNAGGTCAGGGGTGTTGAGAGCCACGAANTGACCNTCGGGGTAACGCTCCACACGGTAAGTGACATCCTTGCCGAGTATNGAGCTGCCGTCGAGGGCNCGGGTGACCGCAGGCCATGAGATCCGGACATTGCCNTCGGCCGCCAGGGAGGCCACCGGCTGTGGAGCCTCGGCGGGGGAGTAGCCTGCGCCGACGCGGAAAGTTCCGGCGTCGCTCGTGCCCATGTCATTGGAGACNGTTACGGCGAACTCATACACGCCCGGGGCGGCCATATTGACGTCAACGCTCTTGCTGACGCCGGGATATACCTCACCGGAGGCGATGGTCTGATTGTTGGCGGTAATCTGGAACTTGAGGTTGCCGTTGAGATCGACACCTCCGACGGTTTTCAAAGGAGCCGTGAACTCCACATAACCGTATAGACCACCATCAGGGAAGGTCACGACGACATCCTTTGGGGTGTCCGGGGCACCGGCCACCGCCGCTGNCGCCGGGAGCACACACCAGGCGCAGGCCGCCGCGAAACCTAAAGTAATCAATTGTTTCATGCGTGATTGGTTTTGGTTAAGAATNTATACTGACTCAATAATCATAATTGACTCTGATTACAAAAGTAGTCAAATATTATGGGATTTGATGTTATGATATGATAATTTACGAAATATAGCTATCGTTTTTACATTATTGTAAGGCCATCCCCATTACTTGTGATATTTGTCAAAATGTCGGTTTCCATTACGCTGTAGTCGGCTTCAGATGGAGAAATATGGAGATTTTGCCGAGAAAATAGGGGTATGGGTTTTGTAATCCCGAGTATTTCAATTAAATTTGCGCCAGAATATTCTACCTAACACCTTAAATCTCACAAATGAATAGATTTATGCTTCTTCTGGCCGCNGCGGCCATCGCAGNTCCGGCATCGGCCACTTATATGGAGGCTCCGACCTGCGACGACAATGGTATCGTCAACCCGGACAGCACCGGTTTCAAATTCACGGACGTAAAGATTGTCCGCACGACACCCGTAAAGGATCAGAATAAGTCAGGCACATGCTGGGCATTCTCCGGAACATCGGCACTTGAGGATGAGGTGATGCGTCAGGGTGGTCCCGAGCTTGATCTCTCCGAGATGTTCTGCGTGCGCAACTGCTATATCGATAAGGCGAAGAAATATGTGCGCACCGGCGGCAAGATCAACTTTGCCCAGGGTGGCGGCTTTGCCGATGTGCTTTATTCTCTCGATAATTACGGCACTATGCCCGAAGAGGTTTACAACGGTCTCAATTACGGCGAGGAGAAACACTCGCATTATGAGATGGCCAACGCTCTCGAAGCTTATCTGAATGCGATTATCCAGAATCCCAACAAGCGTCTCTCCACTGCATGGCTCCCCGGTTTCGAGGGCATTCTCGATGCCTATCTCGGCAAGGTGCCCGAAACTTTCACCTACAACGGCAAGACGTACACACCTCAGGAGTTTGCGAAGAGCATAGGTCTTGACGCCGACAATTTCAGCTCATATACAAGCTATACCCACCATCCCTTCTACGAGGCCTTCCCTCTTGAGATCGCCGACAACTGGCTTTGGTCGTCGAGCAAGAATGTCCCGATGGATGAATTGAAGCAGATTGTCGACAACGCTATTGAGAACGGCTATTCCGTAGCCTGGGCGGCTGACGTCTCCGAACCCACGTTCAAATGGCGCGAGGGTTACGCCGTGCTTCCCGAGGAGAAGACGGAGGCTGACATGGATGGCACGGAGCTTTCACGTTGGGTGCAACTTTCCGATGCTGACCGTGAGAAGGAGAAGAATAAGGTGAATGGTCCCTGCAAGGAGCGCACCATCACTCAGGAGGACCGCCAGCGTACCTTCGACAATATGGAGACTACCGATGACCACGGCATGGTGATTGTGGGCTACGCCACCGATCAGGATGGCAACCGCTATTACAAGGTGAAGAATTCCTGGGATACCAACCAGCTCTACGGCGGCTATCTCTATGTCAGCGAGCCTTACTTCCTTGAGAAAACAATCAGCATAATGGTCAACGACAACGCAGTTCCCGCCTCCATCTCGAAGAAATTCGCGAAGAAATAAGAGAGTGTTTGAATTTAACACGATTCTTTTTTAACGGCGCGACCGAACTACGAATCATAACCATACGACCCGTGTATTCTCTGCAACCGGCGAATACACGGGTCGCATTCATTTTTCAGAGTTGCCCCAATTTATCATGCCAACTCATCTTGAGGAAGATTTACTCTATGGCAGATAGATGAAGGAGTGTGAGGAGGCTTAGAGTGTGTAATAGAGGCGTGGCGTAAACTTTTAGGGGGAGGAAGAGGTTTTAACTTTATACACACTGAAGTCGAAACGACTTCACTAAAATACGCGTAAATTACAGTGGATGTAAGAGCAAAGAAAAATCTCGGTCAGCATTTTCTGCGTGATTTGGGAATCGCGGGAAAGATAGCCGCCACAATAAGTCCCGAGGAGGTGGGGGAAAAATCGGGTTCGCTGCCTGTGATAGAGATCGGCCCGGGAATGGGAGTCCTCACCCGCTTTTTGATCGAAGCGGGACGTGATGTCACAGCCATAGAACTGGATACTGAATCCGTAGAATATCTCTCGCGCGAGATGCCCTCTCTCAGAGTGATAGAGGGAGATTTCCTTAAGCTGGATCTCGATACGGTCATCGAGGGACCGATCGCCCTTATCGGCAACTACCCCTATAATATCTCCTCCCAGATATTTTTCAAAGTGCTTGACTACAGGGAGAAGATACCGCTTGTCAGCGGAATGCTTCAGAAAGAGGTGGCCGAACGTATCTGCGCCAAACCGGGAGGTAAGGACTACGGCATACTCTCCGTGTTGCTCCAGGCATGGTATGATTGCAAATATCTCTTCTCGGTTCCACCGGGAGTTTTCGCTCCGCCGCCGAAAGTGATGAGCGGGGTGCTCCGTCTGACGCGCAATTCCCGTGTCGACCTCGGAGTTCCCGAGGAGGCCTTCCGCCGCGTAGTCAAGACCGCCTTCGGTCAGCGTCGCAAGACCTTGCGCAATTCGCTCGGGTCATTGATGGGGGCCGATAATCCCATAATGAAAGATGAGATAATGCAGCTCCGTCCCGAGCGCCTCGGAGTCGAGGAGTTTATCCGTCTGACACGGGCCGCNCTCAATCGGAGAGAGACTGCCGACAGTGGCGATACCCGGGAGTGATAATACCCCGAAGCGAGAGCTATAATTTGCTAATTCACGATTTTTTTGTTATTTTTGCGAAATCGTGATTACTACCGAAATTAGACAAATAAAATAATGGCAAATAACCAGGAACTCAGCGAGCAGGAACAGGTGCGCCGCCGATCAATGGAGGCGCTGCGCGAAAGAGGCATAGATCCGTTTCCGGCAGCTGAATATGAAGTGACGGGCCACACCGTCGAAATCAAGGAGAATTTCGTTGACGGTCAGGAGCCGGCACGCCGTGTGCGCGTGGCGGGCCGCATCATGAGCCGCCGTATCATGGGCAAGGCCTCCTTTATGGAGCTTCAGGATGCCGATGGCCGCATACAGGTCTACGTCAGCCGCGATGATCTTTGTCCGGGTGAGGATAAGGACTTCTACAATGTGGTATTCAAGAAACTCATGGATATCGGCGACTTCATCGGAGTCGAGGGATTCGTGTTCCGCACGCAGATGGGNGAGATAACCATTCACGCGGAGAAAATCACNTTCCTCGGCAAGAGCCTCCGTCCGCTCCCGATNGTGAAGATGAAGGATGGCAAGGCCTACGATGCCTTTACCGATCCCGAGCAGCGTTATCGTCGCCGATACGTCGACCTCGTNGTCAACAAAGGGGTGAAGGAGATATTCGTGAAACGNACGAAGATGTTNAATTCAATGCGCGAATTCTTCAATTCGCACGGCTANCTTGAGGTTGACACGCCTGTGCTNCAGTCGATTCCCGGCGGTGCGGCNGCACGTCCGTTNGTCACCCACCACAACGCCCTCGACATTCCGTTATATCTCCGNATAGCCAACGAATTGTATCTCAAGCGTCTGATCGTCGGCGGATTCGACGGTGTGTANGAGTTCTCGCGCAACTTCCGCAACGAAGGCATGGACCGCACGCACAATCCCGAATTCACGGCGATGGAGATTTACGTGCCCTACAAGGACTANAACTGGATGATGGACTTCACAGAGCGAATGCTCGAGAAAATAGCCATCGATGTCAACGGCACGCCCAAAGTGACGGTCGGCGACAAAGAGATAGATTTCACCCCCCCGTATCCGCGTGTGACAATGACGCAGGCTATCCTTGACGCCACGGGCTTCGATATCACCGGCAAGAGCGAGGATGAGCTCCGCGAATTCGCCAAGAGCATCGGAATCGAGGTNGACGCCTCTATGGGCAAAGGCAAACTTATCGACGAGATATTCGGCGAGAANTGNGAGGGAACATTTATCCAGCCNACGTTCATCACCGATTATCCGATAGAGATGTCGCCATTGACCAAGCGTCATCGCGAGAATCCCGAACTGACGGAGCGATTCGAGCTGATGGTCAACGGCAAAGAGCTGGCCAACGCTTATTCCGAGCTCAACGATCCCATAGACCAGTATGAGCGCTTCGTGGAGCAGATGCGTCTTGCCGACAAGGGTGATGACGAGGCCATGATNATCGACGCNGACTTTATCCGCGCCCTTGAATACGGTATGCCCCCGACATCGGGCATGGGTATCGGCATGGACCGTCTGGCCATGTTGCTGACNGGGCAGAACACCATTCAGGAGGTGCTTCTTTTCCCGCAGATGCGTCCCGAGGTGCGCGCCAAGAAAGANGAGGAGACAGAGGAATAACAAGCAATTCAAGAAGACATGGCAGGNTTAGGCAAAATAGCGGTAATCGGAGGTGGCAGNTGGGCAACGGCACTCGCCAAGTTGTTGATGCGCAACTGTGACCGCATCGTGTGGTATATGCACCGNCGCGACCGTATAGATGACTTCATACGATACCGTCACAATCCGGTTTATCTCTCNGATGTGGCCTTNGACATCGAGCGCATNGATTTTACCGACGATATCAATGAAGCCTGCCGCATGGCCGACACGCTTGTCATCGCCGTTCCATCCCCATACTTCAAGGGAATGGCCGATCTGATCACGGAGGATCTCTCCGGGAAATATATAGTCTCGGCCGTCAAAGGAATCGTGCCCGACGACCATATGATCGTCACAGAGTACTTTGCTCGGAATTTCGGATGNGCCGANGACCGTCTGATGGTCATCGGGGGTCCGTGTCATGCGGAGGAGGTGGCGCTGGAGCGTCTCAGTTATCTGACGATCGGTTGTCACGACACGCGCAACAGCCGAGCTTTCGCCGACCTGATCACGAGCGCGAAGCTAAAGACCATCATCTCCAATGACGTCGCCGGAATCGAATATGGCGCCGTGCTGAAGAATGTCTATGCCATCTGCGCCGGAATTGTCAACGGCATGAAAGCCGGCGATAATTTCATGGCGATGCTCGTCTGCAACGCCATCCGGGAGATGCGTCGTTTTGTCGATGCCATCTCCCCGATGCCCGACCGCGACATATGCCGCTCCGCCTATCTCGGCGACCTGCTCGTGACNGCCTACAGCCGCTTCTCGCGCAACCATAACTTCGGGTCGATGATCGGCAAGGGCTACAGCGTGAAGGCTGCCATGATGGAGATGTCGATGGTGGCCGAGGGATATTACGGCACGAAGTGTATCTACGACATCAACCGCGAGACGGTAAATGTCGACATGCCTATTCTCGACTGCGTCTATTCCATCCTTTACGACAATCGCACGGCGCGGATGGCAATCGACGGCATCACCGACACATTTTCCTGAATCCATGATGTCATCTTGTCATGATGTCATCTTGTCATGATGTCATTTTGTCATAATGTCAGATTGTCATGATGACGCTATAAATCAAAATATAACTCTAAAATTCTATAATTATGAAATCCATCGAACTTGATATCAAAGATGCCCTCTACTTTGCAGAGAAGCAGTATGAGGCAACAGCAGGGGAGGCCGTAGAGGCCATCACCAAACTTGAGAAAGGCACAGGTGCAGGCTCCGACTTTATCGGTTGGGTCAATCTCGCTTCCGAGACACCGGCTGATCTCGTGGCCCGTATCAATGCCACTGCAGCCCGTCTGCGCGAGAACTGTGACTATGTGGTCTGCATCGGCATAGGTGGGTCATATCTCGGCGCGAAAGCGGTGATCACGGCTCTCAGCGACAGTTTCGCCGACTTCTATGCGCCCGCTCCGAAAGAGCCGAAGGTGCTCTATGCAGGTCAGAATATCGGTGAGGATTACACCGCCGAGCTTCAGAAGCTTCTGACAGGTAAGAAATTCGGTATCATCGTCATCTCGAAATCGGGCACCACTACGGAGCCTGCCATAGCTTTCCGCATTCTGCGCGACCAGCTTGAGAAGCAGGCCGGCAAGGAGGCTGCCAAGGATCTTATCGTAGCTATCACTGACGCCAGCAAGGGCGCGCTCCGCACTATGGCCAACGAAGAGGGCTGGGAGACATACGTTATCCCCGACAATGTCGGCGGACGTTTCTCCGTGCTGACTCCCGTAGGTCTGCTTCCGATCGCTGTGGCCGGCCACGACATCCAGAAGCTCCTCGATGGCGCCGCCGATATGGAGAAGGAGACGGCTCATCCCGGTCCCGACAACATCGCCGAGGTTTATGCCCGTATGCGCAACGCCCTCTATCAGAGCGGCAAGAAGATCGAGCTCCTCGTCAACTACAACCCGAAGCTCCATTACTTCGCCGAATGGTGGAAACAGCTCTACGGTGAGTCGGAGGGTAAGGAACACAAAGGCATCTTCCCCGCAGCGGTCGACAACACGACCGATCTCCACTCTATGGGACAGTGGATTCAGGAGGGTGAGCGCACGATTTTCGAGACTGTGCTCAGCGTGAAGAAGCCTGCTCTCTCTGTCCGTGTTCCCGAGAACGCCGCCAATCTCGACGGTATCAACTATCTGGCCGGCAAGAATGTTGACGAGGTCAACAAGATGGCCGAACTCGGCACGAAGCTCGCGCATGTAGAGGGTGGTGTTCCCAACATGCGTATCGAGCTCTCCAAACTCGACGAGTACGTTCTCGGTCAGCTGATATATTTCTTCGAGAAAGCCTGCGGAATCAGCGGTTATATTCTTGGAGTCAATCCCTTCAATCAGCCGGGTGTCGAAGCTTACAAGAAGAATATGTTCGCCCTTCTTGAGAAACCGGGCTATGAGGCTGAGACAGCTGCCATCAAGACAAAAATCAACGGTTAATCCCGTCGAAAGATAAACTCTGATACAGAAGGTCCCGTGTGTCTTATCAATTGACACACGGGATCTCGCGTATATATTGAGTGGTCATCCTTGTTGGTCTTGAAAATAATAATGTCGCAGCATAAAATATTAATGTAAATGTAAAATAAATCCTATAAAATTTTTGTTATACATAAAAATGGAAAATGAAGATTATAGAGATTGAACCCGGCATATTATATAGCGTTTGGTATGACCACGAAATATATGATGAGTATAACAGAATATTCGAATCATATTCTGATTTCACATATACATTAGACTTCTTCAATAAATATAATCTTCGTATCAATGACTTTTATGTCTCTGCCACCGGGATTCCCAGAACTGACCCTGAGGGTTACGCGGAGAAGGTCGTGACAGAATGCCTTGAACTGGAAGAACGTTTTGAGAATCTTGTAGATAATGTAAAGGATGGTTTGACTCCTGACTTCCATGAGGAATTCCAATGGTTGGAGGGTACACCCGGATTTCCACTTACAGGATTGAAATGGGGTAAGATTGATTCGGCATCGATGCTCAGGATATATGCAGTGGAGGTTGAATCAAATTGTTTGATAATAGTCTATGGTGGAATCAAGATCAGTCATAAATTGAGTGAGTGTCCAATGTTAGAGACTGCTGTGCGCAAAGTTCAAGATTTGATCTTTTATCTACGGCAGAATGACGCTACCACCATAAGTGACTTCAAGGATCTTATTAATAAAAAGAGAGATGGAGATGAATAATTATAAGGAGACATTGCTTCGTATTGCGGAGCCAATGGATGAACAAATCAGAAAAATGATGCAGCGTCGTAAATCCCAACGACATTTGATAGCCATGTCGACTTCGATCGCTGCCCGGATTGAACGTGCACTTCGAATAAAGGGTATGAAGCGAACTGAATTGGCACAACTCATGGGTGTATCTCCGGCCAATATTACCCGTTACCTTAGTGGAAAGTGTAATTTTGAACTTAAGACACTCTTGACCCTTGAAGAGGTGTTGGGGATTGCATTGATAAATCGCGAAGAAAACCCATTGATGAAATCCAACTCCGGGGAGTATCCATTTCTTCAGCATGAGAGTCCAATATCAGTGGTGAGCGAATATCAAGAAGCTTGTTACAGCATTTCCGGAGGTGCAGGTTGCGAGGTGGTTTGATATGGATACAGGAGGTATGGCCGAAATATCTCCTTATAGTTCGAGCCGAATAAATGGGAGAGTTACGTCTTAGACCCTGTTCCCCAATATTTGTTAACGCCGGGGAAAGGGGGCTAAGTCTTAAAATTCGGTGAAGGAGAAGGGGAGGAGCGAGGCGACCGAGGGGAGGATATAGACGCGGTCGCGGCCATAGAGGATGACTTCGATGGGACCATGCAGGTGCTCATATTCGAGCAGGGCCTGTCGGCAGGCTCCGCAGGGAGATATCGGCATGGCCTGGAAACATTCCTCCCACGGAGTCTCATCCGAGGCATGGTTACGGGTCCAGGCCGCTATGGCGATTTTGCGCATGGCCACGCCGGGATAGCGTGCGGCCGCATAGAAACAGGCCGAACGTTCGGCGCAGGTGCCCGAGGGATAAGCCGCGTTCTCCTGGTTGGCGCCGGTGACTATCTCACCGTTGGCCATCAGGATGGCTGCCCCGACGTGGAATCCGGAATATGTGGCGAGACTACGGCGCGTGGCCTCGCGGGCCTCATCGACCAATCGGCGGTCTTCGGCGGATAATTCATCGATTGTAGTCTCGATGAATTTGATCATTATCTCATTTTCTCTCATAAATCATGTGCGNCTCAGCGACGGCATTCGCTGAGGGTGTTGCTATTACATCGCTAAATTAATACATTTCCTCCACATAGAAGCTGATTTAAGAAATCTTTTTCAGGAATTGCGGTGTTTTAGGAATATTAACTTCAATCCATCGCTTATGGCAAATCCTCTACCCGCAATTCTCTCCCACCGCGCAGGGCGTCTGACACGCCGGTTGCTCACCATCGTCGCTCTCGCGGCCGGTTCCGCTTTGTTCACAGGCTGCAGCGTCGATGTGGGATGGGATCCCACTCCCCCTTACGGCTGGACCAATACCTTTTACGATTCAGCCCTCGACGGCTGCTGGCGACTGACCACCATCAACTCCCAATATGTGAGCGGATATTCGGTCAACTATCTCGTCTTCGACGGCTACGGACGCGGAGAATATCTTTATTATGACAACGGGCGCCGCTATGTGGAGCAGACAGCTTACTGGTGTCAGCGTGTCAATAACGGCGGCTCCGGCTATCAGATCAACCTCCAATATGAGAGTGATTATTCACCGACGACGATGAACTATTGGTTTACAGATGGAGGCGACACGCTCTGGATGCAATGGCGCAACTCCTACGGATTGCAGACTTACACCTACAGTTACGAACCACGCGTGCCGTGGTGATTCGATGACTATATCTCATACATATCGCACCCCGCAGTCTTCATGAAGACTGCGGGGTGCGTATTTTTATCGACGATCAGCGATAGGGGAGGGGGGATTATCCCTCGATATCGAAGTCATCGGCGAAGAGATCATCGGGAATCTCGCCGTTGTCGGCGTAATCCTCATCCCCTTCGGGAGCATTCTCCTCGTCATCGCTCACACGCTTCGAATCCTCCTTGGGAAGGAAGGGATTGGGGGTCTCGCCCGGATGCGCCGCCATCTCGGTGAGTTTGGCGCGAATCTTCTTGTCGAGTTCCTCCATAAGTTCGGGATTATCCTTTATGACACCCTTGACGGCATCGCGCCCCTGACCGAGCTTGTTGCCCTCATAACTGAACCATGCGCCCGACTTCTTGACGAAGCCCAGCTCGACGGCCAGATCGAGAATCTCGCCTGCACGCGAGATGCCCTCGCCGAACATGATGTCGAACTCAGCCTTCTTGAAGGGGGGAGCGACCTTATTCTTCACTACCTTCACCTTCACCAGACGGCCGATGGTGTCATCACCATCCTTGATGAGAGTGCTGGGGCGGATATCGATACGCACGGAGGCGTAGAACTTCAGGGCGTTGCCACCGGTGGTCGTCTCCGGATTGCCGAACATGACACCGATTTTCTCGCGCAGCTGGTTGATGAAGATGCAGCATGTGCGTGTGCGGGAGATGGTGCTGGTCAGCTTACGCATGGCCTGACTCATGAGGCGGGCGTGGAGACCGACATTCTTGTCGCCCATCTCCCCTTCGAGCTCCGCCTTGGGAGTGAGGGCGGCCACGGAGTCGATGACGAGCACGTCGATAGCGCCGGAGTTGATGAGCTGCTCCGCAATATCGAGGGCCTGTTCGCCGTTGTCGGGCTGAGCGATCCAGAGGTTATTGACATCGACACCGAGTTTCTCGGCATAGAAACGGTCGAAGGCATGCTCGGCGTCGATGATGGCGCAGATGCCCCCCTGCTTCTGGGCCTCGGCGATGACGTGGATCGCGAGCGTGGTCTTACCGGAGGACTCCGGTCCGTAGATTTCAGTGATACGGCCACGCGGCAGACCGCCGACTCCGAGGGCGAAGTCGAGTCCGATGGATCCTGTGGAAATGGCCTCCACGTCGGCCACTTTATCATCTCCGAGACGCATCAGGGCACCGGAGCCGAAATCCTTCTCAAGATGCTGCAGGGCCACACCGAGGGCCTTCTTCTTCTCCTCGGCATCGCTGATACGACCGACTGAGGCTTTCTTTACTTCTTTTTTCTTAGCTGCCATATTTCAGGTATATTTTATCTATTATATTTATATTTCAGTTTGCGAAGTCGTTTAAACGACATCTTCATCCGGATATCATCCGGAGCGGCCAACGCAATCTTTTCGGTTGACGATGCAAAGATAATACATAAACGGGGGTCATACCTAATTTTCCGCGTTCTAAATGNCCGGAAATGCTATTAAATATTCTTAACAAACCCTCTTTTACTGCAATAATCTTGCAGTCACTGCAAGATTATTGCAGTNAAAGATTTGAGTCGGAGAAATATGATTGCGCACTGATTAGACGGTTTTCCTTAATAAATCGTAAGAATGATAAAAAAAGGGGCTGAACTTAAGTAAAATTTATGGATTTCTCAGATTTTTTATTTAAGTTTGCAAATCATTTGATAGTGATATCTGTAAGGAATTAGCTACATCTGATACGATTTTCTTTCCAAAACGGAGAGATATGAGTATAAAGAGTGACAAATTGATAAGCCAACAAACAACCAACATAACATCAATAACCAAATTCATTTCAGAATGAAAAGACAATTACCTTACTTTTGGGCCGCGATGTTTGCAGCGGTAGCCCTTCCGGCAGCCGCCCAGACACAGGAGAACCCGCTGACACTTGTCGAGGGTGAGAATGTCGTTGTCCGCGAAGAGGGCTCGACAGAGACCTTCTTCAAGTACAAGGCAGACTCCAACGTGCAGGTCTACATCGACGGTTATGGCGCGAGCAGTTATTACAANTATCGTCCCTATTATCTCGATGCAGCAGGGGATATGCAGTATATCCCGTATGCCTCTCANCNTTACGGAGATCAGTACATGCTCTTCAATGCCGAGAAGGGCGTGGAGTACTTCTTCGCTATGATGGACAACGGCATCGAGAAATTCGATTGCACCATCACTCCTCTCGCCGGCAGCGCCTATGGCGCGAATGTGGATGATCCNCTGGTGATACCCGTTTCGGGAGAGTTCCTCTTCCCTGTAAGCAACGGCTCGGTGGTATATGCAAAATATACGGCNCCCGCGAGCGGTCGTCTTGTGCTGACCNCCTCTGACCAGNTCCAGACTCTGGCTGTCGGGACGGATCCCGAAAATATCACCGACTTCCTTGAATACGAATATGGCGGCTCCTATAATTATCGCTATGAGTGCATGGTTGAGGAGGGTAAGACCTATTACTTCCAGGCTAAAGGTTACACCGCCCCGNTTGTAAGCACCGAGGTGCAGGAGGTGATTCCCGGCGGAAGCTGTAAGGATGCCTGGGACATCGAGGCCGGGGAGAATGTCATCCCCGCCGAGGCAGGCACTTATTGGTATACTGCCGTGACACCTAAGGAGGGTGCTATCGTGGTTTCATCCACGGCTGACGTGACCATGGAAATCCTTGCCGGCTGCGGCTATACCAACGGCAAGTTCTATTCCACACCCGACTTCCGTTACAGTGTCGTTCCGGCCAACACCAGATATTACTTCAAGGTGGTGAAGGAGACGGCAACTTCAGGAGAGGAGAAATTCACTCTTGAATTTGACGATATCCTTCCTATCGAGAATGATAAGGAGGGTCAGCCCTTCGAGGCAGGCGAGTCAGTAACCACTCCCTCCGCGGCCGCATATTACTATTACAGCATCACGGCTCCCGAAGGGGAACCGACGCTCTGTGTAGTGACCAGCAATTCCACCAACAATGACAGCTGGAGTGGCGCGATTACGGTTTCCGTTCCCGGTGCATGGGGCAACAAGGGTAGCGGCGCGAACTTCGAGTTCCAGGCTGAACCCGGTCAGAAGTATATCTTCAAGCTGAATGTTTACGAGAACGAGCCTATCACATTCGAGGCCAACTTCAAGGAGCTCGAGAAGGGTGCCCTTGAGACATATCCTCTCGAGGCAGTAGTAGGCAGCAACAACACCCCCGGTTTCTCTCCCGTCTACTATACTTATAAGGAGACAGAGGGTAGCAAACTTGAGGTCAAGAGCCTTATGGAGGGCGCGGTCGTAAGCGTTTCGATTTCAGGCGACAGCTACACTACCGTGGAGACCAAGCCCATCGACAACGGCTTCACCTTCATGCCCACGGCCGGCACGACCTATATCTTCAAGGTTGTCAAGCCCGAGGATAAGAAGAATGAAACAACAGAGCTCGTGCTGACTCAGCTTCCCTTCGACGAGGGTGAGGCATGGCAGACCGCAATAGAGGTAGAGGCCGGCGCAACGGAACTTCCCGCTTCACCGTTCAATGTATGGTATAAGATCAAGGCTACCCAGAACGGATTCCTGACAGTCAATACCGACATGCCCTACAACTATTCTAACCTGGCAAATGTCTATGTAGGCTCCGTAGCCGGCAATCCGAAGGGTCTTGACTACGACTACATGACATATCTCTACAAGGAAACCAAGTTCGGAGTATCCGAAGGTGACTGGGCTTACATCCAGCTCAAGCAGACAGCAACAGCCGAGGCAGGCGCTTATACGCTGACTCTCGGATTCGAGGAGGCTCTCCCCGGCCAGACCTACGGCACTGCAATCCCGGTAGAATATGAGGATGGCGGCGTGGATCTCGAGGTATCCGGTATGCTCGGCTACAACGTGAATATGTGGTACAGCATTGACCTTCCCGCAGGTATCCTCAGCATCACATCCACAGACTCATTCAATGTCAACCTCTATGAGGCATCCAACCCCAATACCAATGTAACCTCCGGCAACACCAGCTACGGAGGTGGCGAGAGTGGTATCATGGGTTATGTAATTTCCGAGCCCGCGAAGTATTACTTCACGATCAGCGGTACGCAGGGCTGGGGCGACAACGCCAAGGAGTCAATCCAGATCAACATCAGCGTGCGCGAGCCTCAGGTAGGCGAGACATTCGAGGATCCCTATGTGATCGAGGGTCCCGCCACAGTTGAGATCCCCGTTCTCAACAACCGCGAATTCTGGGTTAAGATGAACCTTGTTCCCGGTGAGCTCTCCGTAGTTGGCGAGGAGAACAAGTATATGAACGGTAAGCTCTTCAGCGCTGACAATCTCGATAAGGAGATCGCGACTACAAGCTCCAGCTTTGACGATGTTACTTACTCTTATACCTACGGTATCTTCAACAAGACAATCACCGAGGCCGGTGTCTACTACTTCGCACCTTACTATAACGAGAATGTCAACGCGGTAACATTCTCCGGCAGCGCACTCGGAACCGCTGAAGCAGGCTTCCCCGAGTTCCCCGCAGAGCTCAACATCACGTTCGATGTAGAGGGTCTTGAGATGGATCAGGAGTTTGATGAGAATGTACTCAACATCATGGTGATGGGTGAATCACCCAAGAGCGATGTCAACGTGACATTCGAGATTCCCGCAGGTTGGGACGGCTTCATCGGAACGCCCCTTGACTTCGGCGGCTTCTCACTCGAGGGTACTCCCGTCGATGAGTTCGAGCAGATTATGGGAGAGGATGGCATCGAGGTGCTGAAGGGTAATGAATTCACCTTCACAGCCGACAGCCGCGCACATCTCTATAATTTCTACCTCTACAAAGATGATGTCATCTACGAGGAGGCCGGCATCATGTTCGGTTTCATGGTAGACTGCACCAAGTCTGACGTTACAGTAAGCGTCGCTGTCGAGGATGGCGCATCCTTCAGCTACAATGTTCCCTTCGAGGCCGCCACAGGCTTCAGCCTGGCTCTGCCCGCCGACTTCGTAGTGGAGGCAGCCGAGCTCAACGGCGAGGAAATCGAGGTAGCCGACAAGTATGAGTTCACTGTTGGCGAAGAGGATATGAACTATGTATTCACCGTGGCTTATGACGGCGAGCTCGCATTCGTTGACACCACTACCGGTATGGTAAGCCTTGACACTCGCGTCAAGATCGGTGTTGCCGAGGGCAAGATCCGCATCGAAGGCACTGAGGTAGGCGACGTAGTGGCAGTCTACACTGTAGGTGGTATGACAGTGGGCACTTACACTGCACAGAACACCGCTCTCGACATCGAGGTAGCCAAGGGTACATATGTAGTCCGCGTCAACAACGTGGCTGCCAAGGTTATCCTCTGATAAGATGAAACCTCTAAAATTGTCTTAAATCCATATCAGATAAAAGAAAAGCGGGTGAGCGGAAAACTCACCCGCTTTCATTTTAATATTCACCAAACATTACTGCTTGATGAAAAAAAGTTTATTTAAAGGTCTTGCCGCGGCAAGTATTGTCTCGGCGGTGACAATCGGATTCTGCACCGTGACAAATGCAGAGGGGAATGACAGCAGGACACTGTCGAAGATAGCGGGAGACGAGAGTGTCACGATCGTGGGTTTCATGGCCACGAACGGCGACTACGAGAACCCGCAGATATGCACCTTCAGTTCCACCGGAACCTCTCCGGTGGAGACTCTGGCGGCCGATAATGTGGAATTCGGCACGCGCGGAGGATTCCAGACGCCTGACGGCTACTTCTATACCTTCGGCACGCTGAATATCTTCAAATATGATCCCGGTGACTGGAGCGCCGGAGTCGTGGAGAAAATCGACCTTCAACTTGGCAACTTCGGATTTCCGCGTACGGCCACATATGATATTACGACCGGCACGGCCTATATCTGTCTTGAGAATAAGAGAATGGCCTGGGCCGACCAGTCATATTGCTTGGCAAGCGTCGACCTGACGACCGGCGAGGTGAACAAACTNGTAGAGATTCCCGGGGGAGACAACGGACGCGCTTATGGNATGGCTGCCGACGCGCGCGGTAACCTNTATATGATACTTCCTTATGACTCGGCCAATCCCAANGGATCATATCCGGCCCTCTATAAGGTAGACACTCAGAATTATACATTCACCAACATCGGGCAGGTCGTGATAAACGTAGGNGGCTTCTTCACGGCAGCGGCATGCCAGATGGACACCGGCCGACTTTTCTTCGCNGCCGATGTGCCTGCAAAAGGCGCGATCTATGAGATAGACGTGGAGACCGGAGCNGCCACGCTGACACGCCTTATGCCGAATGACGAGCAGTTCGGCTCGATCTANATCCCCTATACATTTACGGAGGGAGCGGCACCCGACGTGCTGAGGGATCTCAGCGTGGTGCAGAATGATGCAGCGGGCAACGCCACCGTTACNTTCACGATACCCCTCGTCAGCTACAGCGGAGATNCACTTACCGGGGAGGTAAGCTATACAATCGCCGTGGATGGNAAAACGCTGGCCANAGGCTCGGGCACTCCGGGGGNGAAGGTNGAGAAATCGATCAGTATGAGCGGCAATGGAGAGACTGCAATCACCGTGACATTGACAGCGGGAGGCAAGTCGACACAGAATGAGGTNGTCACATTCATCGGCAATGACACTCCGGCCATNCCGACCGGNATCACAGCCACGGCTGACGGCAACACGGTNACCGTNAGCTGGAATCCTGTCGCAGAGGGGGCGCATGGCGGATACGTCGCTACGGCCGATCTCACNTACNANGTCACCCTGCAGCCCGGCGACATATCGCTCGGCAACGGCATAAAGGGGNATTCCGTAACGTCGACATTGACGTTTGANCGGCCTGTGNGCCTGATGGCGGAGGTGAAGGCCTCCTGTTCCGGACTCGAAGGCACCGCCGGCAGATCGGATAGCTTCGTGGNAGGCCCCGGTTTCAATATGCCCTATTCACAGACATTCAGCAGCGATGACTCCATGNATCTCTTNACGATCGCCGACATAGACAATGACGGCGCGACGTGGGTGAGATATAAAGGTGATGGAGAGGCCTACGCCCAATGCCTCGATTCTGACGACCGCGCCAAGAATGACTGGCTCTTCACTCCCGCGCTGCATCTGGAGAGAGGGCAGCAGTATACGCTCGACTTCAAGGCATCGAGCCTGATGGTGAATGTATTCACCGAGATTCTTGAGGTGAAGATGGGCGACCGTCCCACCCCCGGGGCCATGTCGGCAACTCTTCTCGAACCGCAACCCGTGGCCAACAAACANTCCTGGANCTGGCATGACTATTCGNTCACGCTGCAGGTGGAGGAGACGGGCGATTATTATATCGGATTCCACGCCATGAGCGAGGCCGCACAGTTCCGTCTCGCCATCGACGATATCCTGATACAGGGATCGCAGATGGATGCTCCGGCTCCCGTCACCGAACTCTNCGCCGTGGGTGAGACCGACGGCTCCTATAAGGCTACCGTAACCTTCCGTACCCCCTCGCTCACCAATGCGGGCGCGCCGGTCGGNGAGCTTGAGAATGCCGAGGTATACGTCAACAACCGTCCGGCCAAGACTGTCGAAAAGCCGGCCGCCGACTCCGAGGTGACCGTCGAGGTAGCTACAGAGGATGGCGACAATATCATCGATGTCTACACATCNAACGCTGCCGGAAAGAGNATCGCAGCCACAGTCAACGTCTTCAGCGGACGTGACTATCCGGGCGCACCGCGCAACGTAAAAGCCCGTGTGGCCGAAGAGGGAGTCGTGGTTACATGGGAGCGTCCCGAGGGTGCCCGCGGAGGTTACCTGGAGGGCGAGGTGACGTATACACTTGGCCGATATATCAACGGAGAGATCACGGTGCTCGCCGTCGACCTGCCGGATACCTACACCTTCACTGATGATTACGAGGCGGAATATCAGACGGTGGTGACCTATGCCATCTCCGCATCGAATGAGATAGGCGACAGCCCGACATCCTCCTCCAACTCTATCGTGGTCGGTGGAGAGAGCTATGAGCTTCCCCTCAGGGAATCCTTCGGCAGCGGCTTCGCAAGCTATATGTGGCAGAACCAGATTGTCAACATGGCCGGTTACTCCTCCTGGCGCACCTACAATCCCGAATATGATGCCGTTGACGCCGTTGCAGATGGAGATCTTGGCTCGATTTGCTTCCATCCCATCGCCGAGGGTAACCGCACGCGAATCTTCTCCGGGAAGGTGAATCTCAAGAATGCCGTTCATCCGGTGCTCGAATTCTGGTACAAGGGTGCCGGTTCGGCCGGGCAGAAGCTTCTCGTAGAGGTTAATCCCGATATGATGGAATGGAGCACGCTGCGGGAATACACGCTGACCGACGACTCCGACAGCTGGCAGCAGGTGAAATTGCCCCTTGATGATTTCCGTGGCCGCGACAGTTTCCAATTCGCGTTCCAGGGTATTGCCGATAATCTTGGATTCATCTACGTCGACAATATCTCTATCCGCGATGTAAGGGAGAATGACCTTGAGGTGGCTNTCTCGACACGCCGCAACTTCCACTACGGTCAGAGCGAGACAATCTCCGCTATCGTAAGCAACGTCGGCGAGAAGGCTGCTGATGCCTATAAGGTAGAGTTCTATTCCGACGACAAACTTATCGCAACTCTTGACGG
Organism: Bacteroides sp.; assembly: GCA_014801595.1. Classification (GTDB taxonomy): domain Bacteria; phylum Bacteroidota; class Bacteroidia; order Bacteroidales; family Muribaculaceae; genus Lepagella. The sequence continues at coordinate 53,499 of JAAVDV010000018.1, forward strand.
GGGTCCGCTCGCGGTCGATGCCNCAGAGACGCTGACAACCNAGCACGCCATCTCACTCGGCGATGCCGACGAGGCNNGTATCACGGTCAAGGCNGTATATGCCGCCGACAATTTCCTCGACAACAACACGGCTTCATCTGACGCCATCAATCATCTTCCTCTCTATCCGGCCCCGACAGAAGTGAAGGGTGTGGAAACCGGTGGAAACGTGAGTCTGGGCTGGAACGCCCCCGAACCCTGGAGAGAGCCGGATTATACAGCCGTGACGGAGAACTTCGATTCCTGCGAGCCCTTCATTATCGATGAGATAGGCGACTGGCTGACGGTCGATGAGAATGGTGCGGAAGGCACATACGGTATCCTCGGTCTGGCCTTCCCTCACCGCGAGGCGGCCAAGTCGTGGCAGGTGTTCAATCTCCGCGCTCTCGGAGTTGACCCCGACGAGGAGGATACTACATGGGACGGCCATTCCGGCCAACAGTTCCTAGTGGCCTTCGCCGACAAGGATGGCAAGAATGACGACTGGTTGATTTCGCCGGCTTTGAGCGGCAAGAAGCAGACCGTATCGTTCTGGATGAAGAGTATCAGCACATTCTGGTATGGCAACGAGACCTACGAGGTGCTCGCTTCCTCGACCGACCGCGAGATTTCGTCGTTCGTATCGATGAAGAGCGGCGATGTCGGTCAGGAATGGACTGAGATCAGCGTCGAGCTTCCCGCAGGCACCCGTTATTTCGCCATCAAGTGTACGTCGGCCGACAAATATGTGATGGCCCTCGACGATATCACGTATATTCCCGGCTCCGGTCTCTTTGACGAGTTTGATTTCGTTGGCTACAACATCTATAAGAATGGGGTCAAGGTCAATGAGACCGTCATCAAGGAGGAGAGCTATAGCTGCGCGGGTAATCTTGAGGCTGAGTATGCCGTCACCGCACTCTACACCACAGGAGAATCACGCTTCGCGAAGCTTAACGGCGCGGATGCCGTATCCGGTGTTTACGGCGATGGCATCAGCGTTTCCGGCGGCAAGGGAGTCATCAATGTCCGCGGGGCGGAGGGTCAGAGCGTGGCGGTCATCGCTGCGGATGGCCGCATCGTGGCCCAGACTCTGAAGGCAGAGGCCGATCTCACCTTCGACCTCCCCTCGGGTATATATGTAGTCAATGCCGGAGGCAAGACGGAGAAAGTAATCGTGTACTGAGGCAAGCACTGATTATCCGCCCCCTTTGCCGCCCATGAGCGCGAGAGGCGGTGGATGAGAAAAATATCTGCAAATATGGCCCGGTCGCCGGAATAATCCGGTGGTCGGGCCATTCGTTTATCAGTTTATGAGAGGAGGGTAGGGGAGAGGATGGATGTCAACGCAGGCGGATGACGGTGCCGGGAGCGTCGGTAGCCTCAGGATTGAGCGACAAGAGATTCTGCAGGCGTATTCCGAAACGCTGGGATAGGGAGTGGAGACTTTCGCCGTCGCCGACGGTGGCGGTGGCGATATCGGCAGGGGCATCCTCAAGTTTGGGCTGGAGATAGACCTCCTCCCATGCCTTTATCTCGCCATCAGATTCCACATCGTTGTAAAGGAGCAGTTTCTTCTTGCTTATTTTCAATTCCTTGGCGATTTTCGCATAAGTGTCGCCGGGGCGGGCCACGACATAATGCAGCCCCCGGCTCTTGCGGATGATATGGCGGCTGAGGAGATTGCGGTGGATAAAGTCGGCCCCCTCTTCGAGCTGACGGAGGTCGAAGCTATCGAATGTATAGAGAGAATAGAGTTCGATTATCGAAATGAGGCGGTCGGCGTAGTTGGGGTCGGTGGCATATCCGCATTTTTTCAGCCCCCGGGCCCATCCGGTGTAGTCGTTGGGCTGGAGATCGAATAATTCCGCGTAACGTTTGCGGCGCAGGAAAAGGGAATGGTCGCGGAAAGAATCAGCGGCCGAGGAGTAGACGCGGAAACACTCGTCCGGAGCGTCGTCGTTGCGTAGCATTGTGGAGCCGGTCCATTCCTTGTGGCATTTGATGCCGAAATGATTGTTGCCCTCTCGGGCGAGGGTGGAGCGTCCGGCCGCGCTTTCGAGCAGACCCTGGGCGAGAGTGATAGAGGCCGGGATGCCATAGGTGTTCATCTGCTCGACGGCCATATCGGCGTATAGGCGGATATAGTCCTCGTAGGCATTCGGGGCTGCGAAGCCTGTCGCAGGCATGGCGGCGGATAGAAGGAGAAGAGTGAGATGTATGATTCGTTTCATTGTTCAGAAGTAAGTAGCTGGTCAAATTAAACGCATATTATACGCTCTGGCGATTTTTGAGTCGATTTGGGCGCGGAGCGAAGGAGCGATGCGGGCATCGTGACTGAGCGACAAGGCCAAAGCGGCCAAAATCGCCAAGCGGAGGATATGCGAGATTCAATCATTGACATGACACTTTATTATATCGTTTTAATTTGAACAGCTACTTAAGCCACTGCAAAGTTAGCATAAAATCCTCTAAAAAATCGCCGAAGATATGTTTTTCAGCATTTTTAATATAAATAATATTGTGGATATGCGGATAATGAGTTATATTTGCAGACGAAAACCGCCGTTGGCGGAGAGTCTCACTCCGAGATATCTTTACATAGCCTGAAAAAGACATATATTGACACGCCTCTGTAGTTCAACGGATAGAATAGAAGTTTCCTAAACTTTAGATAGGAGTTCGATTCTCCTCGGAGGTACAAAAATTTATAACGTAACATCATAAGCGCTTATGAAATTCAGCAATATTATTGCCACGACGGCACTTGCGGCTCTTCCACTTATCGCCGCTGCCCGTCCGGCCTCACCGGAGCTGATGCGTCACGTGAATCCCGACGGCAGTGTCGTGGAATTCCGGATGTTCGGCGACGATAAGTTCTCATATATAACCGATGCCTCCGGGGAGTCGATTCTCGAATTCAATGCCGAGGGCCGACTCGTGCCCATGATGCGCGACGGGGTCGCTCTCCATGCGATCGAATCCGATATCAATCGTCTGCGTGAAGGCCTCATCGATTTCGAGGTCGCTCCGCGCAAGGTGAGCCGTATGGCCGACCTTGAGACCTCAGGCAACGATAAGGGTCGCACGACCTTCCCCTCGATTGGTGAGGCTCGTTCCTGCGTGATTCTTCTTGAATTCCCCGACCGACCCTTCGTCACGGCGAAGCCCGGTGAGGGTGAGACGATGGATGATGCGGTGCGCAAGCTCTTCGACCGCTTCTGCAACGAGGAGGGATTCTCCGACTATGGTGCCCGCGGTTCGGCGCGCGACTATTATGTGGCCTCTTCGAACGGCAAGTTCCTCCCCAAATTCGATATTTACGGTCCTGTGAAGCTTCAGCATCCCGCCTCATGGTATGTGACTGTAGCTGCCGATGATCCTGTCCGCAACAATCTTACCTCGGCCCAGAAGAGTTCGCTGGATACCCATAAGCAGCCACGCTGGGGTTTCGCGCTGCAGGAGGCAATCGAGGCTCTCGACGACACTGTGGATTTCTCGATCTACGACTATGACAAAAACGGCGAGATTGACAATATCTTCTTCTTCTACAGCGGCTGGGGCTCGGCTGACCGCGCGAACGATCCGGCGAAGCCCGACGAGTATGCCGTATGGCCTCACCAGAGCAACTATTGGGCTTGGACAGATCCCTATACCCTCGGTACGATTTTCCATCTTCCCCNTCTGACACCTGACGGCGTGGAGTTCACATGCTATGCCACCTCNTGCGAGCTCAATTCCTCCTACAGAATTCCTGATGAGCAGAAGCCCTGTCTCGACGGTATAGGTGCATTCTGCCATGAGTTCGGCCANGTGCTGGGTCTGCCNGACCTCTATGACACCANCAACTCGCGTGTCAAGACTCCNGGNNCCTANTCCATCATGGACCAGGGAAGCTATAATATGCTCTCCACCTGCCCGCCGCTTTACTCGGCTTATGAGCAGTGGCTCTGCAAATGGCTCGACTATACNGATGCAGAGGATGGCAANTCCTATGATCTCGTGCCNCTGACGGATGCCGACCGNAACGCGATGCGTATGCGTATCCGTCGTCCCGGAGCCGCCNNTACCTATTANCCNGAGTATTATGTCATGGAGTCTCGCGGCAATTCAAGCTGGGACGAGAGTCTGCCGGAACATGGAATGTTCATCTGGCGAATCAACTTCGACAACTACATCTGGCAGAGNAACGAGGTGAATTCCTATGGCTATTCNAATCCGTCGGGCAAACCGCATGTTGAGATGATCAACTCAAATGAGACCGGCTCACCCACAAGCTTCATGTGGCCGAATGACTATGACGGCCGCTACTTTATCGCTCAGGAATCNAACGTTCTGACNCCGGAGTGCATGCGNACNGCNCTTGANGTGAANCTGACCAATATGGCGTATGACGAGGAGACGGGTCACGGATATGTGGAATACAATGTCTTCACTCCGTCGGATCTGGTGACAGTGATGCATGACAATCCCAAGGCTAATCANGACANCCGNGAGATTTATCTCGCATGGGACAAAGTGCCCGGTGTGGAGAGCTTCCTTCTCACCGTGAAGCGCACCGACTCCACAGGCCGTGTNTACACCGTGGATGGTCTTGACGATACGATGGTCAACGACAATTACCACACGGTGCGCAATATTACCAAGAACCAGTGGAGCCAGACGCTGACAGCCAAGGTGCGTGTATTCAACGGCGTTCCCGGCAAGAGCTATTCCAATGAGATTTCATTTGTGCCTGCCGACCTTGAGGCCGGTACGCCTGACAGCGGTGTGGAATCTGTAGGAGTAGAGATTCCTGCCATCTATGGCGGTCAGGGTTGTGTGNTNGCNCCCGAGGGTGCCAAGGTCTACAACATGGCCGGCGTGGAATGCGGCGTCGATAATCTTCCCGCCGGAATCTACATCGTAGTAGTGCCCGGAGCCACAGCCAAGGTGACAGTCCGCTAAGCCGCGACATCATAAAAATACTTAAAATCCGCCGATTCCGGGCCTTGAAACCCCCGAAATCGGCGGATTCTTCAAAAAAGTGGCCTAAAGAATTGGTATATATCAAAAAAACTGACTAACTTTGTGGCGCTTTTTTAATATTAAGTCCGTAGCAGGTCTGCCCGGAGCGGACTCGCGAGGATATAAAAACAGCAGAACGTGGGAAAATTTTCAGCTTATAAGGTTCAGCTCGCCCAACTGAAGGATGGACATCACGAGCAGGATTTCACGATAGACACCGAGTTCTTCAAGAACATGGAGCGTCCGGACATCCATAAGGCGGATGTTAAGGTGCATCTTGATCTTGATAAGAAACACGATGCCTATGACTGCACATTCCATTGCAAGGGCACTGTCGAGGTGGCTTGCGACCGCTGTCTCGATCCTCTTGACATCGATATCGATGCCGATTATCATATCATCGTCAAATATGGCGAGAGCTACAACGACGAGAGCGACGACATCCTCATCATTCCGGAGGGGAATCCCTATCTGAATGTCGCTTATATGCTGTATGACACTATCGTGCTCTGCATCCCGATGCGGCATGTGCATCCTCTCGGGAAGTGCAACCGCGCGATGGTGGCTGCCCTCAACAAGCATCGTTCGGCAGCCGGAGATGACGATGAGGAGGACTTCGCCGATGATGAGGTCGATCCGAGCGTGCCGGGTGGAGAGGATTGAAATCCCCCCGCCTTGCTCCAACGATAGAAACATAACAGAAGAAACATTAAAAACTACATAGAAAAATGGCACATCCTAAACGCAGACAATCGCACACCAGAACCGCGAAGCGCCGCACACATGACAAGGCGCTCATCCCCACTCTCGCCATCTGCCCCAACTGCGGCGCATGGCATATGTATCATTACGTATGCGGCGAGTGCGGTTACTACCGCGGCAAACTCGTGATCGACAAGAACGCCGTCACGTTTTAAAGTCTGATGCATCTCCCGCCTCAGGGAGATGACCATCCGGCTACGGTTTGGATTGTCTATGGCCCTTGGAACGATGACTGTCCGGGCGTAGGCAATCTAAACATATTTATGAATATACCTTTTTTTGCATTATAAGCCGCCCCAGCCATGCAACACGCAATCATATCCGGCATAGCTTCTTACGTGCCCGACGACGTGCTCGACAACGATATGCTCTCGAAGATGGTGGACACCAACGACGAGTGGATCACGACACGCGTAGGCATCAAGGAGCGCCGCATCTTGAAGGAGGAGGGCAAAGGCTCGAGTTTCCTCGGCATGAAGGCTGTGGAGAAACTCCTCGCCGAGACCGGAACTTCCCGCGAGGATGTCGATCTGCTGATCTGCGCCACCTCCAATCCCGACTATCGCTTCCCGTCGACGGCCAGCGTGATTCTGCACCANTGCGGACTCCGCCAAGCCTACGGCTATGATATTCAGGCCGCCTGCGCGGGCTTCATCGTCACGATGCAGGCCGCGCGTGCCTATATCGAGTCGGGACTCTATAAAAAAATAATCGTGGTCTGCGCCGAGAAAATGTCGAGCATGACCAATTATGACGACCGCGCCACATGCCCGCTCTTCGGAGATGCCGCGGCCGCCGTGCTNGTAGAACCGTCGGATGAACCNTTGGGCGTCATCGACGGCGAATTCCATGTCGATGGCTCCGGCCTTCCTCATCTGCTGATGAAGGCGGGCGGTAGCGTCAAGCCNGCATCGCATGAGACNGTCGACGCCGGAGANCATTTCATCTATCAGGNGGGTCGGTCGGTCTATAAGGCTGCCGTCAGCGATATGCTCTCTTCATCGCAGAATGTGATGAGACGCAATGGCCTTTCTGTCGATGATGTCGATTGGTTTGTGCCGCATCAGGCCAATCTCCGCATNATCGAGGCTGTCGGAGGCCGCATCAAGATTCCGGAGGAGAAGGTGCTCGTCAATATCCAGCACTTCGGCAATACTTCCGCTGCCTCGATTCCGCTATGTCTCGATGAATACAAGAATCGTCTGAAGAAGGGCGACCGCATCGTGATGACGGCTTTCGGAGCCGGCTTCACATGGGGAGCCATGTATCTCATATGGGCTATCGATCCGAAGGCCTGATGAATCACCGCGCGGCGATGTCGTCGCAATGATATAAGGGGCACTCTCCGCAGATGGCGGAAGGGTGCCCTCAAACTTATATACCCTTTGAAGCGTTTATAAGAAAGAAATGAAACTTTGATATTATTTTGATATTATGGAAAACGAAATGAATCCCGTGGCTCCGGCACATCGCGCCGGGTTCGTCAATATAGTAGGTAACCCTAATGTAGGNAAGTCAACTCTGATGAATGACCTCGTAGGGGAGCGGATCTCTATCATCACCAATAAGGCGCAGACGACTCGCCATCGTATCATGGGNATCGTGAATACGCCGGAGTATCAGATTGTCTATTCAGACACTCCGGGAGTGTTGAANCCCAAGTATCGTCTTCAGGAATCGATGCTNGAATTCTCCGAGGGGGCGCTGACTGACGCCGATATCCTNCTTTACGTCACTGANGTCGTGGAGGATCCGGAGAAGAACGCCGATTTCCTCGCCCGTGTGGCCAAGGAGACGATTCCGGTGCTGCTCGTCATCAATAAGGTGGATTTGTTGAAGAACAATGAGCAGCTTGAGGAACTNGTGGCTCAGTGGAAGACGCGTCTGCCGAATGCTGAGATTTTNCCGACTTCAGCCACCGAGAGCTTCAATGTCGACAATCTGAAGGCCCGTATTGTGGAGCTTCTTCCCGTGGCTCCTCCATATTTCGGCAAGGATGCGCTGACGGATAAGCCGGCCCGATTCTTNGTCACGGAGATTATCCGTGAGAAGCTTCTTCAGAANTATGACAAGGAGATTCCTTACAGTACGGAGGTCGTCGTCGAGAANTTNGACGAGAAGGAGGGTGCCATCCATATCATGGCTGTCATCTATGTGGAGCGTGATTCCCAGAAGGGTATCATCATCGGCAAGGGTGGCGAGAAGATCAAGAAGGTCGGCATCGAGTCGCGACTCGATATCGAGAAGTTCTTCGGNAAGAAGGTATTCCTCGAGATGTTCGTGAAGGTTGAGAAGGATTGGCGCAACCGCGAGAATAAACTGAAACAATTNGGCTATATCGATTGATATGGCTCGATAGAGAAGTTGTGTCTGAACAACTTCTGAATATAACGGAAGNCCGGCGGNGGTTTCCCCCTTTTGNGGGAGGGCGGNCGCAGGTCGGAACAATCAAAAAGCAGAAATGAGCAGATTAGTAGCAATAGTAGGGCGGCCGAACGTGGGCAAGAGCACGCTGTTCAACCGTTTGACGCAGACCCGCTCGGCCATTGTCGACGACACGGCGGGCACGACGCGCGACCGCCAGTATGGAAAAGTCGACTGGAACGGGCAGGANTTCTCGATAGTCGACACGGGTGGCTGGGTGGTCAACTCCGACGACGTGTTCGAAGAGGAAATCAACAAGCAGGTCGAGATCGCNATTCAGGAGGCCGACGTGATTCTTTTTGTCGTGGATGCCTCTGTCGGCGTGACGGATCTCGATGACAAGGTGGCGGCGATTCTGCGTCGCTCGAAGAAGCCGGTCATTCTTGTGGCCAATAAGGAGGANAAGGGAGACGCGCGTTTCAACGTTCCTGAGTTCTATTCCCTCGGTCTGGGGGATCCGGTCGAGGTTTCGTCGGCCAACGGCTCCGGCACCGGTGACCTNCTTGACCTGATAGTGGCNGATATGCCGGCACCGACCGATGATGATAAACCCGAGGAGAATGTGGCGAAGTTCGCCATCGTCGGGCGTCCGAACGCCGGTAANTCCTCACTGATAAATGCCTTCATAGGGGAGGAGCGGCATATCGTNACCGATATNGCCGGCACTACCCGCGACTCGATNTATCACCGCTATAATAAATTCGGTTTNGATTTTTACCTTGTCGATACCGCCGGTATACGTAAGAAACAGAAGGTCAACGAGGATATCGAGTATTATAGCGTCATACGTTCGATCCGGGCGATCGAGGCGAGCGATGTCTGCATAATGATGATCGACGCCACACGCGGCATCGAGGCTCAGGATGGCAATATNTTCTCCCTCATACAGCGCAATAAGAAGGGNCTGGTAGTGTGTGTCAACAAGTGGGATCTGGTNGAGGATCGTTCGCTGGAGGCTCAGAAGCGCTATGAGGCCGCTATCCGAGGCAAGTTCGCCCCCTTCACGGATTTCCCGATTCTGTTCACTTCGGCTCTGACGAAGCAGAGAATCTTCAAGGTGCTGGAGACGGCCATACAGGTATANGAGAATCGTCGCCGCATCATCCCGACATCNCAGCTCAATACGTATATGCTTGAGCAGATTGCCATCACGCCGCCCCCGAGCAATAAGGGCAAGTTCGTGAAAATCAAGTATGTGACGATGTTGAAGGACTCTATGGTGCCGACGTTCGTATTCTTCTGTAATCTGCCGCAGTGGGTCAAGGAGCCATACCGCCGATTCCTGGAGAATAAGATTCGTGAGAAATGGGATTTCAACGGTACGCCGATTCAGATATTCATGCGCGATAAATAAAAAAAGACTTTTTCATCATAATCGTGGCCGGAACCGCATGGCGGGCTTCGGCCACGTCCATAAACCTATCGAACTATGGAGAAAGAATGGTACATCATTGATAACGGAGTGCAGCGCGGACCGATGCCGGCCGGCGAATTGCGAAATTATGGTCTGACGTCNGCGTCTATGGTNTGGACGCAGGGTATGGTAGAATGGCGTCCGGCAGGGGAGTGCGCCGAATTGGCCGGAATGTTGGGAGGCGNCCCGCAGAATGCGTATGAACAGCCGCAGCATGCNTATGGGCANCCCGCTCAGCCGGGGCAGCCTTATGGTTATCCTCAGAATGGCTATGGTCAAGGCTATTACGGTCAGGGGAGCGGNAAATCGAATGTNGCCGCCGGTCTGCTGGCAATCTTCCTCGGATGCCTNGGNATNCAGTACTTNTATGTAGGGAAAGTNAGCGCNGGATTGATCACGATACTNCTNTCACTCGTCACNTGCGGTTGCTGGGAGGTAGTCACNCTATGCCAGGGCATATATATGCTGACGCTCGATCAGCAGCAGTTTGATCAGAAATATGTCTACAGCACGTCGACATTCCCTCTCTTCTGATGATACNGTAATGAAATCGCATAATAAGGGCGCGCACTTGGTGTGCGTCCCTATTTTATATACTTANGANACAATCGCCTGATTCTTTACATAAGGATAGTAGATGAAAAAGAGAGNGGGAGGACAAATGATTTTTAGTGATATTGTCATATGTTTGGATTTAGAAAGTATGCCGACTATGTAAAGTTTACGATATTGGGCGTNATCTCAATTATACTTAGTACATGCNTTATGGGATGTACTGAAAACGATAATGTCTCAAGGCTTGAAATTTTAGAAAAGGAGTGTGTACGTGCAGTCAAGAATTGGGAATACGATAGGGCTGATTCCTTGTCGATGATACTGGTTTCGGAAGCCAAAAAGGAAGGAAATAAAGAATATCTTGCGAAGGGTCTTCTTTATTCCGGATCTTTTCGGCCGGGGGTGGATTCGTTGGAGCTTGACAGGCGCGAATATAATTTGCAGCAGGCGGAATCGATCGCAGTAAAAATGCGGTTGATTCCGGTGCTGGCCAGAGTGTACAATTCAAAAGGTATATGGGAAGTAAACCGTCGGCATGACTATATAACTTCACANTTTTTACTACAGACGGCCATGAAATATTCCCGGGAATGCGGCGATCGGGAGTTGGAAAATTCGGCTGAAGCCAATTATTCATACNTATGTCAATTATTGGGAGACACTATTGATTTTACNCATAACAATGAGCAGTTCCGTTACGCGGCGGCTACGCATAANGACAAACTGTTGCTGGTGAGTGGTTACAATTGTTGTCAGTATCTCATGAAGCAGGGCTCATCCGAGGAGGCTCTGAAATATTATACTGATAANATGCAGCCTGCTGACAGTGTTGATAAGTTTGTTCCATTGATTTATGCCCGATATTTTTATAATTCCGGCGATTATGAGAATGCGTATAAATGNATTCTTAAATCTGATTATNANGTGTCGCATCTGGCGGCGATGACATATGCCGATATACTTAATAAGATTGGGAAGTTNGAGGAATCCAACTCGGTAGCGGATTTAGTCCTTAAATGCTATGAAAACCAGAATTTCAATGAAGATTGGGTGGAAATGTATAGGCTGATGGCTGCCAACTATAAGGGTATGGGAAATTATGAGAAAGCTCTGGATTATTCCGAATTATTCTCCCGATCTATNGACAGTATATACACACGCCGTAATGAAGAGATNATAAAGCGGCTGAAAATAGAGTTTGAAACAGACAAGAAAGATATTGACATAAGGAATAAGNAGCATCATATAGATTCTTTGAGATGGACTATCATGTTGCTGGTATTTATATTTCTGGTTGTGATTATAGCCTATTCCNTATATGTGAGNAAGCGTAATAGACTGTATAAGGATATAGTAAAGCAGGTCACCGACTCACATGCGCGNGAGGAGACTCTTAAAGAAATGCTCAACAGAAAGGAGTCGGAGTTGGCGAAATTCAAGGATGTGNCGGGGGAGGAGGGTATGCCTAAAGAGACCCCGGAATCCGAAAATAAGGAGCATACAATCATTGATGATAACAAAATCGAGGATATATTCAGGAGAATCCAATATCATATGGAGGTTGAACATATATGGAAAGATAAGAATATCACACGAGAAACATTCGCNGATTTGATAAAGTGCAACCGGACGTATTTTACTGAAGTTATCAAGATCAAGACGAATCAATCTTATTCGCAATTTATGAATTCCTATAGGGTCAGGGAGGCCACNCGTATTCTTTCTGATATTGATTCCGGTGAATCTGTCTCTATGAAGGAGATAGCAGAGAGAGCAGGCTTTACATCTATTTCAAGTTTCTATTCTATCTTCCGGCAGACAGTCGGAATGTCGCCTTCGGCATTCCGGAAGACGGCATCTTCCATTATGCAAAAGCAGAGGGAGAGTCGCTGAAACACCCTCTCCTAAAGACTTTNCCGAGAATTGTCAATTAAACAGCTTGATGGGTTTATGTCTATTAACCAAGAAGTTGTATTATTACATANACTCCAGAATCAACAATTTGTCAATCCTGTAAGATAATAATTTTTTTTGGAATAAATAAGTTGGTATTTTTGCGGAATCAATATTGCGTTTAATACTAAACTTTACTAAATGAGAAGATTTTTCTTAATCGGAGCAATGGCGATTCCATTGCTCATGAGTGGTCAGCCGCTCGTAAAAGGCATGACCGGTGAATCANGGAGCCTCCGTCTTCCTGAAATCAGCAGTATCNCCGGGATAGCATTCCCGAATAAGGTCATGCGACCCGATGCAATGGCCAACGCTCCGGAGTATCCGTCGGAAATAATAACCGAAGCTCAAGGAGAGACGAAAACCTATATCCGTAGCGGATTCGGTTATCAGATGGAACTCGATTTTGATGTGGAGTTTATCTCCGGAAAATTTGTGTTCGGAGCGGATAATAAGGTCTATATCCACAATCCCATATCCTTTCTGCCGTCTGATTCTTACATGGTGGGGGAAATGATTGATGGGGAGACTATAACAGTCGNGTTNCCGCAGATCATTTATTCGGAATCCTATGATGGCGAGACATATGATTATTATGTCAACAAGATGAACTTCATCTTTGATAATGAAGAGGAGCAAACCGGCTGGTATTTTGTGGATGCGGANGNCAACACGCTCAGCTATAAACTCGTGGATGACAACTGGGAACTCCAAGGGACGGATATGGCGCGTAGCGTACTCGGTCTTACGGATGNAGATGGAAGCTGGATGGGTTATGCGGATTTCATGACNGTATTNAAACCGTATGANGTTACTCCGGTGACACNNCCCGCCGGTGTNGAGACAGCACCGTGGGCGATGACCTTCGATGATATCGACGGTAGATTCGTGGAGGTNGGATTTGATAATGATGATGTCTATCTCAAAGGTTTCACCACATATCTTCCCGATGCCTGGATCAAGGGTAGGGTAGAGAATGGGAAGATTATATTCCCCTCGAAACAGTATGTAGGAATCGACTACATAACGAATCACTATGATTACTTCTTTGGNGCTGACTGGGAGTATGTGGAGGAGGTCNATGACGATCAGACATTCTATGATNTTGAAGTCACGTTGACCGATGAAATGGAATTTACTTTTGACAGTGATGCGAAAGTGATGAAAAGTGAGCAGGCGATGATTCTAAACACTAATAATGAATACCGTGCATATATGGATGGTATCCTTTCGCCTAAAATCGCACTGCAACCACAGGATATCTCTCTTGTGCCGATGAACCCCTCGATTAACTATTATGTGCCATATAATATGGAGNTGGGTTACGGTATGTTGGCTTTCATGGTTCCAAAGGTGAATAATGAGGGGGAGTTGCTTGATTCAAAAAATCTGTATTACAGAATCTATCTGGATGATGAGNTAATGATATTCTATAATGATGAATTCGTATGTTTTGACGATGACACCACTGATATTCCATTTGAATTTTTGGATGAAATGGAGGGGATGATCTATAATAACGGAGTGGAGCACGGGGTGATTCTGGTATCGGAGGGTTACGACAGAATCGGAGTGCAATCGGTCTACAAGACTACGGATGGCAAGGAGTATTGTTCGGAAATCGTATATGACTCTGAAAGCGGTATTCATGGTGTTTCTGATGAAGTTGATGGAAATGGCGTGGTCGGTATCGAGTATTTCAGTGTTACCGGTCAAAAATTGTCTAATCCCGCCGAGGGAATCGTAATCGTGCGAAAGAGGATGGTTGACGGTAGTGTAAAGTGTACGAAGGTCGTGATTAAATAAGAGATAACGAAAGTAGTTTGTAGAGAGTGTTTGGATTTAACTTTTATTCCCTTTACAGGTAAAAATATAATCGTGTTAAATTCAAACACTCTCTTAGTGGCATGATGGCTTTGACGCTGTCATGCCATAATCAAATTAGGCTATGAAATATAAGAATATTATCTTGGCAATTATATGTGCCGTGGCGGGGGAGGCAAGTGCCAATACTGCCGATTTCAGTTTTGCCTCTGTCGATCAGGTCAACACTTATACAGGTACTGAGAAAAAGGAAATCTATAATGTGGCGATTCATCTCGACGGGTCAATATTCGGCGGCTTGAGTGTGACAGGGCTTGATGTGCCGTTAACGGAAATGGATGGAATCTCCGGGATGTATGGTTTTTTGACTTCGGAATTGAATTCTGAAAGGATAGATGGAGTGCGGGTCAATATTGCTGATATAGTCACAGAGGAGGCGTCACATGACGGTGGGACATTGTCGTGTGTGTTCAAGGAGCCTTATGTAGTCCCGAAGGAGGGAGTGTATGTCGGTTATACTTTCGCTATCGAGTCCAATGAGACTGAGGAACAGAAGAATCCTGTGGCTGTGACTCAGGGCATTGATGAAGATGGGTTGTATTTGATGAGTTCACGTACATATATGAGGTGGAGTAGCTATTCTGAAAGATTATGCTATGTTTCGTCAATGTCTGTTCATATGGCAGGGGATATTCATGATGTAGGAGCAGCACTGAATCTTCAGGATGTGACTTACGTGAAAGGCAAAGAGAAATCCTTTGATTATACTTTCGGTCTCATAAATCTTGGTACCGATCCGATAGAGAATATAGGATATACTCTTGAAATCGACGGTCAAAAGATGGAATCTGTATATTCCTTCCCCCAGCCGGTCACACCGCAATATGGGCATGTCATGAATGTGACCATACCGGTAGAGTATGAAATAATGAATGGAGATTATCCCATTAGTTTCGGGATAGAGCGTATCAATGGGAAGGAAAATCAGGTTGCCATGAAGAGTGGTGAGGCGATATTGTCGGCGGTCACGCGTGTGCCTGTCCATAAGCCGCTGATGGAGGAGTTTACCGGGTTGTGGTGCAGCTGGTGTCCGCGTGGATTTGCTGCGCTTGAACGAATGAAGAAACTCTATCCGGATACTTTTGTAGGTGTCGCATATCATAATGATGATCCGATGGAAACGTGTATTGATTTCCCGGTGGAAGTCGATCATTATCCTTTGGCATGGTTAGACAGGAGTTTGGCATTGGATCCTTATTTAGGAACGAAATCGGCAGGATTCGGTATAGAATATGATTGGTTGAGTAGGGCCGGCCGGTTCACTCCGGCTGACGTAACCCTTGAATCTTACCTTGATGCGAAAGATGACCATCGTATAATGGTGAAAGCGGATGTCATGTTTGTCAAGCCGGTAGAGGGTGATTATAAGATGATTTTTTTACTACTGTCGGATGGCCTTACCAATCCTGAGTGGTTACAGAAAAACATTTATTCGGGAGAGGCCGGATATGAGGTGGAGGAAATGGATGTATTCGTAAATGGGGACACAAACGTTTCCGGATTGGTATTCAACGACGTTCTGATCTGTTATTCTGATTTGAAAGGAATAGAGGGCAGTTTGCCTGAGGAGATAGTGCCGGATGTTGAGTATACGTGGGAGTATACGTTTGATATAACAGATGCCATGGAGAAAGGGCTTGTAGTATCGTCGGATAAGCTCAGGGCTGTGGCAGCTGTAGTTAATAGTTCAACAGGAGAAATAATTAATTGTAACGAATCAAAGGTCTCCGATGTTAGCGGCACTGAGCGAATTGAGGCATATGAGATAGTGAGAACTGAATTCTATGATCTGTATGGTCGAAAGATAGATAATCCTCAAAGGGGATTGTGCATAGAGGTTGTGCGATATTCTAATGGCTCAATAAAATCTAAAACCAAAATGCTATTTTGAGAATTTGAATCTGAATTCCATAGATTTCTGATGGAACGTAAAGAGAATATAAGAGGGTTTCCTACTCTGATATCCGGTAGGAGAGCCTCTTTTTTATGTTGGTGATAGAAGATTTCTCTTGAATTCTGTTGTGCAACATAATTGTGAAATATAGTGTTTACATAAATTAACATTATTATACATATTTTTATTCCTCTTACTGTCAATGGTTTACGGAGGCGGTTCACGTAAATATTGAAAAATTTCTCGCGAACACTTGCACAACGCGAAAAAACGTTGTAACTTTGCAACCGCAAACGAGAAACGAACTCGTGAGCGAAACGAGAACAATGACAAAGATGCCACAGGAAAGACAATGAAGGGAAACATGAGTTTTCCGTCAATCCCAAATAAA
>JAAVDV010000019.1 GCA_014801595.1 Bacteroides sp.
ATCACAAGCATGGTGAAATTCTGCGCACCCGCGCATAGCGCGGAGGATAGGGTAAAAAGCACGACTCCGGCAAGAAACGTGCGCTTGTAGCTGTGAAGGTCGCCGAAGGAACTGACAGGAAGCAACAGCATGGTTATCACCAACTGATAGACCGTAATGACCCATACCGACAGCGAGCTGCTTATATTGAACTCTTCGGCAAGCACCGGCAACGCAACGTTGACGAGAGTCACATCCAGCACCGTCATGACAAGCACTATCTGAAGGGCTATGACCGCGATGTATTTTTTATATGTGAAACCGATTCCTGCCATACTCGTGATTATTTCAGTTCTTTTAATATAACGGATGAGCCGGGGTTTGTGTTTGGAGGGGCTTGGCAGGTGCGTTAGAAGCGCATCGGAGGTCCGCCGTGGCCTTGGCCGTGCCGCCCGCCGTCCGGGGGTCCGTCATGGCCGCCGAACGGGGGACGACCATCGCGGGGAGCGTCGGGCGAACCGGGTTCGCCATCATGGCCCGACATTTTTTTCGACTTGCCGAATGAATTGAAATTCCATGTCAGGGTCATCATCGCATAGCGTGTCAGGTCATTTATGCGCGCATCGACAATCGAGGCCGCCGAAACGCTTCGGGTTATATTCTTTTTCATCTGCAGGATGTCGTAGACCGACACTGACAGCGACAGCGACCTGTCACGCAGGAACGAATACGACATCTGCGCATTCCAGAGCCATTGTGTCGTGTTGTAACCCTGCGCGTAACCCGCATCTTTCGTCATATACAGATCAGTCGTCACCTCAAGTCCGAACGGCAGATACAACGCTCCGGAGGCATCGAAGCCGTAGCTATGCACTGAGCGGTCGGGCTGACGGCTCAATGTAGCGGTCGAAAGCTGGTAGGAATATGTCGGCGACAATGAGAACTGGCAGACATCATGGGTAAAGGTCACCCCTGCCGATGGGGCCAGCGAAAGATTGCCGCTGCGGTTTTTCTCGTTGTCGATATATCCGCCGACAGATGAATAGCGTGCCTGCAGGCGGGCATTCATGCGCCACGCCCGATTACGGAAGGGCTGCGTCAGCATTCCCATCGCCATAAGATTCCAGTTGCCGTTCATATTCTCGTAGGTGGTGGTGCGCACGCCGGTCTCGGAATCCGTCGAGGTGCGCGACACTACATTGTTGCTCGTCAATCCGGCCGACAACATCGCCGACAAGGAACGCTGCGATTCACGGTTGAAGCCGTTGAAATGCGCCATTAGGCTCTGGGAGAAGGAGGGTTTCAACGTGGGGTTTCCGACAGTGATATTCATCGGGTCGGAGAGATCGGCGACAGGCTGCAACTGGCTCATCGACGGCTGCGACGTGCGCGCGCGGTAATTCACACGCAGTGAGGAGGATTTATCGAATTTCCAGCGCAGATTGAAAAATGGCGCCACATTCCACACCCACCTTGTCGGTATGTTGCGCGCATCATTTATCAGGTCCTCGCTCGACGATGATGCCGGGGAGATGCCTATGCCGGCCTGAAGATTATATCTGCTGTCGACCCTCTTATATCCGATCTGCAATTCCTGAGTAAAGAATTGATTCCGGAAACGGTTGCTCAACTCCGGATCAGCCTCATAGCCCTCCGGAGCATCCGAAGGGGGCGCGGGGAGATAGCCCTCATAATCCGAGGGATCAAGGGAATATGTGAGTTTGTCGGCATTGTTCCAACGATAGTCCATCTTGTAGGCGAACGTCAGGTAGTTGCCCCTGGATGCGTCGCCGATAGGCTCGGTCCAGGTAATCCGGGCATCGACCGCCGAGCTCCATGTATGGGTGTCTATATATCTGAAGAGATCCTCATCCTCATCATTCAATAGATAATAAAGCAGACGCGACCATGAATATTCATTCTGCCGGGAATCAGAGAATGAGTATTGCCCCTGCACCGATATACTTCTGCCGGGATGCGACAGCACATTATGGTTGAAGATTAGATTGCCGCTCGCCTCATAGCTGTTGCCACGCACTTTGCGGCGGTTGTCGCTTTTGTTGACCGCCGTGCGCGCCGGATCGCCGGCAAAGAGGTCGGATGTCTCGGCACGCTCCATGTCGCGGGAGGAGAAGTTGAACCTCGGCCGGAAGTCGAGCGTATTGGCATCGTCTATTTTCCACTGCATCCGAAACATCGCGCCTACATTATGACCGCGGTCACGCGTGTGTTGCCATGAATCGAGATACGACACCGAATCGGGGAACAGGTACTGCGTGTTACGCGTTTCCTCGGTCTTGCGGTCGGAATGCGAATACATCACGTCTCCGCCGATGCGGAAAGCTTCACTTTTGCCTACGTTGAAGTTGAGCCCGAGATGCTGCGAGGAGTTGATGCCGTTGTTGCCGCCGAATCCGCCGAATCTTCCGCGTCCGCGGTCGGAGAATCCCATTTCGTTGATGTTGTTGCCTCCCCCGAGCAGCGTTATCTGGTTGCCGTCGGAAAAACGGTTGACCATGAATGAATAACGATAACGGCCATCCGTGCCGTAGCCCGCCTGCACGTTTCCGAACCATCCATCCTGCATATTTCTCTTGACGGTGAGATTGATCACAGTCTCCTCCTCGCCGTCATCGACTCCCGTGAGTCGGGCAAGATCGCTCTTGCGTTGCACGACCTGCACCTTGTCTACCATCTCGGAGGGGATGTTCTTCGTGGCGGCGGTCGGGTCTTCATCGAAGAATTCCTTACCGTTCACGAGAATCTTGGTGACGCTCCTGCCGTTGGATGTGACGCTGCCGTCGCTTCCGACCTCCACTCCCGGCAACTTTTTCAGCAGATCCTCCACCTTGGCATTGGCAGCGGTCTTATATGAGCCGGCGTTATACTCTATCGTATCCTGCTTGACCACGACAGCCGTCTGGACACCCTTCACTACGATTTCATCCAGCATTGTCGTCTTGAAATAGGTGTCCCAATCGGTTGTGTCGGCAATCAATACCGTATCCGGGGTATTCGGCTCCGGCGGACAGATCGCTATCGCGTCAATGGAGTCGGTTCGTTGGATATGGCGATTCTCCCCGGGCAATTTCTCCGGGGGCGTGGCTGTCTGTGCAAGCGTGATTCCGCCGGCTATCATGACGTAAGGTATGAATATCGTGAATTTCATCAGTCTGCAATGTCTGAAAGTATCTGTACCTTAGACCCCATCCCACAAGAAATGTTAAATCAGGGATTGCGGATTTTGCTCAGATCTTGTCGGAAGTTGTGAAACAGGAGTAACTTTATTCTATAATCGCTTAAGATGTACATGTCCACAGGGGAATCCCGAATAATTTCTGTAGACATGTCACAATCCTGTTCTCTTTCGAGTTATATATGTAATAAGGTATCAAGAAAAATCAAAACCCCGAGCTTATGAAACATCTGCTCTCTATCCTGACCATCATGACTCTCCTTATCCTGCCGGCAAAGGCGAGGGATATACGCGGACGCGTGATCGCCGAACAGGACACCACACCCGTCGCTTCGGCGAAATGTATACTGACGGCCGATGGCCGGCAAGTGTCGGAGACCACCACGGATCCCTCCGGATCATTCTCCATTTCCACACCGCTGAAAGGGAATCTTATCCTTACGATTGACAAGGATGATTATAACCCGACCGACGTGATCGTGGAATCCGGCGCTAAGGAGGTCGAGCTCGGCATCGTCTGGCTATCTTCCGGCACGATGCTCGATGAACTGCAGGTCGAGGGGAGCGTGACGTTCGACGCCAAGGGACGCACGATTGTCTATCCCAGCCAGGCCGACGTGAAAGCTTCGCCCAACTCTCTGAGCCTCTTCTCCAAGCTTCCGCTGGCCGGACTGACAACCGATCCGGTGTTCCGCACGATCAGCGTCCTGGGCGACCAACCGACAATCCTGATCGACGGGGTGCCGAGCACGCAACAGGATCTCCTNCAGCTCCGTCCGGGCAATATAGAGAAAATCGAATATTCAATCCTTCCTCCAGCCCGCTATGCCAATGGCAACGGGAAAGGTTTNATCAGCATAACGCTTAAGAAACGCAACGACGGAGGNCAGGTGGATATCTGGGCACGCGGAGCTCTAAACACTGTGATGGACGATGCTTCCATATCTGCCTCCTATCATCAGGGGCCGTCGAACTTCACACTCAGTGCCTCCCCGTCATGGCGCAATTATCACAAGGTATTCGACTACACGGAGGAATCCTTCATCGGNGATGACGGTTACCGCCTCGACCAGGTGACAAGCGACTCCAATCCGTTCAATTATTTCACNCTTCCCGCCTCACTGCGATACACCTTCGCACCGAATGCGGCTACGGTCTTCACGGCGACGCTCAATATGAATCTCCATAAGTCCCATCGCAGCACTTATGGAGAGACTGAGGATTTCCTGGACAACGATTANNATTTCTCGANGGTGCAGCATGACCGTGATCTCACNACNTCCCTCGACCTCTATTTCCGTCGAGACTTCAACCCCGCCAACAGTCTGGAAGCCCAGATGGTCGGCACCCTGGCCGACAACCGCTATGANCGTGACAACGATTACCTCTACCATAGCGGCTCTGAGGAATCATATTTCGTCGACGTGAAGAGCAAACGCCGGTCGCTGATCACGGCCCTCAGCTACGTTCATAATTTCGCCGACCATACATCGCTGACCGCAGGCGTGCGCAACACGCTCTCCCACAGCCGTAACCATTATTTTGAAAGCGACTACCGTCCCGTGCTGACCGAGAACAACAACTACATTTACGTATCGGCATCGCATCTGCTCAANAAGGTTTACATGACGGCCCGCACCGGCGCACTCATCAACTGCCTGCGGAATGACGGCAGCAGCCATACATACGCCAACAACACCTCCACTCTTCAGATGCAATGGACACCGCGGCAGNTCTTTTCACTGACCTTCTATACCAACTATGCGTCGAATTTCCCGAATATCAGCCAGCTGACGGATTACGCGCAGCAGCTGACTCCTTACCTCATCTCCAACGGTAACCCAGACCTAAAGGGTTCGCATTTCCTTTCGTTCTATGTAGGTCCGACATTCCGGCACGGCAAGCTATCCGTCAACGGATCGGTGCGCTATGACAGGGGCTTCAATCCCGTCTACGGAGCGTTCAGCTATTTAGGCGACGGACTGTTCCTCAGCCGCACCGAGAACTACCGCTATTANAGCAACTGGACCGGAGCCCTGCAGGTATCCATGAGCGGACTGAAGGGATTCGGCTTCAACGTGGGGCTGCAGTATTCCCACTCAGTTTCCGTAGGACATGACTGGCGCACGNCACTGGCAAGCTGGAGNGGCTCGGTCAACGTATGGTACAACNACGGCCCGTTTACCATCTCCTACTACCGCAAGTTCCCCGGTAAATACCTCTACGCCCAGAACATTNNCAAGGAGGAGAACAGCGACGCCCTCACCTTCACCTACTCCCCGAACAAGCACTGGGATCTCGGACTGAGCTGGATGTACATGTTCGACGGCCACGGCACCAAATATCCNCAACAGNGNATCTCGGCAATCGCGCCCATGGTGATCGACCGATATATCCGCGACAACGGCAACATGGTTATGCTCACCGTCAACTACAAGACNGACTTCGGCAGCATCTTCCGCACCCGCCAGCGTACCCTCCAGAACTCCGACTCCGGCAACGCCATCCTCAAGCTCTGACCATCGCTCTCATATTCCTCTGGCCTCTGGTCTATGGACCAAAGAAACNCCCATCTATGGTCCATNGACTAAAAAGATTTGCGCAATTGGAAATAATTGATTAACTTTGCATTCGCAAGGCCACATGCGCCCTGCAAAGGCTCTCATAGTTCAATGGATAGAATAATGGATTCCGGTTCCATCGATTGGGGTTCGACTCCCCATGAGAGTACACNNAGAAACCGCAATACCTTTGGAATCAAGGTCTTGCGGTTTNACGTTTTTATCTCTTTCGTCCGGGGATATAGCTCCCCGGGCAATNNAAGCCATCTTACTTATTNACTTTCTCCGACTCCTGAANGAGTTTCTTCTCNAGAGACCGGAACTTCCTNTGGTTCCTCTTCGCGGCGCCGAAACGGTGCGTAGCATTATCCNTTTCTCCCANCGTCTGAAGCCGCCCGAGCTGCTGAAGCTGCTCATAATAGGCNTTCGGCATCGGCTGGATCGAGACTCCAAAATGCGTCATCTGCACGTTGCCCATCTGAAGCAACNGTAGGTTATCCATGCTCATCTGACCATAGACTACATAGACNTCNCCNNAGAANTTGAGCTGCCATANCGCCATGACGTTGACCGTCGTCCGGCTATCGCCGTCGGGCGATGCAAGGAGCAGGAAGGTGTTGTAGTCGCTCTCAACCTTGATGACTTGATCAACGTTGTCGAGACCCTCAAGTTTCTGCTGTAGCATATCGAAACCTTCCGACACCCCGGCACTCCCCTCCTCGTAGGGCCATGACACTGACTCACATGTAGTCATCGGCAGACTGGAGTTGAGCTCCACAAGGTTCTTTGCTGTCTCCTCCTGATTATAGGTTTTAGCACCCTCTACGGCTGCGATTTTTGCGTACGCCTCTTTCAGCGTCTCAGCCTGCATACCGGTGGCCACNCCNANGAGCANGANNANNNCCATCATAAACTTTTTCATAACGGAATTGTGCTTAGTAATTTTCTATCCCGCTGCCAGACCCATACGAATCCGGAAGCAATTNTCTATACCATAACAACATATCCTCGCAGCAAAAGTTCAGCGATGACTTGCACTATTACACCCTATTGCCACTGGGGAGCCTAACAATCCCAAAACGAGCTTGAAATCCCCACTTTTCAACCCCGACGATAAAGAGTCTTNCCGTAACGGGCGATTTCGTCAAGGAGGGGTTGATGGTCGAGCTGAGAGTAGAGGGAGAGGTCGATTTCATAGGGAAGGTAGAGGTCGTCGATGCGTTCGGCGATTTCGAAAAGGTCGAGCTGAGTGAGGCACTCCCCTTTCAATGTGAGGTCGATATCGGAGAATCTCCGGGCGGTACCCTTCGCACGCGAACCGTAAAGGATGATTTCCTCCACCTTATCATATTCCTTGACACACTCCACCAGCCGGCGGAGCATTTCCACCGGAATGCCGTACATTTNCTGTATGCCGCTATCTGACTCACTCATTCACCGNTCCTCCTCGGGAATNTCATTTNCTCGCCGACCCATGTCATCCTTAAGCTGTATGAACAGGGGATAGTAGTCGTTCAGAATCCTGCCGGAGATTTCCGCCACGCGCACATCATTGTAGTCATGGGCAGAGATGTTCCTGTCAAGAATCATCTGAAGCCAGAGATGGCTGTCGATAAGCTGAAGGCGCAATGCCCTACGGTAGACATCGCGCGAACCGGCTACCTCAGTCTCNCCCTGATACAGCAGATAGTCCTTGAGTAGGTTCCATGACAGTTCCTGAGTNAACTCAAAACGTTTGATCAGGGATTCACGGGCCATCTCCATCTGCAANCCACTCTCAATCGCATTAAAAATAGCGAATTCAGGCCGGTCAGACATCAAGACGACCAACTCACTGAGCTTGGCNAATGCTCGGCCAAAGCTTTCGAGGCGTTGCAGGAATCGTGCAGCAGGTCCATTCATATCACATTCATATGTTATTGCAACCGCAAAGTTAGCGATTTCCACGGCATTTCACAACTATATGCATTGAAAAGAGACTGATATATGCATTGAAAAGAGACTGATGTTTCATTTCAAAAAATATGTCGGAGGGTCAGAGACCAAGGAGGTTGCGGACGACGAACCAGATGAGAAAGAGAATGACATAGGTGAGCGCGAGAGGCACTCCGAGAACTACACGACGGAGCCTGACGCGCCGGTAGAGCGCGGGGATATAGCTCACGAGGCCTACCGCCAGAAGATAGGGAATCGAGACGATAAAGAAGAGATTATAGGAGAGGGCCTCGGCAAAGCGTCCGTGGAGCACGGCATGAGTGGCTCGCGTTATACCGCATCCGGGACATTGCCACCCCGTCAGGGATTTGACTATACATTTGGGCATCCACTCGCTCTGAATCGGATCAAACCACCAGATAAGCGGCAACGCCACTGCTACCAACGCAAAAAAGACCGCCAGAAATACACGGCCACCGTCGGAGGAACCGGAGTGATTGTTCACCATACGACAGGCTCCTTCCCATTTGATACGAGATAGGCGTTGGCTCGCGTGAAGTGATGGTTGCCGAAGAAGCCGCGGGGGGCCGACAATGGCGAAGGATGAACGGATGTCAGCACAAGATGTTTGGATTCATCGATCAGAGCCCGTTTCCTGATCGCGTCGGCTCCCCANAGGATAAACACTATGCCGTCGCGATCTTCTGAAATTTTGCGCACGGCGGCATCCGTCAGCCGNTCCCACCCGATTCCGGAATGGGATTTCGGCTGCCCCTCCTTCACNCTGAGGGCGGTGTTGAGAAGAAGCACNCCCTGTGTGGCCCAACGTGTCAGGTCGCCCGAGTCAGGAGCGGGNGCTCCCGTATCGGCGCTCACTTCGGCAAGTATATTGCGCAACGACGGGGGAAACGGCACCCCGGGATTGACAGAAAATGCCAGTCCGTTGGCCTGTCCGCGNCCATGATAAGGGTCCTGCCCTATGATGACGACTTTGGTGGCGTCGAAAGG
The DNA here is from genome assembly GCA_014801595.1 of Bacteroides sp. Taxonomy (GTDB): domain Bacteria; phylum Bacteroidota; class Bacteroidia; order Bacteroidales; family Muribaculaceae; genus Lepagella. Next base: position 8,680 of record JAAVDV010000019.1, read on the forward strand.
AGACGCGTCGAAGGCGGCGAAAATCTGCGACGCAGGCGGATAGACGGGACCGGCGGCATAATCATGACGCACCCTCTCCGTCAGACGGTCGAAATATTCCTTGGCGAATTCATCTTGCAGAGCCTCTCTCCAGCCCTGCTCCATTCTCACTTTATTCTTATCCATTTCTTATCATTCATTTAAAGAATCGGGGCGAAGAGCCTCACGAGACTCTCAAGCATCCGCTGCGGCAGAGGCCGCGATTTCCATTCGGTATACTTAAGTTTGCGGCATGCCTTCAGATCCTCGAAAAAGATTCCGCGCAGATGCTCGTTGACCATACGGTCATATATCAGGAGATTGCTCTCGAAGTTATTCTCGAATGACCGGAAATCGAAATTCGTGCTTCCGGCCGTAGCGAAGGTCTCGTCGATTGTCATGGCTTTCGCGTGCAGCATTCCCGGCTCATAAAGATAGACCTTTATACCCGCTTTCAGGCATCGCGTCACGTAGCTATAAGAAGCGAGCTGCAGAAGTTTCGAGTCAGAGCGGGAGGGTATCATCACCCGGACATCGGTCTTCGCCAGGGCGGCCGACTCAAGGGCATTCATCAGAGCGTCGGTCGGGAGNAAGTANGGAGTCTGAATATACACGGATTTCCGCGCCATNGAGATCGCCTTGAGGAAACATAGGCTGAGATTATGCCACACCTCNACCGGNCCGGAAGTCATCAACTGCATCGCGCATTCATTACGGAGCCGGTTCGCCGGTCGCTCAAGGCGCAGGGAGGCATCGGGCTTCTTGAGGAAATACCAGTCGACGGCGAAGCTATACAGNAGAGACTGCACGATGTCGCCGCGTAATCGGAAATGCGTGTCACGCCATGCGCCTCCNTCCTCCATCCCCTTNACATAGCGGTCGGCGATATTCATGCCTCCGATATANCCNATTTCNTTGTCGATGATGACGATTTTNCGGTGGTTGCGCCAGTTGATACGGTTGGCGAGTTGCGGGAATGTCACGCGGAAGAAGGGATGCGTGTCGACACCCGCCTCCTTCATCCTGCGGAAGAATCTATTTGAGGCCGAGAAGCTCCCGACATGATCATAGAGCACCTTTACCACCACCCCCTGCGAAGCCTTTCGCATCAGGATGTCGGCTACGGCATGCCCCGTCTCATCATCATTGAAGATATAATATTGAAGATATATGCTATGTGTGGCCGACTCCAGATCCTTAAGGAGCGATTCAAATTTGCGGGCACCATCGGTGAAGATTCGGATATCGTTGTTGACGGTGAGAGGGGTGCGTGTCAGGGAGAATGCGAGCTTTACGAGCTGCCGCTCACCATCCGTCAGCTTCAGACTCTCCATATCGACCGAGCGAGCCTTGAAATGATGCATAAGCTTGCGCTTGTTATGGCGCGAGATCATACGGTGGCCCTTCATGCTTCTTCCGAAAAACAGATAGAACACCAACCCCACTATCGGCAGCGCAAGCAAAGCGATAATCCATGCCAGAGATCGTATGGGATTACGATTTTCCGACATCACTACCACGACACAGCTCACCACCAGCGTGAGGTAGACCAGCACGCCGGCCAGGGCCATCCAGTTGGTTATGACAAATGTCGAGTCCATATCGTAGCTCCGGGCAGTTTGATGAGATAAATTCANGCTATGGNNNCCGCAGCAAGAATCACCATCCAAGGATATAAAAAAATATGAGATAATTTCGCAATCATCTCATACTCCTTGGCTTAACTAAATAAATTCTTACATGCTAGGTTCATAGGCTTTTTACCTGATGCAAAGGTAGACATTTTTTTCAACATGTTAAAAAATCCGGCGTTAAGAAAAGTTAAATTCATCAATNTTTCTTATTANNCCTTGATTTTCACGCATCATTTCTCGTATTGACGGAGATATTCGCGGGCCGTCAGATCAAGTTCGGCATACCATTCCGCTCCGAAGCGGCGTTCAAGCGGCTCCCTCAGAAACTCGAAGGCGCGGATCTTTTTCGCCCTGCCCATCACTTCNGCNCCCTTGCAGATTTTCCAACGATGATAGTTGACCGCCGTAAAACCGTCGTATTCCTTTACACGCACCGGATATAATGCGCAGCTTATGGGTTTGAAGAAATCCTTCTCCCCTTCCCGGCGCGCCTTCTCNAGGGCGCAGAGGCAGACACCGTTTTCGGCGAACGTGGTGAAGACACAATTCGCNCCGTCGACAAGCTGGGTCACGAGATCCCCCTCCTCGTCGATATAGCTGACACCCTCCTCCTCCACTACGGCNCGCGCCTTGGGCGTAAGATATGGTTTGATACGCGGCAAGAGACGCTCGAGTTCCTCGGCCTCGGCCTCCGTAAGAGGTGCGCCGGCATCCCCGGCTATGCAGCATTCGCCATGGCAATCATCCAGATCGCAATGGAAGTATCGCTCCACGAGATCAAGCGACACCAATGTATTATCTCCTATTTCAAGCATGTATTTAAAGTTTAAGATCGGATATCTACGGNGTAGCCTGCACGGTGGCGTGACCGAGCAGACGGTCATACCTCGATCCGGGCTGCCGGAGATAGACGTAGATGTTATATTCATTGAGGGTCTCATAATGGTTCCCCTCNATGAGAGAGGCATCGGCGGCCACACCGGCCATCGCCCCACCGATATTGACCTCAGCCGGAGTCGCATCCTTGCTTCTGACTACATACTGATAATTGTAGGAGCCTTGCTTCAGGGGAATGTCGAGACGATAAATTCCGGCATCACGGTCATATTTCATCCTGTTCACTTCGGCCGTCCCTCTCAATGCCAGCTCACCCTCCACATAAATATCCCCGTCCATAATTTCAGGGAAATCAAGGCTGAAGTGAGTCATGATATAGTCAGCTCCAAGATCGGGATCGGTAGCGTTATACTCATCGATCTTATAACGTCCGTGCTGGGTGCTGTCGTATATGTAGGCCCTGTTTACACGCGGTTCATCCATCTTCAGGGACGCATGATACATCACTCCGTCATGCGCGACGGAGTCCACACCCATGCCGTTGTAGTCGGCCCGAACGGTCTCGAAACGTCGGTATTCATTTCCTGCGGGGAAANTAAGCGCCGGCAGATGTTCGTAGATGGCNCGCTCACCCTCCACGCGGGTAGGATGCGGGATACGCCTCGAAGTATCGGGACGNGAGTTCTGCTCTATGTCGACGAATATATCGGTATATGGATTGGGTATCACCTTCCGGTCACCGATGACACTCAACTCAAGCTGTTGCCACTCATCGTTGAATCCTCGGTCGGTNCGTCCGTCGGCGGCCGCCGACACCATACACTGATCCTCGCTTACCCTGAAACGCGCCTGCAGAAGCACCCTGTCGGGATCATCCTCATCATATACCTGCCACACATAGTTGCCCGACACGAGCGGACGCAATCGGCTCTCCTCCCCGCCGAGTTCGTAACGGTAATTGACGTAATGAATGTAGGTATTNCGGGAGAAACCNAAATCCTCGATNTCATCATAGTTGAAGCCGTCGGCATATTCNGATTCCACAAGCCGCGAGGGTTGCCAGTCGGCATCGCAGTGCAGAAGCCGGCAACGCAGATACCGCCGGTCATCGGAAATCTCATCGAATGAGAATACGAGTCGGTCGCGGCCATCAAGNGAAATGACGGGTGNCTCCATAAGGTTATCGTTGCAGGTGACTGTCAGAGAGCGCAACATCGGCTCGATGATCGCCGTGGTCTCCACCTCTGCGGAAGCCTTCGAAAGACCCGATGTAAGAGCCATAGCAACGGCCGCAAACCTTATCCACCCCGGCAGAGGATGGAACAATGACCTACCTTCCATCCTCTTCATTATTTCGCGATGATTCTTCGAGCCATTTATGAAGAATCTCNACACCCTGCAATACAAGNNCGTTGCAGGGNTTGATTCCCGGCTGCCCCTTAAGATCGGCGCAACGCACCCTTCCGCCATTCTGCGCGGCGAATTCATCCATCAGNACGCGGCAGGCCTTGGCGGAAGCGGCCTTCCCCTCCGGGGCCGCNGACTCNCGGATTCCGCGTGCCACCGACATTCCCGTTATCACACCGCATATTTCCTTACTTCCGGCCACACCCGAACCGAGCCCTGAAGTCATTCTCGCGATAAGGTCGGCATCTGAGCCGGTCAATTCGGGGAATGCCAGGACCACGCTCTGAGCGCAATTATAACCCTTTTTTCTCAGATCCAAGGCAAGAGCCTTGCGTTCATCCAATGTCATAGCGAATTCAAAAGAATAAAAATGATTGAAGTCGAGATTCTAAACGTAGAGACGCCCCGGGGCAACCGGGACGTCTCTGAATATTTGTAGTCGGAAAATGTCTGACAATTTTCGCGGTCACGGAGCGATCACTCAGCTGCGGGAGTCTCCGATGCGGGAGCTTCGGCTACGGGAGCCTCGGCAGCGGGAGCGGCATTCTTCTTACCGCGAGAGCGGCGAGTGGCCTTACCCTTCTTCTGAGCGGCAGCCTCAAGCATATTCTCGTTGAAGTCAACGAACTCAATCATGCAGACTTCTGCGTTGTCACCGAGACGATGACCGGTCTTGAGGATGCGGAGATAACCACCGGGACGATCGGCAACCTTCTCGGCGATGGGGCCGAAGAGCTCCTTGACAGCCTCTTTGTTCTGGAGATAGCTGAACACGAGACGACGGTTAGCCATGTCGTCCTTCTTGCAGCGTGTGATGATGGGCTCGGCAAACACGCGGAGAGCCTTAGCCTTGGCCACAGTAGTGAAGATGCGCTTATGCATGATCAGCGAGATGGTCTGGTTGCTGAGCAGAGCCTCGCGGTGACCCTTCTTGCGGCTGAGATGATTGAATTTTTTATTGTGTCTCATCGCTGTTTAGTCTTTGTCTAATTTATATTTTGAGATGTCCATCCCGAAAGAGAGATTGAGATTAGCCAGGAGATCGTCAAGCTCGGTAAGCGACTTGCGACCGAAATTGCGGAATTTCAACAGGTCATTCTTGTTGAAGACCACAAGTTCGCCGAGAGTCTCCACTTCAGCGCTCTTCAGACAGTTAAGCGCGCGGACGCTGAGGTCCATATCTGCGAGCTTGGTCTTGAGGAGCTGACGCATGTGGAGCACCTCCTCGTCGAATTCCTCGGTCTCAATGTCGGCCGGGGTTTCGAGCGTCATCTTCTCGTCGGAGAAGAGCATGAAATGATGAATCAGAATCTTGGCAGCCTCTTTAAGAGCATCTTTCGGACGAATAGAGCCATCGGTGGTGACTTCGAGAAGAAGCTTTTCATAGTCGGTCTTCTGCTCGACGCGGAAGTTCTCGATAGCATACTTCACATTCTTGATGGGGGTATAGATCGAGTCGATGGCGATCACACCCGGATCGGAAGCGCCGATGAGTTCGCGGTTTTCGTCGGCAGGGACCCAACCACGGCCCTTATTGATCGTGAACTCCATCTTGAAGCTTGTGCCGGGATGGAGATGGCAGATCTCAAGTTCCGGATTGAGGACCTCGAAGCCCGTAAGCACCTTACCCAAGTCGCCGGCTTTGAACACATCCGTGCCCGACACCTCCACCGTTGCTTGCTCGGCTTCGATGTCCAGGGTCAGCTGCTTGAAACGCACTTGTTTGAGGTTGAGGATGATGTTGATTACATCCTCCTTCACACCCGGTATGGTGTCGAGTTCATGGGCAACGCCGTCAATCTTGATCGAGTTGATGGCGAAACCGCCCAGCGACGAAAGAAGGATTCTGCGGAGGGCGTTGCCTATGGTCTGGCCATAACCGGGCTCGAGCGGACGGAACTCAAACTTACCGAAAGAGTTCGACTCCTCAAGCATGATGACCTTTTCTGGCTTCTGAAATGCTAAAATTGGCATGGGTCTCTATTGTTTATTATTTAGAATACAACTCGACAATCAGCTGTTCCTTGATTGTCTCGGGGATATCCTCACGGGTCGGGACATGGAGGAAGCGGCCTGACTTGCTGCTCTCATCCCATTCGATCCAGGGATACTTGCTGTGGTTGAAACCTGCGAGTGCGTCGGCGATAACCTCGAGAGATTTTGATTTCTCACGGACACCGATAACGTCGCCGGGCTTCACAGCGTAGGAAGCGATGTTGACAACCTTGCCGTTGACAGTGATGTGCTTGTGGAGCACGAGCTGACGGGCAGCGGCGCGAGTCGGGGCGATGCCCAGACGATAAACGACGTTGTCCAGACGGCCTTCGAGGAGCTGCAGGAGCACCTCACCGGTGATGCCTTTTGTGCGGGCCGCCTTCTCGAAGAGATTGCGGAACTGGCGCTCGAGGACACCATATGTATATTTGGCCTTCTGCTTCTCACGGAGCTGGATGCCATACTCCGAAGTCTTGCGACGACGGTTGACACCGTGCTGGCCCGGGGGATAGTTTTTCTTAGCGAGCACTTTGTCATCGCCGAAGATGGCCTCGCCGAATTTACGGGCGATTTTAGTTTTAGGACCTGTGTATCTTGCCATTTTATCTGTTTCTTTAATTACCGTAGCGTCTATGGACGTGGGCTTGCCCTTCAGGGGCCACCCGCGGGAGGCGGGTGTCATGATCCACTGTAGTCGTTACATCCGGAAGAGTCCTTTCCCCGGGCTTCGGAACGGCCGTTAGCGCAGCCGCGACTATCGAGAGAAAGTTACCGATCGAACATTGTGTGTCTTAACGTCGATTGAGAATATATATTAGAAGCATCAATTGTTCGGGATAGTCTATTCGCATTCCGACCGCTTCCTAATCACCCTCTTGAGGGACCGACGGACATCATCCGTTCGTAAACATAGACCGGAGGTCAGAGAAGACCTCTTAATGGACGCCATTGTCCGGCGACACGGTTGAGATGAATTTTGTGTTTCTGTATTCTGGAATTCCGGATTACACTCTTCTTCTCTTGGGAGGGCGGCAACCGTTGTGGGGCAGCGGGGTAACGTCGACGATCTCGACTACCTCGATACCGGCGCCATGCACGGTGCGGATGGCACTCTCACGGCCGTTGCCGGGACCCTTTACATAAGCCTTCACTTTGCGGAGGCCGAGGTCATAGGCAACCTTCGCGCAGTCCTGAGCCGCCATCTGAGCGGCATAGGGAGTGTTCTTCTTTGAGCCACGGAAGCCCATCTTGCCTGCGGACGACCAGGAGATAACCTGACCCTCATTGTTGGCAAGACACACGATGATGTTGTTGAAAGAGCTATGTACATGGAGCTGACCCATAGCGTCAACCTTGACATTTCTCTTCTTTGCTGCGACTGTCTTCTTTGCCATGTCTTAATGTTATTTAGTAGCTTTCTTCTTGTTAGCGACGGTTTTCTTACGTCCCTTGCGGGTACGGGCGTTGTTCTTGGTGCTCTGACCGCGAACGGGGAGGCCGATACGGTGGCGGATACCACGGTAGCAACCGATATCCATAAGACGCTTGATGTTGAGCTGGATCTCGGTGCGGAGGTCACCCTCCACCTTGTACTCGCTCTGGATTACCTCACGGACAGCGGCTGCCTGGTCGTCAGTCCAGTCCTTTACCTTCGTGTCGAGATCGACGCCTGCTTTGCCGAGGATGGTTTTGGCTGCGCTGCGGCCGATACCGAAGATATATGTCAAGGCGATTTCGCCTCTTTTGTTTTGCGGCAAATCAACGCCGACAATTCTTACTGCCATATTTCTTTTTGGTTGGTTTTAGCAAAGTGAATGATTTAGCCCTGACGCATTTTCAACTTCGGGTTCTTCTTGTTGATCACGTACAGACGGCCCTTTCGGCGGACGATCTTGCTGTCCGGGGTGCGCTTTTTGATTGATGCTCTAACTTTCATTATATTGATATATGATTGTTTATTTGTATCTGAAAGCGATTCTCCCCTTGCTGAGGTCATAGGGCGACATTTCCACCTTGACCTTGTCGCCGGGAAGTATCTTGATGTAGTGCATTCTCATCTTGCCCGATATGTGGGCGGTGATTTCGTGGCCGTTTTCGAGTTCGACCTTGAACATTGCGTTGGACAATGCTTCGAGAATGACTCCGTCCTGTTCGATTGCAGCTTGTTTTGCCATGTCGTATTGAGTGTTTTGGGTTATTATCTATCTATCCCTGCGTCATCGTTGGCAGGAGCCGGGATTCCGAATGTGGGATCCTTATCGCCGAGGACATCCTCGATATATCGGAATGTCGTCAGAATCTCGGGTTCCTCGGGAGTGATGAGCATCGTATGCTCGAAATGAGCCGAGGGCTTGCGGTCGCGTGTGCGGCATTGCCAGCCATCGCGTTCGATAACGATATTCTTGCTCCCCATATTGATCATCGGCTCGATGCAGATGAGCATTCCGGGGCGAAGCACCGGGCCGGTGCCACGGCGTCCGTAGTTGGGCACTTCCGGATCCTCGTGCATGCTTTTGCCGATGCCGTGGCCGCACATCTCACGCACGACGCCATAACCGGCGCGCTCGCAGTAAGTCTGAACAGCGTTGGCGATGTCGCCGACACGTTTGCCACCCCGCGCCGCGGCAATCCCCTTGTAGAGAGATTCCTTCGTCACGCGCAGCAGACGCTTGGCCGCATCATCGATTTCACCTACGGCGAAGGTATAGCAAGTATCGCCGTGATAACCATTGAGCTCAACGACACAGTCGGTGCCGATAATGTCACCCTCCTTCAGCACATAGCCGCTCGGGAAACCATGCACGACGGTCTCGTTGACTTCAATACAGAGAGTACCCGGGAAACCGCCGTAACCCAAGCAAGCGGGTCTACCCCCGTTGTCGAGGATAAACTCACGTGCTATGGTGTCAAGACGCTGAGTGGTGACTCCGGGGGCTACCCATCGCGCCACTTCGCCGAGCGTGCGGCTCACGAGGTCGCATGCCGCGCGCGTCAATTCGATTTCTTCGGGTGTCTTGAGATAGATCATTTTCTTAACTTACGATTTGCTCTACGAGTTGCAAACGTTATTAGAATGCCGCCTTGCCGGTGGTGCGACCCTGGATACGTCCGTCCTTCATGAGGCCGTCATAGTGACGCATCAGGAGGTGCCCCTCGATGATGCGGAGCGTGTCAAGAATCACACCCACGAGAATCAGCAGCGAAGTGCCGCCGAAGAACTGGGCGAAACTACGGTTCAGACCGCACACATATGCTATAGAGGGCATGATAGCCACTATACCGAGGAAGATAGAGCCGGGGAGAGTGATGCGCGACATAATCGAATCGAGATAATCGACAGTCGGTTTGCCGGGCTTCACTCCGGGGATGAATCCGTTGTTACGTTTCATATCCTCGGCCATCTGCTGCGGACGCACAGTGATGGCGGTGTAGAAATATGTGAACGCCACGATCATCAGGAAGTAGATGATATTGTAGGTCCAGCCATACATATTGGTCAGCGACCCCCAGAAACCGGAGTGGCTTGTGGAGAAGCCGGCCACGGTGATGGGGATGAACATGATCGCCTGCGCGAAGATGATCGGCATTACGCCGGCAGCATTCACTTTCAACGGGATATACTGACGAGCGCCGCCATACTGCTTGTTGCCCACGACCTTCTTGGCATACTGCACGGGCACCTTGCGTGTGCCCTGGACGAGCAGCACGGCGCCGGCGATGACAGCCAGCAGAATCACGATCTCCACAAGGAAGAGCACCAGACCGCCGCCTGCGGAATTGAGCAGACGCGAAGTGAACTCCTGGAAGAAAGCCTCAGGCAGACGCGCGATGATACCGATAAGGATTATGAAGGAGATACCGTTGCCGACACCCTTCTGGTCGATACGCTCGCCGAGCCACATGATGAACATCGAACCCGCTGCCAGGACGATAGTCATGAACATTATTGTCCAGATGCCCATATCGACATATCCGCCGGCCGAAGTAACCTGATATTTCAGATTCATCAAATATGCCGGACCCTGAAGAAGCAGGATAAGGACTGTGAGATAACGGGTATACTGGTTGAGCTTCATCCGGCCGCTCTCCCCTTCTCTCTGCATCTTCTGGAAAGCCGGAAGGACCATGCCGAGAAGCTGGATCACGATGGAAGCCGTGATATAAGGCATGATACCGAGGGCGAAGATAGATGCCTGAGAGAATGCGCCGCCCGAGAACATGTCGAGCAGCTGCATGAGGCCGTCGGAAGTGAAGTTCTGCAGCGCTCTCAGCGAGTCGGGATTAATGCCCGGTAGCACCACATAGCATCCGAAGCGGTAGATGATCACCAGCAGCAGCGTGACGCCGATGCGGTGGCGCAGATCCTCTACGCTCCAGATATTTTTTATTGTCTGAGTAAATCCCATTTTGAAAAATTATTTTTTGATTACGCTTCCGCCGGCAGCCTGGATAGCCTCCTCCGCCTTCTTGGAGAAAGCATCGGCCTCGACTTCAACCTTGCGGGTAAGCGCGCCGTTGGCGAGCACCTTCACAAGGCAATTCTTTGCCACCAGGCCGGCGGCGCGGAGATCAGCCACAGTCACCTTCTCAAGGTTCTTGGCAGCTGCCAGAGCCTCGATGGCGTCAAGGTTGATTGCCTTGTACTCCTTACGGTTGATGTTATTGAAGCCGAATTTAGGCACACGGCGCTGCAGCGGCATCTGACCGCCTTCGAAGCCAATCTTACGGCTATAGCCGGAACGCGACTTGGCGCCCTTGTGGCCACGTGTGGAAGTACCGCCGTAACCGGAGCCGGGACCACGGCCTACACGTTTGTTTTTCTTATTGCTGCCCGGTGCGGGCTGAAGGTTATGAAGTTCCATTGTTTTGCTGTGGGTTTAAGAGTTTAGAGGGTTGCCACTTCTACCAGATGATGCACGGCCTTTACCATACCGCGAATGGAGGGGGTATCCTCGTGCACTACCGTGTGGTTCATCTTACGCAGGCCGAGCGCGTCAAGTGTGCGCTTCTGCACAGCCGGGCAGTTGATACGGCTCTTGATCTGTTTGATTGCTATCTGTGCCATTTTCTCTAATCTTATTTGCCGGTGAATACTTTCTCAACCGAGATGCCGCGGGCCGCAGCGACCTGAGCGGGCGAACGAAGCTCGCCGAGAGCCTCGATTGTAGCCTTGACAAGGTTGTGGGGGTTGGACGAACCCTTTGACTTTGCAAGCACATCGGTGATACCAACGCTCTCGAGAACGGCACGCATAGCGCCGCCGGCCTTCACACCGGTACCCTCGGAAGCGGGCTTGAGGAAAATACGTGAACCGCCGAACTTAGCGGAAATCTCGTGGGGGATAGTGCCTTTGTGTACGGGCACCTTGATGAGATTCTTCTTGGCAGCCTCAACGCCCTTGGCGATGGCAGCCTGAACCTCGTTGGCCTTGCCGAGGCCCCAGCCGATGATGCCGTCTTCATTTCCGACAACAACGATGGCTGCAAAACTGAAAGCGCGTCCGCCCTTGGTGACTTTAGTCACGCGGTTGATGGCGACGAGACGGTCTTTCAAATCCAAATCATTAGTCGATTTAACTCTATTGTTCTTAGCCATGATTTTACTTAAAATTTAAGACCGGCCTCACGCGCTGCGTCGGCCAATGATTTTACACGTCCGTGGAAAAGGTAACCGTTACGGTCGAACACAACGGTTGTGATGCCTTTCTCGAGAGCTTTCTTGGCGATTTCAGCTCCCACCTTGGCTGCGACCTCAGACTTTGTGCCGCCCTCGAGACCTTTCGAGCTTGCGGCCACCAGCGTAGCGCCGGCCAGGTCGTCGATCACCTGGACATAGATGCCCTTGTTGGAACGGAAGACGCTCATGCGCGGACGCTCGGCTGTGCCGGAGATGCGGCCGCGGATACGGGTCTTGATTTTATTTCTTCTATCTATCTTAGATACCATTTCTGTGCAGATTTAATTATTTCGCGTTAGCTGATTTACCCGATTTGCGGCGGATGATCTCACCGACAAACTTGATACCCTTGCCCTTGTACGGCTCCGGCTTGCGCAGCGAGCGGATCTTGGCGCAGACCTGACCGAGGAGCTGCTTATCGGCGCTCTCGAGGATGATCAGGGGGTTTTTGTTACGCTCTGACTTGGCCTCCACTTTGATTTCCTTGGGAAGCTTGATGAAGATGGCGTGGGAGAAACCGAGGGCGAGCTCAAGCACCTGGCCTGTGGAAGTGGCGCGGTAGCCGACACCTACGAGTTCCATCTCTTTCTTGTAACCTTCCGATACACCTACAACCATGTTGTGGATGAGGGCGCGGTAGAGACCGTGCATCGAACGATGCTCACGCTCGTCATCGGGACGAGTCACGATCACGTGATTACCCTCTACAGCTACGTGGATATCGGGGTTGATTTCCTGTGACAGCTCACCCTTGGGGCCTTTTACCGTCACTGTGTTTCCATTTACCTGGACTGTTACGCCGGCAGGTATCTCAATGGGGGCTTTACCTATTCTTGACATATTCGATACCTCCTTTTTTAGTCTACGAAACAGAGCACTTCGCCGCCGATTTTCTTCTCTTTGGCTTCCTTGTTGGTCATGACACCCTGCGATGTTGAAAGAATGGCGATGCCGAGGCCGTTGAGCACACGGGGCATATCCTTGTAGCCTGTGTACTGGCGGAGACCCGGACGCGATACGCGCTTCAGATTCTGGATGGCGCTTGTCTTGTCGATGGGATCATACTTGAGGGCGATCTTGATAGTGCCCTGCGGATTCTGGCCCTGCTCAAACTTGTAGTTGAGGATGTAGCCCTGGTCGAAAAGGATCTTCGTGATCTCCCTTTTCATCTTCGATGAGGGTACCTCCACGACGCGATGTCCTGCGTGGATGGCATTTCTCAATCTAGTCAGATAATCTGCTATTGGATCAGTCATTTGTGTGGGTTGTTAAATTGATTCAGATATACTGAACAATATTTAATACTCTCATGTGTTTATGGGCCTACCGGCGGATTTTACCCGCTGATAGGCTCAAAAACTTTGCAAAGATAGTCGGAATTTCCGACATATCAAAATTTTACGCGCCGCAAACGCAATAATTAACTAATTTTTTAATGTTTTGCAGTAAAAAAATGTCCCGCTCCCCCATTCGGGAGGCGGGACAATATCATATTTCCATTCCGGGGCCTGAAGTCATCAGGATTACCGGAGGATGATTACCAGCTTGCTTTCTTGACGCCGGGGATGAGACCTGCGGATGCCATCTCGCGGAACTGGATACGTGAGATGCCGAACTGGCGCATGTAGCCTTTCGGACGGCCTGTCATCTCGCAACGGTTGTGGAGACGCACCTTGGAAGCGTTCTTGGGGAGCTTCTGGAGCTTGGTGAGGGCCTCGTAATCGATATTGCCTTCAGCATCGGCCAGGGCAGCTTTCTTCAGAGCGGCTTTCTTGGCGGCATACTTCTCGACCATTTTCTGGCGCTTCACCTCGCGGGCTTTCATTGATTCTTTTGCCATATCTCTCGATTATTTTTCATGTTTGAAGGGAAGACCGAACTTCTTGAGGAGAGCGAAGCCCTCTTCATCGGTGGGAGCGGAGGTTACGAACGTGATGTTCATACCCTGAAGTTTCGGCACACTGTCGATGTTGATCTCGGGGAAGATGATCTGCTCAGTGATGCCGAGCGTATAGTTGCCGCGGCCATCGAGCTTGGAGTTGATACCCTTGAAGTCACGGATACGGGGCAGAGCCACCTTAACGAGACGCTCCAGGAACTCATACATCTTATCCTTGCGCAGAGTGACCATCGCGCCGATGGGCATTTTCTTACGCAGCTTGAAATTCGAGATATCCTTCTTCGAGAGAGTCGGCACAGCCTTCTGACCTGTGATGGCGGTCAGCTCGTTGAGTGCTGTCTCGATGAGTTTCTTATCCTGTGTAGCGGCGCCGAGACCCTGATTGATCACGATCTTTTCGAGGCGGGGCACCTGCATCACTGTGCTGTAGTTGAACTCCTTCTTGAGTTCGGGAACGATACGTTCCTTGTAGTCATTACCAAGTGTAGTTGCCATTACTTAATCTCCTCTCCTGAACGTTTAGCGATTCTTACGAGTTTACCCTCCTCATTGAGGCGACGCCCTACGCGAGTGGGCTTGCCGGTCTTGGGATCGATGGGATTGATCTTCGAGATATGGAGGGGAGCCTCCATCTTGATGATGCCGCCCTGGGGATATTTAGCATTGGGCTTCATGCTCTTGGAGATGATGTTGACGCCCTCCACGATGGCGCGCTGCTTTTTGGGCTGCACTTCGAGCACACGGCCGGTCTTACCCTTGTCGTCGCCGGAATTGACATAGACCGTGTCGCCCTTCTTTATATGTAATTTTGCCATTGTATTTTCTTTACTGAGTCTTGTGGGAAATTAAAGCACTTCAGGAGCAAGCGAAACGATCTTCATGTTAGTGGCGCGGAGCTCACGGGCAACCGGGCCGAAGATACGTGTGCCGCGAAGCTCGCCGGCATTGTTAAGAAGCACACACGCGTTGTCATCGAAACGGATGTAGCTGCCGTCGGGACGACGAACCTCCTTCTTGGTGCGAACGACAACCGCCTTGCTGACCGTGCCCTTCTTAACGTCGGAAGAGGGGATGGTGCTTTTAACGGTTACGACTATGATGTCGCCTACGGAAGCATAACGACGACCTGTGCCGCCAAGTACATGAATGCAGAGAGCTTCTTTTGCACCACTGTTATCTGCAACTGTCAAACGGGATTCACTCTGTATCATAATTACTTAACTTTTTCGATGATTTCCACAAGTCTCCATCTCTTGGTCTTGCTCAGGGGACGTGTCTCCATGAGGCGGACGGTATCGCCGATAGAGCACTCATTGTTCTCGTCGTGAGCGTGGTATTTCTTCGTCTTGTTGACGAACTTACCGTAGATAGGGTGTTTCTCTTTCCACTTGATCTCGACCGTGATGGTCTTGTCGCACTTGTTGCTGGAAACGACCCCGATTCTTTCTTTTCTCAAATGTCTCTTTTCTTCCATTTTTTCAAATACTTAATTGGGGTGGATTACTTGGAAGCTGCCTGAGCAATTTCCTTCTGACGCAGCACGGTCTTCATACGGGCAATCTCCTTGCGATCCTTTGTGATCTTGGAGGGATTGTCGATGGGAGATATCGCGTGCGTTACTTTCAATTCACGATAAGCCTTCTCGGCGGCCTCGATAGCGGAGCGAAGCTCGGGAATGCTTAATTCCTTGATTTCTTCCTTTTTCATTGTTGTTTATCTCGATTTATCGGGTTTGCGCATACCGTCACTATCCATGCCGGGATGCATGAAATCCAATTCGGCCACAAAATTAGTGTAAATATCTGACATACGCACAATTTTGAGGCGTAAATTTTAACTTCATTGAATGAAACGGCCCGAATTTATGATTTTTTAAGGAAAATAAGCCGGCGGAGAAGGCTCTCGCCTCCCCCGCCGGGTATATTTGGGAGCGGTGTCATGAGACGCCGGGACTCCGATGATCAGATATTCTGAGAGGGATCATAGTCGCGACGCACGACGAACTTCGTGATGACGGGAAGTTTCTGCGCGGCGAGACGGAGAGCCTCCTTAGCGATGTCGTAGCTTACGCCCTCCACCTCGATGAGGATACGGCCCGGAGTGACGGGCGCAACGAATCCTTCGGGGTTACCTTTACCTTTACCCATTCGCACCTCGGCAGGCTTCTTAGTGATGGGCTTGTCGGGGAAGATACGGATCCAAATCTGACCCTGACGCTGCATATAGCGCGTCACAGCGATACGGGCAGCCTCGATCTGACGTCCGGTGATCCATTTCGACTCGAGAGTCTTGATGCCGAACGAACCGAAGGCGAGCTGATTGCCGCGCTGGGCCTCACCTTTCATGCGGCCCTTCTGCGAACGGCGGTATCTGGTTCTCTTAGGTTGTAACATGATTTATCTCTTTTGCGGGGGGATTAACGATTGTTGTTTTTCTTGTTGCGGAAACCGCCCTTGCGGCCACCGCCCTGCGGACGAGCCGGCTCCTTGACGCTGATGTTGTAGGAGGGGGTCAGTTCCTTCTTGCCATAGATTTCACCACGGCAGATCCAGACCTTCACACCGAGGATACCCACCTTGGTCAGAGCCTCTACGAGAGCGTAGTCGATGTCGGCACGCAGAGTGTGGAGAGGCGTACGACCCTCCTTGAACATCTCGGAGCGGGCGATTTCGGCGCCGTTGAGACGGCCGGAAACCTGCACCTTGATGCCCTCTGCACCCATGCGCATGGTCGACTGAATAGCCATCTTGATGGCGCGGCGGTAAGCCACCTTGTTCTCAATCTGGCGAGCGATGTTGCTGGCAACGATCTCGGCGTCGAGTTCGGGACGCTTGATCTCGTAGATGTTGATCTGCACCTCTTTGCCGGTGAGCTTCTTGAGTTCCTCCTTGAGTGCATCCACATCCTTGCCGCCCTTACCGATGATAAGGCCCGGACGAGCGGTGCAGATAGTGACGGTCACCATCTTCAGAGTGCGCTCGATGATGATTCTCGAAACGCTTGCCTTTGCAAGACGAGTGCGGAGATACTTGCGGATCTTCGAGTCCTCGAGAAGAGTCTCGCCGTATTTCTTTCCGCCGTACCAGTTGGAGTCCCAACCGCGGATCACGCCCAGACGGTTGCTGATCGGATTAACTTTCTGTCCCATCTTGCGAATTAGTCTTTATCGTTATTAATAGTGTCCACAAAGAGAGTCACGTGGTTGGAGCGCTTGCGGATGCGATAGCCACGGCCCTGAGGAGCCGGACGCAGGCGCTTGAGCATCGGGGCGGCGTCGACGAAGATCGTCTTCACATAAAGTTCGCCGGCCTCGGCCTTACGGTCATTTTTCTGTTCCCAGTTGGCGATAGCCGAGCGGAGGAGTTTCTCCACGCGGTTAGATGCCTCTTTATTCGAAAATTTGAGGATGCCGAGTGCCTTGAAGACCTCCTGACCGCGCACCATGTCGACGACAAGGCGCATCTTGCGGGGAGAAGTGGGCACATTGCGGAGCTTGGCGAAATATTCGCTCTTGCGGGCCTCCTTAATGGCGTCTGCGTATTTTCTTTTTCTTACACCCATTGTATTCTGTGTCTATTTATTCTTGATTGATTAGGGCCATTATTTCTTCTTGTTGCCGCCATGGCCGCGGAATGTGCGGGTCGGAGCGAACTCACCCAGCTTGTGGCCGACCATATTCTCGGTCACATAGACGGGGATGAACTTGTTACCATTGTGCACTGCGAAAGTGTGGCCTACGAAATCCGGGGAGATCATCGAGGCACGGCTCCAGGTCTTGATTACAGACTTTTTGCCGCTTTCCTCCATGGCAGCCACTTTCTTTTCGAGCTTGACGCTGATAAATGGTCCTTTTTTAAGCGAACGACTCATAGTTGTCTTCTTTTATCAGAGGTTATTTTTTTCTTCTTTCAATGATGTACTTCGAAGAATGCTTCTTCGGCGAGCGAGTCTTCAGACCCTTAGCGTACAGACCTGTACGTGAACGGGGATGACCACCGCTCTGACGGCCTTCACCACCACCCATCGGGTGATCGACAGGGTTCATAACGACACCACGGTTGTGGGGACGACGACCCTGCCAGCGGCTGCGGCCGGCCTTACCGCTTGACTCAAGTGAGTGCTCGCTGTTGCCAACGACGCCCACCGTAGCGCGGCATGAAAGAAGAACCTTGCGGGTTTCACCCGAAGGGAGTTTGATAATCGCGTAGTCACCTTCGCGCGAAGTCAACTGAGCGAACGTACCGGCGGAACGGGCCATGCTTGCGCCCTGGCCGGGACGGAGTTCGATACAATGGATGAGCGTACCGACGGGGATCTTCGAGAGGGGGAGCGAGTTGCCTACCTCAGGAGCTGCATCGGGACCGCTGATTACAGTCTGGCCGACCTCAAGACCGTTAGGAGCGATCATGTAGGCCTTGGAGCCGTCGGTGTAATAAAGCAGAGCGATGCGGGCGCTACGGTTGGGATCATACTCGATGGTCTTCACCACTGCGGGAACGCCGTCGTTATTGCGCTTGAAGTCGATGAGACGCAATTTTCTCTTGTGACCGCCGCCACGGTAGCGAGTGCTCAGATGACCCGAGCTGTTGCGGCCGCCCGTCGAACGCTTGCCGACGATAAGAGACTTTTCTGGTGCGTTAGCAGTTGATTTGCGAACTTCAGTCTGGCCGTTTACAACGACCTGCTCTTCGCGTTTGAACACACCAATAATCTTGTGTCTTTGGCCCGGTGTAGTGGGCTTGAATTTCTTTACTGCCATTGGAACGTTTAAATATTGCTATAGTAATCAATCGTCTGGCCCTCGGCTACAGTGACGTAAGCCTTCTTGTAGGCGGGCTTACGGCCACGGAGCAGACCGGCCTTCGTGTAGCGCTGCACGCGCTTGCCGGCGTAGTTGTCGGTGTTGACGCTCACTACGCGCACATTGTAGAGCTTCTCAACAATGTCCTTGATCTGGAACTTGTTGGCATCCGGAGACACAGCGAACGTGTAGCAGTTGAGCTTCTCGCTGGCGGCCGTTGCCTTCTCAGTCATGATAGGGCGAATGTCTATTTTCATTTCGGTTGTCTCCTTGCTTTAGAATTGATTAAGAACTTCGACGCTGTCCTCAGTGAGGATGATGGCGTCAGTGTTGAGAACGGTGTAGGCGTTCAGGTCGATCGCACGCTTGAGCATAGCGTTGGGCACGTTGCGCACCGAGAGATAAACATTGTTGTCATTCTCGGGCATAACGAGAAGCACCTTCTTGTCGGCCACCTTGAAGCTATCGGCGAGAGCCATATAGTTTTTGGTGCGGGGAGCATCGAAAGTGAAATTCTCCACGACAACGATGCTGGGAGCCTTCGAAGTCAGGGCGATACGACGTGCCACGGCCTTCTGCCTCTTGTTGAGTTTAGTGCGGTAATCGCGGGGACGGGGACCGAAAACAGTGCCGCCGCCACGGAGAAGCGGAGAATTGATATCACCGCGACGCGCGCCGCCGCCGCCCTTCTGGCGGATAAGCTTGCGGGTCGAGCCGGATACCTCGCTGCGCTCCTTGCTCTTGTGAGTGCCCTGGCGCTGGTTGCCGAGATACTGCTTTATGTCGAGATAGAGGGTGTGCTCTGCATTGCCCTCTGAAAGGTCGCGAGCGAAAACTTCATCATTGAGGGTCACCTTGCGACCGGTATCTTCACCTTTGATGTTATATACTGCTACTTCCATTACTTCTCAACTAAAACGATTGAACCTTTGGGACCGGGGACGCTACCCTTGATCATTAACAAATTGTGTTCCGGCAGAACTTTGATAACCTGCAGATTCTGCACAGTCACACGGTCATTGCCCATGTGGCCGGCCATGCGGAGACCCTTGAATACCTTTGCGGGGTAAGAGCAGGCACCGATAGAACCGGGGGCACGCAGACGGTTATGCTGACCGTGAGTGGCCTGACCTACGCCGCCGAAGCCGTGACGCTTCACGACGCCCTGGAAACCTTTACCCTTGCTTGTGCCGACAACGTCGACAAAACCGCCCTCCTGGAAGAGGTCGACGGTGAGGGTCTCGCCCAGTGCAGGCACAGTCTCAAACGACTTGAACTCGGCCAAGTGGCGCTGCGGAGCTACTCCAGCCTTAGAGAAATGACCGGCCTCGGGCTTGTTGGTGTGCTTCTCCTTTTTCTCCTGGAAGCCTACCTGAACAGCCTCATAGCCGTCGGTCTCTACGGTTTTGATTTGAGTAACCACACAAGGACCTACTTCGATAACAGTGCACGGCACGTTCTTGCCGTCGGCACTGAAAACGGATGTCATTCCGATTTTCTTTCCTAATAATCCTGGCATTTCTACTTAGATTGTTTATTGAAGCGTTGCGAGGCGGGCCGCTCAGCATTTTTTAACGCGGCCTCTCCACAAGAGGCTTCAGTATTGGTTTTGTGTTTGGTTGTTTTTTATTTCTTAAGGCCTCCCCTCCCCCGGGCACGGGAGCCTCCGGAAAGACCGGAGACCCCCTTATTCATTACCCTCGGAGTGAAGCGCCTTTCAGGACATTTCCTTCCGGCGGTCGGATCAGACCTTGATGGAAACGTCAACACCGCTGGGGAGCTCAAGTTTCATCAGAGCGTCGACAGTCTTGGCAGTGGAGCTGTAGATGTCGATCAGACGCTGATAGGAGCTGAGCTCAAACTGCTCGCGGCTCTTCTTGTTGACGAAGGTGGAGCGGTTGACGGTGAAGATGCGCTTGTGGGTGGGCAGAGGTATGGGACCGCTGACTACTGCGCCGGTAGATTTCACTGTCTTCACGATCTTCTCGGCCGACTTGTCGACCAGATTGTGATCGTATGATTTCAGTTTGATTCTGATTTTTTGGCTCATTTGTATATTATAGCTTTATTATTTCAACAAATCTACGCGGCCCTGAACCTCTGTGAGCACATTGCGCGCAATTGAGTTACTTACCTCTGCATAGTGGCTGAAGGACATGGTGCTGGTGGCGCGGCCCGATGTGATTGTACGCAGAGCTGTCACATAACCGAACATCTCAGCCAGCGGAGCCTTAGCCTTGACGATGCGGGCACCGCTGCGGCTTGTCTCCATACCCTCTACCTGACCGCGACGCTTGTTGAGGTCGCCGATCACGTCACCCATGCTCTCCTCGGGAGTAACAACCTCGATCTTCATGATGGGCTCCATCAGGACGGGATTGGCCTTCTCTGAACCATGCTTGAACGCCTGGATAGCGCAGAGCTCGAACGAGAGCTGATCGGAGTCGACGGGGTGGAAGCTACCGTCAAGGAGAGTCACCTTAAGCTGCTCTACAGGATAGCCTGCGAGGACCCCATTCTTCATGGCATTCTGGAAGCCCTTCTGAACTGCGGGGATATACTCCTTGGGCACATTACCGCCCTTAACCTCGTCAACAAACTGGAGGCTGCCCTCGAAGCCCTCGTCGACGGGCTCGATGCGGACGATGATGTCGGCGAACTTACCACGGCCACCGGTCTGCTTCTTGAATGTCTCGCGAAGCTCGACGGGCTTGGTGATAGCCTCCTTGTAGGTAACCTGAGGACGGCCCTGGTTGCACTCTACCTTGAACTCACGACGCAGACGGTCGATGATGATGTCGAGGTGGAGCTCACCCATACCGGAGATAACGGTCTGGCCGGTCTCCTCGTTGGTCTCCACACGGAATGTGGGGTCCTCCTCGGCGAGCTTCTGAAGACCAACGCCGAGCTTATCGAGATCCTTCTGAGTCTTGGGCTCAACCGCGATACCGATAACGGGATCGGGGAACTCCATGGCCTCAAGTACGATCGGAGCATCCTCAGCGCAGAGAGTGTCACCGGTGCGGATATCCTTGAAACCTACGCCTGCGCCGATATCGCCGCAGCCGATCTTCTCTTTCGGATTCTGCTTGTTGGAGTGCATCTGGAAGAGGCGTGAGATACGCTCCTTCTTGCCGGAACGGCTGTTGAGCACGTAGGAACCGGCTTCGATCTCACCCGAATAAACGCGGAAGAAGCAGAGACGACCTACATAGGGGTCGGTAGCGATCTTGAATGCGAGAGCCGACATGGGAGCCTCGGGAGAGGGCTCGCGGGTCTCGATTGTGTCGGGATCGCCTACTGCGTGACCCTCTACAGCACCTGCATCCTCGGGAGAGGGGAGGTAAGCGCAGACAGCGTCAAGCAGAGTCTGCACGCCCTTGTTCTTGAATGAAGAACCGCAGAGCATCGGGTTGATCTCCATAGCGAGTGTGCCCTTGCGGATAGCCTTGCGGATCTCATCCTCGCTGATAGTGGAGGGATCATCGAAATATTTCTCCATGAGAGCCTCGTCAAACTCAGCGAGAGTCTCAAGCATCTTGTCGCGATATTCCTCGGCCTCGTCGCGGAGGTTGGCGGGGATTTCCTCTACGGAATACTCCGCGCCCATAGTCTCGTCATGCCAGAAGAGAGCCTTCATTGTGATCAGGTCGATCACGCCCTTGAAAGTTTCCTCGGCGCCGATGGGAAGCTGAATGGGGAGCGGGTTGGCACCCAGAACCTCCTTCACCTGACGCACTACCTCAAGGAAGTTGGCGCCGGAGCGGTCCATCTTGTTGACATAACCGATACGGGGAACATTATACTTATCAGCCTGGCGCCATACAGTCTCCGACTGAGGCTCCACACCGCCTACGGCGCAGAAAGTGGCTACGGCGCCGTCGAGCACACGGAGCGAACGCTCCACCTCCACGGTGAAGTCGACGTGTCCCGGAGTGTCGATGAGGTTGATTTTATATTTGTCGCCGTCATAGTTCCAGAAAGTGGTAGTGGCGGCGGAAGTGATCGTGATACCGCGTTCCTGCTCCTGCTCCATCCAGTCCATGGTAGCGGCGCCGTCGTGAACCTCACCGATTTTGTGAGTCAGGCCCGTGTAGAAAAGGATACGTTCAGAAGTGGTGGTCTTACCGGCATCGATGTGAGCCATGATACCGATATTGCGGGTATATTTAAGTTCGTCGTGTTTAGCCATTGAATGAGTCTCCTATTAAAATCTGAAGTGGGCGAATGCGCGGTTGGCCTCTGCCATGCGGTGCATATCCTCTTTACGCTTGTAAGCGCCGCCCTGGTCATTGAAAGCGTCTACAATCTCGGCAGCGAGTTTGTCGGCCATAGTTTTGCCGCCACGCTTGCGAGCGAAGATGATGAGGTTCTTCATTGAAATCGANTCCTTGCGGTCGGCGCGGATTTCGGTGGGCACCTGGAAAGTGGCGCCGCCGACGCGGCGGGATTTAACCTCAACCTGGGGAGTCACGTTNTCGAGAGCCTTCTTCCAGATTTCGAGGGCGCTTTTCTCCTCGTTGGGCATTTTTGCCTTCACATTCTCAAGAGCTGTGTAGAAGATAGTGTAGGCAGTGTTTTTCTTACCGTCATACATCAGGTGGTTGACGAATTTTGTCACCTTGACGTCATGGAAGACGGGATCAGGGAGAATCACCCTTTTCTTAGGCTTTGCTTTTCTCATTTTCTGTTTAGATGGAATGTGGTTTTGTTCCTTGGTTGCTTCGAGGGGCTTGCGTTGTGTCTGTTTCCGCCCGATAACTTCAACCTGTCNCGCTCTCTCGCGCCGGTTTACTCAACCTTTCAGCGTCACCAATAAATCAAAAACCGGATGCTGATTTGATTTGATTACTTCTTGGCTGCCTTAGGACGCTTTGCACCGTATTTGGAACGACGCTGTGTGCGGCCCTGCACGCCGGCTGTATCGAGAGTACCGCGAACGATGTGGTAACGTACACCGGGAAGNTCTTTCACACGGCCGCCGCGCACCATAACGATCGAGTGCTCCTGCAGGTTGTGACCCTCGCCCGGGATGTAGGAGTTGACCTCCTTACCGTTAGTGAGGCGCACACGTGCCACCTTACGCATTGCCGAGTTAGGCTTCTTGGGGGTGGTGGTGTAGACGCGCACACAAACGCCGCGGCGCTGCGGACACGAATCAAGAGCCGGCGATTTGCTCTTGTCCTTGAGGACATTGCGGCCCTTTCTTACTAATTGCTGAATAGTAGGCATTCTCTTTATTTTGATTATTTGGTTGTTAACGCATTAATAGCCGTCCACAAACAGNCTGATTATCAGACTATTGGCGGCAGCTGGCNCTGAAATCTTCTTCAAAGCGTTGCAAAATTACTAAAAATAAACGGATTACGCAAGTCTTTGCCACGTTAATTTTAGCAAAAACTCATCATAATCCGTTCATTTGTCAAAATCTNCGGTTAAGACCTATCTTTCAGACNGTATACTCTTCTCCTCTTCCATCGAGATATCTTCATATCCATCATCATATCCCGGCCATTTCAANTGCCTAGTATATAATTTTTGTCGAATATCAATCAGAGCTTCCTCACTATACTGCTCTTCACCATATTGAATGAACTCCAGGATAGCAACCGGCCACCGCTTACCTACAAAAACACCTCTTTCCACCATTTCCCTTATTCTTCCTTCATTCCGGTAGTACCCGTTATTTGCCACATAAACATAAATGCGATAATATCTGGGAAGATCCGTAGGATTTGGACTGAAATACAAACTATACTCAACCGGNGAGAGCCTCTTCCATACAAGACCGCCGCAGACTGAATCCTTAGAACATATCACGCTGTCTCCGCTCACTTCATACACTTGGCCTACCTCCACTCCACCTCTTTCTACACATGAAAGAGTTCGAAGTTTAAACACAATTCCAAGAGGTGTGACAGGGAAAGCTAATTTTCCTCCAGTAGAAGATCCGCTATAATAAGCCTCATATCTCATATCGGGAGATGAGATATTCCACTTAGTATTATAAACCCCAAGATGCATGAACTTAAACCGTTCCTCAACAAGCGAATCAAGATCCACCGATCCAAATTCAGGACGATTGTGATCCACAAACCACAACGTACTTGTCGGATTCTGCAGATTAAATCCCACCATCGATGTCATATCATCCCGGGTCGATCGAACAAGCGTCTCGATGATATTATCCTCAGTTGCCATATCACCAGTGCGATTGCGGCTTGTCGAGACACTGTTGACTACACATAATACAACGGTTAGCACTCTTATAATCCTCATAACGGAATCCTATAAACCCATATATCATCTTCATGATATAATTAAAATATTCTACATGAAAATTTATTGTCTATCCTCGTATAGTATCTGGAAAACATCCTCCAAAAATAGTCCACTCTGAATAGGATCTGTAGAGTTTCACCCCTGTAGGCAATGCCCCTTGACCAGTTATGACAATCTTCTTTGTAAATGGATCATATTGGATTGTATCCGTATAAAATCGATTATTCTTGTCTTTCAGATATACATACCATCCGTTGTATTTCCAGTATTTCTGACCCCATAAACAGTGCCACATAGGATAAGTCTTTTCGTAGTGTGGTGCGNCACCAATCTTTATCTCTAAAGGGCGNCCTTTTGAATCTGCCTTACATCGTTCACGTGTTATCACACCATCAATTACCCATGCATGTTGAGCATTCTTATCGTATGTTCCCATTCCNANACACAACAANGGNGCNGCNTTATACNTNATNTTGGANTTANCNNTNCTNATANTCCGCCCCCTTATNAGAAANTTTGCAGCACTGTCNATTAANATNTCATTNANCNTATTNCCATTAAANAATNNATATCCNCATCCNANTTTCTGCANTGNTGGNAANANTNTNTTTGCGNTNNNCTNNGNANCNNNNCTTANCNTATTCAATNNNNAAAAGATCNGNATTACCTAAGAACGCAAACATNCGNGCNACCAAAGAATCCGCNTTGATTGCGCTNANNCTCCCGANTAATAGCNTCCCAATNAAAATCAAACTTCTTGATNNTCNTATTTCCCCATACATACTTTTCCCTGACAGGTCTTTTGTAGAACGAAAGAAAGGTTCCTATACTCACTGCCCCGCATCCCNCCGGAACAGGGTTACCGAATGCATCCAGAGTATATCTATTATAGGGGGCATCCTGATTCCAATACATAGAAACAGAAGTTATCCTGGGCCTTACAGTATCCACCAATCGATAACACCAATATTTCCAATCTACGCTAATGGAATCCCATGGGACTACAGGAGTTGGGATGTTAGATACAAGCACATCATACACAAAATCACTCAAAAACTCATTATTTTGAATATCCTCATATGTCATGTGCCCTTCAGGGGCTATCGCATAAATATCATACAACGAACCTTCTGCACCTAAAAGGGCAAACCCTTTATTACCAGTATAATTCACCAGGAATAAGAGTGTATCTGACTCTCCCGAACGTGTGTTCTGCTCCGCAAAAACAGATATATTCTCAACTTGACGGGAATCTCTTGTACCATACCCCATTTTAGAAAAGAACTCATCAGCATTCTGTAAGGCTCTATCCAAAGCCGAACCATGAGCAACTACTACTTTAGCTTCGGAAGTACTTATTATGGGTACAAGTTCCTCACCAGTACACGCTGAAAGTCCGATTATCAATGAGACAACAAGCATAACAATGCCATAAAAAAACTTTTTCATATAAGCGCGATTGATAGATGGTAATGCAGACAAGATTTATACGACTCAGCCTTTGTATCGGGATGCGACCTCGTAGACGCGCTCGTAGATGCGACGATCGGCATCNGTCAGCGTCAAGCCNCGACGCCCCATCACACGCTCNGCAATCTGATAGAATTTCTTGAGGGGCACATCAGTCATGCCACCGNCNGGGGAACCCTCCTGGAAACTCGGCAGGAATACCCTCGGGAAACCGGCTCCATGAAGATTGACTCCAACNCCGACGACAGTGGCCGTGTTGAACATACAGTTGATGCCGGCCTTGCTGTGATCGGCCATAATCAATCCNCAGAACTGCAGATCGGTGCGCATGAACGTATGACGCGGATAATTCCATATCCGAATCTTGGAGTAATCATTCTTCAGATTCGACGCATTGACCCCGGCCCCGAGATTACACCACTCCCCTATCACNGCATTTCCGAGATAGCCGTCGTGAGCCTTATTGCTATAGCCNAAGATAACNGCATTCTGCACCTCGCCACCTATCTTGCAATAAGGGCCGAAGGTGGTGCCTCCGTAAATCTTGGCCCCCATCTTTACCTGCGCNTTACGGCAAAGNGCNATNGGGCCGCGAAGACAAGCGCCCTCCATGACCACGNCATCAGCACCGACATAGACAGGCCCCTCCTTCACATTAATTATAGCCCCTTCGACCGAGGCCCCCTCCTCCAGAAAAATCATAGGATTACCCTCGGCATCCACCGGCTCGCCGATGACGCGATTGGANTCGCTCAACGGTTGCGACTTCCTTCCGCGTGTCACCCGGCGATACTCCNCCTTGACAGCCTCTCCATTAGCCTGGAAAATATCATATACGAACGTCAGCACACGCGCCACGGAGGGGTCGACATCAATGACCGCATTCCATTCTCCGGCGTCGAGCTGACTCTCGCTCCCGCGGAAAGCCACTATGTTGTCCCCCTGCCTCAGTGCCTCACCGGGCCGGAGTTCTTCAAGAATGACAGCCAACCGCTCANCCGGCACCACATTGCCGGCGATAAAGAGCATATCCGGCTCATTGGCGGGACATGTCCCGAACTTGTCGCGCTGGAATTCCACCGGACGATAAAAATACTCTCCCGGCAGCAGTTCCTCCCACTGCTCGCGGATTGTGCGTATACCGAGACGGAAGGCCGCCGTCGGGCGCGTGTAGGATATGGGAAGGAGGTCAGCGTGTATGGCCTCCGTGTCAAACAATACGATTCGGCGCATTTTTTATTTATGTGTCGGTTTAGATCCAAGGCGCGGCACACCATCCGGNTACCCCACGCCTTATCAATCTGCAAAATTAATCAACTTTACCGAATCTCACATACAATTTGCGGCGAAAAATGAATATCCGCATAAAACGCCGGGGAATAAAGTAAAGCGCAGACTTTCACAAGCCTGCGCTTTAGCAACCACTAACTTACAAATATATCACTAACTTTGCGGTCCGGGGTCATCTGTCAACGGCCCCCNTAACGGGGAACCGGCTGACCGGTGAACCCGACCACTCGAAAAATGGGCGGAGCAGAGCTTCCTTGCCAAAACTCCTGCATATCATCACGACATTCACGCTCCTCCCAAGTATTTTTATATGAAACATTCATTGCTAATGCCCGCGCGTTTCAAGAGAGAGAAAGAGAGGGGTCAACGACTNCGGGTGTGANATTCATCTCCCTCCGGAGATGCCATTCACGTTGCAAAAATACTAAATATCATCCAAACCACAAATACTCAATTTTGATTTTACCCCCCCCCACATCCCAATTAGACCAATTTTATTCCTAAAAGACCAATTNAGTCNTATTTTTATCCCTTTANNCACAANGAATCCCAATCCTGATGAGTAGATTTNACCAATTATATGTCAGAAAGAGCTAAAATCTCCCTCTTCTCTATCTATCGCANAAAATCTGTTAAATTNCATATTCTT
Source organism: Bacteroides sp. (assembly GCA_014801595.1). GTDB lineage: Bacteria > Bacteroidota > Bacteroidia > Bacteroidales > Muribaculaceae > Lepagella. The sequence goes on from JAAVDV010000019.1 coordinate 36,639, forward strand.
TTGAAANTGACNAGGNAAAATGCCGACTTTCGGGATAGCAAATTTAAATAGTTTATACGACATCATTATCTCAATTACCATTTTTGATTTATGTTCAGTAGTTTTATATCCATTTGAGCTACATTTGCAAAAAACTTAACACACTTAACATTTCTACGGACTAAACCTATCCATATGAATAAACTCTACCCATCTATCTCTTCCACATTGGNGCTCCTGTCGTTGCTGATACCGGCNACTGCATCAGCNGTCCCGGCGAAACCGGAACTGCAACCNGTGGAACAACCTGACGGCAGTATCGTCATGGCAAGACTTACGGGCGATGAGCATGGCCACTTCATAGTCAACAGCGAAGGATTACCCATCGGCCGCAATACTGACGGNCTCTTCTATTATTACGAATGCGCGGCAGACGGCAACCCTNTATTATCTACGCAGAGAGTCGGGGATACAAGTGATGTCGCCGCCGAAAAGCGATTTCTCGCGACCCTTGACCGCAGTNGNNTTGAAGCCGCTTTCATACGNCAGATGAATGAAACCGGACTTCAGCGCGTGCGCCGNAAACTNCCCCCGCAGGTGAATGCATTCCCTTGCACGGGCAGTCCGCGCGGACTGGTGCTGCTNATCGAATATTCCGACGTCTCCTTCACGGTCGAGAATCCACATGACTCNTTCAGCAGGATGCTGAACGAAGAGGGATACTCCGACTACGGAGCNTGGGGAAGCGCGCGCGATTGGTTCATCTCCAACTCGGGCGGCAAATTCACACCTCAGTTTGATGTCGTCGGGCCGATTAAGCTCAACCATCCGAGGGCCTGGTATGGNGCCAACAAGGGTGGCAACGACGTGCGCCCGGAGATGATGATTATCGAGGCTTGCGGATTGATTGCTGACGAGGTTGATTTCTCGCTGTATGACGAGGACAACGACGGCTTCATCGACAATATCTTCGCCTTCTACGCCGGCTATGGNGAGAATCTCGGAGTCNGTGCCCCTTCGGAGTGCGTATGGCCCCATTCATGGGATATCGCCGANGCTACCTCCGTGCCNTACTACTTNAATGGCAAACGGCTGAACCACTATGCCTGCACCAACGAGATAGACCTGACCGATACCATGGACGGNATCGGCACATTCGTCCATGAATTCTCCCACGTCATGGGTCTNCCCGACCTTTATGCCACCAACTATTCATACGCCTTCACCCCGGGCAAATGGTCGGTGATGGACGAGGGTCCCTACAATAACAACAGCCGCACACCTCCCTGCTANTCCGCNTTCGAGCGGCTGAGTCTCGGATGGCTTGAGCCACAGCAAATCAATGGNCCTGCCACNNTCAAGATTCCGCCGATTTCCGAAAACCAGGCATTCTGGATAGCCACCGAGAACGAGAATGAATACTACCTTCTCGANAACCGCCAACAGACCGGCTGGGACACTTTCATACCCTACCACGGAATGCTCGTCTGGCACATCGATTACAACGAGAATATCTGGCACTATAACACNGTCAATGACCGCAAGGACCACCAATATGTCGACCTTATCGAAGCCGACAACCATCCCCACGCGGATACGGTGGAGAGCGATGCATTCCCCGGGCTCGGGAACGTGACATCCTTTACCGATGACACNGAGCCCTCCATGCGCTCATGGGCAGGAAAGGGNTGCGGAGTGCCCCTNACCGACATCTTCGAGAATAACGGATACATCTATCTCAAGGCATGTGGCGGTAAAACCGTGCTCGACGCCATAGGCGCGCTCCCTGCCTCCGAAGTCGGAATCGACAGTTTCACGGCACGTTGGGAAGCATCGGAAGAGACCGGATGCGAATATATCCTGAGTGTCTATACAGCCTCTACAACCTCAGGCGGACAGACCATGGTGAGCTATGTCGACGGCTATGAGGGCCTGAATCTCGGANCCGGCGTGACATCCGCAGNCGTGACCGGACTTGAACCCGGCGGAGAATACCGCTATTCGGTGCGTGTCTACGCACCTGAAAGCGGATTGCAGAGCCCACCCTCCAACGAAATCACGGTCAGCCTCCTCTCCCCCACNTTCGATTATCTGATGCCNGTCGCGCTTGATGCCTCNGACATCACCCGGACCGGATTCACAGCCAACTGGCAGACGCTCCCCGAGGCAGACTCCTATCTGCTCACAATCATCAGCAAAACCATGGGAGAGCCTGCATCCGACATTTGCGGATTCGACGATGGTCTTTCCGCTCTTCCCGAGGGATGGGCAACCAATTCAAAACTGACATACGCAGCAGAAGAGTATTGCGCTACCGCGGTGCCNTCACTGAGAATGAACACGGAAGGGCATTATCTGGAGGTCACACCCTCAGAAGGATACGTCAGAGGAATCAGCTTCTGGCAGCGCACGGTCGGCGCATCGGCAGATGCCTCCATGGAGATTCTGACAAGAGTGGCGGGAGAATGGAAAGGCTCCTTGAGAATCTCCGCAGCCGATATGGAGGAATCACCCTTGATAAGTATCACTGAGGATATGCTCCCGTTCGGAGGGGACGCGCTCCGCATAGTATTCCATCCCTCGGGCAAGGGATCCATAGCCATCGACGACGTGACCCTCTACTGCGGCGGAGAAACGACAATAGAGGAATTCCCGTCATTGACCAATCTTGATGCCGGCGCATCCGACCGGTTCGCGATAGATGGTCTGCGACCGGGCACCCCCTACTACTATACGGTGCAGGGTGTGAAAGATGGCATCAAATCAAAAGCATCCAACGAAATCCGTGTAGTGACCGTTGCCACGGATGCCGTCGGTTCAGCCGTTGACCATCCAATCTGCTGGAGCTTTGAGCGCGCGACCTCGACATTATCCGTCAGAGGGATGCAACCAGACGAACGCGTGACAATCTATCGCGCTGATGGCTCTGTCATCGCCGGTGCGACATCCGACGCCGAGGGCGCCGTCAAAATCCGGATTCCCGGCCATACGGACATATTCATCCTGCGCACCGCCACCGGACACACAGCCAAAGTCATCACAAGACGTTAATATTCATCATCATAAAAAATAAAACATCATGAACAACCCCAAGCTACACAGATGGCTCGTCGCCGGAATAGCGTTGCTTACGGGATTGACCGGAACAGCCCTCACCCCGGGCACCCCCGGATTCACCAAGCCCGCGAAAGTAAAGGTCACCGGACGCGCCAAAGAAAGGAGAGCCGGAGAACGCTCCTCGCGTATGCTCACGGTTCCGAAACTCGACGGAAAAGTCGGACAACTCAAAACCGTCCCCCGCATCGGCTCACGCTCACTGCTTGAGACAGATGCAGCCAAAGCCCCCTCACGCATCACGTCGGAAGAGGCGGGAAGAATCTACGGCGGCATGATATATGCCGATGACTGGACAGCCGACAACCAGCCGGTGGGTATCTACTCTTTCCCCGTAGCCGACGGCAGTCAGCTGCGCCCGGAAGTTATAGGAAGCGATTATGTGGTCACCGGAGGTGCCTATGCCAACGGACAATACCACTTCGTGTCATACATGTCGTTCATGGGCATGACCTTCGCCAATCTCTACACATGCGACCTCGACACATGGACAATCACGCGTGCGCTTCCCGTCGGCTCGGGGGCAATTCCTCAGGATATGGCTTATGACCCTACCACGGGCAACGTCTACGGATGCTTCATGAACGACAACGCCGACGGCTGGGTACTGGGTGCGCTCAATCTTGAAAGCGGCGAACGCCGTCTGCTGAAAGACCTCGACATCATCATCCTTTCAGTCGGTGTCAATTCCAAGGGAGAATGGTACGGCGTAGGCTACGACGGCAACTTCTACCGCTTCGATAAAGAGACCGGCGACCGCACACTCATCGGCTCCACGGGCCGCCGTCCCATGTACTCGGCATCAGGATGTTTCGATCTCCAGACCGACCGTTTCTATTGGGAATGTATCGAATCCGATTCACGCGGTGTCCTGTATGAAATCGATGTCAACACCGGTGCGGCCGAGAAAGTCACCGATATCGCGGGGAACGCCGAGATTGTGGGAATGTACATCCCCGTGCCCGAAGCTGCCGACGGCGCGCCGGCTGCCGTAAAGGAAATCACGTTCGACTTCCCCGAGGGGTCGCTGCAAGGAGATGTCTGCTTCGACATGCCTGAAATGCAGTTTGACGGGAAAGCGCCCCTCGACGGCACTTTCACCTGGACCGTCGCCATCAACGAGAAAGAGACAGCCAGCGGCACAGCCGCCGCAGGCGAGAGCGTACGTGTCAACGTCACAGTGCCCTCACCCGGCTTCTACCGCGCAAATGTCAGCACCACCAACGCCGCCGGTCGCTCACCTCTGACAATGGCTGAGAAATGGCTCGGACAGGATATGCCTACCGGAGTCGCCAACATCAAGCTCGTGCCCGGAGAAGGTATGACCGACATCGTACTCACCTGGGATACCCCGGCACTCACCGTCAACGGAGGCTTCGTCGATCCGGCGGCCATCACCTACGACATCGTGAGATACCCCGACGAGGTAAAAGTCGCCGCAGGACTCGCCGGCAACGAATTCCGCGAAAGTATTCCGGAGCCCAAGGTCCTCACCCTCTATTCTTATGCCATCACTCCCCTCTACAACGGAATGGAAGCGGAGACTCTCCGCTCGTCGACACTTCCGATAGGATGCGCAGTGCCGCCGCTCTACAACTATCTTTCCACCGAAGAGGACCTCGCCTTCTTCCAGATTATCGATGCCAACGGAGATGGTGAGACCTGGACATTCGACATCACCCACGAGGCGGCCAGAATGAAGTATAGCCTTGCAGAGAACTACACGATGCCGATGAACGACTGGCTCGTATCGCCGCGTGTCAAGCTTCAGGCAGGCAGGATGTACCGCTTCGCCCTCGATGCAGGCTGCTATTTCTCCTATATTCCCGAACGACTTGAAGTGAAGATGGGTCAGTCCGCGACACCCGAAGGCATGGACATACAGGTGATTCCCGCCACGACGGTCAACTTCACCGATATGACTACGCTCGAAGGATGGATCAACGTCGAGACCGACGGCATATATTTCTTCGGAATCCATGCGATGAGCGGTGCCGACTCGATGTTCCTATATGTCAACAACGTAGCTATCGAAGAGGGTCCGTTGCTCGGCACTCCGGGACATATCACAGCTCTCAGCGCGAAAGCGGGTGAAAACGGAGCCTTGACCGCAACACTTTCAGGCACCGCACCGAAGACCACCGTAGAGGGAAAGCCTCTTGATGAAATAACCGAGATACGCATAGCCCGCGACGGCCGCCCCATCGGTTCCATCACAGGGGTGAAACCGGGCGAGAAATTTGAATATACCGACAACGTCGCTGTCCAGAGCGACAACACCTATACGCTGACGGCCGTCAACTCTATCGGCGCCGGCTATGAGGCCACCACAACCGTCTATGTAGGCCATGACCGTCCGGGGCTTCCGCTCAATGTACATGCCGTCTGCGACGGCGGCACCAGCGTCACCATCACCTGGGATGCCCCCGCCGAAGGGGAGACCGGAGGCTACTACGATCCCTCCGCGCTCACCTACACTATCCTGCGCGCAAACGATGAGGCAGAACTTGCCACAGGTGTGACCGAACTCACCTTCACCGACCCCCACGCGCCGCTCAACGGCTATCGTCAGGAATTCTACGGATATTATGTCTATGCGCAATCCCCCGCAGGCTACGGCTACGGACAGCTCTCGAATATCGTGGTGGTAGGCAAGCCTTATGATATGCCCTTCATCGAGACATTCCCCAACGGCAAGATAACCAACGACCCCTGGGATGTCACTATCCCCGAAGAATCCGGAGCGAACTGGCAACTCAAATCGGCGGGCGAATACCCCGATGTTGAATCTCAGGATCCGCAGGGTGGTCTCGTCAGCTTCATTCCCGATGAAAGCGGCGATGAGGGCACGCTCACTTCCGGCACAATCGCCGTAGCGGGCGCCAAGAATCCTGTCGTGGAATTCTGGTGGTACTTCGTTCCCGACTCCTACGACATCGTGAAGCTCCTCCTCTCCAAGGATGGAGGTGACTTCGAGGAAATCGGCGAAGCGAGAGCAGCCGCCGAATCCGGCGAGGCAGGATGGCGCAAGAAGAGCGTGGCACTCGATTTAGGGACAACAAAATATATCCAGATTGCATTCCTCGCCCGTTCAGGTTCAGGCTATAACAATATCCATCTCGACAATATCCGTGTGAAGGATGTGTTTGACCACAACCTCGCGGCTCTCGGAGTGCAGGCTCCCACACGCATCAAGACCGGCGAAGAGGCTGTCGTGACGGTGAATATCGAGAATAACGGTATCAATGTCGCCGAAGACTATGACGTGACACTCATATGCAACGGTGCAGCGCTTGAAACCCTGAAGGGTCCGCGCATCGAGCCTGACAGATTCGCACAGATCAACTTCACCGTTGTTCCCGACGTCACATGGGAGGAAGACTCATATCTTGCGGCAACCGTAGATTACGCCGCCGATATGTACGAATACGACAATGCATCCGATAATACCATCGTGCGTATCATCGCGCCCTCCTTCCCCGCCGTGGCCGACCTTACCGGCGACCTCGACGAATCCGGCAGAGTGGCTCTCACATGGAGCGAGCCGGAAATCGTAGAGGGTGACGGAAAAACCATCACCGACGGAGCGGAAGAATATGCAAGCTTCCTGATTTCTGACTTCGGCGACTGGTGGACAGTCGATGCCGACGGCCTGCCGACTTTCGGAATCGCCAACAACACGGGTGGCGCCGTGCAGTATCCCAACACCGGCAAGCCACAGGCATTCATGGTCTTCAATCCATCTGAGGCCGGTATTCCGACGGAATATTCCGATGGAACTCCCACCGCGTGGGCACCCCACAGCGGCGACAGCTACTTCGCATCCTTCGGCAATGACGGCACCGCCGACAACTGGCTCATCTCTCCCGAGCTGCCGCGTGTGGCGCAGACAATCTCCTTCTACGTCAAATCTCAGACGGCCGACTATGGATATGAGAAATATGAAGTGCTCTACTCCACCACCGGAACTGAACTTTCAGATTTTGTACGCATCGGTGACCTGCGCTCAGCCCCCGTCGCATGGACAGAACATCGTGTGGAACTCCCGGAAGGCGCGCGCTACTTCGCGATCCGCTGCGTATCCCAGGATGCCTATGTGCTGATGATCGATGACATCACCTATCTCCCGGCAGCAGCCGTGACAGAGGAACTTGCCCTGATCGGCTACAACGTCTACCGCGACGGCAAGTGCATCACTCCCAAGCCGGTGGTCGACATGACGTTCATCGACACGGATGCCGAAGCCGGCCGCCACAGCTACGCCGTCACCGCAGTCTACGACAAGGGTGAATCCAAATTCTCCAACATCGTGACTCTCAAGCCCTCCGGCGTAGACTTTATCTCTGCCGAAGGCGTGACGATTGAATCAGGCGCAGGGCATGTGACCGTGTCAGCTCCCGTCGGTACCACCCTGAATATCGCCGACACTCAGGGAAGAATCATAGCCGGCGCCAAATCGTCAGGTTCCGACCGCTTCGACCTCACCGCCGGAGTCTACGTAGTCTCCGTCGGAACAGCCAACGTAAAGGTCGTAGTCCGTTGAAATCCATAATCCATTTCTAATCGCCGGGGAGGGTTCCGGGTCGGAATCCTCCCCGGCTAATAATTAACTTTCATATGAAACAATATATACTTCCTGCGATGCTATGCGCGACGGCATTCTCCCTATCCGCCGCCATCGAGCTACCCCCCTCCTCCCCTACCGATGTCACGGCAGCTTTCTATATCCGCGACGGGAAAGGTTCTGTCAAAGGCTCGCTTAAAGCCCCCACAGAGAGCAACGACTATATCAATCCGCAGCCGCTGGGCATAATCTCTCTTATCGAAGTGACGCGCTCCTGCTGGGAGCTTGGCGAATCCGACATCCCGGTGGCACGCTTCGAACAAGCTGTCCCCGGAATGCTCTATACTTTCGAAGATGAGGGATTGACCGCCTATGGATATGAATATACATATAAAGCCGTCGCCCGCAACGCCGACGGCGAGGGGGGATACGGCAATTATGCATTCGTATTTGCAGGCGTTCGTCCTGCCAAACCTGAATTCGTGAACGTCAAGACTGCCGACCGCGGCATGTCGCCGGTGACGTTCACCATCCGTGCCGAAGAACTGAACGACAAGAATGAGGCCCTCGGCATGCCTCTGACCGCGCTCACTCTCTCATACACAGCCGACGATGACGATGAGACCTCTGAAGTAATCTCCACGATTGAGAATCCTGAATCGGGAAAGGAATATGAAGTGACATTCGATGCCTCGGACGGTATGGCCTACGAATTCCGAATCGTTTCGGAGTGTGCATTCGGCAAAAGCGAATCGCAGACATTATCCCTCTTCATCGGCGAGGATTCACCGGGACAACCCGGGGATATCAAAGTCACCGCGCATGGCGAGGGGGCGCAAATATCATGGTCGGCACCGGTTGCAGGCCGTCATAACGGCTGGGTCGACCCTGCCTCCATCCGCTACCGCATAGAGCGTGTGGTGAGCTACACCAATAAGAAACTTCTCGCCGAAGACCTTGAAGTGTGTGAATTTGCGGATGAATGCGACGATATCTCTACGCTCACCGCCCTCACCTATGCGGTGACTCCCTATAACACTCTCGGCGAAGGTCTGACAGCATCCTCGGAGACCGTCACCGTCGGGCCCTCGGCGTCGCTTCCCTTCATGGAGCATTTCAACACCCCCTACGGCTATGGCGTATCAGCCGACAATCTCTGGACCGCCGACCCCGATGATTATAACTGGGCATATAGCACCTATACATGGAACAGCGGCGGTCTCACCGGTGTGCTCGGCGATGAAGAGAATGGCGAAGGGTACGCCTATTGCGGGCAAAAATATAGCTCCGGCGATATTGAGAACCGGCTCATCTCAACTCCCGTCACCCTGACAACGGCAAAATATCCCGTACTCTCATTCTGGTATATCTCCCGTCCGGACGCAGCCAATCATCTGGCAGTAGGATACTCTGCCGACGGTGAGGAACATATGCTTATGGAAATCGGTATAGCCGATGAATTCGAAGAATTCGCCGGCAGCGACGATGAGGTCATTTGGGTGCGACGTGTCGTAGAAATGCCCGGGGCAGCCGGCAAGCGAGCCGGTCTCGTATTCAACGCTATCCGCAAATCAGAAGGCAACAACGAAAGCGTATGTATCGACGAAATCCTACTTGACGACTATCCCCCGGTAGAGGTATTCACGGCAAGCTTCAAAGATGGCGACGGCGCGATCAGCTGGAAAGCCCCCTCGAACAGCACCGGCGAACCGACACGCTATGAGGTGGCGCTTGACGGAGCTGACCCCACGGAAGTCGATAGCCCCGAGCTCCCGTTGACCGGTATCGATGACACCGACCACACTCTCAGGGTACGCGCCATCTACGGCGACATCCCTTCGTGCTGGTCTGACGAATATGTATTCAATCCCCTGACCACCGGCATCCTCACCATCGGTGCCGACGGCAGCCGCACCGAATACTACGATCTCTCAGGCATTCGCCGCGACAGCTTCTCCGGTGGTGAGATACTGATCCGACGCACAATCTCACCCGACGGCAGCGTGACGACAACCAAAGTCAGAATGTAAAAGAATATTTCCATTCCTGACAATCCTTTTATCCTGTGAGGGTGCGGCAATGCTGCACCCTCACTACATTTTCACTCAATTATTAATTAATTTAACTTTATTTAATACCCCCGAAAATTCTTTAAAGGTCGGTCTCAGGGAATTCCTCGCCGTTGCACAGCTTCGGGTCCCGGGCAATGTTGCGCCTTATGCGACTCAGAGTCTGCGTTTTTCTCCACTGATAAAGCAATCTTCAACCGACTTCACAAGCAGATAAACGATGTAGCGACTATTTTATCTTACGAAAATTCGGCATAGTTTATACAGCGTATGCCCAACTCTACAGGTGGCATCGTTAACTAACACCATTCCGAGAAGCCTGTACCGTCTTGACATTCGCCCTAAGTATGAGCGCGAATATCGTAATTTATTTCCTTTAATCATCATTTTTTCGTAAATTTGCAATATCAATTAAGTACGTGATGAAAAAAAGCACTTGATATAAGTAACCAACTACAACTTCTTGAAAAACGGGGAGTTGTATTCGACAATATACGCAAAGCAGAGGAAATTCTACTTGATGTCGGCTATTATCGACTTGGGTTTTACGCGTTCCCTTTTGAACGGACTTTTCCAAATCTCCATAATCGCACACATGTGTATGTTGAAGGTACTACTTTCAAATCAATCTATGACCTTTACCTATTTGATACTAAATTACGCAGATTACTATTAAATGCGCTTGATAGAATAGAGGTGAATCTTCGTTCTCGAATCACATATATAGTATCAACCATATATGTAAACTCACCGACTTGGTTCGTTGACAAGACAATTATTAAATCCGATTTTGTATTGAGTTTTCATAATAAAGTTTACTCAACTTTACTTGAAAATCCGGTCATTAAGCGCCATCACCAAAAATATATCAATGATAGATATGCGCCTGCTTGGAAGACTTTGGAATTCATGACTCTTGGAAACCTTTCTGCATTGTATCAAGCAATTAAAGATACTGAGGTTAAAAAGAAAATTGCATCCGAATACGGATGTTCATTGAAAGTCTTTATCAACTACCTTGAAACCATTCGTGTCATACGAAATAAGTGCGCTCATGGAAGCTGTTTATATAATATAGAGCTGTCGAAAGGTATAAAGTCCAACCCTGCCGGAGTTGATTCTAAAGATAGACACAACATTAAGGGAGCATATAGCGTTATCAGATACATGCTCGGGACAATTTCCAACACAAGAAGAACGGAACTTGAAGATAATCTCAAAGCATTATTGGCAGAGCCAAGAGAGGATGCTACCAATACAATAATTCAGACCTGCACGAATTTTTCATTGTAAAATTTGGCTGGTTCAGATAAAAGCGGTAAATTTGCACATAGAACAGTGCCCATATAGGCTTCTATTTTAGAATGTCGCTATATCTGCACTATAATAAGGATGTCAAGGCACCCGGCTTCGGCCTGAGGTGCCTTATTTTTTATTATATTTACCACCCGTAGCCTCACGATCGGAGCGGATGGTAACACAGCGACAACCAAAGTCAGAGTGTGACACCATTCCACTATATTCGGATAGAATATAGATATATCGTCTCGGGGATGGGTTTTAAAGATCGGTCTCAGGGAATTCCTCGCCGTTGCACAGGTTCGGGTCCCGGGCAATGTTGCGCCTTATGCGACTCAGAGTCTGCGGTGTCATCCCCAGATAGGAGGCTATGTGCTGCAGCGGTATATTGTTGAACGTCGCCGCCGACCGCGCCCTGAGGAAGTTAAGATAGCGGCTCTGGGCATCCCCATAACCCAGCAGAGTCTGTCGACGCTCAAGCACGAAGAACCCCTCCATAAGATAATTTATACTCCATTGCGCCCATTCGCTGTTGGAGGCGACGAGACGCTTGACATCCTCTATGCGTATGGAATATCCATGTGCGTTAGTCAGGGCAGCTATAGTGGAGGATGCCGGCAAATTATGACAATATGAGAACATCGAGGTCACCACATCCCCCGGCGTGGCAAACCAGCGCGTGTACTCGATGCCGTCGACAAGCGTATAGCAACGAAGCAACCCTTCAAGAAGAATGAACACATCGCGTGCGACCACACCCTGGGCTACAATCTGACCACCCTTCTCGACACTGAAGGGCACAAGGCAGTCAACAAGCTCCTCAATCGCCGAATCACTCAGCGGATATATCAGACGTAAAGCATTCTTCAATTCCATACTTGTTAGATTATAAGTAAGTTTTCTAAATTAGTTAATACTCTCACCTGAGTAAGCAGAATCTTCAGGCGACAAATATAAGAGTCTTATCGGCATAATCTACTTAACTTAAATCAAAAAAACCGATGAAATTACTAAAATATTACGCGAATATCACGCGATGGATAAACCGGNATCCTCAGATACCGGNGAGTTTACACGATTTTTAAACGTATTTATTTTTATTTTCAAAATTATCTGATTACATTTGTCGGATGAATACCGCCGGCATCGCCGAAAAGGGATGCCATGCGGGCAGATATGATAAAACTCAACCCGATCATATGGAAAAAAAGAACCTTACCTATCTCGCCAATCTGCGCGAGGCAATGAAAAACCATGGGATTGACGTCTGCATTATCACAGGCACCGACCCCCACCAGTCAGAAATTCCCCCGCATCACTGGCGCGGCCGCGAATGGCTGACCGGCTTCGAATCCTCCAACGGCACCAACGGCACAGCCGTCATCACTATGGACGACGCCCTCGTCTGGACCGACTCCCGCTATTTCCTTCAGGCCGAGGACCAGCTCCGGGGCACCGGATTCCGCATGATGAAGGAGGATGGCCCGGAAGCAGTCGACCTCGTCGACTGGGTCACGGAGCATACCGACAAGGGTCAGACCGTCGGTATCGACGGCATGACATTCTCCATCTCTTTCGCTCAGCGTCTGCAGCAGGAACTCAACGAGAACGGTGTCAACCTCAATACCGACTTCCCGCAATTCGACTATATATATCCCGACCGTCCCGAACGTCCGAAGAACAAGCTCTTCGTCCACGACGAGGAGATTGTCGGCGAAACCGTCGACAGCAAGGTCAGCCGCATTCTGGAGGCAGTGAAGAGCGAACTCGGCAACGCCACTCTCCTCTCGGCCCTCGATGACATCGCATGGGCNACNAACGTCCGCACATCCGGCGACATCACCTATTCCCCTATCTTCGTCAGCTACCTTTATCTCGACGAGACCGGNAAGCGTGTGCTCTTCGTCGACGCCGACAAGATCACACCCGCCGTGCAACAGCATCTGGATAAATACCACGTCGAAGTGCAGCCTTATGATGATGTGCTCAAATTCGTAGCCGCCCTGCCCAAGACCACTCGTCTTCTGATCGATCCCGAGAAGACATCCCGCGGACTATACGANCACATCGCCTGCACACCNGTCTTCGGCGGTTCGGCTGTAGCCAAGCTCAAGAGCATCAAGAATGCCACCATGCTCAAGAATCTCGCCACGGCAATGGAGAAGGATGGCGTGGCACTGACTAAATTCTTCATGATGATCGAGAAGGAATACCCGACAGGCAAACTCACCGAGGTAGAACTCGGCAAACGCCTGCGCGCACTTCGTCTCTCCGATCCATCATGCGTCGATGAGAGNTTCGCCGCCATCATTGGCTGGAACGGCCACGGCGCCATCGTACACTANGAGGCCACNCCCGAGACCGANGTNCCCNTCACNGGNCAGGGNCTGCTGCTCGTGGACAGCGGCGGNCANTACACCTTCGGCACCACCGATATAACCCGCACAATCGCCCTCGGAGGCGCCACCGACGAGCAACGCCATGACTTCACCCTCGTAATGAAGGGNCACATAGCCCTGGCAATGGCCAAATTCCCNGAAGGCACGCGCGGNGCNCAGCTCGACGTGCTNGCCCGCCAGTTCCTNTGGGCCGANGGAAAGGCNTACTANCACGGCACAGGCCACGGCGTNGGNTTCTTCATCAACTGNCANGAAGGNCCNCAGAANATCCGCCTCAACGAGAANCCCACTCCNCTGCAGCCNGGNATGATCACCNNCAACGAGCCNGGNCTNTATCTGGCCGACCGCTACGGCATCCGTTGCGAGAACCTTATCGTCACCGAGCTATGGAAAGAGACGGAATTCGGCAAATTCTTCCACTTCAACGTCATGACTCTCTTCCCCTTCGATCTCACGCTCTTCGACACATCCATCATGAGCGACGAAGAGATCCAATGGGTCAACGACTATCACACGATCGTGCGCGAACGCCTCACCCCGCTCCTTTCGGCCGAAGAGGCAGCCTGGATGGCCGAGAAGACAAAGACTCTCACCCGATAACCCCTAATCGAAACATAACACCTAAAGAAAGTGGCAATAATACAATCCGTCAGGGGTTTCACCCCTAAAATCGGCGAAGGGACATTCCTTGCCGAGAATGCAGTGGTGGTGGGCGACGTCACCATGGGCCGCGACTGCTCGGTATGGTTCTCGACCGTATTGCGCGGCGATGTGAACACCATCACGATCGGCGACCGAGTGAATATACAGGATGGCTCGGTGCTCCACACCCTCTACCAGAAATCCACGATCGAAATCGGCAACGACGTCTCCATCGGTCATAATGTCGTCGTACACGGAGCAAAGATCCATGATTACGCCCTCATCGGCATGGGAGCGATCGTCATGGACGATGCCGAGGTGGGGGAAGGCGCGCTGGTAGCCGCCGGCTCGGTGGTGCTGAGCAAGACCAAGATCGGAGCGCATGAGCTATGGGCCGGATGTCCCGCAAAGTTCGTGAAGATGGTGGAGCCGGAAAAAGCCAAGGAGATGAACATCAAGATCGCGAAAAACTATCTGATGTATTCCCGCTGGTACGACTCGGCCGAAGGGCGTGCCGTCACCACCCAGAATGTGCCTCTGATCGAGGAGGAAATCGAAGAAAAGGGATCCGAGACCTCCAAATAAGAGGAAATTCAGCCTCCTGATCAATTTTTTTGGCAAAAAATTTTGTCAAAACAATTGAATTGCATAATTTTGCACTCGCGTTGTGTCCCCCGGATAATTCCCGGAGGACACGACAACTATAGAAAGCAAATAAATTAAATAAGAAAAATGATAATCGTACAAGTAAAAGAAGGCGAAAACATTGAGAGAGCTCTCAAGAAATTCAAACGCAAATTTGAAAGAACCGGTATTGTAAAGGAACTCCGCAGCCGTCAGGCATTCGAGAAGCCCAGTGTGGCCAACCGCAAGAAAATGATGAAGGCTGTCTACGTTCAGCAGCTTCGTCAGGAGGCCGAGCAGTAATCCGGGGTCTCCGACCGACATTACAATGTCAATCGCCCTCTCGGCGCGAACTGAAATTTTTCTCAAGCCATAAAGGTCGGTGTGGGATTATCGAAATCCCATGCCGATTTTTATTTGTATATTCCTGACGTCACCTCCATACACGATACTCCCCTATCCCGAGCAGATTCCCTCACCCCTATGATCAACGACTTCCTCAACTATCTGCGCTACGAGNTATATCGTTCAGACCACACNGTCGAGGCCTACCGCCGCGACCTTGAACAGTTCGCCCGGTTNTTCNCCCCCTCCCCCGCCCCGTTCAATCCGCCGGAGGTGACGACCGCCGACATCCGGCGATGGCTCGCGGGACTCGCCGATGGCGGNGATGCACCCGCCACGCTCCGCCGCAAGACTCAGAGTCTGCGGGCCTTCTTCAAATTCCTTTGCCGACGCGGCCATATATCCTCCAATCCGGCCGATGCCGTGATTCTCGCGAAACTTCCCAAACCACTGCCCGACTTCGTGCGNGAATCTGATATGGAACGACTTCTCCCACCCATCGACGAGAAGGCCGGATTNATCGCCANTCGCGACCACCTCATTCTCCATCTTCTATACGCCACCGGATTGCGACGCTCGGAAATATTGCAGCTGACCGATAACTCCATCAATCTCCCCGGACGCCAGATCCGCGTGCTCGGCAAAGGTCGCAAGGAGCGCATCGTGCCGATAGCCGATGAACTGGCCGAAGAAATCTCCCGCTGGCAAACACTGCGGGATAACGAAATNCCCGATCTNCCGCTGCCACACCCCCTGATAGCCACACGCCATGGAGCCATGTCNGTCACCAANTTCGAGGTCACCGTCAAACGCTTGCTGAAGAATGAGAACGCCGGACGCCGAAGTCCCCATACCCTGCGACACACCTTCGCCACAGCCATGCTCAACGGCGGCGCCGACCTCAACAGNGTCCGCGCCATACTCGGCCATGCCTCAATCGCAACTACACAGATTTACACCCACCTCCAGACCTCCGATCTGCAACGCGCCTACAGCTCGGCACATCCGCGTGCAAAAAANGATNCNGAATCNGANNTTAAGAAATAATATAGCGNTGTCCGTTTTCGGACACCGCTATCCGTTTTCGGACACTTTAGTATTCAATAAGTTAGCANTAATANATTCTTATTATAAATTACAATAAAAAAATTATCAGAAATTAGGATTTTCAGATATTTCTCAGTAAATTCGCGGCATCTCCCTCATGAACGAATTCCGATAACNATATCTAATCNNCACCCTCTCTCCGACATCCGAATTATGAAGAGAATGAATATACGTTCGAGNTATGCCGACATCCGCAGCCTACTATTGGNCGCNATGCTTATCACCNTCATACCCTCGCAGGCCATAAACNCCATGCAGGAGATTTCACCCGTNGCAGAGNCAGCCAACGATTCCATCGATATAGANACGACCGANCTCGACGACCTCGTCGTGACCGCCAGCGTTCCGCTCGTGCATAGCGACGGCGCGAAACTGACCTATAACGTAACCGAAGANCCGGAAGCNAAATCATCCAATACGCTTGACATCCTCAGGAANGTNCCGGGAGTCACNGTCGATGCTCAGGAAAATGTGAAGGTCAACGGNCAATCGAGCTTCAAGATATTCCTCAACGGCAAAGAGGACCCTATGCTGAGNGGCGACATCAAGACCATACTGAAGTCGATGCCGGCATCGACTATACAGAAAATCGAGGTAATCTCCGAACCGGGAGCCAAATATGAAGCGGAAGGCACCGGNGGTATCCTCAACATCNTCACCACCTCACGCCAGACTCTCGAAGGCTACCTCGCCAACATCGGCATCAGCGCCCATAACCANGGACTCGGCGCATATCTCTACGGCAGGGCAAAAGTGCGCAACGTGACCGCCAACGCCAACTTCTCTTTCTCCGACAACTTCATAACCGCCGGCAATACCAATCTNTCCGAGAGCGAGACCGTCAACTACGAAGACACCGACCAATACCGTCGCCTGTCAAATTCNGAGTCNACCAACAAGGGACACTACGCAGGGGGTGGCTTCAATCTGTCGTGGGAACCNGACACCCTCAACCTGATGACNGTCGGATTCAACGGNTACTCAAGCNACTGGGCATCGNNAGTAAGCGAAAAGATGTCAATGGCAGACATCGCCGATAAAANATTGTGGAGTCTTGACCGCGACTACGACACAGACTATGNCGTCACGGGCCTCTCGGCNCAACTCTCCTACCAGCACACTTTCGGCAAAAGGGAGCATACCNTCGTCGCGTCATACTCCTTCAACCACTCGGACAGCGACAACAATTCCTACGTNCACACCGGNAATATNACCGGNAACCCCGATATCGACTACATATGGAGCTCGAACCGCAACAAAGACAACTCCGATTCCCATATCCTCCAGATAGACTATACCAATCCCTTCGACTCGCACCATCGGCTTGAGGCGGGGGGAAAAGCCAACATGAGGCGTTCCAACTCCGGACGCGCCCCATGGTACGGCGATTCGCGCGAGGATATGACAATGCGGGAATCGGACCATGTGGAGATGCGGCAGCTCGACGATATAGCGGCCCTCTACGCCTCCTACAACGGGACATATTCCTCATGGACCGTGCGTGCCGGCCTGAGATATGAATATACGCGCCGAGGCATACGCTACCGCATCGCTCCTGAAGGATATAACGACTTCACCAACCGCTTCAACGACTGGGTGCCCGATCTCTCGGCAAGCTATAGCTTCGGCTCGGCGCAGAACGTACGCGCAGCTTACCAGATGCGCATATCGCGCCCCGGATTGAGCATACTCAACCCCTACCGCAACACCCTGACCCCGGGCATGGTCTATTACGGCAACCCTGACCTCAAGAGTGAGAAAAGCCACAACATATCACTTTCCTATTCCAACTATGCCAACGCGCTGACGGGCATGATAAAAGCCACTTACTACTTCTCACGCAACTCCGTGACTGATGTCATATTCACATCGCCGGATATGCCCGGAGTCATACAGAGTTCATATGCCAACGTCGGACGCTACAACAACGTCAGCATAGACCTCAACCTGAACTGGCGTATCACCAACTCCTTCAACATCGGGATGTGGCTCAATGAACGCTACGTCAATCTGAAAGCGGAATCCGAGTTGTTCTCAGCCGGAAAGACCGGTTGGAACACCACCCTGAATGCCTCCGCCGACTACACGTTCCCCTTCAAACTCCGTCTGAGCGCATATGGAGGATACGGCTCCCCCTGGATCGACCTTCAGTCAAAGGGAAGTTCATGGTATTATTACTCCATAGGCATCGGAAGATCATTCCTCAAGGAGGATCGGCTGACCATAAACGCAAGCCTCAACAATCTCATCCCGACCCATCGCAGCTACCACTGGCAACAGGAGTCGGAATCAGCATATATGCGCTCCTCATCTCGCTATCGCCAATGGAGCTTCGGCATCAGTGTCTCATGGCGACTGGGCGGCCTCAACTCCGACGTGAAACGCACGGCCTCACGCATCGAGGAGTCAGCGACATCAGATGGGTCCAACTCCAACAAAAAATAACATGGCTGATCAGCGGGAGAATGCGGATTTATATTGATATATAAAACTCAATCGGGAAAATTTTGTTATCTTTGTAGAAACTCCTCTCCCGCATAGTAGTAACCTTATTAAAACAGAATCGCCATGGTAGCAAAAATAAATGCCGTCCATTTCGACATCTCCGATCGTCTCAACGATTTCATCCATAAGAAAGTCGACCGTCTCTTCCGCCGTTTCGACTTCATCTCCGAAACAGAAGTGACCCTCAAAGTCGTGAAACCGGAATCAGCCTGCAACAAGGAGGCACAGATCAAGCTTCACGTGCCCTCCACTCCCGAGGTATTCGCCTCGAAGACTTGTGACACGTTCGAAGAGGCTGTCGACCAGTGTATTGAAGCCCTCGAACGTCAGCTTGAGAAGATCAAAGAGAAGAAGTGAGGGATGAGTCCGCTTGATAACGTCAGGACTTTTGAATTTCCGAAAGTCTCCGATCCTCGCGGCAATCTGACATTCATCGAAGAGGCGGTAAATGTCCCCTTCGCCATCAAACGCGTATTCTACATCTATGATATTCCCGGGGGCGTGACCCGTGGGGGTCATGGCCACAAGAGCAATCTCGAGGTGCTGATATGTATCACAGGTTCATTTGACCTCGTGCTGACGGATGGCTCACGCGAGCGCGTGATTCACTTCAACCGCTCCAACACGGGGGTGCTCATTCCACCCGGAGTATGGATCAGCATGCAGAATTTCTGCTCGGGCACCGTGCTTCTCGCCGTAAACTCGGAATATTATGATGAAGCCGATTATATCCGCGACTACGCCGAATTCCAGCGATACGTCAAGGATACCTATGGCGACTGATACAATCACTTAACGAATAAGCCCGTCGGCAAGACCGTTGAACGGTCGGGCCGGCGGGCATTACCGACATCCCGACATGGAACCAAACCGATACTTTCCATTCCTGAACCTCGGCCAATCAAACGCCCGATATGCCGACCGTCTGAAGGAGGCGGCCGCACGCGTAATTGATTCCGGGAGATTCCTCGCCGGCCCTGAAACTGCCGCACTGGAGAGCGAACTCGCCGCCTACGTCGGCGCGCGCCACTGCATAGCGGTCAGCAACGGGCTCGATGCCATCCGTCTGATATTCCGCGCATATATCGAGCTCGGGCGACTGCATCCCGGAGATGAGGTACTGATTCCCGACAACACTTTCATAGCATCCGTGCTGCCTGTCGAGGAGCTCGGGCTCCGCCCGGTGATGATGCCCCTGTCCGCCGACGATATGAATCTCGACCTCTCGCGCGTAGAGGAGTTCATCACACCGCGCACACGCGCCCTGCTGCTGGTACACCTTTACGGCACAACCTGCTGGGACGACGCCATATGCCGCAGCCTCCATGAGCGCGGACTTCTCATTATAGAGGATAATGCCCAGGCCGTAGGAGCCATGGCCCAATGCGAGGGATTTCACGGAAGCCGGTTCGCCGGAGCCCTCGGCGACGCGGCCGCCGTCAGCTTCTACCCTACCAAGAATCTCGGCGCTCTCGGCGACGGCGGAGCAGTGCTGACATCCGATGAGGAGCTGGCACGTACGGTGCGCGTGCTGGCCAACTATGGTTCCGACCGCAGATACCACAATATTATGCGCGGCTACAACAACCGGCTTGACGAAATCCAGGCAGCCTTCCTACGCATCAAACTTGAGGATCTTGATGAAGAGACAGAGCGACGCCGCGAAGTGGCCGGCATATACAACGACACTATCATCAATCCCATAGTATGCGTGCCGAAGATTTTTCCCGACCGTCGGCAGGTGTGGCATCAATACGTGATCCGCACCCCTCACCGCGACCGTCTCAAAGATTATCTTGAGTCAAACGGCATACAGACCGATATCCATTATGCCGTCCCGCCGCATATGCAGCCCTGTTTCGACGGTTCTCTCGACGATCCACGCCTTAAAGAGGCGAAGGAGCTCGCCGATTCAATCTTGAGTCTGCCAATCGCCAATCTGACCCCGGCAGACGCCCGCCATATCGCCTCCGTAATCAATCTCTATCAGCCATGACACCGGAAAAGAAAACTCTGACCATGATTCTCTCCGGGGCGGGGGCAACGATATGCGTAGTCTGCGCTCTGATTCTCGCGCCATATTTCCTTACCGGCACGGCAACAGCCGCCACCATACGCATTCCGCGCGAGGCAACGAAGCAGGTGTTGTCCGACACTCTCACCAAATACTTCGGCCATGATTTCGCATCCCGCACGGTCAAGGCCTTCTCGACAATGGTGAAGAATCCCGCCACACGCTATGGAGCTTATGATATACCGGAGGGAAGCTCGCCGGCGACAGCCGCCAAGACACTGGCCCGAGGCGCACAACAGCAGGTGACGCTCACAATCAACGGCGTGAGGGAATTCCTCCCGTTCGCCGACCGCATCGCGAGGAAATTCGATTTCTCAGGCGACGACCTGCGGCATGCCATATCGGATTCCGTCATCATGGCAGCCTACGGACTGACCCCCGAGCAGGCGCCCTCCCTCTTTTTCAATGACACCTACTATCTTTATTGGACCGATTCTCCGGAAGACCTCATACATAAAATCGGTGAGAACTACAACCGTGTCTGGAACGCGGAACGACGGCACAAGGCCGACGCCCTCGGCCTGACACCGGCCCAGATAATGACTGTAGCATCCATAGTCGACGAAGAGACCAACCAAATATCGGAAAAGGGACGTGTCGGGCGTCTGTACATAAACCGATTGAAGAAGGGAATGAGATTGCAGGCCGACCCGACTGTGCGCTTCGCGCTGAAGGACTTCTCGATACGCCGCGTCACCGGCCAGCATCTTCAGGCACCGGGTCCCTACAACACCTACCGTGTCAGCGGTCTCCCCCCCGGGCCTATACGCACGACATCCGTGGCCACCGTCGATGCCATCCTGGAGTCGGAACCTTCAGAGGATTTATACATGTGCGCGCGTGAGGACTTCTCCGGATTCCATAATTTCGCCTCTACCTATGATGAACATCTCGAAAATGCACGGCGTTACCAGAAAGCTCTTGATGAGAGGGGTATAAAATAAAGCGATTACATCAATGAAATATTTTCTGACAAGTCTTCTTCTTTCAATACTCTGCGCCATCCACATGAATGCCGCGGAGTCCCCGCCGTCACCCCCTCCGAACGATCCTCACGAGACAATCATATCCACTGATTCCATACCCGCCGGGCTGCTCCCCCCGCAGGGGACCGGAATTGTCGACGGCGCGCTCCCCCCCACTCCGATGCCGACTGAAAGAAAGGTCACCACATTTGATCCCGATCGTAATTGGCTGCATCTTTTGAAGAAGGGGGAGCTCAACCTGCAGGATACCACGGTGGAATATCCACGCTTTATAAAATTCTGTGTAGATGTCTACAACTGGGGCGACCGCACGTTCAACTCCTATGACACGACATACGTCGTCGGTACCGGGAGGCGTTGGAAAACACGCGTGGCATTCGACGGATGGGCCGACTCGTATAACATCAATCTTGACCGTAGGCTGCCGGTGACGCTAATCTCGGAACCGTACCTTAACGCATCAGTCAATCTGCAATATATGGCCGTAGGCATCAGCTACGGAGTAGACCTCAACAACCTATTTTTCACCAAACCGGTGAAGCACCAGAAGTTTGAGTTCAGTTTCAATTGTGCCCGTTTCAATGCCGACCTTTCTTACAACAACAACGCGGGCGGTTCATACGTGCGCACACTCGGAGACTATAAACGCGGACATCTCTTCAAATCCTACTTTCCGGGACTGAGCATGGAGAGTCTGACAGCCGACATCTATTATTTCTTCAATAATTTCAAATATGCCAACGGTGCCGCCTATTGTTTCTCCAAAATCCAGAAGAAGAGTGCCGGCTCATTCATCGTAGGGTTCAGTTATGCTTATGAAGATATCGGCATGGATTTCAACCAGCTTTCGGACGATCTGAAACCTTACTATACTCTTGACCTCACGGAGTTTCGTTTCCACTACAACAGCTATAGTCTGCTGTTCGGCTATGGATTCAACTGGGTATGGAACCGTCATCTGCTCTATAACGTCTCCGTGATGCCCTCGATAGGTGTGATACGCTGCTATGAAGACTCATCCGACGGAAGAGACTCGATGCTATCGCTAAATGCCAAGGGGCGTATGTCGCTGACCTACAACAATGGAGATTTCTTCACATGTCTTATAGTCAAGGCCGACGGAAAATGGTATAAGACGGGGCATCTATCAGCCTTTACGGCGATAGAGAATTTCTCGCTCTCCGTCGGAGTGCGCTTCTGAATCAATCGGCCGATACTCTCCGCTACCGTTCCAAATAACAATAGAGAGGCCGCTTCCCGTCGGGGAAGCGGCCTCTCATTTATAGGTTTTATTTATCAGTCGTCAATCTTTATGTTGAGGTCAGCGAACGGACGATTGCCGCCTCCGTTGTTGCCCTCACGGCGCGGACCGCGCTGACGGTCGCCACGGGGCTGACGGTCGCCACCATCGCGGCGGGGAGCACGATCGCCGCGTTCGGGACGATCACCGCGCTCACGGCGCGGACCACGGTCGCCACCCTCACGGCGCGGACGAGCCTCACGCTCGACGTAGCCTTCAGGCTTCTCGGTGAGCACACGCATAGACAGACGGTACTTGCCGGTCTTCTTGTCGATCTCGATGAGTTTCACCTTCACCTTGTCGCCCTCCTTGAGACCGCTCTGGTCCATAGAGTCAAGACGATTCCATGAAATCTCGGAGATATGCAGCAGGCCGTCGCGACCGGGCATAAACTCTACAAACGCACCGAAATCGAGAATTGAGCGCACGGTGCCCTCGTAGATCTCACCCTCCTCGGGCTGCGCCACGATGGCCTTGATGCGGGCCAGAGCGGCGTCGATGCCGGCGGCATCCTTCGAGGCGATCTCCACGCGACCTACGCCGGTCTTCTCATCCTCATCGATAGAGATAGTGGTGCCTGTCTCCTCCTGCATGGCCTGGATAACCTTGCCCTGCGGACCGATCACCGCACCGATCATCTCCTTCGGAATCTCGATAGTCACCAGACGCGGTACATGGGGCTTATAGTCCTCGCGAGCCTCGGGAATAGTCTCGGATATGATATTGAGGATGTGCATACGTCCCTGACGGGCCTGTTCGAGAGCCTTCTCAAGGATCTCATAGCTGAGTCCGTCGCACTTGATGTCCATCTGAGTGGCGGTTATACCCTTCTCCGTGCCTGTCACCTTGAAGTCCATGTCGCCGAGGTGGTCCTCATCGCCGAGGATGTCAGAAAGGACGGCATATTTCACGTTGCCGGCATCGGAAATCAGACCCATAGCCACACCGGCCACCGGACGCTTCATCTTCACGCCTGCG
This sequence comes from Bacteroides sp., assembly GCA_014801595.1. Taxonomy (GTDB): domain Bacteria; phylum Bacteroidota; class Bacteroidia; order Bacteroidales; family Muribaculaceae; genus Lepagella. The sequence continues at coordinate 60,624 of JAAVDV010000019.1, forward strand.
TCGAGCAGGGCGAGAGTGCCGCCGCAGACTGTGGCCATCGAAGAGGAGCCGTTGGACTCCAAAATATCGCTGACGATACGGCATGTGTAGGGGAAGCCGTCGGGGAACATGCGCTTCAACGCACGATGGGCGAGATTGCCATGACCGATCTCACGACGGCCGACACCACGCTGCGGACGCGCCTCACCTGTCGAGAAGGGGGGGAAGTTGTAGTGGAGAAGGAAGCGCTCCTTGCTCTGGTTGAGCACATCGTCGATTATCTTTTCATCGAGTGTCGTGCCGAGAGTGGCGGTCACGAGAGCCTGTGTCTCACCGCGAGTGAAGACTGCGGAACCGTGAGGGCCGGGCACATAGTCGATTTCGCACCAGATGGGGCGGATATCGGTGGTCTTACGACCGTCGAGACGGATACCTTCGTCAAGCACGCAACGGCGCATCGCCTCTTTCTCGACATCGTGATAGTAGCGCTTCACCATAGCGATGCGCTGCTCGGGAGTATAGAGGGCAAGCTGCTCCTCGGTCATTTCGGGGAGGGAGTCGATATATTCGTCGCGCACCGCCTTGAAGCTGTCGTTGCGCCAATGCTTGTCGGCCGAGCCGGCCTTTGCGATGGCATAAGCCTTGTCGTAGCATTTCTCGCGGACATCAGCGCGCAGAGCGTCGTCGTTGACCTCATGGTTGTATTCGCGCTTCTGCTCTTTGCCGGCCTCTTTCATCAGCTCCATCTGAGCAAGGCAGTGCTTCTTTATCTCGGCATGTGCCACTTTGAGGGCCTCGAGGAGTTCGGCTTCCGATACCTCGTCCATCTCACCCTCCACCATCATGATGTTGTCATATGTGGCGCCTACCATCAGCTCGATGTCGGCACGCTCGATTTGATCGAATGTGGGGTTGATTACCCATTCACCGTCGACACGGGCCACACGCACCTCTGAAATCGGGCCGTTGAAAGGGATGTCGGAGCAGGCCAGGGCCGCGGAAGCGGCTATGCCCGCCAGAGCATCCGGAGCCTCGTTCTCATCGGCGGAGAAGAGGGTGACGTTGACGAATGTCTCGGCGTGATAGTTTTCGGGGAAAAGCGGACGCAGCACACGGTCTACAAGACGCGATGTCAGAATCTCGTAATCGCTCGCGCGGCCCTCACGCTTGAGGAAGCCGCCGGGATAGCGGCCGATGGAGGCGTATTTCTCTTTGTACTCCACCGTAAGGGGCATGAAGTCCACACCCTCGTTGGCCTCTGCGGCCGAACATACCGTGGCAAGCAGCATGGTGTTGCCCATGCGCACCTCCACCGCGCCATCCGCCTGCTTGGCGAGTTTGCCGGTCTCGATCGTAATCTGACGGCCGTCACCCAGGTCGATGGTCTTTTTCACTGGTTTAAGCATAAAATCGTTATTGTTTTTCTTCGCTGCTAAATTGCCGCTGTGCCCCGGCGCTCATCGCGAACGGAGCTGATGAATAGTTTTTTGATTCAGACTACAAAGTTAATCACTTTTGAGCCATCCGCCAATAATCTGGCATTATTTTATACATCATAATTCCCCTTTTTAGCCTAATATACATTGAAATTCACTCTTTTTTTGTTAATTTTGAAGTCTGAACTCTTTTCCATCCCTCAATTAAGGTATATGAAACTCAAATTCACCATAGTAGCCGCCGCATCGTTGGCCGCGCTCTGCATAACCTCCTGCTCCGAGCCGGAATTCACCGTCAAAGGCACCGTCGAAGATGGAGCCGGCAAGATGATAACCCTCGAACAAGCCGATCACGCCGGCATCTGGATTCCGGTGGATTCCGTAGAAATCAAATCCTCCGGAGCCTTCTCTATGAGCCGTATCGCCCCGATCGCTCCCGAGGTTTACCGCCTGCGTCTCGACGGCAACTATGTATATTTCCCCGTGGACTCCATCGAGACAATCACGGTCGACGCGCCGGCCGCCCGTTTCGCGACCGATTTCTCACTCTCCGGTTCAGATCAGGCCAAGGCTCTCGAGAAATTCGAGAAGGAGCTGATCTCGGCTGCCCCGAAACTCAGCAATCCTGATTCGGCCCGGAATTTCAAACGCCATATCTTCACGGCCTATCTGCAGCATGCCCGCGGATCGGTAGTGAGCTATTACATATTGACTAAGACCGTCGGCGGCGAACCCCTCTTCTCCACCGACTCCGATGCCGGATATTTCGCTGCTGTGGCTACAGCCATGAAGGAGTACCGTCCGGATGATCCGCGTGTGGATCTTCTGACACGCACGGCCACCGCCGCCCGCCGCAGCAAAGCCGCCGGGAAGGGACAAAGCCGAGTTATCGAGGCTCCGGAAATCAGCTACATCAATATGACGCTTCCTTCGACCGACGGCAAAGATATAAGCCTTTCATCCGTAGCCGGCAAGGGGAAACCCGTGGTGCTCGTTTTCTCCGACCTCTCCGATGCCACCACCCCGGCACTGAATGCTGAACTACGCAATCTTCAGGGGGTGGAAATCTATAATGTAGGTCTTGACAATGATCAACTGCAATGGCGCAACGCAGCCGCCAATCTGCCTTGGATATGTGTCTATGCCAACGACACCGAAGCTTCCCGCCTCATTCCCGGCTACAATATCACCGCTCTCCCCACAATCTATGTCATCGACGCGGCAGGCAACCTGAAGGCACGCTGCGCATCAGTGGCCGATATTCGTCGTAATCTCTGACCTCCTACCGATATTTCATTGATTTATTACCCTCAAAACAATACCTGATAATAATGAGGCGCGGAACTAATCGCGCCTCATTATTTTTTAATCTACCATAAGGTAGATCGTAAAAGGTAACCCAAAACGGTCTTAAACTATAAGATTATCCGACTTAGCATACTCACGGATATATTATCCAATATCAATAAGGATATTTTAGTACATTCCACTTTAGTATGCTCTACAATATATTTAAATATTGATTATCAGCGTACCTAATACGTATTACACCCACAATTCAAATATCATAGTTTAATATTGATTACACCCTAATTCCCAACTCAAATTCTGATAGCTAAGGTCTGAAAGTCCAAATAACAGATATCACCATAATGCTGTCTTATCCCTACAAAATAAATGGTCCTATTGTATTTCAATAAAATTTTTTAATTAAATTCCTTTATTTTGTTTGTATCTTTAAAATAATTTATCTAAATTCGCATGTATTAAATCTTTAAACACCAAATTATAGTAAATAAAAAAGAAATCTTTTTCACTTATAGAGAGATAATCACATTATTTATTAACCTTAAAGAGATGGATTATGAACCTTATCCCATTAATCTTCACAGAAGATGAGCTGCAAGAGATTCAAGCCCTTCAACTCAAAGGAGGGAACACCTCCTTACCACTTGCGCAGTCCTATTGTTCTGATAGTCCCTGCACAGAAATACATAACCATTGCACTCATCCGAGCTGTATAGTAGACAACGACTGCCCGGGGCATGTTGATACATTCTGTACCAACACAGAATGCCTAATCATAAAACCGCAATCATCTTGCCCCGGTGCGCAGTTATCATGCCTTTCATGACTCTCATGATATGAGTCAATCGGGAATGAACTCAAGAAATCAACTCAATTATTTCAGTTGGACGATTCAGTAATTTAATCGCCTATAAATTTTCTTTTTGTTTTTCCAAAACGCCAAATAGGGTAGGATGAGACATCATCATTCTCTCCAAACTTCGATCTCATTCTACCCTATCTACACAAATTAATTATGAAACCAAGTTATTACAATTTCATCTATCATACCGAATCTTCATCCTATTGGATGAATGGCATAACTCATGCTTGTCTAAAATTTTCTAAAATCCTTGGTGAAAAAGTAGAGGGACTCTTAGAGAATATCCCTCTGTTACTCAATAATAGTAAAGAATTATATGATATTCTGGTTAATGGGGGGTTTATCATTCCAAAACAGACTGACGAATATAAGTTTATTTACGACAGATATATGGAAAGCGTACAAAGCAAGCATTATTTCTTAATATTATTACCTACCCTAAACTGTAACTTTACGTGTCCATACTGTGTCCAAACCCATATCCCTTCTAAAATGTCCGAAGAAACCATCAATAAGGTAAAAAAAAACCTAAAATATATGGTTGAAATCGAACACATCCAATCCCTCACACTTGAATGGTTTGGTGGTGAGCCATTTTTATATTTCAACGAAGTGGTAAAGCCTATCACTCTGTATGCAAAAGAGATATGTGAGAACGCGCACATTCCTTTTATATCAGGTGCAACCACTAACGGCTCACTTATCAATTCTTCGATTGCCGCTCAGTTGCCAGCGTTAGAGTTTTTACGTTTTCAAATTACGTTAGACGGAGATGAGAAACTTCATAATACTGTTAAGTTCAACCCTGCTATTAACTCGGCATTTAAAGAAACCTTGAATAATATCACCTCCATACTTAATCATAATCCTCATGCTTTTATAACATTAAGAATTAATTATACAGATGAGACCCTTAAATCGAATCTTGTCAATGAAATATGCTCCCAGATTCCTCATAAATTACGGAGTAAAGTAACCGTCACCCTAAAAAAGGTATGGCAACATTCGGCAGACAAGAACCGGTTTTCCTCATACATTGAAATTTTGGATAATTTTAAAGCAGAGGGATTCAACGTCACGAAGCTGGATATCTCATCCAGTTTTATACCTTGTTACGTAAACAAGAAATACTATGCCTGTATCAATTATGATGGGGGAGCAATAAAATGTACAAACTGCGATGATCTCTATGCTTCAAATCTGAGAGGAGAGCTGAATGATAATGGACGAATCATCTGGAACGATAAATTTGATATCCAGACTCAGAACCCATCATTTACCAACGAACCTTGTCGTACATGTAAACGTCTCCCTCTGTGTATGGGACATTGTCCAAAAAACCATCTTATGATGTCTGATTGGAAATGTAAATGGCCAGCATTCGACATCGATTTAAAACAGGCTGTTGTTTCTTATATCGATGATCTATATTAGATAATAGATTTATAAATCTATTATCTAATATCAAGAATCAATCAATATTATAGAAATAAATATGCGAAGCACCTAACTCCAAGTAATCTTGTATCTTACTCGTACCTATCTTTTTACAGATTTATCAAGAGTTGATTACAATTTCTTTAACCTAAACTTATTATCTTATGGATCGAGCGTTGCGTTATCTCATGACAGCCATAATGGGTTGCTGCTGGATTCTCGGCATTTGTGAGGATTTCAAGCTGTCGGGCAATATTAAAAGTTCGGATGGAACCCCTTTGAAAGCTTGTTTCATGCTGAAACAGAGAGAGACAGGCGAGATTGCAGCCAAGGCCATATGTGATTATTCAGGGCATTACGAACTTGAAGCCCCGGAAGGTGAATACCAGCTGGTCATTGAGTGTGACGGCTATCTCCCTCTGATAGCTCCCTTCACTCTCTCCCAGGATCTGTCAGGATTCAATCTACCGATGTCCCCAGATCCGGAAGCTCAGACAAGGGAACTCGAGGAGGTCAAAGTGATTGCCAAAGCTCTTCAATCCTATGCCGACCGGGATGAAATGTTCCTCTCTGACTATAACCGCAATTTCGGTGTAAATGCCCTTGATGCAATATCATCCCTGCCGAAATTCATTCCAAACCTCAACGGGAGTGCATTGCTCAATGATAGGATGGAGAGCGTAAACATCCTTATCGACGGCCACAAGGCAAGTGCCGAAGATTTGAGGAATCTCAATGGGAAGGATATAGCCAAAGTAATATATTACCAGAATGCACCGGCTAAATATGCCGGCCTTTACGGAGGCTGCATTGCCAATATCATCCTCAAGCGACCACTGTCGATCAAGTTCTCGGGCAAATTCGAGGCCGGTGCAAATTTAACCTCCCCGGTAACGAACGAGACCGTCGGGTTTACCATGCTCTCCCCCACTACGATAATAAATGCAAACTATAAATTCATCTACTCAAATATCACCCGCCAGCAGTCAGGCACGACCTTTGACTACGGCGATCTGATAAACTCTCTTAAGACCACATCTTTCAGGGTAGAGCAGAAGAATAATCAAGGTGCCATCTCCTGGCAATTTGACCGGGGCAGCAATATGTTCTTTGCAAAATTCGACTACAACGGGAATGACCGCCATGTCTCCAAGGGAGATGGCCTTACCGAAACAACTTCCATGGATGAAATTTACGGTACCCGAAACACTACAGGGCAGCGATTCAGCGACACCTATAGTCTGAACCTGTATTATAGCCATCAGTTCAAGAACGGGATGGAGCTTATGGCTGATATCGTAGGCAATATTTCAAAACCGCATACCGACTCTCATATCATCCAAAATACAGAAGAATCGTCAGCCTACAACAGTTATACGGTTAACTCCGAGATTGGATCGAATGTGAAATCCATCATCGGCAACGTTTCCTTCAATTCTCCGTTATGGGGCGGCTCTGCGTCTATCTCAGCAATGGAGCATTATCGCGACGTCCGGCAGACTTATCATAACAATCTGTTTTCCGGCCTCCCCTCCATCAATCGTAACTCCACCCATTACACTATGCTGGCAGCAAGCTTCACACGGCAGTTCGGTAAATTCAGCGGAATGATCGACCTGACCCTGAGTGGCAACATCTTCAAGGATATAGATGGTAAATCACACTTTGATTATAGTCTATATCCCCGCCTTAACCTGAACTACAACTTGAACCGATTGGTCAACCTCCATATGACCACATGGATGGAGGGCACGATCTACGGACTGGGGCAACAAAATATCAACAGGTCATTCATCGATACCCGTTTTTTCAAGGAGAATATTCCCTATATGAAACCCTCGCATAGGATGAATATCTCATTATCCCCTACATTTTCAATACCATCCGGCGTTTTAAGCATATCACCGAACCTATGGTATACATGGTCGCGAAACAGCTATATCGATTATATTTATCGTGAAGGAAATGATTTTATACAAAGACCGATTCTGTTACCTTGTATGAATTCACTGAAATACGGGGTCTCCATGATATGGTATGCCTTGCCCGGATTCCAGCTTCGCCCGTTCATAGATGCTTCTTACAAGGCTTTCAGCACCCCGCAAGGCCACGAGAGGTTCAACGCCGTAAAATTTCGTCTGATGGGGATCTACGTCATCAAACGATTCCAATTCACGGCCTACGTCGAATCCCCGAAGAAAGAAATCGATGGCATCACGCGCAGCCACACAGGCTGGAGGATAAGCGCCGATGCCTTATGGAGTTCCGACAATCTGTATATAGGTCTGTCCTATTATTATGGTGGTGCGCGTGAATGGACATCCATGGCGGTCGACGGATTCTCGTGGCAGACGGATGAAATAGCTAAATATCTGCGCGATTCCATAACGTTGACAGTAGGTTACAACTTCAGTGCGGGCAAATACAACCGCTCCCGACACAATAAGAAATTATATAATCAGGAGACGGAATCGGGTCTGTGAATCATCATGTGCCACCGGAAAATCAAGAAAGGTTATCGGGCTATGTTGCATAACATATACCTCCGGTAAATCATTTCCGGATGCCGGATGTTTTATCAATGTAGCGCGAACGGCAACACTCCCTTCCCGCCACTTCACATTCCCTTTAACCTTAAACTTTACGATACCATGAAGCACATCTACCGCATCTCAGTCATCGCCCTCGCAACGTTATTCGCTCTTCCGGCAGCCGCACAGGCCCCTACGGACGGTTCAATCAAAGATAACCGCACCAATCCGGATGTATTCTTCCTCGAAATGGGCGATGCCCCCAACAGCCTTGAACTTCTTCCCGGTCCGCCCAGTGCGGAATCCGTACAGTTTATGTATGACAAAGCCCGCTATGACTGGGGCAAGTCCATACGTAAGACCGAACGTGGCGAACAAGCGTTTCGCGATGCACGTGTCGAGGGTCAGAATCTCCCCGACGCATATTCCGAGGCTTTCGGCGTCTACATCAGTCCTGAAACCACTCCGGAGATATATCGTCTGATTGTCGGAATGCGTGAGGACGCCGGCGATCTGGCCACACGCGAGGCCAAGCAGTTCTACAACCGTCCACGTCCCTATGCGTTCTTCGGCGAGGATACCTGCAATCCGGAACAGCAGACCGAACTCTCTACAAACGGTTCCTATCCCTCGGGCCATTCTTCGCTGGGCTGGGCCACCGCTCTCATTCTCGCCGAACTCAATCCCGACCGCCAGGATGAAATCTTGGAACGTGGATTCCAGATGGGTGAGTCACGCGTCATATGCGGCTATCACTTCCAGAGCGATGTCGATGCCGGCCGTATAACAGGCTCTGGAGTCGTAGCCCGTCTGCATGCCGACCCCAACTTCACCAAGCAACTCGACAAAGCCAAGAAGGAATTCGCCAAACTGAAGAAGGATGGCAAGGTGAAAGAGGGCAAACGCCCGCAGGTGGCCCACGGATTCCGCGAACCTTCCAAGTGATTCTATTCCCGATGAAATAACAGGTCAAAGTCAGCGCGCAATGCGCGCGCTGACCCTCCCCTCCCCCATATCCTCTATATCCACACTCTTAACCTCCGATTCCTATGAATACTTATCGCCTCGCAATAGCGGCCATGGCTATGGCTGCCCTCCCTCTCCACGCTCTGAGTCAGACAGCAGAAGCTCCTCAACCGGAAAAAACCAAGTTTGAAATCCATCCCACCGGCCGCATTCTTCTTGACGGCGGAGGCTTTATATCCCCGCAGCATGAACAGTTCAAGAGCGGTTTCGCCATCCCAGACGCGCGTCTGGGCGTGAAGATGAAATATGGAAAATGGGATGCCAAAATCGATGTCGGCTTCGCCTACGGAAAAGTGGGACTCAAAGACCTCTACATCGGATATACGTTCAATCCGGAACATAATATTAAAATCGGTTCGTTCATTCATCAGTTCGGCCTGCAGAGTGCGACATCAAGCTCTATGAAACCGACAATGGAGGAGCCCGTCAGCAACGCCGTCTTCAACGACTCGCGACAGCTGGGAGTGCAATATGAATACAGCGGACAGAAATTCCTCGCTACAGCGAGCCTGCACCTCGAACCCGCCTCAACCACATATATCCTCGCGCCCGAGCAGTTTACCAAAGAGGGTTATGGTGTGCGCTCCCGTCTCGTTTACCGTCCCTGGCATGAACCCGGCAAAATGCTGCAGGTGGGCATATCTGGAGCATTTGCCACTCCTCAGAGAAATGCCTCCGATGGCGTGGACACCCATGATCTCTTCACATTCAAGTCGAATTTCCCGACCCGCGTGACACAGGTGACGGCAATCGACGCAGAAGTCGACCACGCCCGCAATCTCTTCAAGTTCTCGCCTGAAATTATGGCCAGCTATGACCGTTTCGCCATCGAGACACAGTACTATTGGGTCGGAGTCAACCGCACTGACGGTCTGAAGCGCTTCGCCGGTCAGGGTGCCTACGTCACACTGCGCGGTCTGATTCTCGGCGACACCTATTCCTACGATATGATGGGGGGTGGCATCGCCACTCCGGCTCCGAAGAATCTTGAACTTGTGCTCGACTACAACTACACTTCGCTCACCGATCGCGGTGCCGGAATCTATGGCGGACGACTCAACGATTTCTCTGCCACACTCAACTATTATATCAACAAGTATATGATCGCCCGTCTTCACTATTCCTACACCCATACATGGGACGGCCCGACACATATGTCGCTGAACGCCATCATGGCTCGTCTGCAGATTATCTTCTGAGGAAGCGACGGAAAGTGTGTTTGAATCATACGTATAATCTCATATTTATGGAAATCCCGGCTCGCCCGCAGCCACCGGAGCGGAGGCTGCGGGCGAGATTCCCATAAGATTTATTGGTAATGACACGAAAAAAAGCTAATTTTGCGTTTTAATACGCAGAATCAGCTTTTTTTGATTATGAAAATCGAAGAGATCATAGCCGGCGGCGTGGCCGACGCCGTAAAGGCTCTTTATGGAGCCGACATCGACCCGAAGTCTGTTCAGGTCGATCAGACACGCAAAGATTTCGAAGGCCATCTTACTGTGGTAGTCTTCCCTTATCTCAAGGTTTCGCACAAGAAGCCAGAGGAGACAGCCGCTGAAATCGGAGCATGGCTCGTGGAGAATCTTGAGGCAATCGAGAAATTCAATGCCGTCAAGGGATTCCTCAACCTGAGCATCGCTCCCGCTTTCTGGCTCAGGCAGCTGCATGACATAGAGGCTGACGAGAAATTCGGTATCCGTCCCGTCACGGAGGATTCAGAACTTGTGATGGTGGAATATTCATCCCCCAACACCAACAAGCCGCTGCATCTGGGTCATGTGCGAAATAATCTTCTCGGCTACTCCCTGTCACGCATTCTGGAAGCGAACGGCTACCGCGTCGTGAAGACAAATATCGTCAATGACCGAGGCATTCATATTTGCAAGTCGATGCTCGCCTGGCAGAAATGGGGCGACGGTATAACTCCCGAGAAGGCGGGCAAGAAGGGCGACCATCTTATCGGAGACTTCTATGTGGAATTCGACAAGCATTACAAGGCCGAACTCAAGGCTCTCAAGGAGCAGGGTCTCAGCGATGAGGAGGCCGAAGCCTCCTCTACCCTCATGCAGGAGGCGCGCGAGATGTTGCGCCGCTGGGAAGCGGGCGATGAAGAAGTGCGCTCGCTATGGCGCATGATGAATGAATGGGTCTATGCAGGATTTGATGAGACCTACAGACGTCTCGGCGTGGACTTCGACAAAATATATTATGAATCCGATACTTATCTCGAAGGTAAGGATCTTGTGCTCGGCGGACTGGAGAAGGGTATCATGTACCGTAAAGAGGATGGCTCCGTATGGGCCGACCTTACTCCCGACGGTCTCGATCATAAACTTCTGCTCCGTAAGGATGGCACATCGGTCTATATGACCCAGGATATCGGCACAGCCAAACTTCGATATCAGGATTATCCGATCGACAAGATGGTCTATGTCGTAGGCAACGAGCAGAACTATCATTTCCAGGTGCTCGCGCTCCTTCTTGATAAGCTCGGTTTCAAATGGGGCAAAGATCTCGTGCATTTCTCCTATGGCATGGTGGAACTGCCCGAGGGTAAGATGAAATCGCGCGAGGGAACGGTAGTGGATGCCGATGATCTTATGGATTCGATGATTTCAGATGCCCGCGAGACCTCTTCCGAGCGTTTTGCCGACATGCCCGAGGATGAGGCAGCCGAAATCGCCCGCATCGTGGGTATGGGTGCTCTGAAGTATTTCCTCCTGAAAGTCGACCCGAAGAAGAATATGCTTTTCAATCCCAAGGAGTCTATCGACTTCAACGGCAATACCGGGCCCTTCCTGCAATATACGTATGCGCGCATCCGCTCCATCTGCCGACGCGCGGAGGCCGAACTCGCATCATGCTCCTATGCGGAAGCCGTCCCGAATGAGAAGGAACAGGCTCTTATTCAGAAAATAGCGGATTTCCCGGAAACTGTAGCTGCTGCCGGACGTACCTATTCCCCGGCTCTTGTGGCGAAATACTGCTATGAGCTGGCGAAGGAATACAATCAGTTCTATCACGACTATCAGATTCTGCGCGAACCTGATGCCGCCACCCGCTGTCTGCGTCTTAATCTCTCGAAGATTACCGCGCGCACGCTGCGCGAGGGAGTGGCACTCCTCGGCATAGAGATGCCGGAACGCATGTGATTCCCCTCTCGGAACAGATAAGCCGGTGCCACACCGCAACATTGCGGCGCGACACCGGCTGTCACTTACCCGATATTGCTGAAATATTGCAGTTTTTTGGTATCGTTATTATTTGTTCAGTAAATTTGCATCGTTATTTGTTATATAAGTAACTACATTCTCTTTAGTGGAAACGATAATAAATCTCAACTCAAAATATTATGGATTACAACAGACAGACTCCTCCCGTCTACTACGGAGGTAATTCTACAAGTTTGACGACCCATGTCAACGCAATCATGCGTAAGGTCTATGTGCGCATGTTCATCGGACTGCTCATCTCGGCATTCTGTGCTCTGGGAGTGGCGGCTTCCCCTGCGGCCATGGCCTTTTTCTTTGGCAATAAGGTCGTTTTCTGGGTGATGTTGATCGCTATGTTCGCGATGGCCTGGGTGCTACCTTCACGTTTCATGAAGATGAGCCAAGGAGCCGTTCTCGGTTGCTTCTTCCTGTTCTCCGGAATGATGGGAGCTTGGCTCGCCCCGATTTTCTATGTCTATAAACTCGGAACAATCACCTATACCCTCTTCATCACAGCCGGTACATTCGGCGCGATGTCAGTCTACGGGTATTTTACCAAGCGCGATCTCACAGGAATGGGCAACTTCCTTATGATGGCTCTTTTCGGACTCATCATTCTGATGATCGTCAATATTTTCGCTCATAGTTCTACAATCGGCTGGATTGTCTCGATCGTGGGTGTTCTCCTCTTCGTGGGCCTGACAGCTTGGGATACACAGCAAATGAAGCGTATCGCACAGGCCAACATGGATCCTACTATGAGTGATAAGCTGGCAACTATCGGAGCCATGAACCTCTATCTCGACTTCATCAACCTCTTCATCTTCCTGCTCCGCATATTCGGAGGGGGTAGCAACGACTGATGACTGCTACACACTGATATTCATCGATATCGATAAATTCAAGAGGACCCGACTCTTTTAAGGAGTCGGGTCCTCGTCGCGTTTATACTCCGGAATGGCAAAAGTCACTCCATCAGAGGATTGAACGCAATTGGAGAAGCACCATGACGAGACCGAGCATATATACAAAGGCGATTCCTGCCCTCTCTATCATACTCCCTCTCCTCACCTCCTTCCCAGAGGAGGTGACTTTAACGGAGCGACGACTCACGTCGGTCTCCGCATCTGAACAACGGATAAATGTAATCATAATTCTAAATCATTTAGTTATGGATGAATGTCTATACATGTCTTCAATCGGATGCAGGTATTGTCTTTCCATTTTGTTTCGGCGGAGTAGGAGGCTGTAGTTCCTCCCACGTTGCAAAATTAGCATAAGCGCCTGCAATATTATTGCAGTTATCATTAAAAATTTGTTAATTTCTTCTTCAACCATATCGTAGCACACACCCTTCAGTTGTTTAAGCAAAAGGCATCTAAAAATATCCCTTAGAGTTTACATAAGTAATATATTTGCAATTCTTCATTTGATTTATTAACTTTACACATTCAAAAGTAAATAATACNCCTATGGTAGAGATGTCAATGCCCCGGATCCTCACTCCCTTCATAAATCTTCAATCCGATTATGGTTTCAAAAGGGCTTTCGGTTCCANCAAATTTAAAAANGTCGTCATANGGTTTCTTGAAGCCGCTNTAGGCAATGANATAATGATTACCGATGTGAGATTTCATGATAAGGAGAAGTTACCTGCCGGAAGTGACGGCAAGAGAATCGTCTACGACGTTTATTTTACCATGGAAGTTCCATCGGGGAACTCGTCGATGAAACCGAGGAATCTTCATAAAGGTATTCGGCATAATGATGTCACACACCACTTCATTTTGGAGATGCAGAACCTATATGAGCCACCGTTCGAAGACCGGATGCTGTATTATGCGTCGAAAACGATTGCTGAACAAGGAAAAAGCGGATNGNATTATGATTTGGATCCGGTTGTACTGATAACNATCATGGATTTTGATTTTCCACACCTGACAAAGAGGCTTGTTCAGGATTTTCAAGTAATGGAGCGAACGACAGGTGAGATTCTCACAAAAAAATTAAAGTTTCTGTTCTATTCACTNAAACAAGTCCCGGAATCATGGGAGGATTGTTCCGATGATCTACNACGACAGTTATACCTTATAAAGAATATGGATAAGTTGGATAAAAACTCACAACCCTANATTGAGGGCAACTACGGCGAGCTATTCGAGGCTGCGGANAGTAATCTTCTCGCGGGTGAAGAGGTTGTGCTTTATAGCAATTCCTTGGCACGGATGCAAGCTATCCAAAGCGGTATGGAATATCAATATGAAGAAGGNAGAGCGGAAGGCAGAGCGGAAGGTAGAGCGGAAGGTAGAGCGGAAGGTAGAGCGGAAGGTAGAGCGGAAGAAAAGCTTCAGATAGCTCGTAACATGCTTTCGGACGGGTTGGAACCTGCCCGAGTAGCTTCCTATACCGGACTTTCAATAGAGGATCTCTCCAANCTATGAATGCCATAATGACATACTGACATANTGACATATTACNACANAGAAGCCGACGTAAATACGTCGGCTTCTCTTATTGTTAAAGCAATGATTATCGGAAATGANNNNTGAGATGGTTATACNCTCACAGCCTCTTGAATTTGGCACATTTGGGNGAATAGGCNANTGTGACGATNTGCTCTTCGCTCAGATAACTGAAGAGATNCATCTCAACATCACCAAACTCACCCCCGAGNCNCATTACGGCTTTACCATAACGTGGATTTCTCACAAGGGGATTTCCNCAGATTTCAGGTAGCGACTCGATCGAGAGATTTGTCCGGAAATCGAGACCGGGTGTCAACGCCGCCTTGTAAAGGGCCTCTTTAACTGTCCAGGCCAATACATTGGCCATAACCTGCGCCTGCTCGCCTGGTATAGGCTTATGATGGGCGTCGCCCGCTTCAAGCCCGGCGGCATAGGACCCGACGAGAACCAGTTCCTCAGGAGACATCACCCTGTCGGCCACTTTCAACACTTGGCTGCGATCCATCCGCTCGCAGTCTATTCCCATGGCTGTCCGGAGCGAGAAACCCTCCAGATCAGTCTCTGGAGTACGCGGCAACATGGCCACAACCATAAAATGCTGCGTATGGCTGACAGATATACGCTGCCCGGATTCCTCGAGCAATGGCGCGCCTGCCTCTGTATGCGCGATTTCCCGGAAGCGGTCGCCCCCATTCTCTCCAAAGACCTGCAGGGCCATCACCTTCCAAAGCTTGGCGGATTTATCCTCTCCCCCACAGATTTCCTCCACACGGATACCGGCCGACGTATCATGACGCCAGAATATGAATTCAGTTTCCATCCTCTTCTTGATTTTCCTCCTGCGGTTGCTCCACAGTAAGCTTAACTTTCGTTATGCGATGTTTCTCTATCTTAAGGGCCTGCATATTCAGACGTCCGCGTCTCAGCACCTCCTTGGCCACAGGGAAATCACCCTTTATCTCAAGCATGAGACCGGCCAGAGTCTCGGCATCACCGATATCGCCCAAATCCTCCTCTTCAAGGTCGAGCACACGACAAAGGTCACCTATAGAGATTTTCCCATCCATTATATAAGTGTCGGGAGCCACCTTACGATACATCGACGCCGTGTCATCATACTCATCATCAATCTCNCCGATTATCTCCTCTATGATATCCTCAAGAGCTACGATACCCTGTGTGCCNCCATATTCATCTATAACGATGGCCATATGAATGCGACGTTTTCGGAAGTCCTCCAGAAGGTCATCTATTTTGCGGCTCTCGGGCACGAAGAAGGGGTCTCTTATAAGTGCCTGCCAACGGAANGANTCATCATGGTTTCCAATATAAGGGAGAAGATCCTTGGAATACAAGACACCNCGTATCGTGTCTTGAGACGTGTCGTAGACAGGGATACGCGAGTAGCCCGATTCAAGTATCACTTTTATNACNTCATCCCATGTCTGATGATACTCCACATCAGTCACATCGACGCGTGAGATCATTACCTCCGACACCTCCTTCTCGCCGAAAGTCAAAATGCCTTCGAGCATCTCCTTCTCCTGCCCCTCCTTGATGTCGGAAATTGAAAGAGCCTTCTCAAGGACATCGGCAGAAATAGCCTCCTCTTTCTTGGTAACGACCTTGTTGATTATAGCTGACGACTTGACCATAAGTTTGGCCAGCGGAGCGAATATACGCGACAACACGCTGACACCCCCTGATGCCCAATAAACCCACTTGAGAGTATTGCTGCGGGCCACAAGCTTTGGAAATATCTCACCGCATAGTAATAGCAGGAAGGTCAGGAAGACGGTCTGCAACAAGAAGTTGAGCAGCTCGGAATTGAAGGTGACGGCCTGATTGATGGCAAATGTCAGCAACACTACCATCGTGATGTTTACAAGATTGTTTGAGATCAATATGGTTGCCAACAGGCGCTCGGAATCATTAATCAACTCAAGGGCACGTTTGGCCTCCGGACGACCCGACTCTNCGAGGTCTTCCACCTGCGAGCGAGTGAGACCGAAATAGGCTATCTCNCTTCCGGAGACAAATGCCGACAGCATAAGACAACCGACGGCTACCGCCACGATTATAATCCAGCTAACCCAGTCGGCAGGAGCATGAAACTCTATGGCACGCGCAGATAACGTTATCAATGCCGTCAGCGGCGATGCCGCGAATGTTGGTAAAGGGTCTGTATCCAAAATATATTTAAGTCTTGGTTATGCACCACAAAATTAATAAAATTTCATAGATTACGCAAATTTCAATCTGTTGCGTTAGTTTTCAGGGTTGAGTCGGAGGTATCGTCAGCCCTCTCCTTATGGCGGCGTTCCTCACGCTCCCTGCGTTGCCGCTCCTTCTGTTCGGCGAAAGATATGGACTTCTCCACCTCGATGATTTCCCCCTTGTTGACATACCATATGTAGCCCCTGACACTTCTGAACTGCTTCATTTCCTCAAGCCATCCCATATATTCCCCGACCTGACGCCGATGAGCCTCGACTTTTTTGGCGAAGTTCTCGGGAGTGCTGAATTTATAGTCCACGACGATAGCGTCACCCTCGGCACTGACCATGACACGGTCCGGACGACGCAACTGCTGTCCCTTGGCCAGCATAGGACGCTCGTTGTAGACCGTATATGAGCCATCAAACCATCCTCGGTCGCGGACACTCTCAAGAGCCTCCTGAAGACGTGGCTGATACTGACGGATTTTCCGTCGGGTCAGTATCCCGCGTCCACGCATACGCTCAAGGGCATACGGAAGGTCATCCTCCGTAATCACATATTCCAGCACACCATGCATCTCGCTTCCTTCGGAAAGGGGATCGACACGGTCATCATCCGCCTCTTCCATCACATGAGGTTGCCATTCAGGATGGAATTTCAGTACATCACGGTCGGAGTTGACGAAGTATTCTGTCAGTGCCACGGATTCCACCGATCGTGTTTTCTTCTCCCTCGACTTTTCCAAGGCCTTGGCTACATCGCTCACCGGCTTTCCATAGCAGAACGTGCGGAAATCTTCGCCGGCGGCTATATCGCCACACACCGGAAGCATGCTATCAACCGGTCCTGCCGGAAGCGAACCATCCGCCTCGTGACATATGGCGTAAGCGTGCCCACGGATA
Organism: Bacteroides sp.; assembly: GCA_014801595.1. GTDB lineage: Bacteria > Bacteroidota > Bacteroidia > Bacteroidales > Muribaculaceae > Lepagella. The sequence goes on from JAAVDV010000019.1 coordinate 78,005, forward strand.
TAGGGAGCGGATGCGGCATCTACCGTCGGCTCTGCGAAAAGCACATCTTCCGCTATAGGCTCTGCGGGAGCGGATGCGGCATCTGTCTCATTCTGCTTCGCTTTCGCGAAAGGCTCGGGGAGAAATACATAAAGTTCGCTCACGGCGCGTGTCATGGCGACGTAGACTTTATTGAGATTGTCGACGGTCACCTGATATCGTTCCTCGGCCACACGGTCTTCCCAAGCCGTGCCCTCGGCATTCTTGACAGTCAACGTCATCGGCAACATTGCGGGAAGCCGATGTGCATAAGCCAATGTCTGCGGCACATCCACCCAAAGCGTCTCCCCCCTCTTGTTAAGGTCAAGCAGAAGATCGAGGTCGGGAAGAATAACACATTCAAATTCCAATCCCTTCGATTTATGGATGGTCATGACATTTATGGCATCCGTATCCTCCGGCGAGGATATCGATATATTCTTGCCGCGTGAATTCCACCACCGTAACATCGATCCGATATCGGTCGGATTAGCTTCACAATAGTCGAGCACCGCATCCTGCAACGCAGCCAGAAACGGAGCCTCAAGTTTACGCTGTGACCTGGTCAGGAAACTTTCGGCGAATGCCTCCACGAGCGACGGCAACGTGATTGCCTGCATACCGGCCACAAGATCATCGACCTCCGTCTGCCCCATCCCATCCTCGAAGAAACGGTCGAGACGCTCGGGCAATGACAATTCCGGATGACGGGCCGAAAAGAAAATGAAGTTGGTCTGAACAGCCTCCCAATCCACCGTACGGTTATGGCCGCTACTCTCCTGCCTCTCGGCCCCGTCACGCGTTTCCTCCCGCATTCTTCTCGCTCCGCCATTCTCAAGATTCTCCTGAAGCACCTTGAAACACTCGATAACCGTCAGTACGGCCGGAGAACTTTCGAGAGTGAGAGAGTCCTCGCTTACAAATTCAAGAGGCCGGGCACCCTCNGGGAGGCTACGGTTATAATTCATAAGTCCGGCTATGATATCTTTGGCCGGTTGGCGGCGGTTGGTCAGCACAGCTATCTCTTTCTGGCGATAACCACGGCCAAGAAGCTCCATGATGAGGTCACCGATTCTTCTGATAAGGGCCCCGGGAATAGTCTCCCCCTTGATGTCATCCTCATCCTCCTCCTGCATAGGCGACTGCTCCTGACGGGGATAGAAATTAATCTCGACATACCCGGCTTCCGGCTTATCCTCCGGCAAATCCTTGCTTCGGGGAAGCTGAATGGCATTTCCGTATAAAGTCTTGATTTCGTCACCCCGTTCCTCAGCGAGACGCGCCGCGAGCGTACTGAAAAAGAAATTGTTGAATTTCACGATATTCGACCGACTCCGCCAATTGGAATTTTCCGCCACGGAGTCACCCCGGCTTTCGATATGACCGCGGAATGTATCGGGCACTATATTGGTGATCAGACGGGGCTCGGCGTTGCGGAAGCGGTAGATGCTCTGCTTCGCATCGCCGATGATAAGATTGCGATAGGCATGCGACTCACTCTCGGCCAGAAGGGGACGGAAGTTTTCCCACTGCATACGCGATGTGTCCTGGAATTCATCAATCAGGAAATGGTTGAGGCGTGTGCCGAGACGCTCATAGATAAACGGCACCTCATCGTCAGCTATGATGCGCCGTATCATGGAATTGGTGTCGGAAAGCTGCATGGCCCCATTGTCATTCAGATAGTCCTGGATGCGGCGATGGAGAGTATCGGTGAGCGCCACACCCGGCAGAGCCTTGTCTATCAACTGCCAGCAACGCACATCCTCACCCTCCACAAAGGCCCGCCACGCGGAATAATCCTCCATGAACTTCTCCCACAATGGCTTTAGTTCGGGTGTCTTTTTCGCATAAGCAGCCGCAGCATGACTCTTGATTCTTTTATCAAGCGTTATGTCGGAAAACGGATCGGCATCCTCCGAGGTTAATTTCCGAAGTTTCGGGGCGGTAGTGTTGCCGTAAGGGAGCACTTTTTCAGGGAGTCCGACCTCCGAATACACTCGCAGCACCTCCTCCGCACCGGCAGCTACCGGCGCGAAGAGATCCATAGCCCGGTCAGTGAGTTCATTGATGATTATCTCCCTTTGCTCGCGAAGATTCATATCCTTGTCGCGGTAATCGTCGAGGGCCTTTCTCACATCGCGGTTCTGCATTTTCTCGAGAGAGGCGGCCGACTCACTGATTTCCCGGAACACACCTTTCCCTCTACCGTCACCCTTGCGTAGAAACATATTCCACTGCGAAGAGCCTCTCGCCAGATTGGTCTCAAGCAGACGGTTGATCCAGTATCGCTCATCGGGATGCGTCTTGCCGTGGGCCACATCATCGACAAGGTCATTGGTCGCGAAAGCTGCCAGATGGTCAGTGTCGATAATCACCTGATATGAATCGGGCAAGTCGGATTCATAGGCGAATGTCCGCAGGATATTCTGAAAGAATGAGTCGATTGTAGATATATTGAAATCAGAGTAGTTATAGAGCAATTGCTCCAGCACCTCCCTGCAAGCCTCCCCCACCTCCTCACGCGAGGCGCCAAACTCGGCCATATAGTCGGCCATATAGTCAGGGAGTTTCGGATTACCCGGAGGATGGTGAGCCAATTCATCAAGTTTGGTGATTATTCGCTCCTTCATCTCGTTGGTGGCCTTGTTGGTGAAAGTGACGCCAAGCACGTGTGCCACTGAATCAGCCAACTCCTGCCGGGTACGTAGCCGTCGGCCGGCCTCAGGTGAATTTGGATTGATATCGGTCGAGATCAAGAGACCGATGTATTCCTTTGTCAGTGTATATGTTTTGCCGGATCCGGCTGATGCGCGTTGAAGTGTAATCATGATGAATCGTGTGTGTGTTAGAGCCTGTCCCCAAAATCATTAGCGTGGCAAATACATTCAGCCGCCCTTTACGGTATGGCCCATCTCACGCAATATCTTAGCGGCCTGTTGGCGTCGGTCGCCCTGCAGCAGGATCTCGCCTCCACGCGCGGATCCGCCGCATCCGATACGTTTCTTGAGATTGCTCGCGACAGCGAGAGCCTCTGTGTCATCGTCGGGATCGAATCCCTCGATTATCGTGGCCGGTTTTCCGGCCCTCCCCTTTTTCTCATAAAAGAGACGCAGCGTGCGCCTTCCCGACACGGTGGCGCCGCCGGCGTCAGCCTCAGCTGCGTCGGCGGCGTCATTATCTGTCGGGAAATTGCTTTCGGTGTCGGCCGCTCCAAGGCCGCGCAACGCCGCGAGAGCATCTTTCCAGTCTTCTGCCATATTATTGAGTTTATCGACATCCGGACGGCCCGGAGGCCGTCTGCACGCCTTACTTGCCCAAATTGTCGGCGGGTTTGAATTTGCAGACCTTCTTTGCGGCAATTGTGATTTTCTCCTTGGTTTTGGGATTGATACCCTGACGCTCGGGCTTCTCGACCATAGCGAATGTGCCGAAACCGAGGAGCTGGACCTTGTCGTCGTTCACGAGTGCCTGTGCAATAGATTCAAATACCGCGTCGACAGCCGCTTTGGCATCGACTTTGTTGAGGCTTGCCTTGGCGGCCACCTCGTTGATGAGATCGGTCTTGTTCATAAGAAATTTTTTATTTGATTTTGAGATTGGATCCTTTTTTCGCTGATTTCCGGAACNACACACAGATTGTAATCTGCGGTTTTTTCCGTAGACTTTTAATTATAACCCACGACCACCCCAAATAGTTACACGTCGGTGGGTAAATTTAAAGCTTTTATACTTTTTATTTCCATATCAGCCGATTTAAACCAATTTTTATGTAACTTTGCAATTGCAAATAGGTAGCTACTTAAACAACACTGATTATAATGACTCCATTCACGCAGTATGATCCCTATGGCGGNAATTGGTTCACCCGTATTCCGCCGGTGACACGCAATCTTATTCTTATAAATCTTCTCATCTGGATTGTGGAGGCTATTTCCGGGCGTTTCGGCTCAGTGATGCTCGATTATCTGGGTCTTCACTTCTTCTGGGGATTCTCAGGTTGTGATTTCAATCCTTTTCAGCTCGTGAGCTATATGTTTCTCCATGACCCGAGAACGATATGGCATGTGGCATTCAACATGTTCACGCTCTATATGTTCGGCCGGATTCTCGAACAGACGTGGGGACCGAAACGCTTCCTTATATACTATTTTGTCTGCGGAATAGGAGCGGCTATAGTCCAGGAGGTGGTATGGGCGCTGACTTGGAAAATGGATTTCATCGACGCAATCGTCAACAACCCATTCTACAACCTTTCCGAGAAGACTGTCCGCGCACAACTTGCCAACGCCCCCGAGCAGTTCGAGATACTGACGCAGCAGTTCCGCAATTCCTTCCTGACAATGGGAGCCTCGGGCGCGGTATTCGGNCTTCTGCTCGCCTTCGCATTCACCTTCCCCGATATGCCTCTCTACCTCTTCTTTATTCCGGTNCCTATAAAAGCGAAATATATGGTGGCGGGATATGCCGTGCTCGAATTCTTCTTCGGCGTGACCGGCACGATGGGCACCGTCGCCCATTTCGCCCATCTTGGCGGTATGATTTTCGGACTGGGCCTGTTGTTATGGTGGCGGCATGATAACCGACGCAACAATCCCTTCGGCAATTGGAGCTGATGCTTCCCCCGACGATGATCGCCCCTCGATTTTTATTCTTGATTAACACCGCGACAAAATGTTTATAGTATCCCCAATATTAAGGATGGTCTTCACAATAGCGACCATCATCCTTTACGCCGCCACAGCCCTATGCTGCTTCGGGGGCGTCATATCACCCACCATAACCCCCATAGGCTCGGTGCTGACCATCGGAATGCCGATAATGCTTACACTTTCAGCCATCGTCACGGTGGCCTGGTTCTGTTTCGGCCATTGGATTGTCGGGGGTCTCGGTGTGCTNACATTCTTCATCTGCGCCTCTCCGATAAAGATGTGGTTCCCTATGCAGAAGGCTCCCGAGCCTCAGGAGGAAGCATTCAGATTCACCCTTCTGACATGGAATATCCTCCACGGTGCAGATCTCGGGGAGCCGGAGCATGAAGGTGTCCGCACAATGGAAGAGGTGCTCCGCATCAACCCGGATATCGTGTGCATGCAGGAATTCACCGGCTCGGATGCGGCAGAAATGAATCGGAAGGCCCCCGCCACTATGGATTCCATCAACAGCCGCTATCCCTACCGTCTCGGCATGAACGCCACCTACGACATCACTATCCTGTCAAAGTTTCCGCTCGAACACCTCTACTTCGGAAGCGCATATAACTATGTGCTCTCGGAGTGTTGCGTCGTCAGTCTGCCCGNTCGCCGGATAGCTCTCGCCAATATCCATCTTCCATCCTTCGCCCTTGATGAGAGTGAAAAGACAATTTTCGCCCCACGCGGAGATATGAATCAGAAGGAGAAACTGACATCACGCATCTATGCCAAGCTTAAGCATGCCATTCCGATGCGCGCGCTGGCGGCTGAGAAAGTGCTCGGCGGTCTGACNCAGCTGTCTATGCCGACCGTGATTTGCGGAGACTTCAATGATGTCCCGGCCTCATGGACCTACCGGCTGTTTCTGAAAGAGGGATTCAAGGATGCCTATTGCGCGACAAACTTCTTCCCTACCTATACCTTCTATCCCCACGGATTCTATTTCCATCTTGACCAGATGCTTTACCGTGGAGACATCCGTCCGCTGGGTGTCGATCGCCTCGATATCCGCACCTCCGACCATCTCCCTCTACTCGCGACATTCGAGGTGGATCCCCGGTAATCTCACCGGTTATTAGCCACTCCGATAAGTAAAACGTACTTATATGAAATACATTGACTCCGGCGCCGGTAAAATCCCGCTGATCACCCTTATCGCAATTCTGGCGATCTCCCTGACAGTAAATCTGCCCGGACTCGCCATCTCCCCTATCATGGGGAAACTGCAGACGATCTTTCCCCATGCCTCTGAATTTGAGATACAGTTGCTCACCGTGCTGCCGAATCTCGTCATAATTCCCTTCATGCTTATTTCCGGTAAGCTCTCCGTCGGCCACAGCCAGTCGCTGCTTGTCACGATAGGTCTGCTCATCTATCTCTGCGCCGGCATCCTGTATTTCTTTGCCGGCTCGATGATTGAGCTGATTCTTATAAGTGCCCTGTTGGGTATGGGATGCGGTATCGTCGTCCCGCTTGCCGGAGGTCTTATCGGGCAATATTTCGAGGGGGCCGCCAGAGTGAAATATCTCGGTTGGAAAAGCGGCGTGTCTAACTTCACCATCATTCTGGGCACACTCTTCGTAGGTCTCGTGGCAGGTCGCAACTGGCATCTACCCTTCATCGTCTACTTGATTCCTATCGTGCCGCTATGTCTGATACCGTTCCTGACAAAGAATTATATCGACAGCCACCGTATAGCTCCTGCGGCAGTTCCAGAATCGAAGGAAAAGAACGCCTCCCATATTCAGGCCCCCCAGATCACCACTCCCTCAATGAAGCCTCATTTCAGCGGCAAGACCGCTTTCAAACTGCTGATGGGCGTCATTATCATTTATTTCGTCACCACTTACTCCTCCGAAGTCGTATCATATTACCTTCCCTTCACCTTCAAGCACTACGGCCTGTCGACCGGCAAGACCGGTGATGCCACCTCACTTTATTTCCTTACCTGTACTCTTGCAGGATTCGCACTTCCCAAGACTATCAAGCTCATCGGCAAGGATGTGCTCATATATGGAGCCATGGTCGTTATGATCGCGCTTTATCTCACAGGTTTCTTCCACCATTATATAGGATATCTGTTTGCAATCGGNATCATGGGCTTNGCNTANGGCACAATGCAGCCGATTATCTACGATAAGGCCACATATCTCGCTCCCACTCCCGAAGAATCGAGCAAGTATTTCAGCTACGTTCTGGCCGCCAACTATATCGGAATCTCACTGACACCGGTCGTCGTATCCGGTATGAGCCGCCTGTTCGGAGCCGANAACAATACCAACTTCTCATATATCCTCAATGGATCTATCATGATTCTGCTTCTNGNNTATATGCTATGGAAACGCCGCACATACTCTGTGCGCGTCTACACCAACCTTTACTAATTTANAAAACTTNCTTACGCCCCGAAATCCAATAAAAATAAAGCGGAGGCTGCGCCGGAAAAATCGGGGCAGCCTCCGCCAAAATTTATTACANCTTATTACCTATCGGATAGCAGTAGTGTCTTATTGCAATGTTTTGGTNTAACGCACGTTGCCGTCCGACAGACGATCGACCCGGATTGCGGGGATGCCGTGTGCCGGAGCCTGTATTCTGCTACCTGTCAGGTCATACCACTCTGTTGACATTATTGCGACATCCTCTTGGATTTCCCCGACTGATGACAGGTCATTATCCAAAGCTTCGGATTTGCGACTGTTGACCACCGCGCCGGTCGTATTGTCAATAAGCAGTGCCACCGCACGAAGTTTACATTCCGGAGTGAGGAACGGATTTCCGGCAAGATTGACTACCTCATTGATATTGAATTCGACAGTGCAGACGGGATGCGTATCAAGAGATATTTCTGCCGGCACACTCCCCGGGATACCCCGCAGATTATCAAATTTCACCACCACATCGTTGAATGTCAATCCGGGCACATAGCTGCCGCCATTGATGAACGGTGCCCACAGATCGCCGGGATATTGTTCAGCAGATGCTCCGGAGAAGTAATTTGATTGGTTCCACGCTTTGTTCTTAAGCCCATCCGCGGTCAGCCCGATCGCCATGCTGAAGTCAGCATCGGAGTATTCTCTTACAAAATCGAGAGAGGCCGTGGCCACAAGCACTCCCGGGTTATTCTCCGCCCATTCGATTCCGACGTTTATATCCGCCGGAACTGCGGTTGAGGCGAAACCATTCCATAACGGAGGAACCTCGGAGGGGTCCAGTCCATTACCACGATTGATGGTCGCATAAGGGAAGCCGGGCACATCAACCGGGAAATCGCTATTAGCGATGGTCTCCATGGCATTAGATTCATAGGTCTGCGTATGGTAAGCGATTCCCACAAACCTGTCGCCGAAGTCCTCGGTCATCTCCTCCATGGCCACATAACCGCGCGGACAATAGCCACAGCGCAGACCGGTGTATTCCTCCACCAACGGACGATTCACCGCACGGAAGGGCATGACGTAAAGCTTGGCCGTAGAGGTCTTGCGTGGGTCACCGTTAGGCTGACCGTTGAATGTCTCAGCCGTTACGCTGAGCGTATGAGTACCTACCTTCGTGCAAGGTCCGATTTCAATCGGGAGAGTCACTCGCGCTCCGGGTTGAAGCGGCTCCGGAAGTGACAAGGTCCCCTCGCCGTTGTCATCGCCATCACTCCAAGTGTAGTCCACGGTATTGAGTGTGTCCTTACCATAGTTTACGAGCGTGATCGCCACATTCTCCTTCTCATCCTTCAGGATATAAGAATCAGGTTGCAACGCCACGGAGACATCATAATCGCCGCTCTCCGTCTGAAGGGTAATCACCATTGCCGACACGAATCCGGAGGTTGCTCCCTCGTCTGTCCATTTCAGGCGTGTACGGCTTGTATGCAGATATAGACCGCCCGCTGCGTCACCCTCTGTCACGGCGACAGGGTTCGTGCTGTAATCACCGAGTACGTCAACGGTAAATGAATAACCTACGTAGACACCCTCATCAGTCAGGACATAGGGTTCGGAGAAGGTAGCGGTTATCATCCTGTCGTCCATCGAGGCTTCGACGGATGTGATATCCGGAACATTGAGCTTATTCTCAAGCTTCAAGTCGGATGAAAGCCACGCCGTGATACCGCTGATCCAATCATTCTCAGCCGGAATCCCCACACGTATTCCCACGATGGTGCAACCTGACAGTGTGGGATCAGCAAGATGCATGGCCACATCGTAATGTTCTTTTTTACCGAAACCATATCCGGTATATTCTGTTCCCGCCGGATTGGGACCATATGTAAACTCAGTCACAGCGCCGTATGAAGGCAACCCGGCGGCAGCAAGAACAATCGCCGGCAGGATTCGTCTGATATTGAATGTGCTGTTCATAATAGATTTAATAAAACTTGGGAGATAACCGCCGGAAAGCGATTTTCTCCCAAGCATGGCCATATATTTATCTTATCATCTCTTTCGATGCGACGGAAGTTCCATCCTGCATTACCGCACGCTTGATCCACAGGCCCTTGCCGGGATTATCGACACGACGGCCCGAGAGGTCATACCACTCCGTGCGAAGCGCATTCTCAATATCTATACCGGCTACACCCGAGTCACCGCCGATGGCATTAACGATTTTGGACTCATAAACATTCTCGCCATCACGATAAAGGGTCTGGATATCTATAGTCCGGTATCCGGTGAATGTGAAGTAGAAGAAGTGAGTCACATCTCCCGTGCCGAAGTATCCGAGGTTATTCATATTCGAGAATGTGAAGGGTATCTCCTCCGTATCCTCCTCAAGACCCTCATATTCATCGGTGTAGAAGGTCATGAGCTCACCATCCACATAAACGCGGTAATAGAGATTCGATACATCGAGGAGTTGACCTTCATTATTGATAGAGGGGAAGCTGAAATAGAGTGAACCGGCATACTCTCCGGGTTCGGTAAAGTATCCGGGCACCGGATTTGCAGGAGTGAAATCCGTCACGTCACCCTGCACACGCAGTTTCGGAGCTGAGAAAGAGTCAATTATCGAGAGTTCGGAGTCCCCCTTATTTATAACCAGTGTTCCCTCGGTCGTCATCGTAGACTGATCGGCGTTATAGTCTAACACNAGATTGTCGGCGAGAGTTATCTCCATGTATGTGAAGTCCCACTCCTCATTATAGACCTCCTCTTCGGTTGCACCGAAGAAATAACCGAACGTATTGTTCATCTCGTCAGCACCCAGATATTGGCGCGAGGGGAATGTCACCTTGCCATCCTTGAGACTACCCTTTATCCAGGCCTCAGGGAACATTGAGGAAAAGCCCTGCATATATACCTCGTCATCATCCGTAAACCCTACGTTTACAAATTTTCCTGCCACATAGTCACCCTCCACAGGAATATTCATCACCCATTCCGCAGGCTTGAGGTCGGCCGGGGGTGTCACGGTTTCGCCGGAGAATGGAGAGAGCGTGATATCCCAATCGGAATATGCACACCAGGAAGCGTCGTCGGCGGCCACGAGGCCGATAATCAGCGGATGATCGTTGACTTCTTCACGCTGCATCACCCATGAATCACCATCCTTTTTGAAAGTGACCTTGGTGTCACCCTCTTCAGAGTGATAGAGTCCCTCTCCTGTCTCAGGATCTGAAACCTCGAAATGGCATACCTGCGCGACATAGACATAATCATTCTCACCGTCGGAGTCGGCATATATCGCCTGCGGCAGATTGATGGTCATCTCATCTCCGGAGATTGTCGCTTTCAGCCATGATTTAGTATCAATCGCGCTAAAGGGATTGTAGATATACATCTCGCCGTTGTCACCCTCGACGATACGGCAGGGCATTCCATCCGAGCTACCCTCTCCGATTCCGAAAAGCGACATCGAATAGTAGCTGCATGCCTTCGACCAGAGGCTGCTCTTTCCCGCAGGTGTATCATATATGATATCTGATTCGGAGACATCAAATTTCATCTCGGCGCGGGTGGCGGCACCGCGCACTTTTCTCGCGGCGGAGAGCGACGAACCATCTTCGCGCACGATATTACGGGCGGTACCGGCAACCGGGGCTGCCATTGCCGAGAGGGCAAGCGTAGCGGCAGAAACAAGTAGTAAAGACTTTTTCATAATAGTATTTTTTGGTTGAGAAATTTGCCTGCAAAATTAACAGATTTTTCATATAATTCACACGTTCACAACGGTTAACGGTTCTGTATTAATGAAAACGAACCAAAAAATTCATTAAAAAAGCATCATAAGTAAGCTTTTTTGAAACTTACTTATGATGCCGGCATATATCGTTTGGCGGCTTTACGGTATTCGGTGGGTGTCAACCCGGTGACACTCTTGAAGGCCACAGAAAAGGCCGACCTGCTTTTGAATCCAACCTCAAGGCAAATGGCCTCGATGGTGAGAGTGGAGTTGGCGACAGGATCATCCAGACGGCGGCAGGCCTCGCGTATGCGTCGCTCCGCAAGCACGTTCTTGAATGGTTTGCCGTAATGATGATTTATCGCTTGCGAAACGTATGTCGTGTTGCTGCCGACCATATTGCATAGAGTGACAAGCTGGAAATCATTGTTGAATGGCTCCGAACCGTTATCAAGCACTGCGGTGATGGCCTCGACCAGTTTCGGATCCGGCACGGACGTTCCGACAGAGTCNCCCGAGTCAGGTGAATCTTCGCCGGGTTCCGATGGCTGTCCGGGAGTGCTGTCGGCTCTCTCAAGGAGATTCTTCTCATAAAGGCGCATTATATACTGCCTCCTTTTCTTAGCATGATACAGGAGAAAACAGAGTAACAGAATCACCATAACTGCGATTGTCCCTCCCGAAATGAGAATCAACCGCACCCGACGCCGCTCTTCAGCTGCTTGTTCAAGTTCCCGGCGATATGCCGATATGGTATTCTGCATCTCATATTCATCCGTTGAAAGACTGCTACCCTCCTCCTCTGCAAGTTTTTCACGCATTCGGTAATAAGCGAGGAGATGGGTATCCGCCCGTTTGGAATCTTTCTGACGAAGATAAAAGAGATTGAGGTTGCCATGCATCCACATCTCCCATTCCGCATCCTCCCGTTTGCGGGTGCTGTCGAGCAATGACAGGAGAAGCTGCTCCGAGTGTCGGACATCCCCTGCCCTCTCATATGCCAACGCATCATATAGGAGAGCAAGTTCATTGAGCTGCTGTTTCGGATATTTCTTATCCACATCGGTGGCGACAGCGTTTTGCAATGCAGTGTGGGCCCCGTTATAATCTTTATTAATGAATGCCTCCACTCCCTGACACAGGAAGCGGGCATATCGCTGTATTCCTGTGGTATCGGGGATTTCTCCATTCAGGTATTTACCGATATATCCGCCTATCGACCGACTATCCACCACATCATATTCCGCAATCATATTGATGATGGAGAATGCGGCGACCTCATGATTTTTCGAACNGAGCGCGTAGCTGAAGGCTTTTTCGAGATAATCATCCTCCGATTTATGATCGGTCGCNGGGTTGGAAGCCGCGCTCAGGGTTGAGTTTATGGAGAGGACCGATGATAGCGAGAGATAGACGTGGCATAGCACATCCTTCAAGCCNTACTCCGAGCATATCTGCTCTGCACGTTTGAGATTATTATATGATTCGTAATTATTATGAAACCGTGTACGGTAGATATAGGCGATATTGATATATGATTTCGCTATATCACGCATCTCCTTCGGGTATTTACCATACTCATCGGAAAGACTGGTTGCCGTCACATAACAAAGCAGAGCTTTGTTGATTCCCTCCGGCGAATTGAGATTCTGGTCGTCACCGAGTCGGAAAAGAGCCGAGGGGGAAAGGCTGGCGATTTGTTTCCGGAAGCCGGCGTCTACCCTTTCGAGTGATGCTGCGGAGTATCTTGCCAACGGAAGAGAGTCGGTGGGCTGATGGTCTGACTCAGCATGTATCTGCATTGGATACGAGAACAGCAGCACCGCTATCCATATGAATATAGCGGTGAAACGCGCCGTCACTGAAGTATCTGAAATGTATGCGATTGATTTCACNNNTGTAAAATTAATGAATNAATTTTANACCCGCAATAAAATAAACGGCAAAAAAATGGGCCGCGCNCCTGCGCGACCCATTTTCAAAAATTTATCTCAGACTGTTATTTTCCGTATGGTACGTTCCCGCTTATTCGAATCCACGGAGACGGAGCAGTGCGGAAGCGTCGGGCTTGTGGCCACGGAAACGCTCGAAGAGCACCATGGCATCCTCCGTGTCGCCCGGCTCAAGGATGATAGTCTTATGGCGAAGGGCATTCTCGGGATCGAAGATGCCTTTCTCCTCAAACTGCTCCCAGGCATCGGCCTCAAGCACCTGGCTCCAGAGATAGGTGTAGTAGCCTGAAGCATAACCGTCATCGCCGAAGATATGCTTGAAATATGGTGAGCGGTAACGGTAGGTGATTTCCTCGGGCATACCGATTCTCTCAGCCACCTGCTTCTCGAAGCCCATGACATCCACGTTGTTGCCGTCATGCTGGCCCCATGCGAGGTCGAGCAATGCAGCCCCGGCAAGCTCGGTAGTGACGAATCCCTGATTGAATTTCGAAGAATTGTTGAGCTTCGCGATGAGCGAATCGGGAATCACCTCTCCCGTCTTGTAATGTTTGGCATAGGTCTTCATCAGTTCGGGCGAGAAGGCGAAATGCTCATTCATCTGCGAGGGCATCTCGACGAAGTCACGGTCTACATGCGTGCCTGCGAGCGACTTGTAGGGAGCGCGTGTCAGCATTCCCTGCAGCGCGTGGCCGAACTCATGGAAAGTCGTCTCGACCTCATCGATCGTCAGCATCGCGGGGGTATCACCGGCGGGACGCGTGAAGTTGCCCACATTGTAGACGATCGGACGTTTCATTGTGCCGTCGCCATAGAGGCCTGCCGTCTGGAGTTCCTCCATCCATGCGCCCTGACGCTTGCTTGCGCGCGGGAAATAGTCGGTCATGAAGACAGAGATATGCTCGCCGGTATTGGCATCCTGCACCTCATAGACAGTCACCTCATCCATATATTTGGGAGCGTCGGGGAGTTCGACGAGCTTGATGCCATACAGACGCTCGGCTGCCCCGAAGAGACCTGTCAGCACATTGTCAAGAGTGAAATAGGGACGCACTTCGGCCTCGTCGAAATCATATTTCTGTTTCTTTACCTTGTCGGCATAATAATAATAATCCCAAGGAGCGATCTTGAAGTTGCCACCCTCGGCATCCACAACGGCCTGCATATCGGCCACCTCCTCGGCCACACGCTGAGTGGCGGGCTTGAAGACCTTCAGCAGGAGTTCCTCGGCCGCCTGAGGAGTCTTGGCCATCACGCGCGATGTCATCATCTGGGCGAAGTTGTCGAATCCCATGATCTTCGCTTTCTCCGCACGCAGAGCCACGATCTTTTCGATTACGGGAATATTATTGAATTCCCCGCTCTGGGCGAGCGACGTGTAGCCCTCGTACATCTTGCGGCGCAGCTCACGGTTGTCGGCGCTGCCGAGCACCGGCAGACGACTCGGGGCGTGGAGCGTGAATACATATCCGTCGAGTCCGCGCTCCTTGGCCTCATCACGCGCCATGGCGAGGGATGATTCCGGCAGACCTGCCACCTCATCCTCTCCGGCCTGGATATAGAAAGCGTTGGTCGCGCCGAGAAGATTCTTGTTATATTCGATGAAGAGCTTGGAGAGCTCGTCGTTGATGCGGATAAGCTCTTTCTTCTTATCCTCGGGGAGGGCGGCGCCCTGCTCGGCGAACTGGCGGTAATATTTCTCCACCAGACGAATCTGCACCGGCGTCAGTCCCATCTCATTGCGGCGGTCATAGACCTGCTTGATTCTCTGGAAAAGAGGCTCGTTGAGATTGATGCGGTTGGATGCTTCGTTTATCAGGGGAATCGCCTCATCGGCGAGTTTGGCGAACTCGGGAGTGTTCAACGCATTGTCATAGTGGAAATAGACCGACACCACACGCTCCAGAATCGGATTGATGTTCTCAAGCGGAAGAATAGTATTGTCGAAGTCAGGCACGGCGCGGTTCTTTACTATCGCGTCGATGTTGCGGTCCTGCTCCTCTATGCCTGCCTTGATGGCCGGGATGAAGTCGCTGTTGAGAATCTCCGAATACGGCGGAATCTCAAACTGAGTGGCATAGGGCTTCAGGAAGGGGTTTTCATGAGCCATTACTGTCGGGGTTGCGGCGGTGCCGATCAGCAGGGCGACCGCCAGGGTTGTTAATACTTTCATGAGTTACGATTGAGGTTAGTTGGCGTGAAGATTGTTTGTGTATCGGTCAACTTCACCCCCCAAAATTAGCAAAAAAAAATAACTTGCCCAAAATATCCGTTTAAATTAAATAAATCTTATTATGACAACAGATACTTTATATATGCGCCGCGCGCTCCGGTTGGCGGCCAACGGCTATGGATTCACCTTCACCAATCCCATGGTCGGGGCAGTGATAACGGCCCCCGACGGACGCATTATCGGCGAAGGCTGGCACCGCCGTTACGGCGGCCCGCATGCCGAGGTCAACGCCGTGCGCTCCGTTGCCGACGCCGACCGCCGGCTGCTCCCCGAATCGACTATCTACGTCACCCTTGAGCCATGCTCCCATTACGGCAAGACTCCGCCATGCGCGAAGCTGCTGATCGATGAGGGCATNAGNCGNATNGTCATCGGAGCCCTCGACCCCTTCCCGCAGGTGGCCGGGCGCGGCATCCGTATGCTGCGCGAGGCGGGGCGCGAGGTCNTCACCGGAGTGCTCGCCGAGGAATGCCGCAGTCTCAATNTCCCCTTCATGCGGGCCCACGAGACGGGANGCCCCTACGTCACTCTCAAATGGGCGCAAAGCGCCGACGGATTTATCGCGGCCCGATCTNCTGACGGCGCAGGATTCCGTCCGGTGCGCTTCTCCTCCCCTCTCGGTATGTTGGAGGTNCATCGTCTCCGGGCATCCTGCCAGGGGGTAATGGTGGGAGTCGACACTGTCATAGCCGACGACCCGCGACTTGACTGCAGGCTATGGCCCGCGCTCGAACAACCGCTCCCCGTATCGTTCGATTCCCCGCGCCTACCCGCCGATGCCCGCATCCGNGGCCGACACCCGATTCTACGTCAGCCGGGGGAGAAACTNGCTGATTTCCTGTCGCGCCTTTATTCCCAACATAAATTCAACCATCTTCTGGTGGAGGGTGGCGCGCGGACNCTGACGGAATTCATATCCGCCGGACTATTCGACGCTATNCGGATNGAGATNGCCCCCTTCACTCTCGGCGAAGGGCTCCCCGCNCCCGCATTTAACCCCTCCGANCTGAAACTCGCTGATTCCCGACACCTCGACGGCAACACCATCCTCCTATATAATAAGGAATAATACANNGCCGCAAGCCCCGAATCCTACTCAAATGCAATACTTTTACACATCATAGGGGGAATTTGAAAAATTTTTCCTAAATTTGCAAGTTGAAAACAATTTTTCATTCCGAACGTGAATAAAAGAATACTCCGAAATACGATCCTGCGTCTGTTTCCTGCCCTCCTGCTGACGGCCGGAGCCCTCGGCGCATGCAATTCCGAAGCCACCGACCAGCCCGACTACGAACCGGCCAACTCNGTGGCCGTATCGGCTTTCTCCCTCTCAGCCAATGNCAAGGTGCTCTCCAATCTCGATTCAGTCTTCTTCTCGATCGANCTCAACCACGGCATCATCTTCAACGCCGACTCCCTGCCGGCCGGAACTCCGGTGGATCGCCTTGTCACTAAAATCACGTTCCCCTCCACCGTATCGAAGGCGGAAATCACNATGACCGGCGGACAGACCCGCACCGGCACCGTCGATTACAAGACATCCCCGGGCGACTCGATCGACTTCACCGGCAAAGTGACCCTCACCCTCTCCTCTGANGACGGCTCCCTCTCGAAAAGCTACGACCTGCGCGTAAACGTACACAAGATGGTGGCCGACTCCCTGATGTGGGACAACACCTCGCTCACCCTGCTCCCCTCCGGCAGCGGCGATGACGCGATGCCCGTAGCGCAGCGCACTGTCTCCATGGCCGATAAGGTCTATACCCTCCTCAGCGAGGCCGACGGNTCATTCTCAATGGCGGTGACGGCAGATCCCGCATCCTCAGCCTGGAGCGTGACCCCGCTTTCGCTNCCCTTCACTCCGCAGACACGCAGCATGNCCGCCGCCGATGCCACTCTATATATCCTCTCCGAGACGGGCGACCTCTATTCATCGNCCGACGGAATCTCATGGACGGCGTGCGGCGTCAACTGGAGCGCGATCATCGGAGGATTCGGCGATGCGGTGCTCGGCATACGCCCCGAGTCAGGTCATCTTTACCACGACATCTATCCCCGNCCCGCCGGNTTCAACGNAACCGAAATCCCGGCTGACTTCCCGACATCGGGAATGTCNGACTTCCATTCCTTCACCTCCCGCTGGGCAGTCGATCCNATCGGTCTGTTCNTAGGCGGCTCNCGCGACGGNCGTCTCTCCGACGCCACCTGGGCATATGACGGATCAGACTGGGCGAAAATCTCCCACAAACCNCTCCCCGCAATGGAGGGCGCGCTGATGCTGCCNTACCTCAACTACCGCCAGACGGCCACCTCATGGGTGCAGACNGAATTCAGCGTGCTCCTCGCCTTCGGCGGACGCCTTGAGGATGGAACGCTCAACCGCACCGTCTACATCTCATACGACAACGGCGTCAACTGGATGAAAGCCGACTCGCTGCTGCAGCTCCCGGAATTCATGCCGACATTGACCGACGCCGANGCCGTCATAAGCTCCATCGGGATGGAAGCCGATCTCAACGACCGCTGGCAGACACGCGACGTGCGCGTATCCCCCGCCGTCAAACGTCTCACATACGTCACCGACGGCTCCAATATCTCCTGGGATTGCCCCTACATCTACCTCTTCGGGGGCAACGAGGCCTCCGGCCGATTCAACTACTACATCTGGCGCGCCGTGCTCGCACGCCTGACCTTCGCTCCCCTTTTCTGAAATCGCAATTCTCTCCTGTCATAATATGAAGAAAGCCCTGACAACCCTTCTACTGGCCATCACGGCCATCCTCTGCTGCCCGACACGTCTGGCGGCGCAGGAGGACTACCGCTTCGACATCGGAGGCGGCATCGGCATGACGGGATATCTGGGCGACGCCAACCCCTCCTTCATCTGGCAAAGCCCGTCGTGGGATCTNGAGNTCCTGCTCCGCTACATAGCGAATCCCCGCTGGGCCTTCAAGACCAATTTCTATGTCGGAGGGCTGCGGGGCGACTCGCAGAATATGGCCAATGTGCTCCCCACNGCCGACCCTCTGAAATTCTCGACCACATTCTATGAACTCGGCGAGATGGCGGAATTCAATTTCTTCAATTACGGTATGGGGGAACGCTACCGCAAGCTGAAACGCTTCTCCCCTTANATCACCGCCGGCCTTTCGGCCACCATATGGACCGTCGGAGGGGAAACCTCCGGATCCTTCACCCTCCCNTTCGGGATCGGCGCGAAGTTCAAGATCAACCGCCGGCTTAATCTCGGGGTAGAATTCCTGATGAAGAAAGTCTTCACCGACCGTCTCGACGGCCCNCAGCTCGACGATCCCCTCGCGATCGAGAGCTCNTTCGTCAAGAACACCGACTGGTATTCCACCCTGACATTCACTCTCTCCTACGAATTCTCCAAACGATGCGCCACGTGCCATTACAAAGACTGATAAAGTATGAGCCTCGATGCTTTGATGAAACAGATTGATATGGACCGTATTCCCCGCCATGTAGCCATTATCATGGATGGAAACGGCCGATGGGCCAACCTCCAGGGTCGTCCCCGCAGCGACGGACACGCCGAAGGCGTCTCCGCCGTGCACCGTGCCACCGAATTCTCCTCCGATCTCGGAATCGGGTATCTGACGCTCTACGCTTTCTCCACCGAGAACTGGAACCGTCCGCAAGAGGAGGTCGACACCCTGATGCACCTCATCGGATGGGCCATAGAGCGCGAACTCCCGGAATTGCTTGAGAATAACGTGCGTATCCGGCTCATCGGAGATATCGACCGCATNCCCGACGAGGCTCGCCGCCGGCTGCTCAACGCCGAGGAGGCCACCTCCCGATGCACCGGCCTGACTCTCGGAATGTGCCTCTCNTATTCGGCCCGCTGGGAAATCGCCGAGGCCGCCCGACGCCTCGCCGCGCGTGCCGTCANCNGCGACATCGACCCGGCCTCCATATCCGAAAAAGATGTGGCCGACTCGCTCGCCACAGCCGGAATCCCGGATCCCGACCTCCTNATCCGCACCGGCGGAGAGGAACGNATATCCAATTTCCTNCTCTGGCAGATAGCCTACAGCGAACTTTACTTCACCCCCATACTCTGGCCCGACTTCGGCAAGGAGGCCTATGCCGAGGCCATCATCGACTACCAGCGCCGCGAACGCCGTTTCGGCAAGACGAGCGCACAGGTGCAGAACTCTTGACCCTCTCCCCATATTCCACATCATGAACCAGCCTGACCGCTTTTCCATAATCCTCGCGTTGATGCTCGCCGCGGCCCCCATGGCCGCCTCGGCGCAGTCGACCGCGCCCGTCCCCGCGATCGGCCTNCCGGCCGACACTATCTACTCTCCCGACATCATCTATTCCCCGATTCCCAAATCTTATGAAATCGCCGGAATCTCCGTCACCGGTGTCAACAACGTCGAGGACTACGTCATAATCGGATACTCCGGTCTCTCCGTCGGCGAACGCATCGATATCCCCGGCGACGCCATCTCCAACTCCGTCAAACGCTTCTGGCGTCAGGGACTNTACTCCAAGGTGCAGATCCTCGTCACCAAAATGGTCGGCGACAAGGTCTGGCTTGAAATAGCNCTGCGNCAGCAACCCCGCATGACCGAGCTCAAATTCGAAGGCGTACGCTCCGGAGAGAAAAAGGATCTTCAGGAACGCCTCGGGATGGTGCCCGGACAGCAACTCTCCCCCAACATCATCGCCCGCGTCAAGCAGATCGTGGAGAATTATTACGCCGCGAAGGGATTCAAGAATGTGGCCGTCAGGATCCGTCAGCAACCCGATCTCTCTAAGGAGAATCAGGANATCGTCACGATCGATGTCGACCGCAAGAATAAGGTNAAGGTCCATAAGATCTACGTCGAAGGCAACGAAGTGCTCTCCGATGCCCGCGTGAAGCGCGCNATGAAGAAGACCAACGAGAGCGGAAATCTCCTCAACCTCTTCAAGCAGAAGAAATTCGTCGACTCCGACTTCGCCGACGACCGCCGGCGCATCATCGACAAATACAACGAGCTCGGCTATCGCGACGCCCGCATCATCTCCGACTCCGTGGCGCGATATGACGACGGCCATGTCGACGTCTACCTGAAGCTCGACGAGGGTAAGAAGTATTATATCTCCGATATCTCATGGGTCGGNAATACAGTCTACCCGACAGAGACCCTCAATCATATCCTNGGCATCTATCCCGGCGAGGTCTACAACCAGAAGCGCCTCGACAAGCGTATCACGACCGATGACGACGCCGTCTCCAACGTCTATCTTGACAACGGCTATCTCTTCTTCAACCTCATCCCCATCGAGGAGCGTGTCGAGGGTGACTCCGTCGCTCTCCAGATGCGNGTCCACGAGGGTCAGCAGGCCCGCATCAATCAGGTCGTCATCAACGGCAACGACCAGCTCTACGAGAAGGTCATCCGCCGCGATCTGCGCATACGCCCCGGCGANCTGTTCTCCAAGACCGATCTAATGAGTTCAATGCGCGAGATAGCCGCCTCGGGCCACTTCAACCCCGAGAATATCGACATGCGCCCGGANCCNAATGAAAGCGACGGCACCGTCGATATCATCCTCAACCTTGAATCGAAACCCAACGATAAGGTGCAGCTCTCCTTCGGTTGGGGTCAGACNGGCGTCACCGGTCAGGTCTCCCTCTCCTTCTCCAACTTCTCCATCAAGAATCTCTTCAANCCGAAGAGCTACAAGGGNATTATCCCGCGTGGNGACGGCCAGACTTTCTCCATCTCGGCCCAGACCAACGCGAAGTATTTCCAGTCCTACTCCCTCTCATTCTACGACCCGTGGTTCGGCGGCAAGCGTCCGACATCTTTCTCCATCTCGGCCGACTACTCCCGCTACACCGGCGTCAACTCCTCCTACTATAACAACAACTGGAGCAACGCCTACCTCAACTCCCTCTACTACGGCGGCACNTACGGCTCCAACTACGGNACATANGCCTACCAGAACGCCTACGACCCCAACAAGGTGCTCCAGATGGCCGGCGTCAACGTCGGATTCGGTACCCGACTCACATGGCCCGACGATTATTTCTCCTTCACCGCATCGCTGGGCTACCGCTGGTATTATCTCAAGAACTGGGATTGGCTCTATTACATGAACAACGGTATCTCGAATGCCCTGACGCTCAACCTCAACTTCTCGCGCACATCGATCGACAATCCGATCTACACCCGCCGGGGATCGCAGTTCTCGCTCGACGTGCAGCTGACTCCCCCCGTCTCCCTCTTCCAGAAGAAGAACTGGGGACAGCTCGCCTACGAGGCCAACACCCTCAACGACGAGAAGGCAAAGGCCCAGCTNTACAAATGGATCGAATATTGGAAAGTCAAGTTCAAGAGCAAGACCTACACTCCCCTCACCGACCCCGACGGACAATGGACACTCGTGCTCATGACACGCGCCGACTTCGCCCTGCTCGGATCCTACAACAAGAATATCAAGACGCCGTTCGAGACATTCTATTTCGGCGGCGACGGCATGTCGGGTTCCACCACCTATGCCACGGAGACCGTCTCCATGCGCGGTTACGACAACGGCCAGTTCACACCCTGGGGCCAGGAGGGCTACGCCTATGCCAAATATACCTTCGAGCTCCACTTCCCCTTCATGCTCCAGCCGGCGACGACAATCTATGCCCTGACCTTCGCCGAGGCGGGCAACTGTTGGACAGCCGTCGACCGTTTCCAACCCTTCAACCTGAAGCGCTCGGCCGGTGTCGGNGTGCGCGTCTACCTCTCCATGCTCGGTATGCTCGGNATTGACTGGGGNTACGGTTTCGACCGTGTNCAGGGACGTCGCGGCGGCAGCCAGCTCCACTTCATCCTCGGNCAGGAATTCTGATTTATGTTTTCTTAACTTTAACATTCGGCCCCTTCGCCGTTCTAATGTATATGAAGAAACTATTTATTATCGCCATTATGGCCGTCGCGGGNGTCATCGGCGCCCACGCACAGAAATTCGCCCTCGTCGACATGGACTATGTGCTTCGCAACGTCCCTGCCTACGAGATGGCCAACGAGCAGCTGAATCAGGTTTCCCAGCGTTGGGAAAAGGAGGTCGCCGAGCTTTCGAAGGAGGCCGAGACCATGTACAAGAACTATCAGGCCGATATGGTCTTCCTCACCGACGACCAGAAGAAGAAACGCGAGGAGGAGATCGTGGCCAAGGAGAAGGATGTCACCGATACGCGCTACAAATACTTCGGTCCGGAGGGTGAGCTCTACAAGAAGCGCCAGTCGCTCATGAAGCCCATNCAGGAGGATGTCTACAACGCCGTCAAGGCCGTCGCCGAGGAGAAGGGCTATCAGGTCATATTCGACCGCGCCTCCTCCCAGAGCATCGTCTTCGCATCCCCCCGTATCGACGTCAGCAACGATGTCCTCGCCAAACTCGGCTACTCCAAATAACAGCNTCTCTAANCAGAGACGTTAACGAGAAAAAATAAAACTTAACCGCATAATAAAATGTTCAAGAAAATCCTTATCGCCGCCGCNCTGGCTCTCCCCACGATGGCGGCCGCACAGACCGTGAAGATCGGTCTCGTCGATGTCAACTCAGTGATGCAGTCCATGCCCGCCACGGCAGCCGCCGAGAAGCAGCTCCAGGAACTCCAGAGCAAGTATCAGGCTCAGGCGAAATCTCTTGAGGAGGACCTCCAGAAACAGGCCACNGAGCTTCAGGCTCTTCAGGATGACGCCACCACTCCCAAGGCTACGATGGACCGCAAGATCGGTGCCTTCCAGGATTCTCAGGCCCGCTATCAGCAGTTCCTCCAGCAGGTGGATCAGGACCTCACCCAGAAGCATCAGGAACTCCTCCTCCCCATCACGACAGATATCAAGAACGCNATCGAGTCAGTNGGNCGCGAAGGCAGCTACACTCTCATCCAGAACAACGACCCCTCCATCACGTTCTATTACGCTGCTCCCGCCGAGGATATCACTCCTCTCGTGAAGACCAAGCTCGGTATCAAATAATGACCCCTATCGGAATTTTCGATTCCGGATATGGCGGCCTCACGATTCTGCGTGAAATCCGTCGCCGTCTGCCGGATTACGACTATCTATACCTCGGAGATAATGCGCGCGCCCCTTACGGCGCGCGCAGTTTCGACATAGTCTATGACTTCACNCTNCAGGCNGTCCGCCGCCTNTTCGACGAGGGATGCCGCCTCGTGATCCTNGCCTGCAACACGGCCTCCGCCAAGGCCCTGCGCAGCATCCAGCAGCGCGACCTCCCGACGATCGATCCCTCGCGCCGCGTGCTCGGCGTAATCATACCGACCGTCGAGGCNCTGGGCGACCTCACGAGCAGCCGCCACGTCGGNGTCGTGGCCACCCCCGGNACNATCAAATCCCATTCNTACCGNATCGAGACNGCCAAGCTCTACCCCGACATTTCTCTGACCGAGGTGGCGGCCCCNATGTGGGTGCCTCTCATCGAGAATGGCGAGGCCGACGGACCGGGAGCCGACTATTTCGTCAAGGAATACTGCGACGAAGTGCTTGCAGCCGACCCGGAGATAGACACTCTCCTGCTCGGCTGCACACATTATCCTATACTGTATCCGAAAATCAGGCAATATCTGCCGGAGCGGATNCGCGTCGTGCCTCAGGGNGAACTCGTGGCCGACAGTCTCGCCGACTATCTCGANCGTCATCCTGAAATGGCCGCNCGCTGCTCTCGCGGCGGNTCCCTGCGCTTCATGACTACCGAATCGGCCGAGAAATTCGACCGTCTCGCTTCTATCTTTCTATCTCAGCCCGTAAGCTCCGAGCGTGTCAGCCTCTCCTGAGAGAAGCAATCATAATTGCGAATAGGCAGGAGTGAACGTGTCNCCGTAGCTGACATCGCCGGTCTTTATACCCTTNGACAACCATCGCACACGCTGTTCGCTTCGGCCATGGTTGAAGCTGTCGGGCATCTCGTAGCCGTAGGCCTGCTTCTGCAGGTAATCATCGCCTATCTTGGAGGCGGCGTTGATGGCATTCTCCACATCCCCCGGTTCNATTGAATTGAACATCTTNTTGTCCTGCGCGGCCCACACTCCGGCATAGAAGTCGGCCTGAAGCTCAAGACGCACGCTTATCTGGTTTGACTCCTTCTCCGANACCTGTTGCATTCGCCTGTGGGCGTCGGTAAGCGTACCGCGCAGATACTGCACATGATGCCCCACCTCGTGGGCTATGACGTAGGCGTAAGCGAAATCTCCGCTTGCGCCTATCTGTTGCTGCATATCCTTGAAGAAATCAAGATCTATGTATACAGTCTGGTCACCGGAACAGTAAAACGGTCCGGTCTGCGACGTGGCCTGTCCGCAGGCCGACTGCACCGCTCCCGAGAAAAGCACCATCTTGGGACACTCATATTCCCCCCATCCCTGCTCGCGGAAGACCTTCGTCCAGACATCCTCAGTGCCCGCCAGAACCTGCGAGGCGAACTGTGCGAGGCGTTCATCCTCCGCGTCGAGTTCGCGCGTCTGAGCGGCTCCCTGCTGCTGAGTNAGCCCCGAGAGCTGACCCGANGACGCCACATTATGCAGCACATCCGTCAGTGACCCTCCTGAAAAGAGCGTCACCGCCGCGATTATGATGATNCCNACGATACCTCCGCCGACAAGCGACTTCTTTCCGACCGCGCCGCTCATACGGCGNTCCTCGACATTACCGCTCGTGCGGCGTCCATCCATTCTCATAAGCTANGATTTAATGTTCTTTCCTTTAAACACTCCCATGCNTCTTAAAGTTACATCTCCGGATAAGAATTGCCCCCGTANCNGTNGACNGNTACGGGGGCAATCCTTATTTTATTGNTTTGAGATATAATCAATACACCTGAATGTAGTAATCATATCCATTTCCGGAATTAGTGGAAATCATATTTTTTATATCTACCTTATAGGCGTTACCATTGTCGGAACTTCTATAGAGTTCCACCCAATCGGAATCGGTGTATTGCGAAGCCTTCACATCGACGTAGAATCTTGTGCCGTCATTCGAAGTGGCCACTACCGAACCGTTCGCTCCGCCGATCCTGTATCTCACTGCATCGCGATAGTTGCCGTTGCTGGGGCTATCCTTATACCAGGCGATTCGGTAGACCTTATCTCCCTCGTTATCGCCGCTGTTGCCGCCGCCACCTTCTGGCAGGTCTTCGGGATCTACCCAGTTGCCGAGATCG
>JAAVDV010000020.1 GCA_014801595.1 Bacteroides sp.
AGGACCATGGAATCGGAGGGGATAGTCCATAGACCAAAGGCCATAGGACCATGGAATCGGAGGGGATAGTCCATAGACCAGAGGCCATAGAACCATGGAATCGGAGGGGATAGTCCATAGACCGGAGGCCATAGAACCATGGAATCGGAGGGGATAGTCCATAGACCAAAGGCCATAGGACCATGGAATCGGAGGGGATAGTCCATAGACCAAAGGCCATAGGACCATAGAATCGGAGGGGGATAGTCCATAGACCAAAGGCCATAGGACCATGGAATCGGAGGGGGATAGTCCATAGACCAGAGACCATAGGACCATAGGGGCGGGGGTGAGGGAGATAATTAATTATAGGAGAATCTATATCCGAGTTTGCATAATTGGAAATTTTTAATTAACTTTGCATCCGATTCGGGGCGTAGCGCAGTCCGGTTAGCGCACCTGCTTTGGGAGCAGGGGGTCGAAGGTTCGAATCCTTTCACCCCGACAATGTCCGGCAAACGGACAAAATCTTTCGGCTTGCACTTGCAGGAATCAAATATTTTTCCTACCTTTGCACCCGAAAACATAAAATAACTCTTCTGGAGAGATGGCAGAGTGGTCGATTGCGGCGGTCTTGAAAACCGTTGAGGGTCACACCTCCGGGGGTTCGAATCCCTCTCTCTCCGCCAAATAAGCTCGCACTATCATGCGGGCTTATTTCGTATAAACCAACAATACGTNCAACCCATGGAGAGCCTGACAATAAGAAATATAGGCCCGATAAAATTTGTCGACNTGCAGGATATCCGTAGATTCAATGTATTCATCGGCGAATCAGGTAGCGGTAAAAGCACTATCATGAAGGTGCTCGCAATGATGCGGTGGATTTATAAAATGGCGTGCGTGCGCACTTATTGCAAGAACTCAGGCATCCAGACTCCATTCCGTTTCAGGGCCGACTCCATTCTCGGTGACAACGGTCTCCGGCCATTCTTCGATCATGATTCCGAAGTAGTATATAAAAACGGTACATATTCAATTATTTATCGCGGCAACAAGCTCATATTCCCTAAAAAGAATGTAGCAAGAGAGGAATTATCATTGCAAAAAATCGCTTATATATCTGATAAGCGCATATTGATCCCGGATCTTGCCTCAGGAAATGTCTCGCTCAGGCACAATATGTTTTATCTCGATGAGACATACCTGAATTATCANAAGGCTTTGGATGCCATCCCGACCGCCGATGTGCCTTATTTGGGAGTTAAGATGGCTGTCAGGAAAACTACCGGCGGGGCGCGTGTGTTCGTCAGTGCGATGGACGGTAATCACAATTTCGAGAACCTCCCGTTGCCAAGTGCCTCATCCGGTTTGCAAAGCAGCGTGGCNCTCCACATGATTACCCGATATTTCTCTCATTATTATAATATCGTGGAGGCTATGAATTCCACAATCGTAAGGTTTCTGGCTGCCGGTGATAATCTCTCTAAGTTCTCCGCAAGCTTTAATGTCGGCGACTTCCCCAACCAGCGTATCAGTCTCCATCTCGAGGAGCCGGAATTGAGTCTGTTCCCCTCCAATCAATGGGGCCTTATGAAGTATCTTGTGACGGAATGTCTTTCAGCTGAAAGGGCGCGTATGGATCTTACGATGGCCACACATAGCCCCTACATACTCACCGCCCTCAATATCATGATGCTCGCTTATAAAGCAAGCCACGCTGACCCGGCNAAATACGATGAATCAGGGCTCACGTTGCCGATGATTGCTCCGGAAGATGTCTGCGCATGGAGTGTTGTCGAAGGAAAGTGCGAGAGTCTTCTCAATTCAGAGTTGGGGATGATCGACGGCACACATCTTGACGGCATATCCGATGATTATGAGCAGATCATAACCATACTTAACGATATTGTCTATGGCTGATTATACGTCGGCAGTCGTTGCCCGGCTTGAAAAGATGGCTTTCCACCCTNTCCAACAATGGACCGAGCGTGGGACGATTTCGGTTTCGGAGAACGGCAAGACATATCGCGTTGCCTTCAACGGAGAAAATGAATCATTACAGCCGGATGCGGTCCGAAAAGTGCGTCAAGACTGAAATTGGAGGATGCNCGCATACGCTTCAAGAAACTCTACAACATAGAACTGCGTGTGTTGAAAAACTCACAGCTGGATACACCGATATAAGCCGGGAGTCACCATTCTCGTTTCAATAGATACCCTATCCAAACAGGAATAGAGTAGAAGTGGAGTAGGGGGTGCGGCGTTTATGGCGNACCTAAATGACCATTTTGTGGATTTTTTGCGTTATATTTGTAGTTGAATTTATATAAACAAGCTGTTGGTATATGAAAAGAATAGCGATTATATTGACTGTGGCCGTCATGACGGTCGTCTGCGCTATAGGCGCACAGGCCAAGAAACCCAAAGGAGCCGGNNGCGGCGACGCGAAAATCGAATTCGCCGAAAAAACNTTCGACTTCGGNGTAATCAAGGAGAAAAAGGGNCCCGTCACCCATGAGTTCACCTTCACGAACAACGGCGANGGAAATCTNCTCATCCTTAANGCGGCCGCCGANTGCGGCTGCACCCGCCCCGAATATTCCGACAAACCTATCGCTCCCGGCAAATCCGGTAAAATCAAGGTGACCTACAATCCCCTCGGTCGCCCCGGCGGCTTCGATAAGGTGGTCACCGTGACCACCAACGGTCAGCCCAGGAAGGTAAGGCTCAAAATCCGTGGAACTGTTGTAAGCGATTGATACTGACCTATGAAGAAATTTTTAGGCATCGCAATGATGGCCACCGTAATCGGCGTGGCGGTGGCCGGGGGTAAAACCCGACTCCTCACTCCCGAATATGATTTCGGTGTGCTTCAGGAGGATCANGGAGCCGTCACCGGCTCAGCGTTCGTCGTCAACGATGGTCCCGACACCACTTATGTGCGCGATGTCAGACCCAGTTGCGGCTGCACCGGCGCCGAATATTCCCGCGANCCCCTCGCGCCCGGCGACACGACAGAGGTGTGGTTCACTTACAATCCCGTCGGACGCCCCGGCACAATCGGGAAAACCGTGAAAATCTACATGGGCGACGAGGATTCACGACATACCGTCCGACTNCTGGGACGNGTCGTCGGAAGCGAACTCACCCTGCGTCGCAGCTATCCCGTCAACTGCGGGGAAATGCGCCTTACCGACTCTATCATTGAAGTCGGCCGACTCCCCGANAACTCCGGCCGACATGCNTTCCTGAGAATCATCAACGCCACCGCCGATACCGTGACCCCGCGTTATGAATGCGACAACCGGGCCGTCGCCGTCGACATNCGCCCGGAACGTCTCGTGCCGGGTGATATCGGCACTTTCGGCATCTACCTCAACACCAAGTTCACCGACACCATCGGCCCNGTNNCAATNCCCCTGCGGGTATGGGCCGANGGCGACACCGCACGCGCAGCCACCCTCAGCATCCGCGCCGTCATCGAACCCGAATCCGATGACTCCGGCGAAATCCGCAAACCACTCTGAGCTGCCCGGCCCACCATGCAAATAATACCTGAAACCTAATACCCGTTCACGATCAATGGAACATCCTGAAAACGATCAAGCATATAAGGGACTGACCGTCAACAGCGGCGTCTCAAGCCAACCGACGGTCAATCCCTACCGTCAGGTGAAGAAGCGTCGCCAGCTCGGCGTCAGCGACTATGTCGAGGGGATACTCAAGGGGGATGTCAGCATCCTCGGAAGAGCGGTGACTCTCGTGGAGTCAACCGCCGACGCCCATCAGGCTATCGCCCAGGAAGTCATCGAGAAATGNCTTCCCTATTCGGGAAATAGCCGCCGCATCGGAATCACCGGTGTCCCNGGAGCCGGCAAATCGACATCAATAGATGTCTTCGGNCTGCACGTCCTCCGGCAGGGACACAAACTCGCCGTCCTCGCCATCGACCCGAGCTCGGAGCGAACCCACGGTTCCATTCTCGGCGACAAGACGAGAATGGAGAAACTCTCGGTGCANAAGGATGCGTTCATCCGTCCCAGCCCCTCGGCCGGNTCCCTCGGGGGTGTGGCCNGGAAGACAAGGGAGACAATCGTGCTCTGCGAGGCCGCAGGCTACGACCGGATCTTCGTCGAAACAGTCGGGGTAGGGCAGAGCGAAACCGCCGTCCACTCCATGGTCGACTTCTTCCTCCTCATCCAACTCGCCGGCACCGGCGACGAACTCCAGGGTATCAAGCGCGGCATCATGGAGATGGCCGACGGCATCGCTATCAATAAATGCGACGGCGACAANGTCGACCGCGCCAAGCTCGCCGCCGCTCAGTTCCGTAACGCTCTCCACCTCTTCCCGCCGACACCCTCGAAATGGCGTCCCGAAGTGGTGACATACAGCGGNTANTATGANCTCGACATNGATAAGGTNTGGGATATGATCGACCGATACTTCGAGTATGTCGACAAAACCGGCTATTTCGAGCGCAAGCGNCAGGAACAGGAGAAATACTGGATGATCGAAACCATCGATGAGCAGCTGCGTTCGAAATTCTACAATACCCCGGAGGTGGCGGCCCTGCTTGAGCAGAAGGAAATCCGAGTGCTCAATAATGAGCAAAGCTCCTTCACCGCCGCAAAGGATGTCCTCGACTTCTACTTCTCCCGNCTGCGCGAAATCGACGCGTGATTCCCGACCGGCTATTNCAACTATGCCGTTGTAATAGCTCGTTAACATGATAATTTAAAGAGATTCAGATATGAAAGCGAACAGATTGATTGAGACTATTGAGCGAAGGGCCAAGGAAAAACCTGAACATGAGGCCTACCGCTTCTGCTGGCGCAAGGATGGTGAATGGCTCCCCACGACAAGGCGTGAGTTCGTCAGCCAGACGGAGACTGCCGGCAGAGCCCTTGCCCGCCTCGGCCTGCTCGAAAAGGACACGATAGCGATCTGTTCGCCAAACACGCCGCAGATTCTAATCACGGAGTTCGGCGCGTTCCGCAACCGCATCGCCGTCATCCCCGTCTACAGCTCCAGCTCACAGCAGCAGTTCGATTATATCGTCAACGACGGCGGTGCGAAAATAATCTTCGTCGGGGATAAGCATCAATATCCCCTTGCCTACGACTACTGGAAGAGAAACCCGGATAAACTCCGCCACATCGTCATCTTCAAAAACGACGGCATCTCTTTAGCTGACGACGACACCGTCTCCATGACATGGGACGACTTCGTCAGACTCGGCATGGAGGCCGACGAGCAGACCCGTCATGAGGTGGAGGAGCGCACCGCCCGCGCGCTCCCCGAGGATATGGCGACCCTTATCTACACATCCGGCACAACCGGGGAACCGAAGGGCGTCTGCATCACCCACTCCAACTACGACGCCACGATGCGTATGCACGAGGAGCTGCTGACGGCCATCAACGACTCCGATGTCAGCATGGCGTTCCTCCCGATGAGCCATATCCTGGAGAAAGCCTGGTGCTTCTTCTGCCTGTATAGGGGTGTGACGATTGCAGTCAACTATGACCCGCGTGTGATTCAGGACACAATCAAGGAGGTACACCCCAACCTCATGTGCTGTGTCCCCCGTTTCTGGGAAAAGGTCTACGCCGGCGTAAAGCAGAAAATCGCAGGCATGTCGAAGACGCAACGCATGATGGTCAGCCGCGCAATCAGGGTCGGCTATCACCGCAACCTGAATTATGTGCGACTCGGAGCCAAACCCCCGCGTTTGCTTGAGGCCGAATATAAATTCTGGGACAAACGTATATTCTCCAAGCTTAAGCATGCCATCGGCATCCCCAACCCCAACTTCTTCCCGACCGCCGGCGCCCCGCTATCGGAGCGCATATGCGAGTTCATGCGGGCAGTAGGAATCGATGTCATAATCGGCTACGGACTCTCAGAGACCACCGCCACCGTCAGCTGCTTCCGTCCGACGGGATATAAGATCGGCACAGTGGGTCATCCTCTCCCTGATGTCCTCGTGAAGATTTCAGAGGAGGGGGAGATTCTCGTCAAGGGTCCCTCCGTCACCCCCGGATACTACAACAATCCCAAGGCTAACGCCGAGGCCTTCACCGAGGATGGCTTCTTNCGCACCGGCGATGCCGGCTATCTCACCGAAGATGGNGCCATCGTGNTGACCGAGCGCGTGAANGACCTCTTCAAAACCTCCAACGGCAAATATATAGCCCCGCAGATGCTTGAGAGCCGGCTGGCGGAGAATAAATTCATCGACGAGGCNGCCGTCATAGGCGATCAACGCAAATATGTCACCGCCCTGATCGTCCCCAACATCTCCCAGCTCCGCGCCTGGTGTGCGTCAAAGGGTATATCCGTCGACGATACCGAGACCATGCTCCGCGACCAACGCGTCTANGACCATATGATGGCGGAGATAAACGGTGTGCAGCGTGATGTGGCGTCATACGAGAAAATCAAAAAAATCTATCTTCTGGCCCATCACTTCTCAATCATGAACGGTGAGGTGACAAACACTATGAAGGTGCGCCGCCCGGTCGTGGCCAAGCGGTATGCCAAGGAGATTGAATCGATGTATGAGGAATGACGCCGAATCGCCTTATCAACGTAATGAATATGGAAAGACATATCATCGACAGCGGCGCCACATTGCGTGAGGCATTCCGGCGGCTCAACGACCTCTCCGGNGGCAACATGACCCTCTTCGTCATCGATCACGCCGGCCGGCTCCTCGGTTCCCTGACCGACGGCGATCTCCGACGCGCTGTCATCGCCGATGCCACGCTCGACCGCAGTGTCGGAAGTATCTGCCATCGCGGATGCGTAACCGTCGCTCCCGGCGAGAGCCGCTATGCGGGAATACGCCGGGCCCGTCAACGCCGCGTGGCTCTCTTGCCCGTCCTCGATCAGTCGGGAAAGATAATCGACCTTATCGATCTCACCCTNCTTAAAACCTCGCTTCCGCTCGACGCTGTCCTTATGGCCGGTGGCAAGGGTGAGCGGCTGCGTCCGCTGACCCTCGATTGCCCGAAACCGCTCCTCGAAGTCGGCGGAAAACCGATAATCGACTATAATATCGAAGAGCTGCGCGCCAACGGGGTGGTGAATATATTCGTCACCGTCAATTACCTCAAGGAGAAGATTATCGCCCATTTCGACGAGATGGAGCGGCAACATGGAATAAAGGTGGAATGCGTGNAGGAGCCCCGCCGGCTCGGCACCATGGGAAGCCTCGCCCTNGTCAAAGGCCTCAGGGAGGACAACCTCATAGTCATGAATTCCGATCTCCTGACCACGCTCAACTATGAGGAGATGTTCATCCGCCATATCGAGAGCGGAGCCGCGATGACAGTGGCCGCCATCCCCTACACCGTCTCCGTCCCGTTCGCTATCCTGCGCCATGAAGGGCGCCGCATCACCGGCTTGACCGAAAAACCGACCTACAACTATTTCGCCAACGCCGGCGTTTATATGATGCGCAGGGACGTGGCTGACAGTATTCCCGAAGGGGAATATCTCGATGCCCCGGATCTTATCGAGCAGCTGATAGCCCGGGGGGAGATTGTCGAGTATTACCCTCTTGAAGGGACATGGATCGACATCGGCAGCCCCGATGATTACCGCTATGCCAACGAACTGATGCGCGCCAAATCAAAAATATAATCAAGATGGCAGACTCAAATTTCATAGATTACGTCAAGATACTTTGTCGCTCGGGTAAAGGTGGTGCCGGCAGCCGGCATTATCACAGAGCCAAATATGTGCCTAAAGGTGGACCCGACGGCGGCGACGGCGGTCGCGGCGGTCATATCATCCTTAAGGGCAACCGCAACATGTGGACGCTCCTGCATCTGCGCTATCAGCGGCATATATTCGCCACCGACGGCCAATCCGGCGGCGCCGGCCGCTCATTCGGAAAGGATGGTGAAGACCGCGTTATCGAAGTGCCTGTCGGCACGACCGTATTCGATGCCGAAACCGGCGAATTTCTCTGTGAAATCACTCGGGATGGTGAGGAAATCAAGCTCCTGCGCGGTGGAAAGGGTGGTCTCGGCAACTGCCATTTCGCCACATCCACCAACCGCGCCCCGCGATATGCGCAGCCCGGCCAGCCGGCTATCGAGAAAGCCGTGGTGCTTGAGCTCAAGCTCCTCGGCGACGTGGGTCTCGTCGGATTCCCCAACGCCGGCAAGTCGACCCTCCTCTCATCCTTGAGCGCCGCCAAGCCGAAGATCGCCGATTATCCCTTCACCACGATGGAGCCGCAGCTCGGTATCGTCAGCTATCGTGGCGACAAATCATTCGTCATGGCCGATATCCCCGGCATCATCGAGGGGGCCAGCGAAGGTAAAGGACTCGGCCTGAGATTCCTGCGCCACATCGAGCGCAACGCGGTGCTGCTCTTTATGGTGCCCGCCGACAGCGANGACATCAAACGCGACTATGAGATCCTGCTCAAGGAGGTAAAGGAATTCAATCCCGAACTTGCCGACAAGAGCCGTGTGCTCGCCATATCCAAATGCGATATGCTCGACGACGAACTGCGTGAGGAAATTGCAAAGGAATTGCCCGAGGGTGTCCCGACGGTCTTTATCTCGGCTGTCACGGGTCAGGGCCTTACCGAACTCAAAGACCTTCTCTGGCGCGAGATAAATTCAGAGGAAAATCTCGCTACGGGCACAATCACCCATCGTCCCCTCGACCGCCGTCATCGTGTCGAAGAGGAGGATGAATTCATCTTCGAGCAGGAGGATATTCCTGACGATGAATGGATGCCTCAGACCGACGAGGAATGGAACGAGGAGTTCTGGGATGAAGAGGATAGCGTAAACGGATAATCCTTAAGTAAGCATAACTGATTTAGACAACTTGCTTACACTGGTCAAATTAAGATTTCATGAAGGAAGGCCCGCTGAAAATCAATCTTAGGGAAATAATGAATAAAAGGCTCGGCACCCGCTCAAAGCTCGTGCCGGCCTTTCTGTTGCACGGACTTGAGCGACTCGTCAGGCAGGAGGAGCTGAACCATATCCTGGAAGTGGCTTATCCCGCCGAGGGAAGCGCGTTCTCCCGGAAGGTGCTGGAGGAACTCGGAATCACGCTCGATGTGCGCGGTCTCGAAAATCTCCCCTCCGGCGAGGCCTTTGAATTCGTCAGCAACCATCCGCTCGGCGGACTCGACGGCATAGCCCTCGTCGGTATCCTCGGCGGTAAATATGGTGATGANAATATCCGTGTGCTCGTCAACGATATGCTGATGAATGTCGAGCCNCTCAGGAAAGTCTTCCTTCCGGTCAACAAGTATGGCAGCCAGGGNCGTGAAGCNGCGCGCGCGATAGGGGAGGCCTACGCCTCGGGCAAACAGATTGTGATGTTCCCCGCCGGCCTTGTCTCGCGNCGGCAACCCGACGGATCCATACGCGACCTCACGTGGCAGAAAAGCTGCGTGGTTAAGGCCCTTGAGTCGGGGCGGCGCATGGTGCCTGTCCATTTCGAGGGATTGAACTCCAATAAATTCTATAATCTTGCTTACTGGCGTAAAAAACTCGGTATAGGAATCAATCTCGAACAAGCTCTCCTCCCTTCGGAACTCTGCGCGTCAAAAGGCGCTTCTTACCGTGTCACGTTCGGCCCACCGGTCGATCCCGCCGTGTATAGGGAAAAGGGGAAATCCCCCGCCGTGATCGCCGAGATGCTCCGCCGATACCTCTATAAACTCTGATAATGACCCGCACCCCATTTCTGAAAAGGGGGGAATATTGGCGCGTAGATGGAGATTTTGGGTTGAATGTGAGTGTGTGTTGGATTTTTTTATGTAACTTTGCAGACTGTGGCCGACCAGCGGCCATCGCCTGCGGCGGGAAATAAATCTCTCCGCCTGACGTTACTGAGATAAATATAAACAACAACGAATAACAACCCAGTCAGGACACCAGACCTAATGGACAAGAACACCATCTACGGCCTCATTTTGATGGCCCTGATATTTTTAGGTTTCATGTGGTTCGGCCCGAAGAAGGACCAGACAAACACCACCGATCCCGTAGCCACCGAGCAGACCGAAGCCGCCGGAAATCTCTCCGGTGCGGTCGATGCGCTCTCCGACAACGAAACCCAATGGCTCAAGCAGAATATCCTCGCCAATGGCGACGTCACGATGCTTGAGGATGGTTCACGTGCGTACACCCACAAGGATGCCTCGATGGACATCACCCTCCGTGGCGACAGTATCTACGGCACTGTCAACGTCAACGGACACGAGTATCCCCTCGCCGATGTCATGGCGGCTTCTCTTTCGATTCCCGAGGCCGACCGTCGCAAGGCAGTGGAGGCCATCCGCTCCACATCGACATCGATGGGCCGTTACGGAAAATTCTCGAAATTCCTCAATGGCTCGAATTCGATTGTCAAACTTGAGAATGATGTCATCGCTCTGGAACTCAGCAGCAAATCCGGTTCGGTAACACGTGCCGAACTCAAGAAATACGACACCGAGTATTCCGCCGATGAAACCAAGAAGGTGAAGAACAAGGTGGTCATCTTCAATGATTCCACCAATACATTCAATTTCACACTCCCTCTGCCGCAGAGCGTGGAGACGGCCGACCTGTATTTCACACCTCGTCAGCTCAACGACTCCACCGTGCTCATGGCCCTTGATATGGGAGCCGACGCATACTGGGGGTTGAAATATACTCTCCCGAAAGGCGACAGCTATGTGATCCGCATCGATGTCGTGCAGAAGAATATGGCCGGNCTCGTCGAGACCAACAACCGTATNCTCGGNTTCGACTGGCGACAGCAAATCAAGCGCCAGGAACGCGGACGTATGTTCGAGGAGCGNAACTCGGGAATCTACTACAAGTTCGCCGGTGGTTCGGTCGAGACCCTCTCGGANAGCAAGAACGATGCCGAAGACCGTCAGGCCAAGGTGAAATGGATCGGTTTCAAGAACCAGTTCTTCTCCTCCGTCATGATCGCCGACAAGAACTTCAACAGCTGCGACTTTGAGTCACGCATATTGAAGAACTCCGATTATCTCAAGGATGTCGAGACCCACGCTACAGTCAACGACTACAAATGGAACGAGGAGAACCCCGTGTCGTTCGATCTCTACATCGGNCCGAACCTCTATCCCCTGCTCCGTCATCTCGACAAGGAACTGCAGCCCGACGACAAACTCAGTCTGACGCGTCTTATCCCCCTCGGATGGACTCTCTTCCGTTGGATCAACGTCGGCATCGTCATCCCCGTCTTCACATTCCTCGGGAAGTATATCCATAACTACGGCATCATCATCCTCCTGCTGACAGTCTTCATCAAGCTTATCCTCTTCCCCCTGACCTATAAGAGTCTCGTCAGCAGCGCGAAGATGCGCATCCTCGCCCCCGAAATCCAGAAAATCAACGAGAAATATCCCGGCACAAATAACGCGATGGTGCGCCAGCAGAAGACGATGGCCCTCTACAGTAAAGCCGGTGCCAACCCGATGTCGGGCTGTGTCCCCATGTTGCTTCAGATGCCGATTCTCTTCGCGATGTTCACGTTCTTCCCCTCGGCCATAGAGCTGCGCGGACAGAGCTTCCTCTGGGCGCACGACCTTTCGGCCCCCGACGCGATTATCTCATGGAGCGGCAATATTCCGCTCGTCACACAATATTTCGGCAACCATATCTCCCTGTTCTGTCTCCTGATGACAGTCACCAACATCATCTACACGCATCTCACGATGCAGAATCAGAATAATGCCGGTATGCCGGGTATGAAGTGGATGATGTATCTGATGCCCGTATTCTTCCTCGTATTCTTCAACAACTACGCCGCGGGCCTCAGCTACTATTATTTCCTGTCTCTTCTGATCACCATCGCGCAGACCTACGCCTTCCGCTACTTCATCACGGAGGAGAGCGTGCGCAAGACGATGGAAAAGAATGCCAAGAATCCCAAGAAAAAGAGCGGTTTCATGGCTCGCCTTGAGGAGATGCAGCGTCAGCAGCAGCAGATGCTCAAGGAGCAGGAGAAACAGCGTCAGAAAAACCGACGTTAATCCTTCGGGAGCAGATGAGCCGGAGCGGAAATGCCCCGGCTCATCATATCCCTCACTACTGAAGAGATTCACATGAGAGACCTCAGGACGATAAGGATTTTCCTGGCAGTGCTTTTTCTGGCTGCCGCCGTTGTCTACCTCTTCGTCGGCAGCGGAGTGACTCCTTTGGCCGCTGTGGCAAAGAGGGTGCAGATCGTCCCCTCGATGCTTGTTATGACTATGGGCGCCACGGGCTTCTGGCTCGTGGCGACTTTCGTGTGCGGACGCATCTATTGCTCGTCGGTTTGTCCGGTCGGTGCGTTGCAGGATTCCGCGACCTGGTTGCGACGAAAGCTCTCGGCCATNCCGGTATTCGCCCGTCTGCGGTGGCCGAAAGGAGGNCGCCATATCTTCGGGGNATACCGTTACCGNCATGTCGGAAAAATGCGCTGGCTCTTTCTGCTCGCCTACACGGTCTGCCTTCTGCTCGGGATATACTGGCTCGCGACGGTNGTGGAGCCTTGGAATATGATGCGTTCGGCGGCAAGGNCCACCAATCCTTATATCAATCCCTCGCTCCTGATATTCGCGTCGGACGCCGCTTTGGGAGGAGCGTTCGGATGTCTGTCGCTCTTTATAGTATGGCTCATTGCCCTCTTGGGTGGTCGCCGCTTCTGTACGGATGTCTGCCCCATAGGTACAGCCCTCGGCATAGTGGCGCGCTATTCCATCTATCAGATAGAGATTGACCCCGACAGATGCACAAACTGCATGCGCTGTGAGGAGGTCTGCAAGACGGAGGGTATAAANGTGGCTGGNCGCTTTGTCGACAATGAGCGGTGTGTACGCTGTTTCAATTGTCTGAAGGTCTGTGCCGACGACGCCATCAATCTCCAGCGCAACCGCAACCAGCGCGTCAATCCCCTCATGATGAGAAAAGGGGTGAAGAATTAATTTATCAAACCTCCGGAAAAATGAAACAATATCAGGATTTACTCAAACATATACTTGAGAACGGCCATCGCAAGCATGACCGCACCGGCACCGGCACTATCTCCACCTTCGGGTATCAGATGCGCTTCGACCTGAAGGATGGATTCCCGCTGCTGACCACCAAGAAGGTGCATCTGAAAAGCATAATCCATGAACTTCTATGGTTCCTGAAAGGTGACACCAATGTCAGGTATCTTCAGGATAACGGAGTGAGAATATGGAATGAGTGGGCTGACGCCGACGGCGACCTCGGCCATATCTACGGCTATCAATGGAGGTCGTGGCCTGCTTATGACGGCGGATTTATCGATCAGATATCCGAAGTCGTGGAGACAATTAAAAAGAATCCCGACTCTCGCCGGATGATCGTCAGCGCATGGAATGTAGCAGATTTAGACCGTATGAACCTCCCTCCATGCCACGCCATGTTCCAGTTTTACGTGGCCGACGGGAGATTGTCGCTTCAACTTTATCAGCGTAGTGCCGACAGCTTCCTCGGGGTCCCTTTCAACATCGCGAGTTATGCTCTTCTCTGCATGATGGTGGCGCAGGTCTGCGGGTTGGAGCCCGGAGAATTCATCCATACCTTCGGCGACGTTCATATCTACCTCAATCATCTCGCGCAGGTGGAGGAGCAACTGAAGCGGGAGCCGCGACAACTGCCTCGAATGGTCTTGAATCCGGATGTGAAGGATATATTCGGATTCAAGTATGAAGATTTCACTCTCCAGGACTACGACCCATGGCCCCCGATCAAGGGGGAGGTCTCCGTTTGATGCGCAAAGGCTGCTATGAGGATAGTTATAGTCAATAAATCCGATTCCACGGGGGGAGCCGCCGTCGTATCCTTCCGCCTGATGACGGCCCTCCGGAGTATCGGGGTCGACGCGCATATGCTGGTGGCTGAGAAATTGAGCGATTCCCCTTATGTCCATCTGCTGGCCTCCAAGTGGCGGCTAAGGCTCGCATTCCTCGCCGACAGGCTGCGCATTGCGCTGGCTAACGGTTTCGACCGCGCCACATTGTTCAAACTCGATGCGGCGGCTTTCGGTATCGATATCTCCGCTCATCCGCTCGTCAGGGATGCCGACGCCGTCATCCTCGGCTGGATCAATCAGGGAGTCATATCCCTCCGGGATCTGAAGAGACTCAATGATGGGGGAGAGGGGAGAAAACTATTGTGGGTGATGCACGATATGTGGAATATGACGGGAGTATGCCATCATGCNGGAAGTTGCCGCAGATATGAAAAGCCCGGCCAATGCGGNAATTGTCCGATGCTCGGTCAGCATGCTTCCGAAAATGACCTGTCGCGTAAAATCCACGATGAAAAATGTANAGTCTACGATCGGACAATGATCGATTTCGTNGCCGTCAGCTCCTGGCTTTACGATAAAGCCAAAGGGTCGACCCTGCTTTCGGAACGNAGCCTGACCCATATNCCCAATCCATTCGACCTTCCTGACTTCAAGACCATAAAAAGGCTTCCGGCTCCCGGACGCCTGCGCATCATCTTCGGAGCGGCGCGGATAGATGACGATATCAAGGGGTTCCCCGTCTTCATAGAGGCATTGGATCAGCTCAAGCGCCGTTGGCCGGAATTGGCCGAGAGGACTGAGGTCATACTCTACGGCGGTATCAAGGATCCCTCGGCGATAGAGCGTATCCCCCTTCCGGTGGAATATACCGGTTTGCTGCGGGACGCGGCGGAGGTGTCGGCACTCTACATGCGGTCTGACATGGTGGTGTCCTCCTCAAGATTCGAGACGCTCCCGGGTACACTGGTCGAGGGGCAGGCCTACGGCTGTCTGCCGGTGGCCTTCGACAGCGGCGGACAACGCGATATCATCGAGGACGGGGTGACGGGGATACTCGTCGACCGCTCCGGAGATGATTCGATGCAGGCATCCTCGCTTGCCGCCGGAATAGCTCGTGGAGCCTCGTTGCTCGCCGGCGATCCGGAGGAATTGAGGCGGCGGATGTATGAATCCGTAAAGAGCAGGTTTGATGCCGAAGCCGTGGCGAAAGCTTACATTAGCCTCATTCGGGGCAAATAAGGAGCACGGTATATGGGAAAATTCAAAAATATGTTGTATCTTTGCATTTGCTAACGGTCATAAGCGACGGCTCCTCGCCCGGAGCCCACTCTGACCCACTCCGGGTTGAAGCCTGCTGATTCTTGCGCGCTTAAACCCACTGACTCTATGGAACAATGGCTTTTAAATAATCTTCTTGCGTTTGGTTTGGCATTCCTGCTG
The DNA here is from genome assembly GCA_014801595.1 of Bacteroides sp. GTDB lineage: Bacteria > Bacteroidota > Bacteroidia > Bacteroidales > Muribaculaceae > Lepagella. The sequence goes on from JAAVDV010000020.1 coordinate 15,247, forward strand.
ACCGGTATCCTCATACCGCAGATTCTTGTCATAGCCTTCCGCAAGAACCTTTTCGACGGCCACGATACCCGGAAACTGCATTCGGGCAAAGTGCCACGGCTCGGGGGCGTAGCCTTCGTGCCGGCTATCATATTCTCTGTACTTGCTACACTCGGCTGGTCGATGCATGTCGACGGCATTCAAATGATGGATGTCCTGTCGGATACGATTGTGCCGCTGTTGTTCCTGATTTGCACGCTTATGCTGCTTTTCCTCGTCGGTATAGCCGACGACCTTATCGGGGTGAGATATGGAGCGAAATTCTTGTTCCAGATGCTCGCCGCCCTGTTGATGGTCGTATCGGGAGTATGGCTTCAGAATCTCCACGGCTTGTTGGGACTGCAGTCCATACCCGAATGCCTCGGGTGGATTGCCACCATTGTGGCAGTCGTATGCGTGGTCAATTCAATCAATCTCATAGATGGAATCGACGGGCTCGCGTCCGGACTCGCCGCTATCGCNCTCTGTTTTTACGGAGTGATATTCTATTGCGTCGGAAGCTACGTTTATTCCATGGTGGCATTCGGCGCTTTCGGTTCATTGATACCGTTNATCTATTACAATATTTTTGGAAAATCAAGCCGCCGNAATAAGATATTCATGGGCGACACCGGCTCGCTGACCATAGGCATGCTGCTTGTGTTNCTCTCCATCAACATTACGTCATGCAGCTTCGAGGGTGACGTGCTGGGTAGAATCAATCCCATGATAGTGGCTGTGGCGCCCCTCCTGATTCCCCTTCTGGATGTCGGGAGAGTTTTCTGGCGTCGTGTGCGCCACAAACGCAATCCTTTCATGCCTGACCGCAGCCATATCCATCACAAACTCCTTATCCTCGGCCTTAATTCATCTGCGGCTCTCGGGGTTATCCTGACGGCGGCTTTCCTTACGCTTGCCGCCAATGTGGTGCTCTCCATGTGGATTGACGTGAATCTGCTCCTTCTGGCCGACATCGCGATCTGGATTCTGGCGAATCTCGGGCTCACCCGTTGTATTCGCCGGAGGGAGCGTAAGATGGGTAAACGCATATATGAATAATAAAACGCGCTGCCCGGCGTTAATAGATTGATTAATAAAAACAGATTGTATGCCTTGTGAGTCGCCGATTGTGCGATGCGTTACAGGCAGACAACCCATAATATTCAGAATATCTACGCATCATGAAGATACGGAACCTCTCTGGAATTGCCGCCGTTTGTGTGGCTCTCATAGCGCTCCTCGCGGGAGGATGCTCTACCCCGAAGAATATCTCCTATTTCGAGGATTTCCAGACTACTACTCAGATCGAAAGCCAGGCCAGGCAGCAGATCACCGTACAGCCCGATGACAAGCTGCAGATTATCGTAAGCTCGAAAGATCCGCAGCTCGCGTCCTTGTTCAATCTCCCCTCCGTCACGACACGTCTCGGGCAGGGTGGTGCGACATATAACGGTGTGACCACGACATATGTGGCCGGAAGCACCAACGAGGGTCTCGCCGACTATACCGTCGGNCCCGACGGCAACATCGACTTCCCGGTGTTGGGCAGTTTGCATGTGGCGGGCATGACCCGCAGCGAACTCTCGGGTTTCATCAAAGGTGAGCTTATGGGCCGTAATCTCATCAAAGATCCCGTCGTGACTGTTGAGTTTATCAATACCGGTGTCAGCGTGCTCGGTGAGGTCACGCGTCCCGGACGTTATCTCATGAATCGCGATCAGGTCACGGTGCTCGACGCCATCGCCATGGCCGGCGACCTTACAATTCAGGGACAGCGCAACAACGTGCGTGTCATCCGCCGCGACGGCGACAGCACCAAAGTCTTCATCATCGATCTCACGAACGGCAAGGATCTCTTCAACAATCCCGCCTACTACCTGCAGCAGGACGACGTGGTCTACATCGAACCCAACGACATGCGCAAACGCGAAACGAGTGTCAATGGTAACACTGCCATGTCGGCAAGCTTCTGGATGTCAGTTGTCTCTGTGCTCACGTCAGTGGCCGTCCTCATCGTCAATATCGCGAGATAAGTCATAAACCAGTCTAAAACGCAGATAGAGTAGCATACTAAAAGATATAGATGGAAACGAAATCCCAGAAATCCGTCAAGGACGACTTCAATTCCTTTTCACTAAAAGACTTCGTCATGAGCTGTCTGGCTCAGTGGAAGTGGTTTGTAGTTTCGTTCATAATCTTTGTGGCNTTGGGGATGCTTTACGTCATCCGTCAGCAGCCGGTCTTCACCCGCACCATGTCGGTGCTGATTCAGGATGAGAGCAACACCGGTGGCCTTGACGTGGCGAGTGCCTTCAAGGGCTTCGGCATCGGAGGTGCCAGCACCAATGTCTACAATGAACTCATTTCCCTGCAGTCACCTGCGGTGATGTTTGAGGTGGTGAAGCGCCTGAACCTCAACATATCCCTGACCCAACTCGATTTCCCCGCCGACCATACTCTATATGGTAAGACATCCCCCATGGATGTGGTCTACCCCGAAATCGCTGATAACCCGGCTTGTGTATTCGAAATGATACTCCGCCCGGATGATACGTATAAACTTGAGAAATTCAAACAGATGTTGCCCGACGGCACAATCAAAAAGCTTGATTACGAGGTCGAGGGTAAACTCGGTTTTAATGAAATCAATACGCCGGTCGGNCACCTTACATTCCGCCCCAACGGCACTTATACGAATAACCGAAAGGATGAGNTCCGCATTCAGATTTCCATCCGTTCGATTGCCGGCACAGTGGAGACCTACGTGCAGAAACTCAAGGGTGATCTTGCCGACGCCGATGCCGAAGTCATCGATCTTACCATCGATGATGTGAGCGTGCAACGTGCCACAGATATCCTCAATACCGTCGTGGAGGTCTACAATGAGTTCTGGGTGCGCGACAAGAACCGTATGGCCGTCGCCACATCNGAATTCATCGACGAGCGNCTCAAGAGTCTCGTACAGGAACTTTCCGATGTCGATACCAAGATTGCGGAATATCAGTCGGAGCACATGATGCCCGATCTTGAGCAGACCGCACGTATGCGCATAGATGAGACTGCAAGTGTCAACAAAGGATTGCTTGAGGCCACCAATCAGCTGGCTATGGCCAAATATATCCGCGATTATATCGCCAATCCCTCCAACAACAGCAACGTCGTCCCCGTCAATACCGGTATGGGAAGCGCCGCTCTTGAGAAGCTGATTGCCGATTACAATACGCTNCTCCTGACTCGCAACAATCTTCTCGCCAACTCCTCTGAGGAGAACCCCATCGTGGCTGACTACGATAACCAGATAAAGGGTATGCGCGAGTCGTTGCTGAAATCTGTCAACGCCCAGGTAGGTGTGCTTCAGGCCAACTTGAAGAACCTCGAAGGAGCCGACAACCAGAACAAGGCCCAGTTGGCGTCCACCCCTAATCAGGCCAAATATCTCGGTTCTATAAAGCGCGATCAGGAAATCAAGAACGCCCTCTATCTTTATCTCTTGCAAAAGCGGGAGGAGAATAATATCTCTCAGGCCTTCAACGCCTATAACACTCGCATTATCACTCCTCCGTATGGTCCGCTGGCCCCTATCGCACCTCGCAAGGGTGTTACCCTCATGATATGTGCCGTGCTCGGACTGATGCTTCCGGCGGTAATCATTTACTTTGTCGTGGTCTGCGACACCAAGGTCCGCGGACGCCGCGATATGGAGAATCTCCCGATTCCCTTCACAGGTGAGATTCCGCAGATCGGCAATAAGCATAGGATCCGCAATTTCTTCAAGAGCCGCAAGAAACGCCAGAAGGAGATCGACACTCCCCGCCCCATTGTGGAGGAGGGAAAACGCGATGTCCCCAACGAGGCATTCCGTGTCGTGCGNAGCAATATCGACCTGATGCTTGGCAAGAGATCGGATCATCCGGTGATTATGGTGACATCATTCAATCCCGGCTCCGGAAAATCCTTCATCGCCTACAATCTCGGTGCCTCCTTCGCCCTGAAGCATAAGCGTGTCCTCCTGATTGACGGCGACCTCCGCCACGGTTCTCTCTCGACCTATGTCGGTTCGCCCCGTAGAGGATTGGCCGCTTTCCTGACAGGCAACGTACTTGAGGCATCAAAGATAGCTTATCCNGTAGAGGGCTTCGAAGGCTTCGATATCATCCCGATCGGCAAGCGTCCCCCGAATCCCGCAGAGTTGCTTGAGGGTGATCGTTTCGGCGACCTGCTTGATCAGGTCCGTGCCAATTACGATGTCATAATGGTCGATTGTCCTCCGGTCAACGTGGTGGTCGACACGCAGCTTCTCAACCGTTATGCCGATGCCACACTGTTCGTCGTGCGCGCCGGATTGCTTGAGCGTAAGGCTATCCCNGATCTCACGACNCTCTATAACGAGAAGAAACTTAAGCGCATGAGTATCCTGCTCAACGGTACGGAGGCTGCCCATAGCTCCTATTATACCTACGGCAACTATCAGTCGCTTGAGGAATAAACTAATCATTGAATCTAATCATACTTCCGTCATATGGCAATATGGCCCTTTAAGAAAAAAGTCGACACGCTGGAAAAAAGCGGACTGATGCAGGGATTCACCGACTGGCATTCCCATATCCTTCCCGGTGTCGACGACGGTATCCCCGATATGCCAACGGCTCTGCAGACACTTGCTGAATACGAGCGGCTCGGCGTGAAGCGGGTGTGGCTGACTCCCCATATAATGGAGGATTTCCCGAATACGACCGACGCTCTGCGCCAACGTTTCGGCGAATTGAAAGAGGCCTATAAGGGGGGTATAGAGCTTAATCTCGCCGCCGAGAATATGCTCGACTCCCTCTTCATGGAGCGGCTTGAGGCGCGTGATCTTCTGCCGATAGGCAAGGAGGGAAACCACCTGCTCGTGGAGACATCATATCTCAATCCTCCGATGGAATTCGACGATATGATCGATGAGATTCAGAAGGCCGGATACTATCCGGTGCTCGCTCATCCCGAGAGATACAGATATATGAACGAAGCCGACTATAAGGATCTCCGCCGTCGTGGGGTGCTTTTCCAGCTCAATCTTCTCTCGGTGGTCGGAGGCTACGGCGAGACCGCACGTGGAAAAGCGGAATGGTTCCTTCGTGAGGGAATGGTCGAACTTGCCGGTAGCGACGTTCACCGCGTCAGCGCTACGCTGCGCAAACTTGCCGAAGCCCCCAAACAGAAAGAGACATTGGAGCGGTTGCTGGCCCTTGCATCCTCGCCGAAAATCGATTGAATGCGGGCTAAAACAGAAAAAATGCTAAAATCTATAGTTCCGTTGTAACCTACTCCGCGTGCGGAGTGTTATAACGATAAACAGATTTATCAAAAAATAAAGATTTATCATGGTAGATTACAAAGAACTCGGTCTTGTCAACACCAAAGAGATGTTTGCCAAGGCAGTACATGGCGGCTACGCCATCCCCGCGTTCAACTTCAACAACATGGAGCAGCTCCAGGCCATCATCAAGGCAGCTGCCGACACCAAGTCACCCGTTATCCTTCAGGTATCGAAGGGTGCGCGCAACTACGCAAACCCCATTCTGCTCCGTTATATGGCACAGGGTGCCGTAGAGTATGCCAAGTCTCTCGGCTGGGAGCATCCCCAGATTGTGCTTCACCTCGACCACGGTGATTCCTTCGAACTCTGCAAGGACTGCATCGACAATGGTTTCTCTTCAGTGATGATCGACGGTTCACACCTCTCTTTCGAGGAGAACGTAGCCCTCACTAAGAAAGTGACAGACTATGCCCACCAGTTCAATGTAACTGTTGAGGGTGAGCTCGGTGTCCTCGCCGGCGTGGAGGATGAGGTATCTTCCGACCACCACACATACACCGATCCCGAGGAGGTGCTCGAATTCGTGGCCCGCACTGCTGTTGACAGCCTTGCAATCTCTATCGGTACATCTCACGGTGCCTACAAGTTCACTCCNGAACAGTGCACACGTGACCCGAAGACAGGTCGTCTCGTTCCCCCGCCCCTCGCATTCGACGTGCTTGAGGGTGTAGAGAAGAAACTCCCTGATTTCCCCATCGTTCTCCATGGCTCATCCTCAGTGCCCCAGGAATATGTCGACATCATCAACGCCAACGGTGGCAAGCTCCCCGACGCGATCGGTATCCCCGAGGAGGAACTCCGCAAGGCAGCCAAGATGGATGTCTGCAAGATCAACATCGACTCCGACAGCCGTCTGGCCATGACTGCTGCTGTCCGCAAGGTCTTCAACGAGAAGCCCGCTGAGTTCGATCCCCGTAAGTACCTCGGCCCGGCTCGTGATGAGATGGAGAAGCTCTACAAGCACAAAATCATCAACGTGCTCGGTTCTGAAGGTAAGGCTGAGTAATTCCCTGATACAACTTATATGCTTGAGTCGCTCCTTCGGGGCGGCTCAAGTTGTATTNTATTGTTAGATAATAAAGACATAATTGATCAAGAATGGTGATGACGGCAGGCGAAATCGCCGATTTGCTCGGGGTGAAACTCGATGATGGATTTAGAGGGATGCCGGTAAAAAGGCTGCTGACNGATTCCCGTTCGCTCGGGGAGACCGAGGCGACTCTCTTCTTCGCGATATCCACACCCTCTACAGATGCCACACGCTTCATGCGGCAACTGTATGACAAGGGTCTGCGTCTCTTCATAGCCCCCCTGCGCCCTGAGTCTATGACAGGTCTCGAAGATGCTGTGGTGATGGAATATCCCGATCCGGTAGGGGCTTTGCAGAAAATCGCCTCGCGTCGTGGCGACGCCGGNGGCGAGGTAGTGGCCATTACCGGCTCTGCCGGCAAGACTACGGTAAAGGAATTCATTTTCCAGTTGATGTCGGGGCTGCGCAAGATGACACGCAGTCCGCGCAGCTACAACTCCCAGATAGGAGTCCCTCTCTCCATGTGGGGAATCCGGCCCGATACGGAATTGACGCTTATCGAGGCGGGTGTCTCCCGTTCGGGGGAGATGGCNCGACTGGCGGAGTGTATAAAGCCTGATACAGTGATTGTGACCGGCATGAGTGAGGAACACTCCGACGGCTTCCCCTCCTACGGAGCCAAGATTGCCGAGAAAGTCAGTCTCGCCGCATATCCGGGCGTGAGACGGATTATATACTGCGCCGACGACACGGAGGTGGCTCATTGTGTCGCATCGCTTCCCGAGGATGTGGAGCGTTTCCCCTGGAGTTTCAATCCGGATAGCGATGCCCGGTTGGTGATAACTTCGGTTAAATATGATGTGGCTCCCGGAGGATGGTGTGAATTATCTTACCGGGCTGAAAACATCAGCGGCACTCTCAAGGTCAGGACCGGTTCACGTCGCGATTTGCCNAGTGTCTGCTGCGCGTTGGCTTTTATCGTGGCCGAGGGGATGGATGCCGGAACGATATCCGACCGTTTCAGCCGATTGCATCCTGTCGAGACAAGGCTGAGCGTGAGCGACGGTCGCAATGGCAACAATGTGATTTTTGATTCCTACACTTCTGANTTCACCTCGTTGCCCCCCGCCGTCGATTTCATGATGAGGCGCAAGATGCCTCGTCAGAACAGCGTGGTCATTCTCAGTGATTTCGCCCATGAAGAGGGTGACAACGATGATTATTCGGCGGTCGCGTCGCTTCTCAGGGAGCGTGGAGTCGGACGTCTGATAGGTGTCGGCCCCAATTTGAGATCACACTCGCGCATTTTCGACAGGAGCGACATCTTCTTCTCNACTCCCGCTGAACTNGCCGAATGGCTTAAGGAAAATCCACTTAGGAATTCCTGCGTTCTGGTCAAAGGGTCTCCGGAGAACGACTTGTCGCACATCCGCGAATTNCTTGAGGTGCGCACTCATGAGACGCTTCTCGAAGTGAATCTCGATGCCATGATACGCAATTATAATTATTTCCGCTCCCATGTCCCGGCNTCTACAGGAATGGTGGCCATGGTGAAAGCGTCAGGCTATGGCGCGGGCAGCTATGAGATTGCCAAGACGCTCCAGGATGCGGGGGCGGCCTATCTGGCGGTGGCTGTGCTCGATGAGGGCCTCGATCTCAGGCGGCAGGGGATAACTATGCCTGTCATGGTGATGAATCCGCGGGTGGCCGACTATGTGGAAATGTTCAGCAACCGCCTTGAGCCGGAAATCTATACATTCGGNATGCTTGAGGATGTCATCCATCAGGCGAGATTGCATGGCGTGAAGGATTATCCGATTCATGTGAAGCTCGACACGGGAATGCACCGTATGGGATTCGTGGAGGAGGAATTGCCGGCGCTCATGGAGTCGCTGGGGAATCAGAGTAATGTCAGGATATCTTCGGTATTCTCTCATCTCGCCACGGCCGACTGCCCGGATATGGACGACTACACCGAGCGGCAGCTGGCGACCTTCGAACGCTGCTCATCCTATATGCTTTCGCAAAGCGGATACATGTTCAAGCGGCATATATTGAATTCAGCCGGCATATTGCGCTTCCCGCAATANCATTATGATATGGTGCGGCTCGGCATTGGCTTGTATGGTGTCAACACCCTGCCTCCCGAAATGGAGCGACCCCTCGATGTCGTGTCTACCCTCCGGACAAATATCATCAATTTGCGTGAATGGAAAGCCGGGGAGAGCATAGGTTATGCGCGGCGCGGAATGCTCGGGAGAGATTCCCGAGTAGCCACCATACCGATAGGATACGCCGACGGCATGAACCGCCATTTTGGCAATGGAGCTATTAAGGTGCTCGTCAACGGCATTCCCGCCCCGACCATCGGCAACATCTGTATGGATGCCTGCATGATTGATGTCACCGGCATTGATTGTCGCATCGGTGACACCGTCGAGATTTTCGGCCGTAACGCCCCGGTAGGGCGTCTGTCGGACGCGCTTGACACAATCCCGTATGAGATACTGACTTCAGTATCCCCGAGGGTGAAACGTGTCTACTATAGGGAGTGATCCGTTAAGGCTCTGCGGCCGTTTCAGGCATTGGATGCCGATATGGCCTCAAGAGCCTTGTGGACATCCTCCTCTGTTTTTGTAAGTTTGGCCTTGCAATGCTGCATTAATTCGAGGGCCCGGGATGTGTATTCGGCCAAACGGTCGATATCGCATTCCGGACTCTGCATTTTTGCAACGATTTCTTCAAGACTGTTTATAGCTTCAGTGTATGAGAGATTTTTTATATCCATAAGAATCTGTCGGTGATTTACGGTTTATTACATGTTTTATTCAGGGCATGATGGTGGAGGTGAGCGTGCCGTCNGGTAGAACGGTCTCGATTACTGTCCCCGGTGGGATATTCGCGGCCGATCGCAGAGCGTGTCCGTCGACACGGGTGATGGAGTATCCGCGTCTCAGCGTAGCTTCCGGACTCAGCACCTTTATCAGCCTCTCCATCGCATCCAGACGATTGGTCTCTATAGCTGTGCGTTGCCGTGCGGCCCTCTTTATGTAATCCGGAATAGAGGATAGACGGGCCTTCTGTGCTGACAGTATGGCAGAGGAATTCCCGGCGAGCCGGGTGGTGATATCGCTCAGACGCATGTTCTCACGATTTATCATTCGTGTAGCCGTCTGCTGAAGACCCGCCTGAAGAACGTCAAGCCTGTGATGCTCACGTTGTATGCGCGCGGGTGCAAGGACCGGAATCATGGCGGCAGCCTGCGACAGACGTCGTTCCTCGACATTCAGCATCGAACGCGTGCGTTCAGCCACGATTTTCATAAGTTCCTCCGCTCTCGCCTCGGCTGTGGCGAGCCTGTCATTCAGGAATGCGGCCACCGCCGTCGGAGTCTTGCAGCGTGTATTGGCGATATAATCGAGCACAGTGTTGTCACGTTCATGACCGATACCGACGATTATCGGAAGCGGAAACGTGGCGACTCGTCGGGCGAGCTGAAGATTGTCGAATGAATTGAGGTCGGAAGTCGCTCCACCTCCACGGATTATCACTACACAATCCCAGAAATCCTCCGTTTCCTCTATAAGGTCAAGCGCATGCATGATTGTCGGCACGGTGCGGTCACCCTGCATGTTTGCCTGGAAAAGCAGGGGATAGAAGGCATATCCGGCAGAGGCGAGTTGGTCGGTGAAATCTCCGTAACCTGCGGCTCCCGCCGCAGAAATCACGGCGATCCTTTGCGGCGCGGCGGGTAGTGGCACACTTTTGTTGGCGTCATAGACACCCTCACGACGCAGTGTGTCGAGAATCTCGCGTCTCAGCCGCTCCATATCGCCGAGAGTATATGATGGGTCGATATCGCTGACATTGGCGGCGAGTCCGTAAAGTTCCGAGTGTGTCGCGGTCAACCGCAGCATCACCTTCATGCCAGTGGTGATATTCTGTCCGGTGGTCTGACGGAATTTCGCCATTATATTTTGGAGCACATTCCCCCAGATAGTGGCCTGCATCTTGGCTACGGTGCGGCCTGAGGCATCCTTCTCAATAAGTTGTCCGTAGGCGTGGGGGCCATGCATACGGAAATCACTGAGTTCGGCCACGACCCACCTCCCTTGCAGCTCCGGATTGAGATTGATATGCCGGCTGAGGAGAGCGGTGAATTGCCGCAGTGAAAGGGGAGCGGCGGCTTCGGATTGGGGCATAAGCGTCAAATGTTTTATGTGGAGGGGCAACCGGGATTACTGCTGTATCGTCCCTATCTCCTTTATCCCGCCGGTGATAGGGTTGAAGATGGCATAGGTCGGGGCTTTACGGTCGGTGAATAGGGTGGGGGCCAGACCGAACACNACTCCGAACTGTGAGAATTCCAGCTCTCGGTTGTATAGAGTTTCCCCATCGTATGCGATTGTTATCTGTGCATCGCCCGGTATGCAATATCTGACNGCATCCTTAGGCAACTGTTTTTCGACACCCTTCTCATCGACAGGGAGGGCACCCTCGGCGGTGATGTTCACTCTTATCTGCACCGGTGCGCCTGCATAATCGTTNGGAGCGCAGAACCCCTTGAAGTCAGAGAAACGGAAAAGAATCTCCGTCCCGTCCTCTTCGGGCACATAAGTATAGGTGTGGCTGATTGTCTCCGTATATGTGCTGCCCGTGAATGCGGCGGTCATAGCCTCCTCCTGGTCGCGCAGCGAATTGAGCATCAGTTCGAGCTGCCGACCGTCTGTCGGCATATTGTCGGCTGTCCCCCGGGTAAGAGAGATATGGGCGTCGCGNACCTCCATGATATTCTCCGCGAGCATCTGGGCCTGTTTGGCAGTCGACTGCGATGCTATGAAATCCTCATCCACATATTTGAGGTATTCCTTGCCTGTGGGGCGTCCCTGAGAGGGTTGNGGAAGNTCCCNGGNCTTGNNNNTTGCNGGAGCCTCCGGCTCACAGTTGATGGAGAGAAGCATTCCGTCCTGAGCCACNCCGATAAAAGTCGTCGCTCCCGCTTTGAGCTGCATGAGATAACGCGAGTCGGGGTCTACCGCGCCGTAGGGTTTGACATCCACGGATAGCAGAGTCCATTCCTCTCCACTCTCGGCGATGATACGGTCATTGGCCAGATATTTCTTGGCATATTTGGCATAGGGTCCGGCGATACGAGTCTCCTTCTCGGCGGTGACTGTCACCTGTAGAGCCGTGATGGGCAGAGAATAGACAAGGCCGTACTCATTATGCTTTTCAGCGGTGAGCACTTTGGTCTGTTGCGCGCCGGCCGGGGCGGCCATGGCGAGGAGGGGGAGAATGAAGAACAGGGCTTTCATATACGGAAGAGATTTGTCAGAGTGGGTTTGGAAGTTCGCCTCGGGTGACGATGAGCCGGATGGCACGTCCTATNTAATCGGAGATATCTCCGGCGGTCATTCCGACCTCGCCGAATTCCTGAGCGGCGAGATCACCGGCCAGACCATGGATATATACCCCCATTGTGGCGGCTTGTTCCGGACGGTATCCCTGGGCGAGGAATGCTGCTATGACACCCGTCAGCACATCTCCTGCCCCTGCCGTAGCCATTCCCGGATTGCCGGTGGAGTTGAAATAGACTTTGCCGTATTCCTTGCCGGATGGATCGCTCGGGCGCACGATAGCCGTGAAATGTCCTTTCAGCACGATAATGATGCCGTANCGCTTCGCCATTTCCATCGCCTTCAGCAGACGCTCCTCGGCTGAGTTCTGTTCGCCGAAGAGACGGTCGAATTCCCCGATGTGCGGAGTGATGATCGTATTCTGCGGAAGCATTGTGAGCAATGCCGGGCGCTTGGAGATACAGTTGAGGGCATCGGCGTCGAGCAGCAGAGGCATGTGGCAATTCTTTAGCAACGACTCAAGTGCGTCGATAGTCTTGTCGCGGGTGCCGATACCCGGGCCGACGATGACAGCCTGATGCGTATGATGCAGCGTCATGTCGGTGATGAAATGCTCGTCGCGGTCCATCTCGAACATCGCCTCGGGNACGGCTGTCTGGAGAATATTGATGCCCCGTTTGGCACTGTGGACCGTCGCCAGTCCCGCCCCGGCCCGTAGTGTCGCGCGTGCGCACATCACGGCCGCACCCATCATTCCCACCGAACCGGCGAAAATAAGCGCCGATCCGTAGTCGCGTTTTCCGGAGAAGGGGCGACGGGGCTGCAGCAGGGGGCGCACNCTTTTCGCCTCTACGAGCATGAAGTCGGATGACAGGGATTTTATCTTGTCGGAGTCATATTCCAGATCGAGAAGTTTCCATTCTCCGATGATGTCGGCGTTATCCTCAAGGAAAAAGGAGAGACGCGGAAGTTGGAATACGAGCGTAAGATTCGCGTGTATCATATCGCGGCGCAACGCGCCGTTGTTCCGTTCTCCGTGGAGACCGGATGGCACGTCGAGGGAGATGACGTATGCTCCGGAGTCATTGATATACCGGGTCAGCATCGCGAATCCCCCCGTAAGCGGGAACGGATCGGCCACCCCGGCCCCGTAGAGGGCATCGATGACAACATCGTTGTTGCTCAGATAGGGGGGCGTGAACTCACGCTTCACCTCCGTGAAGTCTATNCCATCCAGCGTGATGAGTTTCTTGCAGGCCTCGTCGCAGTCGTGGCTGAGCGGAGGTTCGGTATTGAAGAGGAAAATCTCAAGATTGCGGTAGCCGCGCTCGAACATCATTCTGGCCGCTGACAGAGCCACGGCTCCATTGTCGCCCGGACCGGCGATGACGACGATGCGCTGTCCCGGGAGAAACCGCGACATAATTTCATAGCACACGGCGTTGGCCGTCCGTTCAAGAAGTTCAAGAGAGTCTATGTTCTGCGCTTCGCAGGTGGCTGTAAGAATTTCCTGCAGCGCAGGAGCCGGGAATATTTTCACGAGAAAACAGTCAATAGATTAAATATTAGTTCAGAACATCCCACCCGCCCCGTGAGGCAGGGTTGAAAACACCCGTTACGGTTCGGATGGAATTCCCCGATTGCAAATTTACTAAAAATTTGCGAGTCGGCAAAGAGCTTGTATCGTCCGAAATCATATGCGATAGCCGGATACAAGCGGTCAACGCAGGTATCCGGCCTTAAAAGTTTCAATAATTGGAATATAATCAGAGGTTGGGAGCGACGTAAGTGCGGGCTCCGAGCTCACGGTCGAGCTGGAAGATTCCGACGCCGTCGTCTCCGACAAGAGCCAGGTCGTCGAGAATCTGCTGCACNGTCTCCTCCTCCTCGACCTGCTCGGCCACGAATGTATTCAGCTTCTGGCGGGTGGCGAAGTCCTTCTCCTCCTCCGCTGTGGCGTAGAGTGAATTTATGAGCGCCGTCACCTTGCGTTCATGTTCGAGCGTAGCCGTGAAGGCATCCTTGGCCGTAGCCCATGAATCGGGCACATCCGCTATAGGTTTCAGCACCGGACGTGCGTCGCGGGCGTGAAGATAATCGATGAGGGCGAGGGCATGTGCCTGTTCCTCCTGGAACTGTACTCTGAACCAGTTGGCGAACCCCGGACGACCCTTATGTTCGAAATCGATAGACATTGAGAGATAAAGATAGGCCGACCACAGTTCGGCATTGATTTGCTCATTCAGAGCGTCTTCGAGACGTTTGCTTAACATAAGAGATATTTTTTTAGATGTTCTGCGAAGTTTAACTTCCATTTATAAAACATCGGCTGCGTCATAATAGTTGCGGCNGCCACTCTCTTTGTTCAGAATATGGAGGGTAATTTCACCGTGCGGTCAAGAGCACAGCTGACGACCGTCACGTAGCCCTCGGCCAGAAGAGCGTCATCCGTGTCGGGGTTGTCAGGCTCNTCATTTATAAAGCGGCCTGTCAGCCAGTAATAGGGNTGACCGTGCGGATCCGTATATTCGGCATATTCATCGCTCCAATGTCCGCGGCAGGCCACAGTCTCCCTTAGCCCCTTGAGGACTTCTCCCTTGGGAGCGTTAACGTTCAGACATACCCCTTCNGGAAGTCCTTTGGCCAATACTGCCTCCACCACTTGGCGCACATACGGCAGNATCGGAGCGAAATCAGCAGAAGGCGAATGATCGCATAGNGAGAAACCGACCGAAGGTATCCCGGCTGCGCATCCCTCCATTGCTGCTCCCATTGTGCCGGAGTAAATCACGTTGATTGAAGCGTTCGANCCATGGTTGATTCCCGTGCANACCATATNCGGACGTCGGTCATCACTGAATAGGGTATGCATGGCGAGCTTCACNCAGTCGGTNGGAGTNCCGTTTACATGATACCACTTGACGGTCGGCTCCGTAGCGGCATAATCGTTGATCTCTGTCAGACGCAATGGTTCGTTGACTGTNATCGCCATTGATTTGCCCGATTGGGGTCCTTCCGGACATACTGCGATCACATCGCCGATTTNAGCCAGAAGGCGTGTCAGTTCATGCACACCGCGTGCGCGGTATCCATCATCGTTACTCACAAGAAAAAGAGGTCTGCTCATATGATGTAAATATTCCGTTTTTGNTAGCTACTGTTACGTTATTGATTTCTCCTTAAATTCGGTGGCGGAGATAATGGTCGATGAGGATGCTGCGGTCGGCGCCGGGGAGNGTGCGGAGAATGTCGGTGTCGGGATGCCGGGTATAGTTGCGACGCATCCGGCGGAAGTCATTATGCGCGCGGATCACGGCCTTGGCATCCCCCCATTGACCCTTGAGCAGAAACATCCCGAAAGCCAATGTGTCGGCGAGACGCCTGATAAACAGCACCCTCCTTCCTCTCTTCTTCGGAAGATTCTTATGAAGCAGGAGCAGGTTGTTGCGGAAATTAAGATAAGTCTTCTTGGGATTCCCTTTGGGCAGGGAGGCTCCCCCCATATGAAACACGTGGGAATCCGAGATGGCGCAGACCCTGTGGCCGGCCGCTATCATGCGGCAACATAAATCGATTTCCTCCATATGCGCGAAGAAGTCGGCGTCAAGTCCTCCGAGGGCGAGATATACGGAGGCCCTGACCATCAGCGCTGCTCCGGAAGCCCATGCCACATCGATAGCCTCTCCATCATATTGCCCCTCATCTTTCTCCACATTGTCAAACACCCTCCCCCGGCAATAGGGATACCCCAGATTGTCGAGATAGCCTCCGGCCGCACCCGCATATTCGAAATAATCCCGCCTGAAATACGACCGAATCTTCGGTTGCAATGCCGCTACCTCGGGATGAGACTTCATGAACGACAACATAGGCTGCCACCATCCCGGCGTCACCTCCACATCGGAATTCAACAGGATGGTATATTCATATCCCGTCTCCTCGATCGCACGATTATAGCCTGCGGCGAATCCGAGATTCTCGGTAAACCTGAGAATCTTCACCTCCGGACAATTGGCCTCGATCCATTCGCATGAGCCGTCGGTCGAGCCGTTGTCGGCCACTATGAGGTCAGAGTCTTCGCTGACGGAATATTCCACGGCCGTAGGAAGCAGCTTCTTCAGCAACTCCAATCCGTTCCAATTGAGAATTATGATTGCCAGAGATTTCATATGGGGGTATAAGGTTTATTCGGTTTTGACGACTGTGGCCGCGAGGGTCTCCTCCCGATCGGGATCAATCCCCTCAAGGCGAGCCGGAGTGATAGTGTTCAGAAGAGTCTCGTCAAGTGGAGCCACGACGCGGAGGTAATTGTCGGTCAATCCCGACATCAACGGCATATCGGCCGGAGCGTCGTGTANCGCGTGCTCCCAGAGCACGGGGCGCACACTCCCGACCATGGATTCTGAAAACTCCCGGAGTTTACCTTCGGAAATATTCTGAAGCACCGCCACACGCCGATGGCGTTCTGCCGGATCCACCGATTCGGCATTCATCATCAGAGCCGCCGTCCCCGGACGCTCGGAATAGGGGAATACATGCAGGCGGGTNACATCGAGAGAACGGATGAATTCCAGCGATTTATNCCATTCCTCCACCGTCTCCCCACGCGCCCCCGCGATGACATCCACGCCGATAAAGGCATCCGGGATAAGGCGTTTCACCGTNTCTATCCTTGAAGCNAAAAGAGCCGTATCATAACGACGATTCATCAGTTTCAGCACATGGTCGGAGCCGGCCTGCAGAGGAATATGGAAGTGGGGCATGAAGGCCCTNGATTTNTCAGCNACCCAAGAGATAATCTCCTCCGTCAGCAGATTCGGTTCGATACTCGATATTCTGTATCGCGTTATCCCCTCCACCGAGTCGAGAGCCTTGAGCAGATCAAGGAAGGATTCACCCGTATCACGGCCGAACTCCCCGATATTCACCCCCGTCAGCACAATCTCGCGTCCCCCCGCCTCGGCCGCTTTCCGGGCCTGACTCACGAGATCGGCGATTCGTCCCGAGCGCGAGCGGCCCCGGGCATAAGGAATGGTGCAGTATGTGCAATAGTAATCGCANCCATCCTGCACCTTGAGCCACCAGCGTGTGCGGTCGCCCCGCTCGCACGAGGGGCGGAACTCCGTTATCTCCTGCGGACGTGTGGATTCCACGACCGGACGATGCTCCCTCTCCCACATATCGAGATATTCCGATATACGCAGCTTCTCATTCGAGCCGAGCACAATGTCGACNCCCTCGATCGCCGCCACCTCATCCGGCTTGAGTTGCGCGTAGCAGCCNGTCACGACCAATGTCGCTTCGGGCCAACGGCGCGAAAGCCGGCGTATGAGCGAACGCCCCTTCTTGTCGGCCATTTCCGTGACGGAGCAGGTGTTGACAACCACGATATCCGGTTCCTCCTCAGGGTTGGCGCGCCTGAATCCNCGCTCGGAAAGCATTTTCCCGATCGTGGATGTTTCTGCGAAATTCAGCTTGCAGCCGAGTGTATGGAAAGCCGCCTTGCGCGGCGAAAAGTCTGGGGTCATATCTCAAAGAGCTTTTTTTCAACTGCAAATTTACAAAAAATCGCTGAAACTATTGACAACGGCGTGAATAAGTATTAATTTTGCAATTCGCGCACGCCTGCGTAACATATCGTTTACCCATCCCAACCTCCCCCCGGCGGCGCCGATGATTGAAATGAAAAAAGGTAAAGAAGTAAAAATATCTTATTGGGCGGCTCACGCCACGACAATAGTCAGCGTGACCCTCGTGCTGCTCATCATAGGGATAATCGCCCTGGTGACGACCTCNGCCCGCCGTGAGACTCAACGCCTTCAGGAGAGTCTGGAGATAAGCGTCATAATGGCCGACAGTATATCCGACTCATCTGCCGCCAACACCCTCAAGCTGCTCCAGAACCGCCCCTTCTGTCGCAATCTACGTCTGATCACCCGCGACGAAGCCCTGCAGGCATGGAAAAATGACACCGGGGAAGATCTTGAAGCGATTTTCGGTGTCAATCCGCTCTCTCCCGAGATTTCCTTCACTATGCCCGCCGCCTGGAGCAACCCTGATTCGCTGGACAGGATGCAGAAAGTGCTCCTCGCACTCCCCGGAGTGGAGGAGGTGGCGATGCCCGGCGGTGATCTCGTCGCTACGATGAACAGTAATATCGGACGCCTCTCCATGATTCTCGGCATCATCGCCATCGTGCTTCTTCTGATATCGTTCGTGCTGATCAACAATACGGTCCATCTCACCATTTACGCCCGACGCTTCATAATCCACACGATGCAGCTCGTCGGGGCTACCAACGGCTTCATCCGCCGTCCGGTCGTATGGCGCAACTGCTGCGCGGGGTTGCTCTCGGGGCTTATCGCTTCATGTATTCTCGCCCTGGCCCTCCTTATGGCCCCGAAAGCCGGTTTCACCGATATCTCCAACGTCATTCCATGGCCCCTCTTCGGGCTGACCTCCCTGGCGCTCATCCTGCTCGGCGGCGGCATATGCGCTCTGACCGCATCCCTCGCCACAGGCCGTTATCTCCGCAAAGACTATTCCGAACTCTTCCATTGATCAAACCCTAAGATATGGCTGACAATTATTCATTATTCCCCAAGAAAAATCTCCTTATGATGGCCGGTTGCCTCGTGCTCATCATCCTCGGGTTCGTGCTCATGAGCGGTGGCTCCAGCAGCGTCGAGGGGGGATTCAATCCCGATATATTCTCCACACGTCGCATCATTGTCGGGCCGACGGTGGCATTTCTCGGCTTCCTGCTTATGGCTTTCGCCATAATTGCCGGCCCGCGTAAAAAGAATACCGATGAGGCTCCGGCGGCTCCCCTCAAGGAATCAGCGGCTGAGACTCCGGCAGAAAAATAATCGTCTGTAACTTATAAATACAATAGTCATGGATTGGCTTGACGCGCTTATACTCGGCCTCGTGCAAGGTCTCGCCGAGTATCTCCCCATATCATCCAGCGGACATCTTGAGATTTTCCGCGAGATTCTCGGAATCGACATCCCCAAGGATGATATCCTGCAATTCGACATAATGGTGCATGCCGCAACAGTCTGTTCTACAATTGTNGTGCTGTGGCCCATGTTCTACGCTCTTTGCAAAAGCTTCTTCACATTCAAACGCGATGATAACTTCTGGTATGTGTGCAAGATTCTCATATCCTGCATCCCTATAGGAATCGTCGGTGTCTGTTTCAAGGACTATGTGGAGCAGTTCTTCGGCGATGGGCTCACTGTCGTCGGCGTTTGTCTGCTGGTGACGGCCTGTCTTCTGGCCTTCGCTCATTTCAGCGACCGTATCGGCGGTCGGATGATCTCCCCCTCCAAAGGGAGGGATATAACCTGGCTTGATGCGTTCGTTATCGGTTGCGCGCAGGCCCTTGCCGTGCTCCCCGGCCTTTCACGAAGCGGCACCACCATCGCCACCGGTATCCTCATCGGCGACAAGCGCGAGAAAGTGGCCTCTTTCTCCTTCCTGATGGTGATTATACCCATTCTCGGAGAGGCCCTTCTCGACACCAAGGATATGCTCACGGCTCCGGCCGGCTCTCAAGGTGGCATTGATTGGAGTGTGCTGCTCATAGGCTTCGCCGTGGCTTTCGTCGTGGGTTGCGCCGCTTGTAAATGGATGCTTCAGCTCGTGAAGAAAGGAAAGCTCGTCTGGTTCTCTATCTATTGTGTCCTGATGGGCATCATCTGCCTCCTTTGGCAATGATACACTTCTGACCCTCTTCCGTTTTACCTGCGGAGGTATTCCGGAGATACAATATAGGGTCTCATCCGACGTTATTATACTATCTATATTATCAAACCTATAAACCCTCTACACACGAATGGATTTTGTGACCGGAGAAGTATTAGGTATCGACAAACCCCTGGGGTGGACCTCATTCGACGCCGTGAAGCGGATTCGCGGTGCGGTGCAGCGCCGTCTCGGGGTAAGGAAGTTTAAAGTGGGTCATGCGGGCACGCTCGATCCCTTGGCCACAGGCGTACTTCTCGTCTGCACCGGAAAAGCCACGCGGGGCATCGACGCCCTGCAGGCGGGCCGAAAGGAATATGTGGCCACCATGCGTCTCGGAGCCACCACTCCCAGTTTCGATCTCGAGAAAGAGATAGACGCGGTGTATCCCTATGAACACGTCACCGAGAGTATGATTCTTGAGACTCTCCCCAGATTCACGGGACACATAATGCAGGTGCCCCCGGTTTTCTCCGCCGTCAAGGTCGACGGACGCCGCGCCTATCTCGATGCCCGCAAAGGGGTAGAGGTGGAGCTGGCGGCCAAGCCTCTCGTTATCGATGAATTCGAACTCCTCGGATTCGACGGCCGCGATATGACCTTGCGGATTGTCTGCAGCAAGGGCACCTACATCCGAGCCCTTGCGCGTGACCTCGGGCAGGCTCTCGGCAGCGGCGCGCATCTCGTAGGCCTGAGGCGCACGGCTGTAGGCCCCGTAAGGGTCTCGGAGTGCATCAGTGTCGATGAAGCCGTCCGCATGATATCGGAGTGCCCGCTTGAATTGCCGGAAGATTGGCTCAGGGAGCATCCCCTTCCCGCACCCCGTCCTTAGGAAACCTGATCTTATAAAGAAAAATTTGAATAATCGCGAACGCCGCCCTCAGCGGCCTCTTCCAAACACTTTCTCTCAAAATACAGAAAGCCATGTCTGATGATCTCAGTCTACATTTCACGTCAATGAAGCTCTCGCAGTTCAAGTTCAAACTGCCTGACGAACTCATCGCACAGTATCCCTCCGAGAATCGCGACGAATGCCGCCTTATGGTGCTCGATGCGAAGACCGGTGAAATTTCCCATCATATCTTCAAGGAAATCATCAATTTCTTTGAGGAGGGGGATGTAATGGTGTTCAATAATACCAAGGTATTTCCTGCCCGTCTCTACGGCAATAAGGAGAAGACAGGAGCCTGCATAGAGGTGTTCCTGCTCCGCGAACTGAATGTTGAGAATAAATTCTGGGATGTGCTCGTGGAGCCGGCCCGTAAGATCCGTATCGGCAACAAACTCTACTTCGGTGAGGATGACAGCATGGTGGCCGAGGTGATCGATAACACCACCTCGCGCGGCCGCACACTNCGTTTCCTCTACGACGGCCCTCACGATGAATTCAAGGAGGCTCTTTACGCTTTGGGCGAGACGCCCCTGCCGGAGTATATCACGCGCCCCGTCGAGCCGGAGGATGCCGACCGTTACCAGAATATCTTCGCCGAGCATGANGGTGCAGTCATGGCTCCCGCCGCCGGNCTGCATTTCAGTCGCGAGCTGATGAAGCGACTCGAAATCAAGGGTGTCGAGCGCGGTTTCCTCACCCTCCATTGCGGCAAGGGTAACTTCCGCGATATCGATGTGGAGGACCTGACGAAGCACCGCATGGACAGTGAGGAGATGATCGTCGACGGCGATCTCGTGGATATGGTCAATNTGGCCAANGACAACGGTCATAATGTCTGTGCCGTGGGAGCCTCCGTGCTTCGGGCCATCTCATCGTCGGTCTGCATGAATGGNCACATCATGCCTTATACCGGCTGGACCAACAAGTTTATATTCCCTCCCTATGATTTCACGGTCTGCACATCGATGGTGACGAATTTCCATCTTCCCCTCTCGACAATGCTGATGATGGTGTCGGCCTTCGGAGGCTACCGCAATGTCATGAATGCCTATGAGGTNGCCGTCAAGGAGGGTTACCGTTTCGGAGCCTACGGCGANGCCATGCTTATACTTCGCTGAGGATACCGACCCCTATAAGTAAATACAAGTAAAGTAAATTTGCGGGGATATCGCCNATTATGGCCGATATCCCCGCGAAATATTTTTATGGAATTTCAGTGAAATAGGATAAAAAGAAAAAAGATTAATTGTCTCTCGACAACTAATCCTCTAACCTTAAATCTAATACCATGAAAAACACGTGCAAAGGTAATAACTTTTTCGCTAATGACCAAATTTTATAGATATAAAATGCACTAATTCATAGCACTTTAACTCCAAAAATCCTCTCCCCGCATATCCAAAATGCAATGGCGTAAATTTAAAATACCGCAGTCATAAACCGTGATGGCTGACAAGTGTAAGTGNCNCAATGTGACGACTCTNGCATCGCGTCACGCAAGCTTGCAAATTGATAAAGTGAACGAACAGAAGAATCAGATTGCAAAAAAGAGAGGCANAAGCCGTAATTCCGGAGCATGTATATCAGAATAAAGAAATCCGACACCCCNNGGATGGAGTGTCGGATAATATGATAGGGAATGCCTTTTTATAATCAGATGTTCTCGGGTTCTACCATGAAGTGCTGGTAGGGGTGGTAGCAAGCCGGACATTTCTCGGGAGGAGTTGTGCCCTCGTAGATATATCCGCAGACCTGACACTGCCACTTCACGGGCTGGTCACGTTTCCATACCGTGCCNTTCTCGATACGCTCACGCATCTTGTTGAAGCGTGCCTCATGGTGAGCCTCTACGCTCGCGATAGCCAGGAAGCGTGCGGCGATCTCATCGAAGCCCTCCGACTTTGCCACTTCGGCTGCCTCCTTGTAGAGATCCACNCCCTCCGACTGTTCCTCGGCGGCGGCAATCTTCAGATTGTTGATTGTGTCGCTCAGAACTCCGGAGTCAACGGTAGCCGCGCCGTTGGTCACGCCACCGTCAACCAGATATTTCAGGAATATCTTGCCGTGGTGAAGCTCGTTGTCAGCTGTCTCATTGATGATATTCGCATACTGATANTACTGATCTTTCTGAGCCTGCTGAGCATAGTAGGTGTATCGTGTCACTGCCATTGACTCGGCAGCATATGCCGTTGCCAGATATTGTGCTGTTTTNGTGCCCTTAAGGCTCTTCTGTGTGTCTGCCATAGTTATAGTTTTGATAAATTAGAGGATTCGGTTAGCAGACTTTCCTCCGGAATGCCCCCGGATTCGGTCAGCTTTCATCTTTATAACAAAACCCCTCTCTGTTTAGTTTATAAGATAAAGAATTTTAAATCTATGCTTACGAAGCTCACCGGAATAGTGCTCCAGACAATCCGCCACAATGATCGCAATGACATAGTGACCCTCTTCACCCGCCAACGTGGNCGGGTGGCTCTCCTTGTGGGTGCCGGCAANGGCAANNCCGCCCGGATGAGGCGTGCCCGTCTGTCGCCGCTCGCCTTGATNGAGACNGAGGTGAATTTCCGCGAGACGCGCGANCTGCAGTTTATCGGGGAAATCTCATCCCCTCATCTCTGGCGTAACCTTTACTTCGATCCCGTCAAGGGGGCGATGACGGTATTCATGGCGGAATTTCTCAACAGATTGCTGCGTGCCTCCGAGGCGGATGAGCCGATGTGGCGGTTTCTGCTTTCCGCCCTCCATTCNNTNGATACNCTCGAAAGGGGAATCTCCAACTATCATATAGCCTTCCTCATACGCTTGCTCCCCTTCGCCGGCATATCCCCTGATCTTGACAGTTACCGCCCCGGACGGGTATTCGATATGCAGGATGGGTCATTCGCCGACATCCCTCCGCTCCACCGTCATTTCATTCCGGCTGCCGAAGCCGCCTACATTNCCCTCCTGATGCGTATGAATTTCNGGAATCTCCACNGATTCAGATTCAATGTGGGTCAGCGTCGCCAACTTCTGCAATGGCTNCTCCGNTATTATTCCCTCCATCTCCCCGTGGGTGAGGATCTGAAGTCGCTTGAGGTGCTCCGCGATGTATTCAATTGAGGCCGGAACATATTTTTTATTGGTCAAACTATAAATAAAAAATCTATCCCTTTTCACAAAGGGATAGACCGAAACCTTAATCTTAATTTAATACTATGAAAAACACGTTGTAAAGTTAGTTATAAATCAGCTAACTACAAAATCTTTTAGGAATTAATAGTAAATAATGCCCGATATGGAGTCGTTTTTAACACTTGAGGGTTGCGACTCCTGACGCAAAGCGGTGCCGGATCATCAAGAGATCCGGCACCGCTCTTATTTTTACGATAGGATTCTGTTGCGGCTGATTATCTGACGATGACCTTCGCGGTTTCACCACCGCAGACTACGGTGTAGATGCCTGCCGCTACCTTAAGGCGCACGTCGGATGCCGCTTCGGCGCAATAGGCGCAGAGTCGGCCGTCGAGGGANTAGACGCTTACACTCTCTCCTTCATACCCGCNTACTACTATNTCNCCGATACCTCCGAATATCTTGCCGGATGTGCCGTCAATCTCGCTGACGCCCGAGAGATCGACCTCTCCGAAACGATATCCTCCGATCATGGCGTATGTCTCCGGATCNGGGAGGGTGGTGTCGATTGTAAGCTGAATCCAAGGCATATTCTGATATTCCTCGCTCAGGGGAATCACGTAGTCATGCCAGCCATCGTTCACTGCAATCAGTTCAGCAATCTTGGTCATTTTCTTTCCATAAGTGGAGGCATAGACCGNGATCGGTCCGCCACATGGTGCCGAGGTCCATGAAGTGAGCGTGAATCCGGGTGTCTTCAGCCCCTCAGTGGAGAATTTGGGCAACTGCAGACGACCCTTNGCCGCAGTCTCGCCCGAGGCGAAGTTGATGAATGCGTAGGGAATCTCGGGATCCCAAAGCTCGCTTCCGAGATCCTCCGGCATACAGATGTTCCATTCGGAATCATAATCCGCTCCGGCCTTGGGAGTCAGCACCGGAGTGTATTTCGGACCGGCATAACCGTTACCTCTTACGAAATCCTCTACGATTTCAGGTTTNTAGGGAGTGCCCAGCACGGGATATACATACCAGATCGCACCTGAGATGCCACCCTCGTTTGCGGCAGCGATGGCGAGATACGTGACGGCCTGACGTGTTCCGGCAGGAAGTTCATAGGTATATTCGAGCACATTGCCGAGATCTTTGGTNGGCACCCATTCGCTGTCTTCAAATTCAGTGTCCACATCCAGCTCCATCAGCCAATAGTGCATNCCNTCCGGACTGTAATATCCCTCAAGGTTCTCCTGGCCNCCCAGCGGAGGTTCCCATGTCAGGCGNACGCTCATATTGTCGCGGCTGACCTCANNCGAGAGATTCTCTACGAAGTTNGGCGGGATGGTGCCGGTGTAGACTGTGACGGAGGTCTCCTGACCGGCCTGACCATCGAGNGTGCAATATACCACTACACGATTATCTCCCTGCTTGGTATCGACGGTCATCTCAATCGTTTCTCCGGGNCGTCCTGNGCGAGAGTCGGTATTATCGCCGACAGCTGCGGTCACCTTCAGGTCGGCATCTGCCGGAATCACATTGCCNGTTATCGTTTCCGTGGGCATGGTGAACGTGATTGTGGCCGTCAGNTCGGCATCNCTCTTGGATTTCAACGTCAGGTCAGAGGGAGCGGCGGGCACGTCTGCTGCGATATCCGTTGCCTCNATCTTGATATTACGCACGACAAGCGAATACTGGTCGGNCNCNGANACGGNGCGGACTGCCACATAGGTCGCGCCGGCCGATTTGGGTACGAATACGTTGGAGAATACCTCCCANCCGTCGCTGTAGTNATTCTTGACGCGGGTNTCGGGTATCACGAGGGTAGTCATNGCCTCGGGNGTCGGGGCGNTGCCGCACCACACCTCGAAGCGTTCCTCGTCGCCGACTCCGGGTGAACCTCCGGCGATAGCTTCGAGCGTCACGCGGTAGGCATGCGAGAGATCGGCGCAATCCACCGGAGGAAGAATCAACCAGTCGTCCGGNCTCTCGTAGCTCCAGCCTGATGCGAATACATCGCCGCCCCAGCGGGTCTCCCAATACTGCCATGTGCCGTATTCCGGGCTGCCATCCTCATTGAACGTGGCTGTGATTTCCGCCTGATCCTTCGTAGGCACTACAGTGTAGGGGAGAGGCAGAGGCGCGCCGAAGATAATCTTGTTGGATTCCGTGCGCTCCGACACCTGGCCGTTGCAGCTTGCCGCCACATAGGCGTGATATGCCTGCACGGTAATCTCCGGATCAAGTTCGATATCCATCGATGTGGCATCCGTCGAGCCTATGAATCGGTCGTTGATGTAGACCTCATAGCGCATCTTTCCCGGCTCAAGGTAGCCTCCGAGTTCAGCCTCGGTCACGGGTGTCCAGCTGACTGANGTNTCCGTCATGGTCACCTCCTCCGGNGCCAAAGGCATACCGTTGCCGAAGTAATGGGTCACGGCGATGGGTGCTCCCTCCGGACCATTCGCCACGCGGCAGCTCACACGAAGCACATGTTCACCATTCTCGAGCGGGCCTACAGTGATTACAGCATCGCTTCCTGCATTGGCATTGCCGGCCGACACTTTTACATTGTCAATGAATACGGAATAGTCCAATGTCCCCGAAAGGGCACCTCCGCCNAGCGTGGTCGCCGGCATCTTCAGTGTGAATGAACCCTCAAGTGCNCCGGCNGCGAAATCCTCACTTACGAGTGTGGGCATCGCCGGTGATTCCGCGTTGTAGGTGAAATCATCGTTCAGAAGCACGAAGAACTGGTTGTCNGTCGGGAAATTGCGTATGAAGCGCATACGCTTCTCCTCGGGATAGATGTGATAGAGCTGGGTGGCATATTCGTAGTACATCGGGGTGTACATGAAGCAGCCGTCGAAAGGACTGTAAGCCAATGCCGTCTTCGCATTCTTCAGGTTATCCAGTTCGAGATTGAAGATAGGGGTGATNTCCCCGTCAAGGGAAATCTTGATGAATTCTCCGNCATACGATACTCCATANAGGCCGTTGTCCGTCGGATTGTAACACATCGCCTTGGCACGGTCCGTTGATTTCGCGATCTTGGCGATGACGGTTATATCGGCGGGATTGCTTGCCGGTGAGCAACAGAAATTGTAGATGCCGTCGTTGACNTCGCTGTTCTGTATGAATCCGTAGATATGATCATCCGCCGCCACGTAGGCGCAGCTTTCATAATAGGTGGTCATATCGATNAGATTGTCAGGGGCCATTGCCACTTCANNAAGCATACGCCCGGTGGTNGGNTCCAGCTCCACGTAGTTGTTGTAGATGATCAGGCCGCCGAGGTCGCTGACTCCGAGTCCGCAGAGCAGACCGTCGCGCATCCATGCGTTGTTGAGGTTAATNCCGTATTCCGACATGATGTTCGACCATAGGATGGAATAGTTGCCATCCGTCGAGAAGTCATACCATCCGGCTGTCTGTGTGTCGGTTGCCCCCATCCATGCGTGGAAGGAAGCGCCGGAAAGGCTTCTCTCTGAAGTCGCTTTCCCGGCTGAAGTCGCGGAAGCAGCCGAAGCCGGCAACCCCGCCGCCAAAAGAAGCGACAATGCTAAGATTGAGTTTTTGTTCATGATGATATGATATTGTAAATCCCGGGGCCTGTNCGCCCCGGGATTGNTNNTCAAGATTAATTTTAGCGTACGATTACTTTCTGCACATTCTCTCCGATCATCACGANATATGTGCCTGCCGGAAGATGGATGCAGTCCTGATAATGCGCTCCCCAATTGTGGGCGAGGAT
Source organism: Bacteroides sp. (assembly GCA_014801595.1). Classification (GTDB taxonomy): domain Bacteria; phylum Bacteroidota; class Bacteroidia; order Bacteroidales; family Muribaculaceae; genus Lepagella. The sequence continues at coordinate 42,511 of JAAVDV010000020.1, forward strand.
TGTGCCGTCAAGGGAGTACACCGTGATTTTCTCACCCTCGGCGCCGTAGAAGATAATCTCTCCACGCCCGCCGAAGACAGTCGGTTTCGCGACTGCCGGNNCNTCGGTGGCCGAGAGGTCGACCGTGCCGAAACGGTATCCTCCGATCAATGTCCAGGTATAATAATCGGGGAGGTCGCTGTCGATGGCGAGTTGAATCCAGGGCATGTCGCGGTAAATCTCCGGCATAGGCACGATGATATCCTGCCATCCCTTGNCGGAGGCGGGTATCTCCGCGATCTTNGCCATTCTTGTGCCGTAGGTCATCGCGTANACCGATACAGGGGCCAGACAGGGTGCGGATGTCCATAGCGTCAGNGTCAGACCCGGNTCCTTCACATTCTCAGTGGAGAATTTCGGCAACTGAAGCCGACCCTTGCCGGACTCCTCATCCTCCGCCGTNGCGCAACCCATGGCGTAGGGAATATCCGGATTCCAGAGATCTGCGCCAAATTCTTCNGGCATGACGAATAGCCATAGGTTGGTGTAGGAATCATCCGGTGCCTGAGTCAGAAGGGGAGTGTAATTGATGCCGGGTTCATTGCCCACTATGAATGTCTCATGAATCTCTCCACTGTAGGGCGGTCCTATCTGACGGTANGCGAAATAAATGGCGTCGGAGATGCCTCCGTTGTTGGCGGCTGCGATGCCTACATATTTCACCTGCAGCGGCTCTCCTTCAGGGAGTGTATAGGTATATTCATGCACATCGCCGAGATTCTTGGTCGGCACCCACTGGGGTGCGCCATATTCATCCGGCTGCTGTTCCATCAGCCAATAGTGCATACCTTCGGGGCTGTAGTATCCTTCGAGATTCTCCTGACCACGCACGGGTGCGTCCCATGTCATTGTGACGCTCATGTTGTCACGGCTCACCTCGCTGTCGAAATTCTCCACGAAGTTTGGCGGAATCGTGCCGGTGAAGATGTTGGCGTTGGCCTCCTGGCCGCGTTGGCCGTCGAGTGTGCANTAAGCCACGAGTCGGTTGTCACCCTGATAAGTGTCGATGGTCAGCGTGAGTTTCTCCCCGGGTTGAGCCTTACGTTCATCCCATTTCTCATCTATGCCGACGTGGGCTATCAGGTTGGCGTCAGCGGGAATGTCGGNGCCTGCAATCGTCTTGTCGGGCATNACGAGTGTGACGGTGGCTGTCAGCGAGGCATCATCCTTNTCGATAACCGTGAAATTCACGGGTGCTTCCGGCACATTGGCCGGCTCCTCGGTGGGTTCGATGATGATTCTGCGCACGATAAGAGAGTGCTGGTCGGCCGGTGATACCGCGCGGATGGCCACGTAGGTGGCTCCCGGTTGCTTGGGCACGAACAGATTGGAGAATGTCTCCCATCCCGCGGTGATGAATTCTGTCACCTGTGTCTCCGGGATGATGAGTGTATTCATGGCTTTCGGGTCGGGCGCGTTGCCACACCACACCTCGAAGCGCTCATCCTTACCNGTCAGTCCACCGCATATGGCGTCNAGCGTAANCTTGTAGGCATGTGTGATATCACTGCAGTCTACCGGGGGCAGAATCAACCAGTCATCCGCCGCCTGGCGGCTCCAGCCTGACGCGAACACCGGCTCATGCCAGCGGGTCTCGTAGAATTCCCAGGTGCCGTAGTCGGGGCTGCCGTCTACATTGAATATNCGGCAGATATCGGCTTGTTCNGCTGTGGGGACAANGGTGTAGGGCAACGCGAGCGGCGAGCCGAAAATCGTTTTGTTGGATTTGGTGCGTTCCGAAACCTGTCCGTTGCATGTGGCTGCAACGTAAGCGTAATAAGCGNTCACGGTGACATCCGGATCAAGCTCTATCGCCATGGAAGTACCGTCGGTCGAGCCGATGAAGCGGTCGTTGACATATACTTCATANCGCATCTTACCCGGTTCCAGATACCCTCCGAGCAGTGCTTCCGTCACCGGAGTCCAGCTTACGGATGTNTCTGTCATAGTCACCTCCGCAGGAGCGAGCGGCACTCCGTTGCCGAAGTAGCGGTCTANTACATAAGGCAACCCTTCGTGACCGGAAGCGTCTGCGCAGCTGACGCGGATCACGTGNTCTCCGTTCGAGAGCGGGCCGACCTTGATGTCGATTTCCTCACCCGGGGTCGCGGAGCCTGTGGAGGATGCCGTATTGTCGATGTAGAGGGTCCACGTCAGATTCCCGGAGAGAGCTTNNCCTCCGGCGGTTGCTACGGGCATNTTCANNGTCCATTCACCCTCCAANGCCCCCGGTGTCATTCTGTCGCTTACGAACGTAGGTCGNCCCGGTGCATCNGCATTGAATGTGAAATTGTCATTGGTGAAGAAGAAGAATTGTTCCGAGCCGGGATAGTTGCGCACGAATCTGATCTGTTTCTCTTCCGGATAGACNTAATACAGTTGCGTGGCATAATAATAGTAGGAGGGCGTNTAGAGATANCAACCGTCATACGGACTGTAGACCAAGGCCGCCTTGTCGTTTCTCACGTCTTCGAGAGGGAGGGTAAAGATTTTTGTCTGGTTACCCTCGNAGTCTATCTTTACGAAGTCTCCGTTAAATGTCACTCCATATAGCGCCCCCTCCTCCGCGTTATAGCAGAGTGAGTTGGTGCGGGTGCTGTAATCCTCAAGGTGTTTGATGACTGTTATATCCGCTATGTTTCCCGCCGGGGAGGAGCAGAAATTGTAGCCGTTCTCCTCCGTCGTGCTGGTGTAGCCGTATATTCGGTCCTCTTCGGNCACATATGCACAGCTTATNTAATATGTGCCCATATCTATCTGATTNTTGGGGGCGAGTCCCTCCTCCTTCAGCATTTGGCCGGTGACGGGATCGAATTCCACATAGTTATAGTAGAATATCATTCCCCCCATATTCATCACTCCCAGGCCGCACAGGCGGTTGTCGCGCATCCAGCCATTGGTGATATTGATACCCATGGAGGCATATATCTCGTTGCTCCATTCGAGGCGGTATGAGCCGTCGGTATCGAAGCTNTACCATCCGGCNACATCCGTTTCCGATCCCCCGAGCCATGTATGGAGCTGNGCNCCCGAGAGGCTCGTGCGGCTTATCGGTCGTTGTTGGCCTGAAATAGGAGCAGGNCGCTGCTGCATCTCTCTATCGATGCCCGCTGAAGTCTGATTGAGAATCAGTCGTCCTGATTCCGGTGCCTCTCTNTCGATCTTTGTCCCGACGGGTCTACCCGGCAACGGCGAAGCCGCCGTTGCCNAGCCCGTTGCCATCAGGAGAATCGCTGCTGTCAGTTTGATTCCATTCATTTTTCCTGAGGATTAAGATTATCGATTAAGGAGTTTCTCTACCTTGACTGTGCCGTCGGCCATCCGCTTGCGGATTATCACGGNCTCTCCGGCTACAGGCGCTTTGAGTCGGATGCCCGAAGTGGTGTAGTATTCGATCTCGACTGCCTCCCCGGTTGATATNGATGNCACACCGGTGGCCGGGAATTCGATAGGATTAAGGGCCTCGACTGCTTTATAAGCCTCCTCGGAGCCCGANGGACATATACCGATACANCCCTCGGCAACGCCTGAGAAAGCATCCTCGCCGACTACCGGNGGAACGNCAGTCGCGAACGTCACCTTCGACAGAGCCTGGCAACGCTTGAACGCCGCGTCGCCGATCTCCTCAAGAGCCTCTCNGAATTCGATGTGTTCGAGCTTCAGACAATTCTCGAATGCGGAATAATCGATGACACGNGTGGAGGCGGGAAGTTCTATCTCCTTGAGCGAGGTGCATCCGAAGAATGCGTGTGAGCCGATCTCATCGATTTGTGAAGTTATCTTTACTGATTCCAGACCTACGCAACCGTACAANGTCTTCTCGGGGATTCTATCNAGTGCGGCGTGCAGTTCGATGCTCTTCAGCGAGCGATTTCCCTGGAACATCATGGGNAGCATATAGTCAACCTTGAAGGTTGCTCCCTTGAATTCCACTTCTGCGGGAATCACCACCTCGGNGGCGTTGCCGGTGTAGCTGTGGAGCGACACTGTTTCCTCACCGTCTACCACNTAATATAGACCTTCGAGTGTGAAATCGGTGATAGGAATAACGACTGGTTCCGCCTCGGCTACGGGTGTCTCGAATCCGTCAGCATATTCGGTCTCTACTGAGAAGGAATAGCTCTCGCCCTGTTCGGTACCTTCGAAGATATAGGATGTTTCTCCGGTCTCTGCGATTACCTCGCCATCAAGCATTATCTTGAATATCACCTCCTTGCCGGCTGCCGACTCGGGAAGATTCCAGCTGATGAGGATTCTTCCTTCTTCATCGGGAGTGGCTGTCAGATCGGTCACGCCGGGATAGTCGTTGATCTCCACCTGGTCGAGTAGCATGGGGAACCGACCCTCGGAACCCTCATAATTGAACGACAGACGCAGTTTCGAAGCGTGCAGACCTGCGAACGATGTCAACGGAAGCGAAACCTTTTCCCAGCCCATCTTCGCGCCGGCCTCTGCCTCCTCGCCGGATGGTAGAACNCCATAAGGCTGTGTGTGGACTGTCTCATAGACGGGATANCCATTCTCGTCAAACTCGCCGGTGGTCATCTGCAGCGTCAGGCAGCCGTTGGAGCCTGCCACGGGCACGTAGCTGAAGCTCAGGATGGGATTATAGGTGTTCTCGAATGAGAGATTGGCTGATGTCAGGGTGCCTGCCTCGGTCGATGACGAGTATGGGTTCGTGGTTACATAATAGAAATTGTCCGGACCCGTCTCCTCATTGCCGGGACCATCCACACCGCATGTGATCTCCTGCTCCTCNCCTGAATTCTCAACTGTCACGTTGTCGCGCAGATAGTGGGCCGAGAATCCGTAGCCGAAATCCTCCTCCCATTTGTTCTGAGTCTGGCGGTTGAACTTATTGCCGGCATTGAAATTCTCTATGAAGGGGAGCTGCGACGGCGGACCGGCGACAACTCCATAGGAGGTCTCTCCATAATTGTAGCCGACATCCTCGAAAGGCACTCCATTGTCGGGATAGACGCGGTAGAACAGCGTGGCCTCCTCTGTGAGCCCCTCAAGTTTGTCGACGAAGCGGCATTCCGTCACGGCATCGGCCAGAAGCGTAGGATTCCGGAAGTAATCGTTGTCGGAGCGGTAAATCTTATATACGAGCTTCGAAGGATCGATGTAGCCATCGTGATAGCCGGTTTCCGGAGCCTTCCATGTGACGGTCACCGTGCCCCCTGTCTCGACAGCCGTGACATCNGTCACTNTNCCGGGTGTATCCTCCCCGAGGAAGATNGATGCGCGGCCTGCCTCGCTTTCTCCGAACTGGGTGTAGGTATNCACGCGATAGCTGTTTGTNCCGGCGTGGGNGNNATNGTCATTGAATGTGAATTTNTCACCNGGTTGGGGTGTCTGATGTGAGTCGAGCAGCACTGTATTGCCGTCGGCATCAAGCTTNTANAGNCGAATCTCTGTNTATTTGATACCTGCCGGGAAGGGCATCGGATTCCACGTGTCGCCGTAGGATGCCGCGCCGCAAGAATAGCTGACCTTTACCGGCCCATTGAGAGCATCCTCAGCCTCAAGCTCGGGTGAGGAGGGTGCCACCGGGTTGATGCCGTATACGATCTCCGTGCTGGCGGCATCACCGGTTCTCCCGTCCAATATTGCTTTTGCCGAGTAGGTATAGTCTNCGCCGAATGTGAGCCCATCACGGTCTTGGAATTCAATGATGGCNCCTGCCTCCACGTCATCCCANGANTTCANCAGCTCATCCACATCATCCCCGGCGCTGCGGTAAAGCTCGATTCTATCCCATTTCTCGACGGGGCGGTTGATCCAATCGTCGCCGCGTGCCTTCAGGGGAGCGGTAATGTTGATGGAGTTGAAACAATCGGATGTTTCAAGTTCAAATTCGAANGCTGCCTCCAGCGTCGGGGCAAGAGGTGTCTGTCCGATGGCGCGGGGCGCCTGATGTGTGACTTCCGGAGAATCTGCAAGGGCTGAATAGCCCGCAAGGCCTCCACCTGCGAGCAGTGTCAGCGCTCCGAATGCGTAGAAGTAAAGATTTCTTCTCATATTAATTATGGTTAGATTGATGGTCGCGGGTATTTCCTACCCGTAACCGCTGCTTATGTTGAGATATTTCTAAAGCAAAGATAGAAAAATTAAATCCATTCCCATATAGAACTATGTTAAAATGATAATAAATTTTATGTTTTATTGTCATAAGTTAATTCGGATNGGTTTAACGATTCCGTAATTGCAACATACTCCACANNGCATGGATATGACAGAGTGTTTGAAAAGTTGCGGATTTTTTATTACTTTTGTAACCATGACCTACTNATAGNATATATGCGGTATGGAACTGATTTACCATTATCTATGGAAACACCGGGTCTTCGGTTATCCGTTGACGACTGTCGACGGTCAGGCACTTGTGGTCCGCTCCCCCGGACGACATAACGATGATGCGGGTCCCGATTTCTCGGGAGCCAAAATTTTGATCGCCGGTCAGGAGTGGGTGGGTAATGTCGAGATTCATGTCAAGGCTTCCGATTGGTTTCTCCACGGCCATGATCGCGATCGTGCCTACGACAGTGTCATCCTTCATGTCGTGGCGGTAGATGATGCGAGAATCCGCCGTCCCGACGGGAGNGAGATTCCCCAGACGGTAGTCACCCTCCCTCCGGAATTCCATATCGCCTACCGGCATCTNACGGCCGATCTGCGGGGAATACGCTGCGCATCTTTCATCCCGATGTTNCCCCCGATGNTCAAGACGGATTGGCTTGAGTCTCTTGCCGTGGAGCGGCTNCAGATGAAGGCCGAACGTCTGCTCGACTATCGCNGGCAACTCNATGGTGACTGGGAGCAGGCGGTCTTCACNGCCGTGGCCCGCGGATTGGGATTCGGCCTCAACGCTCTNCCGTTTGAGATGCTNGCCAAGAGTATTCCGCTCAAGTATATCTATCATCATGCCGATAATCTTGAGCAGGTGGAGGCTTTGTTGCTCGGTCAGGCCGGTCTGCTGGATTCCTCCCGCCATATNTTTGANGATTACTATCAGATGCTTTGCCGGGAATATATTTTTCTGGCCAGAAAGTATGGGTTGCGNCCTATGAGAGCCGATNTGTGGAAGTATTCCCGTTCGCGGCCGCAGAANTTCCCTCANCGGCGCATCGCCATGTTGGCTACCGCCCTTCATGAGGGTGTGCAGTTTGCCAAGGGGCTTGAGAAGGCNGCCGGCGATATCGACGCGCTGCTTGAATTCTTCGACTGGCGGCTCGACGGNTACTGGGGGCGTCATTATGGATTCGGCGACATGGGTGAGGAGCGAGTCATGCCGCGCACTCTCTCCGTGGCGAGCAAGGAATTGCTNATAATTAATGTAGCCGCTCCATTCTATTATGCCCATGCGCGTGTCAGCGGCAACATCGAAGTGGGGGAGAAGGCATCCAATATGCTTATGCTCCTCAACGCTGAGCGCAACAGCAAGACCTCCTGCTGGAGGGGATGCGGTCTCGATCCCGAGGATGCGCTGCAATCACAGGCGCTTATCCATTTGCGCGACGAATACTGTGACCGCAACCGTTGCCTTGACTGCCGTTTCGGCCACTATCTGCTGCGCCATCATGCGCGTGGACGCCTCTTCGACTGGAAACGCGTTGAGGAAAACACCTTCATCGAAGTCCCCGACTGAATGGAATCCGTTATGTAGGATTTTAGACGTAACTCAGTTATTGAGTTAATATGGTGCTTCCGGAATCTTATCGGTTACTTGATTGTATTCGGGAATAATTATTAACTTTGCAGAAAATAGAGAAGTTATGGCAGAAGAGAAATATCCCATAGGAATACAGACGTTCGAGAAACTGATAGAGGGTGGCTTCACTTATATTGATAAGACCCGTTTTGTGACCCAACTTGTCAGGAATGACGGATATTATTTCCTGAGCCGCCNCAGAAGGNATTAAATTTTTTCATTTTTTGACTCAAGAATGGTAATTGTTTGTTATATTTGTAGTTAATTTCGGCATCCGGAGGACATNGCTCGGTCNTCCGGAGGTCTAAATTNTTGCTATATAAAGTCTTATACCCATACTTATGGCATTTAATAANANAGCCAACCGGCAGCCCGACAATATCCTCGCACGTCAGAACCGTGGNGANNAACCGAAGGGACTGATGGAGTTTGTCACAAATAATTTTCCCTCNGCNCCACGCNATGATGTGAAGAAATGGCTGAAATTCGGCCACCTNATGATCAACGGCGTCGTNACTACCGCTTTCGANGCCCCCGTNAATCCCGGNGACTGGGTGGAGCTTAATCTGACGCGCCCCTACGTCGTATTCCGCAATCCCAGAATGCAGATGGTNTATGAGGATGACGACATTATCGTCGTCAANAAGGGCTATGGCCTCCTATCCGTNGGCACNGGCTCCCAGAAAAAGGAGGCGACCGCATATCAGATATTGAAGGATTACGTCAAGAANGTCAATCCCGCCAACAAAATCTTCGTGGTCCACCGTCTCGACCGCGCCACAAGCGGACTCATGATGTTCGCCAAACATCCCGAGGCGCAGGAGGCCATGCAGCATAACTGGAATAATATGGTCATCGACCGTAAATACGTAGCCGTCGTCGAGGGTAACGTCAAGGAGGATGAGGGTGATATCCGCTCATACCTCGGGGAAACNTCAAAATATGAGGTATATTCCCGTCCCGAACCCGGAGAGGGCCTGAAACTCGCCACTACCCATTACAAGGTGCTGGCTCGCGGATATGGCTATTCCCTTGTAGAATTCTCTCTCGAAACCGGGCGTAAGAATCAGATTCGNGTCCATGCCAANGAACTCGGACATCCAATCGTCGGCGACCGCAAATATGGTGCCAAGGCCAGCCCNATCGGTCGGCTCGCNCTCCATGCGCGCACTCTCCGCTTCGCACATCCCATCACCCGGCGCGACATGAAGTTCGAGACCCCCGTGCCNGCCCGCTTCCTCAAGATGGTCGGCGGTCTGCACGGCGATACCGAACATAATGGCTCCCGGGAGATAAAGGAACAGTAATTATGGAAGAAAATAAACACACGGAAATATCAGCCGCCGAGAAAGCTATGACCGGAGTATCCCATCTTCTTTCATGGGTGCTCTCCCCGGTGGTGCTACCGACGCTCGCCATTATCCTGGTGTTCGGCCTGTCGATGCTCTCATTCGCTCCGATGCGCAGCAAGGTAATCATCACCTGTATCGTTTTCGGCTTCACCGGCGTTATCCCCGCCTTGGCTATCGCGGTGCTCATGAAGTATGGCGATGTGAAGGATGCCGCGNTGACACGGCGNACTGACCGTTTCGTACCATATGTCATCACGGGATTATGTATGCTCGGTTGCGGATTCTATCTCTCCACCACNGGNCTCCCGCGTTGGGTCAGCCTTTTCTACGTNGGCGCGGCTCTCGCCGCAGCTATCAACCTCCTCGTGAATTTCCGGTGGAAAATCTCGGCCCACGGCGCGGGCATGGGTGGTTTCATAGCCATGCTTATGATCATGAACCGCTATGGNCTGCCGCATTATAANCTCTGGGGATGGTGCGTNTGCGCCGTNATCGCCGGCGGATTGCTCGGCACAGGCCGCGTATGGCTCGGTCGCCACACCCCCCTTCAGACGGTGATGGGGGAGATTGTCGGTATNGCCAGTGTCCTGTCGATGGAAATGTTATACGAATAAGATTATGTCAAGATATAATTATCAGCGCCGCCTGACGACTCCCGTCAACGTCGGGGGTGTCATAATCGGCGGAGATTCACCTGTAAGGGTGCAGTCGATGACCAATACCAACACACTGGATACCGAGGCTTCCGCCGCCCAGGTGCGCCGCATTGCCGACGCCGGCGGTGAAATCGTGCGCCTGACCACGCAGGGTGTTGCCGAGGCAGAGAATATGGCCCGTATTTCCGATATGGTGCGTGAAGGTGGATGTGATGTCCCCCTCGTGGCCGATGTCCATTTTAATCCGAAGGCGGCATATGCCGCCGCCAAGGCCTGCCAGAAGGTGCGCATCAATCCCGGAAACTTCGTGGATGCGGCCCGCACATTCCGGAAACTTACCTTCACCGACGAGGAATATGCCGAGGAAATCGCGCGCATCCGCAAGGCTCTCGTCCCCTTCCTCGATATATGCAGGCAGCATGCCACAGCCGTGCGTCTCGGTGTCAACCACGGTTCCCTTTCCGACCGTATAATGAGCCGTTACGGCGACACTCCGGCCGGTATGGTGGAATCCGTCATGGAGTTTCTGCGTATCTGTGGCGAGGAGAATTTCCACGATATAGTTATCTCGATCAAGGCATCCAATGTGGTGGTGATGGTGGAGACAGTGCGGCTCCTCGTGGAGGAGATGCGGAAGGAGAATATGTCTTATCCCATACATCTCGGCGTCACCGAGGCCGGTGATGGTGAGGATGGTCGTGTAAAAAGCGCCGTGGGCATCGGCACATTACTCTCCGAAGGTATTGGCGACACGATTCGTGTCTCTCTATCCGAGGCTCCGGAAAATGAGATTCCCGTCGCCATGGCTCTAAGGGACTATATATCGGCCCGTGACGGTCATGCTCCGATAGTGGAACCGGAAGCTACCTTCCCGGCTCCCGCACGCTCTGCGGCCGAACGCCGCCATGGACTCGGGCAGACCGCATGGCCCCTTGTCGTCGGATATGACATCGAGCTTCCTGAGGAGGCCGTTGAGAAAATTGATGCCTCCGAGCCGGTAAGGCAGGTTGATGGGAAGGTCGTAGAGTTGACCTCATCTCACGCCAATCCCGTAGGTGAGATTCAGTCGTGGCTTGAGCGCTACCGTATCGCCGGTGGCGTGGCCCCGGTAGTCGTGACTTTGAAATATGATGATTCGGATTCGGATTTGGTAAGGCTTAAGGCTGCGGCCGACTTCGGCGCTATTCTTCTGAATGGTTATGGCAATGCCTTGCGTCTGGTCGCTCCGGTCTTGACTCGGGAGGAGAGTGATGCTCTGTTACTCGGCATTCTTCAGGCCGCGCGTCTGCGGTTCAGCAAGACCGATTATATCGCCTGTCCGAGCTGCGGACGAACTCTGTTTGATCTGCCGGCCACTTTGGCGGAAGTCCGCGAGGCCACGAAGCATCTAAAGGGTCTCAAGATCGGTGTTATGGGTTGTATCGTGAATGGACCGGGCGAGATGGCGGATGCCGACTATGGCTATGTCGGGGCCGGCGTGGGACGTGTCAGCCTTTACAAGGGGAAGAACCTCATCATCAAGAATATCCCGACCGCCGAAGCTTTGCCGGCTCTCATCGACCTCTTGAAAAGCAACGGCGATTGGAAGGATCCCGAATAAATTTTTAACTCATGTGATATAGAGATTGTTTGGCGACACCAAATTAACCACAAAGGGCTGACTCCTGAAATGGAGTCAGCCCTAAATTTTTAACCTCTCAAAAATTTTTAGTCGACAGTGGAAATCAAAGTTTTTATCAAGAGAATTCAGACCCACCTCTTCATTTGTCATATCTGAATTATCAAATCTTAACAAACTTGATGGTGAAATGGGACGACATTGTTTGAGGATTGGTGAGTTGGGGGATTTGGCGTTACTACGGTTTTTATTGTCGACTGGAAGAGGGGAGTATTCGAGGTGGACATCGGCTTCAATGATTGGGGTGAATGTAAGTGTACCTGTGTCAGGGTTAAACTCAAAAGGGAGGATACATATGGCGGTGGTTCGAGAGAGCTTTTCCCATATAAGTTTCTTTTCCGGAGAAGGGAAAGTGCCGGAATAATCAAATTTCATCCATTCATCGGGTCGAGGATATCCGTGTATCCAGACAAAGGGTCTGGCTACCAGTTCCACATTTTCTGCTACTATTTCTGTCTGAGGTGTAGACCATTGAATGGATGTGATACGATAGCCGGGGGCGATGAAATAGTCGAATTCTATTTCCGGCATGTGCGGATAATCTTGATTGAAACTTTCACGTCCCATCTTGTCTCTTATCTTGACAAGGTTGCCGTTATACTCNATATCGAACTCATCGAGATTGAATCGGAATGTGAGGTGTTCAACTTCATCGGCACGGATCGGGGGTGCAAGAGCGANCATNAANCCGATTAGNAGGAANAANAGTCTGTTCATAACTTAAAATGATTAAAGGTTAGTAGCGCATTATCTATGAAACAAAGGTAAGTAAAATTAATTAATTTCGCAAATATTTATTAATAAAAGGNGTGATTTATTTAAATATTGTTTCATTTTGTCTGAAAATGTAGTGATGATAAATATATAGCAAAAAAAACCGCGTATCAATACGCGGTTTTTTGCTATATGCTATTATGGTTGTGTTGATCAGAGTAGTTTCCATTCCACGCCGTTCTTCGTGTCTTTCACATCGAAGCCCAGTGCGGCAAGCCGGTCGCGGATGAGATCTGATGTTGTCCAGTCCTTGGCGGCTTTGGCATTTTTCCGGATATCCATCAGCAGGTCGACGGCTCCGGCATAGGCCTCGGCTCCCTTATCGGCGCCACCCTTGGAGTCCACCCGTATACCGAGGATATCGATCAGGAAGGTATCGAAGAGCTTGCGCAGCTTCTCCAGATCGTCGGCCGATAGGGTTATCAGACCATCGGCTGCCTGATTGACATATTTGCCTGCCTCGAAGAGCGTGGCGATCACCATCGGCGTGTTCAGGTCATCATCCATCGCCTCATAAGCCTGCGCCTCGAAATCGGGCAATTCAACCGTCGACTTCTCGGCCGGTTTCAGAGTCTCCAGACGGCGGTAGATATCCAGCATCTTCTCCAGNGCCTTCTCCGAAGCGCGCAGCGCATCGTTGGAGAAATCGACTGTCGAGCGATACTGCGCCTGAAGAATGAAGAAACGGATCACCATGGGGGAGTAGGGCTGCTCAAGCTTCGGATGCGTGCCGTTGAAGAACTCCTCCAAAGTGATGAAATTGCCGTAAGACTTACCCATCTTCTTGCCGTTGATGGTAATCATATTATTGTGCATCCAGTAGCGCACGGCCTCATGTCCCTGGGCGGCCACGCTCTGCGCTATCTCGCATTCATGGTGGGGAAACATCAGGTCCATNCCGCCTCCGTGGATATCGAAAGTCTCGCCGAGATATTTGGTGCCCATCGTGGAGCATTCCAGATGCCAGCCGGGGAAACCTTCGCTCCAGGGAGAGGGCCAGTGCATGATATGCTCNGGAGCCGCCTTCTTCCAGAGGGCGAAGTCGAGCGGATTGCGCTTCTCGCTCTGGCCATCGAGCGAGCGGGTGGTGCTGTAGAGATCCTCGATATTTCGCCCGGAGAGCTTTCCATAGCGATGGTCGCGGTTATATTTCTCCACATCGAAGTAGACCGATCCCTCGCTTTCGTAGGCATATCCGGCATCGAGTATCTTCTTGATATACTCGATTTGCTCGATGATGTGGCCTGACGCGTGAGGCTCGATGCTGGGCGGAAGCACGTTGAGAGCCTCCATGTCGCGGTGATACCTGTTGAGATAATGCTGCACCACCTCCATCGGCTCCAGCTGTTCGAGTCGCGCTTTCTTGGCGATTTTATCCTCCCCTTCATCCGCGTCGTGCTCAAGGTGGCCGACGTCGGTGATATTGCGCACGTAGCGCACCTTATACCCCAGATGGGTCAGGTATCGGAAGAGGATGTCGAAAGTGATGGCGGGGCGGGCGTGGCCGAGATGTGCGTCGCCGTAGACCGTCGGACCGCAGACATACATTCCGACCCTGCCTTCGTGTAGGGGCCGGAAGGGCTGTTTGGTGCGGCTCAGCGTGTTGTAGACGCTTAGATTGTGTTGCATTTCGGGGTAGGAAGTTTAGTGTTTNGTATGGTAAAAGAAATCCCGCCCGTCGGAATCCGGCCATGTTGCCGGAAATCTTGATCGGGCGGGAGAGGGTCAGAGTGAAGATCAGTTGTTGGCTGCGGCCGCGTTCTTGGCGTTGCGGGGCTTGATTTCGCCGAACTGTGCCTCATACTTCTGCACATTGTCTGTGATGGCGAACATCAGCTGCTTTGCGTTCTCGGGGCTCATGATCACNCGGCTTACCACGGGAGCCTGGGGCATGCCGGGAGCGGCGAAGATGAAGTCGATGAGGAACTCGTTGGGGCCATGACCGATCATGGCGAGATTGCTGTATTTGCCGTCGGCCATATCGGGACGAAGCTGGATCTGCAGCTGATTCTTGTTCTCGTTAGCGTTTGCCATTGTTTTGCTTGATTATTATTTTTGATTATAGGGCCGGGAATCTGCTCTTTCGCAACCCCGGCGGTGTTTATAATGCGAAGATAGCAATTTTATTTGGATTCTCCAAATTTTTCTTCCGAATCGGTCTGTCGGGAGATGGATGTGATGCGTCCGTCTTCCATGCTGACCACCCTGTGGGCGATCGATGCGAGCGTCGGGTCGTGGGTGACGATGAGGAATGTGTGGCCGCGCGTGGCGCATAGGCGGGAGATTATGGCGTGGATCTCCTCCCGGTTCCTGGAGTCGAGCGAGCCGGTCGGTTCATCGGCCAGGATGATGCGGGGATTATTGATGAGGGCGCGGGCGATGGCAGTCCGTTGTTTCTCTCCCCCGGAAAGCTCGGATGGACGATGGTCGAGCCTTTCGGCCAGACCGAGCAGCGTCAGCAGTTCGCGCGCCTCCTCCAGCACCTCTCTCCGTTTNCTGCCGGCTATCAGCCCCGGCATGGCCACATTCTCAAGNGCCGTGAATTCCGGAAGCANCTCATGAAATTGGAATATGAATCCGATATTCCTGTTTCGGAATTCGGCCAATTTCCGCTCTTTCAGCAGCGTTATGTCGGTGCCGTCGTAGCTGACCGTGCCGGAGTCGGGCCTGTCGAGCGACCCGGCTATCTGCAGCAGCGTTGTCTTCCCCGCTCCTGAGGGGCCGACGATGGCTACGATTTCCCCGCGTCCGACGCTGAGGCTTACTCCTCCCAACACCTGCAGGTTGCCGTAGGATTTATATATGTTCTGTATTTCAATCATGGCTATGTTTCTGAAGGGATAGGCTGTTAATGACGTGTGAGGCGAGGAAGATNCCGAAGAGGGANGGTATGGTGGCGAGTGTCCCGTAGGAACTGCGTTTGTTAGGCAGATCGAGGTCGATGACTGAATGCCGGCGCGGTGCCTCGCTGCTCGCCACTACCTTCAGGGGGCGGCGNAGCCCCGACTTTTTGAGACGTTGCCTCACGGCTCGTGCCAGGCCATCCTCCGTCGTCTGCCACAGGTCGTTATATCCCACTTTCGAGGGGTCNATCCTTCCGCCGGCTCCCATTGAGGAGATTATGCGTATCCCCCGGCGCATACAGGCCTCTATGAGCGCCACCTTCGGGGCGACCGTATCGATGGCGTCGACCACGAAGTCGAAGCCTGTGTCGAGCAGACCGGGGATATTCTCTGCGGTAAGGAATTGCTGTACGGGNTCTACCNTNATGAGCGGATTTATCTGATGGAANCNGCNGGCGAACAGCTCCACCTTTGATTTGCCCACCGTGTCATGGAGGGCTATCAGCTGGCGGTTTATATTGGAGGGGGCCACGTCGTCGGCATCGATCAGCGTCAGATGGCCCACGCCGGAACGTGCCAGCATCTCGGCTGCGTAGCCGCCGACACCCCCGACCCCTACGACCAGCACACGGCTATTGGCCAGACGTCGCAACGCATCGTCACCCAACAGTGTGCGCGTGCGGTCATCCCATTGTTCTATATCCTGATTCTCCATGGTGCCGGGAAAAGATTATTGGCGCGGTTGCCGATGTTTTTCATAAGGCCGAGGGGAAGTCCGTTGCAGGTCACTGCTACATATCCCTTCGGTGTCCCTTCGGGCAATTGTATGGCGTCGCGGCGCAGATAGCGAAGCGCCTCCTCCTCCGTCAGGGCTACTTTGGGGAAGGCATCCGGGGAGATTGCCGAGGAGAGCACGATTCGTGAATCCGGTATAAGGTCGCGTCCCTTGAGTTCGGCTGCCGGTAAACCGGCTCCGGTCACTCTCACGCCCCCTTGTCGGAGGATGGCGAGAGGTCGGGAGGCCATTGCCGGGAGCGCGGTGATGAGGTTGCCGTTCTGTTCGAATTGCATATCCCAGTCGGGAGCATACCATTCATCGAGCCGGCGTCTATGTTCATCGGTCAGCGCGAAAGAGGGATTCCTCTCCTGCTTCCCCTTTTGCTTCCCTTTGGATTTATCTTTCGGTTTCTCCGGGACGTGTCTGTCGGTAGGGGAGGGGGCACCCTCGTTTTCAAGATAGGGGAGCAATTTTCCCGGTTTGCGGAATACGCTTAAATATAACCCCTCACCCCGCGTAAGATGAGGCATGAAACGGAGAGCCTCGACATCGGGGAGGAGCGACCTGCCGACGTTCTCTATTCCTGACAGACCGAGGCTGTCGGCACTCACCGGTTCGAGCCCGAGTTCGTCGCGTATGAATCGGGAGTTAAGTTCATCCTCCTCCGGATTGAAGGTGCAGGTGCTGTAGATAAGGTAACCTCCGGGGCGGAGGGTGGATACGATATTGGATAGGATATCGCGTTGGAGGGCGGCGCATTCCTCCACAAGTCGCGGAGTCCATTGACGGCGGGCCTCCTCATCCTTACGCATCATCCCTTCACCGGANCATGGAGCGTCGACGGCGATTATATCGAACATTTCGGGGAGGCCGGCATAGTCGGAGGCTGCGGCTCCTGTGGTAATGACTGCGGGATAACCCCATTTCTCAAGGTTCTCGCGGAGAATCTTTCCTCGGGTAGGCACATACTCGTTGGCCACGGCCACCGAGCCGTCAGGCAGAGCGTTGATCATGGCGGTGGTCTTTCCTCCGGGGGCGGCGCAGAAGTCAAGCAGAGTCATGGGAACGTGGCCGTTGGCGGCCACTATGCGTCCGACTACCTGCTGATGAATCATAGAGGAGGGATCCTGCACATAGAACCCACCCGCGTGGAGCGAGGGATTGAGCGTGAAGAGAGGTCGTTGAGGAAGATAATAACCATCCTCACACCATGTCACACTTNCCGCGAGGTCATATCCGAGGGTATCCGGTGCCGGCATCTTCCGGTTGTTGAGGCGTACTCCCACGCATGGCTCAGNGGAGAGAGCCTTCAGGAGCGCCTCTGCGTCGAGCTCCGGCAACTCCCTCATTTTTGCCGCGAATTCGGCCGGTATATCAGTCTGCAACATAAAGATCGTCACTTTTTCGAGCGCAAATATACACAGAATTCCTCTCTTTCCCAAAAATCACCGTGAAGTTGTTTGCATTGCCGCGATAAATCCCATCCTCATCAACCTCCGTTTAGTTACGCTGCAATTATCCCCGCCCATTTGTAGGGACGCGAATTTTCGCGTCCGCGTCGGCATACGTCCGGTTACGCCGCATTCATCCGTGTCCGCCCCATTCATCCAATTTGTATGTCCCCGAATTTTCGCGTCCGCGTCGGCCAAGCGTGAAGATATACTCAATAAATAAGTATTTCATAACCTAAGTATGGTATAGCTGCTGACTCATATCAACATTTACCGTTCTTTCTTTCTACGTTCCATTATCTTTACACTATTAATGTAAGATGATTATTTATATGATGGTAACATCACTTTATATATAAAAAATGTCGAGATAAAGTGAAGAAACTGTCTCATTGTATTGATGGTGAGAGAAAATGTATTATCTTTGCACACGAATATGGAACAGCTACAGAACTTTATTGGAAGAGAGAAGGAACGTGGGGAGCTTGACAGGTGTCTTGCCTCCAATCGTTCAGAACTTGTCATTGTGTATGGTCGCCGACGAGTAGGCAAGACTTTTCTGGTTGAACAACACTTCAATCAGACATTCGATTTCTGGTATGTCGGGAGACGCAAGATTCCTACAAGGGAACAGTTGCGGCAATTCGGAAGGGCATTGACCAGATTTTCCGGTCAAGCTTATAGCTTTTCTACCTGGTTTGAGGCCTTTGATGCCCTTGAAGATTATCTTGATACATTACCCTATGATAGGAAGAAGGTAGTCTTTATTGATGAGATGCCTTGGATAGACAGAGTGCATTCAAACTTTGTACTCGCTCTTGAAGGTTTCTGGAATGGATATGCGATGAGCCGGGCTGACATCATGCTTATCGCAACGGGATCAGCCACATCATGGATGCGTGATAAGCTAATAGAAAACAAAGGAGGTCTTCATGCAAGGATTACAAGTCAGCTTCACATAGCTCCTTTTACACTTGGAGAAACAGAAAAGTATCTTGAAAATATTGGTATAGAATGGGACAGATATCAAATCTTACAGACTTATATGGTTCTTGGTGGCGTACCGTTCTACTACAGTCTTCTTGATCCTGGACTTAGCCTCTGTCAGAATATCGATATGTTGTTCTTCCAATCAGATGGTAAACTCAAGTATGAGTTTGATGAGTTGTACACGGCATTGTTCAAGTATGCAGACAGGTATATTGACGTTGTCAAGGCCTTAAGCAGTCATAAATACGGCATGACGTTCAATGAACTGGAGCATACTGTAAAGATTGGAGGGGGACAACTTACTAAAATTTTGAAGAATCTTGAACGTTGTGACTTTATAGACCGGTGGTCCCAGTATGGTAACAAAAAACGTGAGGAAGTATTACGTCTTACTGATTTCTATACCCTCTTTTACTATAAATTCATTGACTCCAGAAATATTCGGGAAGAACAATGGTGGAGTAAGAACAGCAATTCTTCGGCTGTCAGTTCATGGATGGGTACAAGTTTCGAGATGGTATGCCTGAAACATAATCAGAACATCAAAGATGCTCTCGGTTTGCAGGTCATCTCAACAGAAACGACGACCTGGCACTGTAATCCGAATGAGCAGGAAAATACTCCCGGTGCTCAGATTGATATGATTATTGAACGCGCAGATAGAATCATTCATTTGTGTGAGATAAAATTTTCCATAGACAAATACAATATTTCAAAGGATTATGAGAACCGGCTTCGCGAACGTGCATCTCTGTTCCGTTATCTGACCAAGAATAAGAAATCACTTGTGCATACCTTTATAACCACTTATGGAGTGGCAAATGGAAAGAATAAAAGTATTGTCCATAGTGAGGTAACAATGGATAATCTTTTTTCTTAATTGTTGAAAAGTTTGGTTACGCCTCCATTCATCCGATTTGTATGCCCGCGAATTTTCGCGTCCGCGTCGGCATATGCGTCAGATTGGCAGATCATTGTATATGGATCATTTATTTCCGACCGGATATTTTTTGTATAGCAGGAATAGCGCGGCGGAACCGATCAGCGCAAACGGCACACCGACCATATTTGCCACAGTCATGCCGCCCAATACTATCGCTACTGATTCCGCCCGTCGAGCCTCAGTGGCAATCCTTTCCGCCGCAATTGCCGCTGCCCCGAAGAATGCTCCAGGAGGAAGACCCGATATGAAGCGAAACACCATTTGAGCGACTGCAATATGTTTTATAACATATTTAAATAATTTGTCGTTGACATGACATTTGATAATTTTGTAGTCGGTTTAATATTCTTTCACTTGCCCGTGTCGTGTGAGCGACTATGGCAGGATTAATTCTTACATGTTTTTCCAATGAAGAAATTACTTTTTTCGTCGTTGGCGTTAGGGTTGTGGCTGTCTTGTCTNGCCGACGGACAGAACGCCCGCATTACAACGTCGCCCTCCCCTGCGGTGAGCAATAAGCCGGTGGAGGTGACCATAACGACCGGCGATCTCGGATCGGAGGTGTTTTGCTACACCTGGTGCAAATCCCTTAACGGGGTGGAAAAGAATCCGGAATGGACGTGGGACGGTGTGAATACCGATAAATTCCGCATGAACGGAAGCAACGGCAATTACACGTTCACGATCAACAGTATCAAGGAGTTTTACGGGCTTACCGACGATGAACTCGCCGGGCTGACAAGTCTGGGATTCATCGCCAAAAATACTTACGGCGGCCAGACCTCCGACCTTTTCATCGAGGTGGTGCAGGGCCGGCGTGACGCCTACTCCGGAGGGGAGGGAACTCCCGAATCNCCCTTTATACTGAAGACTCCCGCAGATCTCAAGGCTTTTGCCGAAACTCCCGCCGATTGGGGGACCGGATGCTTTATCCGACTTGAATCGGATATCGATGCCTCGGCTCTTACCGGCAGCATCGGNTCGAAATCCATCCCCTTCTCCGCTACATTCGATGGGAATGGCTACTGTATCAAAAATCTTGATCTGCACGCAGANGCCACGGGATCGGCTGCGGGNCTCTTTGGCGTAGTGAAGGGTGGNACNATCACNGATCTCGGNCTGACCGATGCGGCTGTAGAGGGTAAGACTTATGTGGGTCTCCTTGCAGGCTATCTTGAATCAGGCTCCATCGAACGTTGCTTCACCTCGGGAACTGNAAGCGGCACATCCATCTGTGTCGGCGGCCTTGTCGGTGAGAATGTCGCCGGAGTGGTGCGNGACTGTTATTCGGGAGCGAAAGTCATCAACTCCGAAGACTATGCCACCGGCGGTCTCGCGGGCAAGAACTCCGGCGTNATCTCCAATACCTATGCGGCCGGTGAAGTTGAAGGGTACGATTATGTCGGCGGACTCATCGGAGCCAATTACGGAACGGTCAAAAACTCGGTCGCTCTTAATAAATCAGTGACGGCCTACAATGATTTCGTGGCCAGATTCGGCGGCAACAACAACTCCCGCAACATCTCATCAGATAATTACAGCTGGGATGAAATCAAGGCCGGCCATTTCGCATGGACCTCTCATGGNGATCACGCATTGATGCAATATTCCACTGATTTGCGGAATACCGCCAAATTCGAGTCGCTGACCGGCTGGGATTTCGAGAACGTATGGGAATGGAAAACNGACAATGGACGGGAGTTCCCCGCCCTGAGGGGTATGACNGGTCAGAAGTGTCCACTGCCCGAACTCTATTTCCAGATTTCCACGGCGGTGGAGGGAGTAGGGGATGTCGCCGCTATCATGGTGGGGCCGAATCCTACATCGGGTGAACTGCGTATCACCTCCGGAGCCGGAATCATGGATTACGCCCTGTTTACTCTCAATGGCAGCACTGTCCTTATGGGTGACGGCGCCGNCGCGACCGACATCTCCATCGATTTAAGTGATTTCGGGGNCGGCCTCTATATTCTGCAGGTAGCCGAAACAGGCGGAAGTAAAAGTATATTCAAAATCGTAAAGAAATAAACTCCTCCCTACAGCACAATGAATAACAACGGATTTATATTGAATGGTGCCAAGGCTTTTGCCGCATCTCTGATGCTGGGGGCGAGTTCCCTCGCCGGCTTCGCGGCCGCCGACGCCACCCTCAATCGTCTTGAAATAAAGGTGGAGGGCACAAATATCCTCCCGGAATTCAACCGTCAGACCAAAAACTATGAGGTCGAACTTGGAGAGAATGCCGCTTCAGTGGCTACTTTCTCTGCAGCTCCCGCATCAGCGGATGCGACCGTCGACATTCTGCTCAACGGTTTNCCTTACTCCAACCACTCTCTCGGCAGCCTCGTCGCCGGGGAGAATCTGATCACCTATACGGTGAAATGCGGTGATGCCACGGAGGTATATACCATCAAGGTGACGACACCGCAGGTGGNGCGCAGCGAGTATTTCACCTGGAAAAATGCCAACATATATTTCGTGNTGACCGACCGTTTCTANAACGGCGATACCTCGAACGACGAGAGCTACCATCGACATAAGGTGGCCGGGGGCACGAACGTGGCCACCTTCCACGGCGGCGACATCAAAGGTTTGACCGAGAAACTTGATTATCTCGACAATCTGGGTGTCAACGCCATCTGGATAACGGCTCCCTACGAACAGATGCATGGCTGGACAGGCGGTAAGGATGACAAATTCCCTCACTATGCCTTCCATGGCTATTATACCCTCGACTGGACCTTCATGGACCGCAACATGGGCACAATCACGGATATGCGCAATTTCGTGACCGAGGCACATCGGCGTGGCATACGTGTCGTCATGGATATAGTGCTCAATCATACCGGCTATTCCACGCTCGATGATTGCGTCGACTATAACTTCGGCAACTTCACCGGCACACCCACAGCCGGCTACGTCCCCTCCTCGCAGCCATTCACCATGTGGGGTGGAAGCGGTGTCAGCTTCAATGCGGATTCTCAAGGCAACTGGGGCAACTGGTGGGGTCCCTGGGTGCGTGCCTTCGGCGACCGTCCGTGGGGTACGGGCGCCGGTTTCGTTGTGCCCGGCGGCGATGACAAAACGATGTCATTGTCGGGTCTGCCCGACGTCGTGACCGAACGTAACGCCTCTGTCGATATTCCGGCGTTCCTCTCCAAAAAGTGGAATGAGGAGAAGGGTGGAGATTATGATGATTACCGTCTGCCCAATCTTGAGGATTGGCGTGTGGATGGCAAGGGCGCGCCTGCCGACTATATCATCAACTGGCTTGCCGGATGGGTGGAATACTTCGGTATCGACGGCTTCCGTTGCGACACCGCAAAGCATGTGGAGTTCTCACGTTGGAATCAGCTCAAGAATGCNTGCAAACAGGCCCTCGCCGCATGGCGTGCAAGTGACCGCGCCGACGAGTATGCCAAAGGTTGGTCGGATGATTTCTGGATGACCGGCGAAGCCTGGGGCTGGGATCATGGTGACACCGGATATTTCACCCAGGGCGGATACGACTCGATGATTAATTTCGCCTTCAATGGAACGGAGGGTGGCACNGGACGCACCCCGACCACCGGCGACTGGGAATATTATGCCAACTTCTGTAACGGCTCCAACGGTCATCAGGTGCTCAACTATGTGTCGAGCCATGATACCGGTCTCCACCGTCCCGGCGACCAGAAGAGAGTAGCCACCATGTTGCTCCTCTGTCCCGGCGGCGCGCAGATATATTATGGCGACGAGACCTCACGCCCTGTCGTGGATGGCTATGGCGATCCGGGAATGGCCACNCGCGGTGANTTCAATTGGGATGCCGTGGATAATGATGTCAACAAGCATTGGCAGCTCGTAGGTCAATTCCGCCGCCGTAATCCGGCGGTCGGTGCCGGCACGCAGACAATATCCGACGGTGCCTATATCCGCAAATTCTCGGAGAACGGTTATACCAACGCAGTCGCTATCAAACTCGATACTCAGGCAGGTCAATCCTATACGGTCAATGTCGGTGATGCGTTTGCCGATGGCACTCAGGTGATGGATGGCTACAACACCTCCACTACAGCTACCGTAACCGGCGGAAAGGTAACGATGACGGCTTCCGGTCCGGTATTGCTTATCGAGGAATATGGTACAACCGGCGGCCAACGTCCCCCTGTAATCATTGACCCGATCGATCCTATAGATCCGATTGATCCTATNGATCCTATTGACCCAATCGATCCCGTTGACCCAATTGATCCTATCGACCCTATCGACCCGATAGATCCCGCAGATGTCTGCTACATCTATTTTGACGATATGTCGAAACGCGATGTAGCCGTATGGGCCTGGAACGAAAGCAAGAATGTGAACTGCACTGCCGTCGGCGCCACGGGTTGGCCCGGTGACAAGATGATTGAAAAGGATGGAATGTACTACTGGGCCCTCCCCGAGGGTAAGGAGGTGCCTGAAAAGATAATCATCAGCTGGGGTAGCCATAATGATTCCGACAGGGCAGGGGGCGACCTGGATTTTGTCAATAAGGCTACATATCATTCCAACGGCACATGGACAGAGTATGCAGGTCCTCAGAAACCTACTATCTCTGTGGCGCCGGCTTCCGGAACTCTCAAGGGTAACGGCACGATTATCGTGACTATCGGTAATGACGCGACCTCCATCACCGGATCGTTCAACGGTCAGCCCCTCACTCTCTCGAATGGCGCGAACAATATCTCCGTCGCCGGATATCTTGAGGATGGCGAGAGCGGGGAAATGTCGGTTGCGGCCACTAATGCGGTGGGCACGGCGACCTTCACGACCACCTTCACGCGCGATGACTCGACACCTGTCGTTTCTCTGACAGGTGATTGGCGTGAGCTGTCGATTTATCAGATAATGGTGGCCTCCTTCCAGCATGGCGAGGGTGGCGCCGAGGGCTACAACAATATGTGGGGACCGAACGGCCACCGCAAGAACGGTAACCTGCGCGGCATCATCAATTCTCTTGACTATATCAAGGANCTCGGTATGAACGCCATCTGGATGACTCCGATCTTCGATTCCACAAATGGTCTCGGCGGAGAGTCGCTTCAGGCCACCGGATATTTCTGCACCGACTACTTCAAGGTCGATCCGAAGTTCGGCACCGAGCAGGAGTTTGACGAACTTATCCGAGAGGCGCATGACAGAGGTATATATGTGATCCTCGACGGTGTGTTCGGTCATCATGGCGGCGTAAGCAACCCTTCTCCAAACGGGAAATATATACAGACGCAGGATAATACTCCCAATGTGCGAGGCACTGAGTCGGGTAATATCGTTTACCCCGGTTCGCTCGATTACTTCAAGGAGGTAATCAGATATTGGATGGAGCGTGGTGTCGACGGCTGGCGTCTCGACCAATGTTATCAGGCATATCAGGGTGGTCATAATTACTGGAAGGAACTGCGTGCCGAGGCTGAGGCTGTGGCGGCCGAACGAAAGGCGCGTGGCGAACAATGGGGTACGCTCGCCTATATGGTAGGCGAGGACTGGACCTCGGCCGGCAATATCACCACTACTCAGCAGGATGGCCTGAAGAGTGTCATGGATTTCGACGGCAAGGATAATCTGGTGAATATGAGCAGCGGCGTAGGATCGGCCGGATGGTTCCTTTCTAACGATGCCGCCTCTCGCGGGTACAGGGATTCGGGTGTTTATCCCACAATCTTCCTCAGCAATCATGACACCGATCGCGTGGGCGATTATGTCGATGTCAACTCCAATCCTAAAGGACTGATGACACGCCATGCGGCGGTGGCTGCCTACACGGGCCCCGCATGTACATATTACGGCGATGAAATCGGCGATAAGAGCGGAAAGGCGACAGGCAACGGTAATCCCGACAACTGGGCGCGTACCTCCGGAAGAATCACGGATTTCAATGCCAACGAACAGATGGTGCACGATTATGTCGCCAAGGTGTTCAAGGCCCGTGGTGAGAACCCCGCTCTCTGGCGTGGCAGCGTACAGCGTCAGCAGCAGGGAAACAATGTGGAGATAATCACCAAGACTGATGCCGAGACCGGCAATAAGGTAGTGGTTGTATTCAGCTCGATCGATACCAATGTGTCAATCGGTGGCACGGGTCTCGATCTCATCAACGGCGGAGAGGTCAACGGCACTGTCTCCGTCAGTGCTTGGGTGCCCGCCTTCATCAAGATGAACTGATTTTAGTCCACAGACCACAGGATTGGTCCATAGATTATAGAACCAAAGGATTAGTCCATAGACCAGAGACCATAGAACCAGAGATTTTTAAGATTCTTTGGTTCTATGGTCTTTGGTCTATGGACTAAAATTTGGTCTATGGACTAATATTTCATTTACTTAGGAGAGGGAAGCGGTTTTTGAGTGTTATAAGAAAAGAATGTATGTACTAAGCTAATACGATATGAAAGAATTCAAGCCTAAGGCGTGGGTATTGCCACAGCCTGTGCTGATCATCGGCACGTATAACGAAGATGGAACGCCTAACGCGATGAACGCCGCCTGGGGTGGACAATGGGATGCTAATGAGATAATGATTTCGTTGGGCGCACATGCCACTACCGATAATCTCAATAGGTGTCCGGATTTCACGGTGGCTTTCGCTACAAAAGATACCCTCGTTGCATCTGACTATGTCGGGATTGTCAGTGGTCGGAAGGATCCTGATAAAATGCAGAAAACGGGTTGGGAGTCGCATAAGGGGAACGTAGTTGATGCTCCTGTTTTCGATTGCTTCCCCATGACGATGGAATGTCGCATCAAGGAGAAATTATATGAGTCTCCGACAGGGTTCTATATGATTGCGGAAATCCTCAATATNCNGTGCAAGGAGGAGTATCTTGCTGAAGACGGGAAACCCGCCGTTGAAAAGATGGAGTTGATCACATTCGATCCCGTCCATAATGGCTACATCGTCTTAGGGGAGCGGGTNGGCGCCGCCTTCCATGACGGGCTCCGCCTGAAGAGTTAGTCCACAGGACCAAAGGCCATAGAACCAAAGGGTTAGTCCATAGACCATAGACCATAGGACCAAAGGGTTAGTCCACAGACCATAGACCATAGGACCAGAGATTTTTAAGATTCTTTGGTTCTATGGTCTTTGGTCTATGGACCTCTAAGTTCTACAGTTGCTGTGGACTAATTCAGGTTTAGCTTATCGCTATTCCGATGCCGGTGATGATACCACCTATAAGCATCAGTATCCTCCAAATCTTAATCAACCTTTTCATTTCGGGGCTGACGGGACCGAATTGCCAGGCGGGCAACAGACTGAATTTCCCCGAATGATTTTTCCGGCTCCTGATTCCTTGGATGCCTACATAGATGCCAAATACGGCTCCTGTGAGCAAAATTACCAAGCCCGTGTAAATGAAAAAGTTTGCCATTGTGAGGTCGTATTTAATTGTATATTTAAACAACAAATGATTCCTCAAAAAATATTTTTCCTTCGATTATTCCCTATTCAGGTGTAAGGGAACAGACTTTGCAAGGGTTGATGCTTCTGCGCGCTGAATATCGGAAATTTTTATTATTTTTGTGAGGTAATAACAATTGAGGTAATAACAATTAGGAACGTCTAAAGGAATCTCGATATATGGAGAATTGGAAAGAGACGTTGAAAATGCGGACATCGACTTTCTTCAGGGAATTGCTGTCGTATTTCAATGTAAAGGATGATCTGGAGTCGCAGCAGGATGTTGAGTTGAGTATAAGGAGCGGTGTATCTTTCAAGGGAAGCCAGTTGCTGACCCTGATATTCGCTATCTTCATCGCCTCTCTTGGACTTAATACCAACTCTGTGCCGGTGATAATAGGCGCGATGCTCATTTCGCCTCTTATGGGACCGATAATCGGTATGGGTCTCGGAATCGGGATTCAGGATTATGATCTTCTGAAAAGGGGACTTAAGAATATCACGGCGGCTGTTTTAGGTTCGATCCTGACTTCAGCGGTCTATTTCCTGATATCACCTCAATATGAGGGTTCGAGTCAGCTGTTGGCGCGTACGTCACCATCGATTTATGATGTGTTGATCGCTCTTTTCGGTGGCGCGGCCGGAATATTGAGTATCGCGGCCAAGAACAAGGGACAGGTTATGCCGGGTGTAGCTATCGCAACATCGCTCATGCCTCCGTTGTGCACTGTCGGTTATGGACTGGCCACGATGCAGATGCAGTTCTTCTTAGGCGCTTTATATCTCTTCTTTACAAACATGATATTTATCCTTTTCGCCACGTGGATTGGCGTAAAGGTGATGGGATTCAAGAACATAGTCTATCAGAATCCCAAACGTGCCTATCGGGTGCAGATAATAGTCTATACGGTTGTCGCAGCGACAATCGGTGTGAGCTGCTGGCTGACCGTCCTGATGATCAGCAAGAACGTGTTCATTGACAAGGCTACACGGTTTGTCGACAACGAGATGGTCTTCCCTAATACGCAGGTGCTTAATCACAGGGTCTATATCGACCGTGGCGAGCGGTATATCGACGTGACGCTCATAGGTCAGGCTTTGCCGAAAGATTCTTTGCAACTGACGATGTTGAACAAACTTGACTCCGCCGGATTGGGAGGTACGCGATTGACGATAAAGCAGGGATTCTCTTTGGAGACGGATGCGAAAAACGAGACGGCTGACGCCGACAGGTTCTATCAGCTCATGCAGAGCGAACTGATGGCCGCGAGGGAGAGGGCTGATTCATTGCAGCGTGTAGTGGCGTTGCACAAACAATTCTCTGATGAGAGTGTACGGGTGGCTCCCGAGGTCAGGGTACTGTTTCCTGACGTCAAGGATATCGCCCTCTCACAGATGGTGGCTACCCAGGTGGGAGGTTCCGCTCGAGATACCCTCAATATTCTTTTCGTAAACGCCCCCAAAGGTCTTGCGCCGGATGACCGGGTGAAACTTAAGGAATATATCGAGGTGCGTCTTGGGCGCAAGGATCTTCATCTCGCGCTTAATCCCCAGGCATTCCCATGGCCATCGACAACGAACGGATGATCCGACTCTCCTAAAAGAGGCAACGCTACAGGGGAGAGCAGGTCAGACAAGGAAGGCGAGGTGGTCGGGGTAATCGGGTGTGCCGAGGGGTAGAAGATTATCTGTAGCGAGATCGAGAAGATCTGCAGGAGAGGTGATTCCGCGACGGATAATCTCACGCAGGAGTTCTCCGCGCATGGCCTTCAGCCTGCCGGCATGAGGTGTACGGTAATCGCCGCCGGCCTTCAGCTCCTTGAAATCAACCTTGTAGACTTTCGCAAACCGTTTGACAAGTTTCCAGTCTATACATTTCGCGGCATCCCCCGGCAGAAGATTGATGATCGTTTTCTCGCCGAGAGATTGAAGGTCTTTTACGAGATTCATTGTCACATCCTTTCGCCAATAATCGGAAAATGTGCGATTATCAGGTGCCAGACGGGTGTTGAAGTCAAACCGATATGGCTTGATGATGTCCGACGGTCGGAGCCAACCGTAGAGGGATGAAATGATGCGGACGGTGCTGTCGGTCATGAGCTTCTCGGCGGGAGATAGCAGATCGTAACCAAATTCTTTGAACACTACCCCGGTAAAAGCCTCGATAGCGGCATAGCCCAATCCCTTGTTCGGAAACTCATATGCCATGCGGATGACTCTCGATGCCATCGCGGGACTTATCTTGATTCCGGTAGAGATTTCAGACAGACTCATCCGAGCCACATGCAGCATCACCTCGTCGGCGGTTTCTTCACCGGATGGACGGTGCTGCATGAATTCCTCAGCTGTCACTTGGTGTTCATTCCCGGCCATTGTCTTTGATTCGGCTATCAATATCAGCATATCCAATAAAACCATTTGGTTCATCTCCATAACAATTCCGGACGCAGTTATGTTAGGGTTATGATAACGCGTCCCCCGGTCATGTAAAAAAACATGGTGGGGATATTGACACAGTCCCAAATATTTAGTATATTTGTATTGGATAGGGTCTAAAAATTAAATTGACATGGAAGTCGAAGCTGCATTATATATGATTCCGGTAGGAATGTCAGACGCGCCCTATGGCGATGTGCTACCCGAAGGCAACCTCAGGGTGGTGCGCGGTTTGCGATATTTCATTGTTGAGAATATCCGAAGTGCCCGTCGGTTTCTGAAACGTTGTGATCCATCGATCGACATCGCACGTCTTACATTTTATGAACTCAACCGGCATACGGATCTAAACGAAGTGAGCCGATGGCTCGATCCGCTTCGCAACGGCGAAGGGATCGGAGTCATGAGCGACGCCGGTTGCCCCGGGGTTGCCGATCCGGGTGCGGCGGCCGTGGCGATCGCGCAGCGGGAGGGTCTGAAGGTGTGTCCGCTCGTCGGTCCCTCCAGCATACTGATGGCTCTGATGGCGTCGGGCTTCAACGGACAGGGATTCTCGTTCCACGGTTATCTGCCCATAGATGCCGGTGAGCGGCTGGTGAGGCTCCGTCAGCTTGAGAGTGATTCACGTCGGCATGACATGACCCAGCTCTTCATCGAGACACCTTACCGCAACAACCGGATGCTCGAATTCCTGACAGCGAATCTTCATCCCGACACGAAACTGTGTGTGGCATGCGACATCACGGATCCCGAGAGGGAATCGATACGCACCAGAAGCGCGGGAGATTGGAAAAAGCTTCTCGCCGTCGGGCAGTCGGAGAATCTCGATAAGCGACCGGCGATATTCCTTATTTATGCCGGAAGCGGCGAGAGTGTGCATCAGTCGAAAGGGGGAGGAGACCGTTCAGATAGAAGGGGGAAACGACGCGGATAAGGTAAAAAAGAAAATTATAGGATATTTAGGACGATGGCAAGAAAACGCCCCACGATATATTTTGACGGTCAGATGACCATTCCCTTTGAAGAATTCAATATCCCCGCGCACATCCCGGTGCCTGACGGGGGTGTGCTTCGTACGGAAGACTATCCGCAGGTAAGGCATACCGATAATCCGGCGACGCGCGTGATAAACTACATGTCGTTCGGCTCCGGATCAAGCGGCAACTGCTCATATGTCGGCACCAAGCACGGTGGATTTTTAATCGACGCAGGCGTGAAGGCGGAGGATGTAATGATGACACTCAAGGCTAATGGTGTGAGAATGGAGAATGTGAAGGGAATTTTGCTGACCCATGACCATTCCGACCATGTGAAATACGCCTACACGCTGCTCCGGGCCAATAAGCATATGCGGCTTTTCTGCACAAACCGTGTGCTGAACGGAGTGCTGCGCCGACACGGCATCTCGAAGCGAATCAAGGACTATCATGTGCCTATCTTCAAAGAGATACCCTTCAAGCTGGCCGAGACGGAAATCACTGCCTTCGACGTGCCGCATGACGGCACGGATAACATGGGCTTCTCCATCAACTACGACAATCGCAATTTCGTCATCGCCACAGACCTCGGGAGGATTACGGAACGTGCGTATCACTATATGAGCCGGGCTAACTATCTTGTAATAGAGGCCAATTACGATCTGCAGATGCTATTATACGGCCCCTATCCCGAATATCTCAAGAGCCGCATCCGCACAGATCGCGGTCATCTCGACAACAGTGACACCGCTGCATTTCTGAAGGAGATATGGACGCCGGATCTTAAATATATATTCCTTTGTCATCTTTCAAAAGATAACAACACTCCGGCTAAAGCTCTCAAGGCTGTGCGCGAGGCTCTCGAATCACGCGGCATTAAAATCGGAGGTGGAGATGAAACATTGTCGGATCGCGAGGCCGACGTCCAGCTCAAGGCTCTCCCGAGGTTCGACCCGACACGCTGGTATGTCTTCCGACCATGACGGTTGATATGAACCTTGTCACACTCTGAACCCCTTCTTTGACAGACAGGCTCCAACACACCGANAGGTAAAAGCCGGGTCAACTCTGGTGCTTCTTNATCAGAACGATGTTGACCAACGGACCGGAATGGCCGGACTCCGTCTTCGCTGTCAGCGTCTCCATTATGAGNTGTCCCGGGCCGAAATCATATACGGCCATTTCGGTCTCATGGCGTGGGGGATAGTAATCGGTCACCATAAGGGAATCCGGAATCTCAAGACTCGTCAGCAGATACTGCATCAGCTCNTCCGGGACTAGGTCGCCGAGATAAAGGTTTTTCAGGCGCGCTTTCGTGGGGGAGAGAACCTTTACCGACCATTGTCCGGGCGCACCCTGAATATCGGTATAGAGTGGACGGCCCGAGCC
Source organism: Bacteroides sp. (assembly GCA_014801595.1). Lineage (GTDB taxonomy): Bacteria > Bacteroidota > Bacteroidia > Bacteroidales > Muribaculaceae > Lepagella. The sequence continues at coordinate 73,951 of JAAVDV010000020.1, forward strand.
ATCGGTCAGTATGCCCTGAAAATCATATTCGGCCGAGTCAAGGGGTTGGTCGACATTCATCGCGTCCATTATGGAGCGGATGGTCATTGCGATGTCGTTATCGGCATGAGGCTCGTCGGACGTTACAACATGGGTGGAGTCGGAGGCTCCCGTATTACCGGATGAGCATCCGCCCAGCGACAAAAACGTAATAATTAAGAGCATTCCCGCACAAAAGCGGATGTCGGCAGTGAGGTCTTTCATCTGAATCAACGAATTAGTCACGGTATATTAACAATTATGGCCGGATAAATCTTATATTTGTATTTAACATTTTTAAACTTATTAAACTATATTAATGAATAGGGTCCGAATCTGTGAGGATTCGGACCCTATATGATTGAGTCAACGGATAGGAGCGGATATTACTGTTTCTCGTCGGTGACGCGTTCGAGCCATTTCACCATAGCGAGCATAGCGCCCATCGAGATGAAGCAGACACCGGCGAAGATTACCCAAGCCTCCCAGATGGGGCATGCGTTATAGATCAGCGGGCCAATCCAGAGCAGGAGGTTGCCGACTGCGGTTGCGCCCAGCCAGAGGCCCTGACAGAGACCCTGGAGATGCTTCGGAGCAACCTTGGATACGAACGACAGACCGAGCGGAGAGATGAAGAGTTCGGCCACTGTGAGGAAGAAGTAAAGCAGAATGAGAACCCAAGGTCCGGTCTTCATTGCTTCACGGGCACCGACTTCCATGTTGCGGAACATCTCACCTGAGGGATAACCGTCGATTGCGCAGACAACAGTCAGGAAGATATACGCGATCGCGGCGAGACCCATACCGATCGCAATCTTGCGGGGAGTGGAGATAACCTTGCCACGGCGTGCGAGTGAAGCGAAGAACCACATGATGACCGGAGTCAGCAGAATCACGAAACAGGGGTTGAGAGCCTGCCAGATTTCAGGTGCGATAGAGTCGGTCTTAACGAAGTCGCGGGCGAAGAGGGAGAGGGATGTGCCGTTCTGATGGAAAGAGAACCAGAAGAAGATTGCGATGCCCAGCACTGCGAAGAGTGCGCCCATGCGCTGCTTGATCTCGGTGGCCATGGCTCGTTTCTCTTCGGCTGTATATTTGACCGTCTCGGCAGCCTCCTTCTTTGCGGGAGAGGGGAGACCCTTCTTGGTGAAGAGGAATATGCAGAGGGAGATAAGCATGGCTGCCACGGAGGCGATGAAGGAGTAATGGATACCCTCGTTGAATATCTGGAGATACTGTGTGCAGAAATTGCTGATGGCCTCGGGGCTTGCGACAGCGGCGTCGAAGTTTCCGTTGGTGGCGGCGGTGGCGAGAGCGTAGAGGTTGTTGATATTCTGCATCCCACCCTCGACCATATTGTCAGTCACGCTGAGGTATTGATGACAGAGCGCGGGAAGATCGGCATTATATACCATCTCATGCACGCCGAGCCACCATGAGCGGAGCATGGGCGCCACGAAAGGAGCGATGAGACCGCCGACATTGATGAAGACATAGAAGATCTGGAAGCCGGAGTCGCGCTGTGCGGCATATTTGGGATTGTCGTAGAGCTGACCCACGATTGCCTGAAGGTTACCCTTGAATAGACCATTGCCAAAAGCGATCAGGAAGAGCGCGCAGCAGGTGAGGGTGAGGAGCCAAGTGGTATTCTCGGCAGTGGCGAAGATCGGGATAGAGAGCACGATGTAGCCCAGAGTCATGATTACGAGACCTGTGATGATGGTGCCCTTGTAGTTCTGTGTGCGGTCGGCGATGATACCGCCGACGAGGCTCAGCACATAAATGCCGGCGTAGAAGAAGGAATAGATAAGGGTCGAAGTCTCCTCCTTGAGGCCGAACTTAGAGCAAAGGAAGAGCACGAGCACGGCATTCATGATATAATAGCCGAAGCGTTCGCCCATGTTGCTCAACGCGGCGGGGATGAGGCCCTTTGGTTGGTTTTTGAACATAAGGTATTTATGATTTAGGTTAGTAATTCCTTAAGTTAGGCATTGCCGGCGTCTTCGAGAGCCTTGAAAGCGCGGGCATAATTCTTTATCTGCTTCACCATCGCCAGGAGCCCGTTGGAGCGGGTGGGGGAGAGATGGGTGCTGAGGCCTATCTTATCGATGAAATAGAGGTCGGCGTCGAGGATTTCGGCCGGGGTATGGTCGTTGAGCACTTTAAGCAGGAGGGAAGCGATACCCTTGACGATCATGGCGTCGGAGTCGGCCTCGAATGCGATTGTGCCGTTGTCGCGGCGGTCAGCCTTGATCCACACGCGACTCTGGCACCCCTCGATCAGATGAGCNGGAGTCTTGTCGGCTTCCGGATAGGGTGGAAGCGTATTTCCGAGGTCGATGATGTAGGCGTAGCGGTCCATCCAGTCGGTCAATTCGCTGAATTCCTCTACGATTTCATCCTGAATCTCATTTATAGTCATACCGTTATTTGAATTTAGAGGCGATCGCGAGNGCCACCTGTTGCATNCGNTCCGGATCGGGATCGGCAATCTTGTTCTTGAAATCCATGTCGCCCTCCTTTGAGAGGGGTATGAGGTGGATGTGNGCGTGTGGCACTTCGAGTCCAAGCACAGCCATTCCGACCTTTCGGCAAGGGATGGCGTCCTTGATGGCGANGGNGACACGTTTGGCGAACTTCATCATCTCACCGATTTCNTCGTCGGAGAGGTCGAAGATGTAGTCGGTCTCATGTTTGGGCACTACNAGTGTATGTCCCCAATTTACCGGATTGATATCCAGAAAAGCGAAAAAGCGATCATCCTCCGCTATCTTATAGCAGGGGATGTCGCCCTTTATAATCATTGAGAAAATTGTCATTGTCAGATTTCGATCTTAANAATTTCGAAAGTCATCTCGCCGACGGGAACCTGGCATTTCACCTGATCGCCGACTTTATGTCCGAGGAGAGCCGCCGCGATGGGAGTTGTGGATGCGAGCTTGTTCTCGCGGAGATTAGCCTCGCTTTCGGTGACGATAGTGTAGGTCATGACCATGCCGTTGGCGAGATTCTTGATAGTCACCTTGTTNAGGAGCTGCACTTCGTCGGTGTTGAGCTGCGAGTCATCGATNATTCGTGCGCCGGCGACGAGTTCCTTGAGTTTGGCGATTTTCATCTCAAGCATACCCTGAGCCTCCTTGGCGGCGTCATATTCGGCGTTTTCAGAAAGGTCGCCCTTGTCGCGGGCCTCAGCGATAGCGGCTTTGATGGCGGGACGCTGAGCCTCGAGTTCAGCCAGCTCCTGCATTTTCTTGTTGTATCCTTCTTGAGTAAGGTATACCATGGTGCAAAATTTTTAGTAATCGGAATTAGAGATAAAAAGTTAAGGCGCCCCCTTGGCGGTGGTGCCCCTTTGCTATGGTGAAAGCGGCTGATTGACGCCGGAGGGAGTCCGGTCGGGAATCAGCCGTTTATCACTTGCAAAGGTACTAAAAATTTCAACGCATAGCAAATTAGAACGGTGAAAAAACGTAAAAAGTTATTTCTTGATTAAGAAATGGTCTCCCGTTTCTTTTACGATGCGTTCATAGTATTGCTTGTCATAACCCGGGAAATCGGGATAAAGAGGAATTCCATATTCGTTATATTGGAAATCACCCTTGTCGTCGACTTTCTTCATATTACCGTCCATGAATCTCACGAGCAGATACTGCGCCAGATTCCGGTAAGCGTCGGTAGCCTCCTTTGCGATGGCGGCACCCTCCCAGTTGACTTCCTTGATTACGCCGTCAATGTCGCCTGCATTGACCATTTCGGCAAGTTGCGCCTCCTTTGGAGCACGGGTTGAGATAAATTTCTTCTCCAGATCTCCCTGCACTTTGCGGATGTCGGGAATCATCAGGTCATATCGGTTGTAGGCCTGATTCGCCACCCAGTTGTTCATCCAGAAATTGGAGTTCATGTCGAAGGTGTTTATGTCGCCGTGCTGCAACTCCGCCGGCACTTCGGTCATGGAGCAATAGAATGGCATATAGACGGTGGTATTGGTATCGTCGGTTCCGAACCAGANGACACCTCCTACGGGGTCGGGCANCCAGTCGCGGCTTTGGCTGACGAAGCTCCAGCCGGTCTGTTGGGTNCCGATTGCACGTTCGTGGCAATATTCCTTTCCGTCGACCTCAAAAGACATGGGNCGCCAGCGGTAGGGGACGTGGTTGGGACCTGCGCCGACATCCTGCGTCATATCGTAAGGGGTGCCCTGGAAGAGNTCGCGCATTGCATCCTGCATACCGGCGAGGTCGACTTTCTTTTCAGGGATGAAATAGAGNGGCATAGGCTCATCATTGTCGGCGTTGACCCATGCGAAATATTGCTCGGCCTCGGGGGTGTAACGGCGGAAATACGTCCATACGCGTCCGTCGCATCCCCGGCGAGTGTCAGCNGTGTGGTGTTCGAAAGCGTCTGCGAAAGAGAAATCCTCATCCTTNCCGTTGAAATAACCGCGTTTGCGGGCGAAGGGGATAAGGTCTTTGGCATAGCGGACGTTCTCCTTATCCTTGAGATTCACCTTGCGGATACGTGGTTCGTTGGCNTGGCCGGAGATAGCATCATCGGGGATGCGCACGGCGATCCAGACGGCNCCCTTCTCGGCTCCTTTGCCGATCATTTCCATGACCCATACCTCATCCTTGTCGGCGATAGAGAAAGATTCACCGCTTGAGGCGTAGCCGTATTTGTCGACGAGGTCGGTCATCACATCGATAGCCTCGCGGGCGGTTTTTGCACGTTCGAGGGCGATTTGCATCAGCGATCCATAGTCGATGATGGAGTTGCCTGTGGTATCGACGAGTTCCTCATGGCCCCCCCATGTTGACTCGGCGATGCAGAGCTGGTGTTCGTTCATATTGCCGACTACGTTGTAAGTGTGGGCCGGCTGAGGAATTTCACCGAGGGGTTTGCCTGTATCCCATTCCACGACTTTCCGCATCGCCCCCTTCGGGTGGTCAGCGGCGGGAGTGTGGGTCAGCATACCGTAGAGATTGTGAGAGTCGGCGGCATAAGTCACCATTACGGATCCGTCGGCGGTAGCTTTCTTTCCTGCGATAAGGTTGGTGCAGGCGTCGGCCGTCTGCGGCGACAGAGCGGAGGCGNCCAAAAGCATTGCCGGTAGAATATGGATAAGTTTCATAATGTGTAGAATGTCATTGATGTTAGAAGGAATCAGCTAATTCACTCTGCGGCGATTCCGGGGATTGCTGAGAGACGCGGATTCACCTGCAAAGATAATACTTTTTGGCGTAAAACAAACATTTGCCTCCATAAATTCTTTAAACTGTCGCTGCCCGCAGTAACCCCCGGTTTATTTAATATTCGTTGGCGGTATTTCTCTATAGTGTCAGCTACATGCATATTCGGTTGAGTATCTCCGACATGGTGTGGCCTTGAATTGACGTAGTAAACACGGTCTTTTCTCCATCGTTAATAGTTGGCAACAGTTGTTTGTTCAATATGCGAGTGTTTCGGTTATATTTATCCATCAGATTGTAATCAAGTTCTTCAAGAAACTTGACCTAATTATCGGAGATGAAGAAATCAGATTGCGTTAAAATGCAGATAAAACATAGGTTATGATGTTATCATCTTCAAGTCAAAGAACATGACACGGCTTCTCAGAATATCTTCTACTGATATTCCGAAAGCATCTTTTTCACTTTGCTCAGACTTATAAAGGGGCTTAAAACCATTCTTAAGATAATAATGGATAGTGGAGTCCGTGTTGTAGGCATCAACGAGCATATAACGACAGGCTGCCTTGTTATTCTCATCCACAAACCAGTATTTGAGGGCATCCATGAGTTGACTACCTATTTTCAATCCCTTCCCCTGAAATGTTTTGTTCACACCAAGACGACCAATCAATACCGCCGGATAACTACGATGTCGTTTTTGCTGTGGTATTTTTCGTTGGAGAGCATTTCGGGATGGATTGTCAAGCGTATAAGTCTTTATGCCATCATAGGAGAGGGTTGCAATCGCGATGATTTCACGCTGATTCTCTCTGTTTATCCAACAATAAGTTTTGCCGAGCAATTCTTCCTCGTAAAGAAACACATCATTGCTGAAAAATTCATCAAGGTCTTCATCTCCACAAGAAAACGGGTCACAGTAGTCTGCAACCTCCTTGGTATAAGGCACCATAAAGGTGTTTTCTACGAAACTATATACTGCCATTGTTAGCTTTTGCGGGGAGGGAATATAACGTTCTTTGCGCTCTCCAACATAGTGGAAAGCACCTTACGCTGTGATTCCGAGAGTTTTGGCGTAGGCAATTTGCCATTGCGCTCCGCTTCCTCTGTGAAGCTTCTTGCATCTTCGCCCCAAAGTTCGGGGGATGTTTTAATTGTCATTGCCATAGTTTTATCTCCTTAGTCCTAATTCAAGTATAAATAACATTCGTGAGTGAAAACTTTACGGAGGTCGGTTGATAGTCTGTCCACAATCCCTCAGACAAAGTTATTCATCGCAAAGATACAACAAAATTCTCACATAATCAGCTTAATAGACAGGTAAAACNTCTCAACATACTGACTAATGATCGGAACTTGATTTCACCACGATTATTACTACTTATTTATTATATCGTCCATTACCGGATAGGAATGTACGGAATCGGACAGCTCTATGAAAATCTTTGCATTGAATATTAGTGTGTTACGGTTTTGGAGCATGGTTTGTATGTATTTTTTTGTGGATCGCTATCTTGATTAAGCTGTCTCTTCGGGTAGCGGGAACTCCACTCAAACAATGATGAAATCTTAACGATAAGTTAAACAACCTCAAATAACCAAATTCACATGAGAAAATTTCTAATGATGATGGC
>JAAVDV010000021.1 GCA_014801595.1 Bacteroides sp.
AATTTGGTGGTCAGCCGACTTTTCGGTGTTTTGAATTTGGTGGTCAGCCGACTTTTTGGCGTTTTGAATTTGGTGGTCAGCCGACTTTTTGGCGTTTTGAATTTGGTGGTCAGGTGACTTTTCGGGATATGCGTAATTTTTACACAAAATTATTTGGTGGGTTAAAACAAAATTACTAACTTTGCGTTATAATTACACAAACCAAGAAAAGTAGACACGATGATGTATACATATAAATATCCACATCCGGCCCTCACGACCGACTGCGTCATATTCGGCTTCGATGGCACGCGTCTGCAAGTGCTGCTAATCGAACGTGGTCTTGAGCCTTTCGAAGGATGCTGGGCACTGCCGGGTGGTTTCATGCGGATGGATGAAACCCTTGAGGAATGCGCCCGCCGCGAACTGCAGGAGGAGACCGGCATCATCGATGTCCATCTTGAGCAGCTTGGTGCTTTCAGCCGGGTTGACCGCGACCCGCGCGAACGTGTCGTCACCGTGGCTTTCCTGGCGCTTGTCCCGTCGCTGAGGTTTGAGGTGCGGGGTGGTGATGACGCTAAGAAAGCGGCATGGTTTGATGCCGACGCTCTCCCTCCGCTCGCCTTCGACCATAAGCATATACTCGAAGAGGCCCGGCAGAGACTACGCGAGATTTTGCGCCTTCGTCCGGTGGCGTTCACACTGGTAGGGGAGATGTTCAGTATCGACGAGCTGCGCCGCGTCTACGAGGCCGTCAACGACACCTCTTATGATCGCCGCAACTTCCACCGAAAACTCCTTAACTCCGGATTAGTGGAGGAGGCCGAAGCTCTATACGAAGCCTCGGCCGTGGGTCGCCCTCCGAAAATGTTCACCCTACGCGATCGTCGGGAATCCTCCCGAGATGAGGAGGGTGCCGACCCCTCGCTCAAGGATATATTTAATTTCTGATTCCGCATAAACCGCCAAAACGCTCTCTTATATTCAACGCTTTCATCTACATTCAACGCTTTTCAAGAAATTTTTAAATTATCCGATTTACCTTCCCGTCGGTTGCGGTATATAAATCCACACCGCCTTTCCTATATGGAAAATATTCAACGTATAACCTTTAACCCCAACCCCAGTCAAATTATGGAAAAGACAACATTCTTCAATCTCATTATCCTCGACGAATCCGGCTCAATGAGCCCCATGCGCTCGGCCACCATCGAGGGATGCAACAGCGTCATCAGCGGTGGCCGCCAGGTGCAGCAGGAGAACCCCGACACTCAGCGTGTACTCATGAGCATCTACGCCTTCCAGAGCGGCTATCACCAGAACCCCTCACGCTATATCGTGAAACACAAGCCTGTCGCTGACGTGGCCGATCTCACTGCCGACGACTATAGTCCCTCCGGCTGCACGCCACTATATGATGCCATCGGCACGACATTGACCGAGCTCGAAAGCGTAGCCTCCACCCACGCCGATGCCACAGGCATGATCACAATCATGACTGACGGTGAAGAGAACTCCTCGACCACCTATTCCCACGCCGACTGCGTGCGGCTTATCGACCGATTCAAGGAGATGGGTTGGACCATCAACTTCTTCGGAGCGAATATCGACGTGGAGAAGGTCTCCGGCTCCCTGCATATCGATCACAGTATGGCATTCTCCGCAGACTGCGCGGGTGTAGGCGCTGCAATGAAAGCCCAGACAAAGTACTGCATAGACATCATGCGCGACGAGGCAATGATGAGCGATGCACCGATCAATGCCAAGATGCAACGTCGCAGAACCCGTGGAAAAGATATCTTCGGGAAATGATCCCTATCCTTCTGTCGGGAATTGCGTGACAGATTAAGCTCATAGTGATTCAGATAATGGGTCCTCCGGCATCTCTCAGGGCGCCGGGGGACCCATGCTGATTTTGCAGGTTTGCAAAATTTTTTGTAAATTTGCAGTCCGTTATGAAATACGGTTTTGACAACGAGAAATATCTCAAAATTCAGTCCGAACATATCAAGGAGCGTATAGCTCAGTTCGGCAACAAGCTTTATCTCGAACTCGGAGGTAAGCTATTCGATGACCACCACGCCAGCCGCGTGCTCCCCGGTTTCCAACCCGACAGCAAGCTGAGGATGCTCAGCCAACTCGCTGATCAGGCGGAGATTGTCATCGTCATCTCAGCAAAGGACATCGAGAAGAACAAAGTGCGCACGGATCTTGGCATCACCTATGATATGGATGTGCTTCGTCTGCGCGAAGAGTTCATGAAACGGGGATTCATGGTATCCTCCGTCGTGATCACCCACTACAATGGCCAGAGCAGCGCGGATGCCTTCCGCAAGAAACTCGAGCATCTCGGCATCGACACCTATCTCCACTATACCATCGAGGGGTATCCCGAGAATGTGGCCCTTATCGACTCCGACGAGGGCTTCGGGCGCAATGACTATGTCAAGACCTCGCGCCCGCTCGTGATCGTCACGGCCCCCGGCCCCGGAAGCGGCAAAATGGCCGTATGTCTGAGCCAGCTCTACAATGAGAACAAACGTGGCATAAAGGCAGGCTATGCAAAGTTCGAGACCTTCCCTGTCTGGAGTCTTCCGTTGCGCCATCCCGTCAATATCGCCTACGAGGCGGCCACGGCCGATCTCAACGATATCAACATGATCGACCCCTTCCATCTCGACGCTTACGGCAAGACGGCTATCAACTATAACCGCGACATCGAGATATTCCCGGTGCTGAACGCCCTTTTCGAGGGAATCTACGGTGAGAATCCCTATAAATCGCCGACGGATATGGGTGTGAATATGGTCGGGTTCTGCATAAGCGATGACGCCGTTTGTCGCGAAGCCTCCCGTCAGGAGATTGTGCGTCGTTATTTCAGCGCGCTCAATGAGTTCGCATCGGGTGCCGATAACGAACGTGAGGTCAACAAGATCTCCCTCCTGTTCAAACAAGCCGGCATAAGCCCCGACTATAGATTGCCGCTCGTAGCGGCTCGTGAACGTGCCCGTCTCAGCGGTGTCCCCTGTTCGGCCATCGAGTTGGCTGACGGCACGATAATCACGGCTGAATCAGGCGATTTGCTCGGGTCGAGCTCGGCGCTTCTCCTCAACTCGATGAAGCATCTGGCCGGCATTGACCATGATCTGAAGCTTATTCCGCAGAGTCTGATCGAACCGGTGCAGAATACCAAGACCGAATATCTCCATAGCCGCAATCCGCGTCTTCATACGGATGAGGTGCTCGTGGCTCTCTCCGTGCTTAGCCCCACCGACGACAATTGCAGACGGGCTCTCGAGACTCTCCCGATGCTTGACGGCTGTCAGATGCACTCCACGGAGATGCTTGGCGAGGTAGACCATAAGATATTCAAGAAACTCGGTGTCGGACTCACGTGCGACCCTGCCAAGAAGCGTTCGCGCAACGCGGCTCTCGCACCGCAGGAGTAAGCTCCGGGTTTATTGTTGCAGACTCGCGAAATTTTTCGTAAATTTGCGTCATCTATGACGCAGAATGATCCAATATTATCCGGCCTCAACGAGCGCCAGACCGAGGCGGTCCTCGCCACGGAAGGTCAGGTGCGCGTTGTGGCCGGAGCCGGTTCCGGCAAGACGCGTGTTCTGGCCCACCGTTTCGCCCATCTTGTCGACAATCTCGGTGTCGACCCGGCCAATATATTGTGCATGACCTTCACCAACAAGGCCGCCGCCGAGATGCGCACCCGCATAGCCCGGATGGTGACGGCCGTAAACGCCAACGATTTCGTATGCACGATACACGGCTTCTGTGTCAAGGTGCTCAGGCGCGACATCTATCGTCTGGGATTTCCCGCCAACTTCACGATTCTCGATGACGACGACAAGGAGCAGCTGGCCAAACGCGCGCTTGAGCTTCACGGACTCGACCGCACGCGCAAGACGGTGAGGCTGCTCACACGCGGTGTGGCCCACCATAAGTTTGATGTCTGTCCCGACTACATCAACCGCTATATGCTCGCCACTTCGCCGAAATTCCGGGACACTCGCGGATTTGACGAAGTGGAGACATATATCCATTATCAGGCCCTCAACTATTGTCTTGATTTCGACGACCTCGTGCTTTTCACGCTATATCTTTTCGACCGTTTCCCGGAAGTGAGGGATTATTGGCAGGACACGCTCAATTACGTCATGGTCGACGAGGCTCAGGACTGCAACGAATATGATTGGAAGATCATACGCCTCGTAAGCGCGAAGTATCATAATCTGTTTATTGTCGGCGATCCCGACCAGGCCATATATGAATGGCGCGGCGCGCGCCCGGCCGAATTTATCGGCTGGGAAGCGGATCAGACCATAGTGCTCGACCGCAACTACCGCTCCACTCCCGATGTGCTCGATGTGGCGAACGCAGTCATCTCCAATAATCAGCATAGAATCCCGAAGAACCTCCATACGGAGCGACCGCGCGGTGAGAAACCCGTGCATCTCCATGCTCCCAGCGAGGGGAAGGAGGCGCGTCTTATCGGACGCGAGATCGAGCGACTTCACAACGAAGGGGCGCCATGGTCGGACTTCGCTATTCTTTTCCGGGCGTCGCATCTTTCGCGTAGTCTCGAACAGGAGCTTCTGCGCCGCAGAATCCCCTATGTCATATGGGGAGGTGTCCGTTTCTTCGAACGCCGGGAGATAAAGGATTGTCTGGCTTATCTGCGTCTGATAGCTTGGAATGATAATTTATCCTTCTCGCGTATAATCAACAATCCCTCGCGGCGTTTCGGCCGCACATCACTTCAGAAGATACGCGAATATTCCGTCGCCGAACGCAAGCCATATTTCGAAGTGCTCAAGGAGCATCTGGAGGAGTGGAAAACCACCCGTGCCTACAAACCCCTTAAGGATTTCATCGCTCTTATCGAGAACGCGAGAGGGGAGATGCTGACATCGACCGTGTCGGAATTGCTCAATAAGGTGCTGAAGGAGTCGGGGCTCACTCAGTCGCTGCGCGAGGATCCCGAGGCGGAACGGCTGGAGAATGTGGAGGAATTGCTGAGTTCGATACGTCATTACGAGTCGCGGCGTGAGCCCGACGAGATAAGTCTGCCGGCCTATCTGCAGGACATAGCCCTCTTTACCAACGCCGACCATCGCGGCGATACCGACAGTGTGCGGCTGATGACTATTCATCAGGCTAAGGGACTGGAATTTCCGGTTGTGTTTGTCAGCGGGCTATCGGAGGGGATTTTCCCGAGTCATCGGGCTCTTAGAGAACGCCGTCTTGCCGCCCTTGAGGAGGAGCGGAGGCTGATGTATGTGGCTGTCACCCGTGCGGAGCGTCGGCTATATCTGAGCGAAAGCGAGGGATGGAATTTCCAGACATCGGCCGATAAATATCCATCACGCTTTCTCGCCGAGATTCCGCAGAATCTGCTGTTGCATGAAGGAAAGATCGACCGCACGCTATGGGAGGGCAGTCTCTCGCTCGTGCGTGCGATCAATGCCGAAATCGGTATACGCGAACCCGACACCATGGATTTGGCGCAGCCGGATCAGCTTCCGGTGTGTCCGTTCAGGAAAGGTGACCGGGTGACACATAAGTTCTTCGGTGAAGGGGTGGTGACGGATGTGTCGCCCGATGGTCAGAAGGTGCGTGTCCGCTTCGGGCCGGATGCCGCTTCGGAGCGACAATTGATGGCCAGAGTGCTGACTCCGGTCTGATAATCCCGATGTAATTTACGATGTGAAGGCTTAAGTAGCTGTTCAAATTAAAACGAAATAATAAAGTTTCATTTCAATGATAGAATCTCGCATATCCTCCGCTTGGCGATTTTGGCCGCTTTGGCCTTGTCGCTCAGTCACGATGCCCGCATCGCTCCTTCGCTCCGCGGCCAAATCGACTCAAAATCGCCAGAGCGTATAATATGCGTTTAATTTGACCAGCTACTTATGAGGATAAAATGGATTGAAATATTGCTTGTCGCTCTGCTGTTTTCAGCCGGGTGCCGCAGGGATGAGGCGGAAAGGGCGGCTCCGCAGGAGGTGGCCCGTGTATCTGCGGCAGGCGACTTCTATCAGGAGGCAAAGCGCGCCGGAAAACTGGAGTTCGGCAGTTTGAAACTGACGAAGACCGTGACCACGGAGCGCACTGCCTGGTACAAGGTCGGAAGTCGGGTGGCCGCCTATTCCTATGATATATGGCTCAGGGCATATGTGGATCTCGATGAGCTCGAAGAGGAGGATGTGAAGGTAGATGAGGAGAAGGGGATAATCACGCTGACACTCCCGCCGGTGGAGGTGGAGGTGGCCGGGCGTTCGGCTGAGCTTCGCAAGGAATATGAGAATATCGGCATCTTCCGAAGTCGTCCCGACTCTCGCGAGAGGGCTGAACTGAAGGAGATTGCCGACGCCGATTTCGCTAAAGAAATGAAAGGGAATCCGGAGTATGTGCGTCAGCTCCGGGAAACTGCGGGGCGTAAGGCCCGCGCCTGGTTTACGGCTCTCGGGGAGTCAAGGGGATATAGAGTGGAGTTCAGCGAACCATTGAGCATATATAAGGATAGGCAATGAAAGGATTTATAAAGATATGGCGGCTGCTGTTGCTGACTGCCGTCATAATTATAGCGGGTTTCGTAGTGTGGATGATATGGGATGCCCGAAGGGGAGGGGAGAACTCGGAGAAAATAGATGTCGCTCCGGCGCGGATGGTCGATTTCCGTGAGGTGGCTGATTTATGCGGTATGGAAATCTACAGGGAGGAGACGCTGCTCGACACGCTCCATGGGAAAGTGATCTTCGCCATATGGAAGTTGCAGGGGCGTATATTGTTCGATGTGGAGGGACTTCCCGCGCAGCTGAGAGTCGCGGAGGAGGAAGACGCCGACACTCTCCGCATACATCTTCCCCGCGAAAGGATCGAACTTCTGGAGGCTGCCTCCCCCGGAGCCTGGAGGGTGGTCGATACCCATAGCCTGACGTTGTTCGGAAGCGGGCGTCTGACCCCGGAAGAGGAGAATATGGTGAAACGGCGCGGGCTTGAGCGGGTGCGCAAATCGTTATACAGGGACGGCACCGTAGAGAGGGCGCGTCGCGAGGCCGCCGCCACAATCAGACGTATCGTTGAGCCGATCGCCGGTCGACACGTGGAGGTGAATTAGCTTTTTATTGGATACCTTAGATTTTGTTAATAATCCATAGATTGCAGGTTGTCGTTATATAATTGAAAGGTGATCGAAGACATGTGGTCTGCGTGAGCTTTTCATATGAAACCTTTAAAAGACAATTTGTATTATGGAAAAAGAAAAGAGATCCTACTATGTCAACATGGTAGAGGCCAAGGATGGAAAGATGGCCGAGGTGCTCAACTTCAATTTCGGCGGTCATCATGATATCGCCGCTATGGTGGAGCGTGCCAAATCGCTTGGCTTCGCCAAGGATAAACATGCCAAGGAGTTTGTGCTCGCCATGCGTTTCATGCATCATGTGATCAAGAAAAACTCCGACAACGCACTCTTCGCTGAATTCGCCCCGCAGTTCGAGGCATTCAAGAAGAGCGTCAAGGAGCAGCTGGGTTGCGGTTGCGACTGCAAGTAAGCATCCTGTCGGATAGGATAATAGCCGCTCCAACAGAGGAAATTGCTGAAACCGGCATATTATAGAAAGAGTGTAATCGGGTCGGTGGCGTCAAATGCCATCGACCCGATTTTTTCTTTTAAAAATTTGGGGTAGCAGGGGGGATTTTTCGCTACATTTCAACAATTTTTAGTAATTTTGCAGTGCAATTCACAAAGAGTTGCCCATAAATGAACCGAACATCAGGAAAAAATGAAACGTTATCCCCGAGGGTGATAAACTGGGGATATCTTGAAAATTGGAAAAGCACCGCTCCGGTCAGGGCTTAATGTAAATCGGCCCGTCTCAGTGATTTATACTGAGATAATCACTTTCATCAGCAAAATTACAGCAATTTCATTATGAACAATCTACGATTGCTCACAGGACTGTTGTCAATACTCCTGTCGAGCGGTGGATTGTGTGCTTACGGACAGTCGGTCATTACCCTTGAGGAGATATTCGAGACAGCCGAAACCAATAGCAGGCAGCTACGTCCGTCGTACACAGCCATTACTGAGGCTGAACATGAGGTAAGCGTCGCACGCTCCGGACGCTTGCCCGACATCTCCGCCACAATGTCATTAAGTTACATAGGGGATGGATTTACAACCAAACGTAACTTCAGCGATTACGAGAAAGCCCCGATTCCCCATTTCGGCAACGCTTTGTCTGTCAACATCACGCAACCTCTCTATGCCGGTGGCGCGATCACGAGTTCCATCGAACTCGCCGAATTGAAATCCACGGCCAGTCGTTATGCCGCTGATTTCCGTCGCGATAATATCCGTTTTCAACTGACGGGATTTTATCTCGATATATATAAGTATGATAACTTGCGGCGCGTCGTGGAAAGCAACATAGATGCAGCCGAAAGGGTGCTTCAAGAGATGAGGGCGAGATATGAGCAGGGGACGGCTCTGCAAAACGATATCACGAGATATGAATTGCTTGTGTCGAATCTTGAATTGCAACTCGTAAAAATCAATAATACGATCAATATCCTCAATACGAATCTCGTCACGATCGCCGGACTTCCTGAAGGCACGGTAATAATGCCGGACACGACTATCCTTGAAAAATCGCTTCCGAGGGAGACAGCGTCGTGGTGGCTTACCGAGGCGGAGGGAAACTCCCCCTCCTTGAGCCTCGCACGGTCAGGAGTGGATATGAGCCGGAAGGCTGAGTCTCTCGTGCGGTCGGAACGTCTGCCCAAGATAGGCCTTCAGGCCGCCTGGAGCCTTGACGGCCCTATACTTGTGGAGGTGCCGCCGATCAACCGTAACTTAAGTTACTGGTATGTGGGAATCGGCGTCAACTATAATCTCTCATCGCTCTACAAAACGAATAAATCCCTGGCCAAAAGCCGAATCGCCACGCAGTATGCCGTCGAGCAACTCGATGCAGCCAGAGAGGAACTGGCGCTCGCTGTCAATGCCGACCATGTGAGGTATCTTGAAGCCTATGAGGAATTGAGAACCCAAAACAAAAGCGTCGAACTCGCTGAGCGAAACTATCGCACCACCTTGACGCGCTATTCGGCTGATATGGCCTTGATTACCGATATGCTCGATGCGGCCAATTCAAAACTCGAAGCAGAACAACAGCTCGTAAATGCCCGTATCAATATCATATATTATTACTACAAACTTCTGTTTACAACCGGATTGATATGAAACACCGTAGCAAAAAGATATTATCCTATATCATAACATTAGCAGTAATCGCCATAGCCGCCATATGGGTTGGCTCACGCTTCATTCACCTTGGCAATGTCGAGTTTACCGACAACGCGCAGGTCTGTCAGCAGATTGTGCCTGTCAACAGCCGCGTACAGGGTTATATCAAAGAGATTCGCTTCAATGAATATGAGCCTGTGAAAAAGGGTGATACCCTCGTGATAATAGATGATGCTGACCTGCGTCTGAACGTGGCGCGTGCGCGGGCGGATTATCAGAACGCAATGGCCGGAAGGGATGTGGCGGATCGCTCCGTGACTTCGGCTTCGGCCAACGTGGCTGTCAGCGAGGCCTCGATCGATGAGGCTAAGGTGCTTATGGAAATGGCTGCTACGGATCTTGCGCGTTATGAGAAACTCCTGGCTCAGGATGCAGTGACACGTCAGCAGTATGACGGCGTAAAAACCGATTATGAGGCTAAGAAAGCCCGCTATGAGATGTTGTCGCGCCAGCGTTCGGCATCCTCGACGGTGGTGGATATCAACCGTCAGCGCATATCACAATCCGAGGCCGGTATCGAGCTCGCGAAGGCATTGCTTGAAACGGCTGAATTGAATCTCAGCTATACCGTGATTACCGCCCCATGCGACGGTTATACCTCCCGCAAGGAGATACAGGTGGGCCAGCTCGTGCAACCCGGTCAGACCCTGCTTGATCTGGTTGATTCCGCGGATGTATGGGTCACCGCCAATTATAAGGAAACTCAGCTTCAGCATATCGCCGAAGGGAGCGAGGTGGAGATTAAGGTGGATGCTATTCCCGACGTGACATTCCGGGGCGTAGTCAAATCGATCTCCACCGCCACAGGAGCCGCTCTGTCGCTCCTGCCGCAGGATAATTCGGCGGGTAATTTCGTCAAGGTGCGTCAGCGTGTGCCGGTCAGAATCGAGTTCGGCGACGGTAATAATCCCGCAGATATGTCGAAGCTGCGTGCCGGTATGAATGTGGAATGTAGCGTGAAGTACTGACATGGCGGATTGGCACGCACCACAGGGGCCGTTTGACATACCGGATGTCCCGGACTATGTGCCCCGACGGTTAAAACCGTATCTGTTTATATTCTTTGTCCTGATAGTGCAGTTTTCCGGCGGGCTTTATCTGGCCGCCGCTTCAGATATGGTCGGCACGACAGCGCTCATGCAGGAGGACATTCTTATGGCGGGTTACGCCTCTCTGATAGGCCTGGCTATCAACTTCGCCGTGATGTTCAGGATAAAGTTCCGGTTCTCCACACGTTCCCAGCTGCTTGTATCGGCAATCGTGCTTATCGCGGCCAATATCATATGCGCCTATACGACATCCGTGCCGTTGCTCGTCATCACCTGTTTTGTGGCGGGATGGTTCAGAATGCAGGCTACGTTCGCGTGTAATTCCACCATTCAGCTTTGGCTCACGCCGGTTCGCGATATGGCCATATTCTTCTGTTATGTGTATATAATCGTAGACAGCGTCATCCAGCTCAGCGGCATCGCCACGATATATACGGCATTTTTCTCCCAATGGGAGTATATGCACTGGATTATGATGGGACTGCTCATCTTGATGATGATAATGGTGATGATTCTTGTGAAGCCCGTAAGGGCTCCGATGTTCATCCCGTTGCTCGGCATCGATTGGATCGGCGCTATGCTTTGGGCCGGCTTTATGATGTGCTTCACGTTCATTTGCGTATATGGCAACTATTTCGACTGGTGGGATGCGACGGAAATCCGGGGCGCCGCGCTGATCGGGGCCGCTTGTCTATTGTTGAATCTATGGAGGGCATCGTTTCTCCATCATCCATATATCAGCTTTCAGGCGATGAAAAACCGTAATGTCCTGCGGGCTACCGTGGTATATATCGTTTTCTTCACGCTGATTGCGACTGAACACGTCTTTGAGCATACCTACGCCGTGAATATACTCGGATTTGATGAAACCAACCTCATAGATCTCAACTGGTATGTCTTCGGGGGTATCGTCGTGGGATGCGCTTTCACCTATTTCACATTTGCGTTGCGAAAATGGAGATATAAGACCATGACCGCCATAGCCTTCGCTCTGGCAATTGTCTATCTGGCATATTTCTATTTCTTTATTGACTATGGCGTGGAGAAGGAGATGCTCTTCATTCCCCTTTTCTTCAGAGGGGCGGCGGCTGTCATTATCTCTATAGTTTACCTGACATCGATCGTGCAGAGCGGATTGCCTTTTCAGGTATTTCCGCAGGCTTTGACGATAAATGGTTTCACCGGCGCTGTCATGGGTGCTACCTTCGGGCCGGCAGTGATAGGGGAGTTGTTGAGGCATACGATGGCTAAAAACGCCACTCTTCTCGGGGCCGGCGTCTCCAACACCAATCCTGATATTATCTTCGCGCCGCTCGGTCAGTTGTACGGAATGGTGCAGACGCAGGCATTGATTGTCTCTATGAAGGAGATATTTGGATTGCTGCTTGGCATCGCACTCTGTTCGCTGGCGGTGATAATGTTGAGTTACAGTTCTGTAAGACCATTCGCAATATTCCCGAAATGGAGCAGGATACGCCGCGTCATCCGCCATATGGTAAGAACCTGATGTTAAATAAGTTCTCAAACTTACTTAATTCCTTGTGATTCCTGTAAATATAGTAATCGGCCACTCATAAGTCTGTGAGTGGCCGATTATTTATTGGATATCTCCCGGAACCCGGGAGTCAGGGACGATATGGGGTTATTTCCTTACTATCAGGTTGTTGTCTTCGGAAAGCTCGTAGATTGCGTCTTCCGGTGAGTCGGAGTAGATTGTGAGGAGTTCGTTATTTCCACCGGCTACGTTTTTAAAACGCATGGAGTAGCCGAATTCAGGCAGATAGGCCACTTCGGCGCTATATTCTCCCGCTTTACCTGCCACAGGNTTCATTTCCAAATCTTCCGCTATCATGATTTCTCCTCCGATTTCAAGAGGGTCTTTGGTGAAGATGTCAAGAGAGGGATTGGATTCGTTGCCGGTGCCGGCNGGCAGACGTAGAGTGATACGGTAAGGTTCGGCGATGAGCGGGGCATCATCCTTGATGTAAACGGAATATCCNTTTGCGGGAATACTNAGCACAGCGTCAAGTGTGGTGCCTGTCGCGGTATTGCCGAAGATGTCGGTATATACGTTTTGAGGGATAGCCTTGGATGTGATTTTGAATGTCTGAGGATTATATGACATATTGACTATGCCTATCACGGATTGGTCGCCGTTTCTGCGTTCGAAGGCATATACGGAGTCATTATCCGTCGGATGATTGATAAGGATACCCTCAAGAGTCCGTAGGGCGGGCTCCGTGTGACGCAGATTGATCAGCTTCTTTACGAGCGCGAGATAATCCTCGTCAACTTTCGTCCAATCGATTGCCTCGTTGTCGGTCATGATGCCGACACCCCCCTCCTTGGAATAGTTGATTTCCTGGCCCATATAGACCATAGGCACTCCCGGGGCAAGCATCGTCATGACGGTAAAGGGTTTCAGGTTGTCGCCATAGATGAAGTCCTGGGTATTGGCGGAGACCTGCGGCTTCATCCCCTGGAAGATATCGTGAGACCCTATGTAGGCTAAGAATGTGGCGCGGTCAGTGGGATAGCCCAGGTGAAACAGGGCTTTATTCAGGTCTTTGGCATCTGTCTGGTCCTTGCGGTCGAATTCATCCTTATACATAAACTCCGAATAGGTCCAGCCATAGCGTGAATCGAAGGGTCCCCCTTCCCCTCTGACCCAGTTGTTGGCGATTCCACCTTCATCTCCCTCAGCGAGCCAATAGAGTTTATGTTCGGGGTCGACCATGCCGATGATATCTGTCCAGAAATCAAGACCTGGAGCGTGGGCGAAGTCGCAGCGGTAGCCGTCGATGCCATATTCATCGACCAGAAATCTCATGGCTTCCGCCATCGCCTTGCGGAGTTCGGGGTTTGAACTGTTGACTGACCTGACATCATCAAAATCCTGGCGTTCGGTATACCAGTCGGGATGTTGCTTCACCCAGGGATGATCGTAGGCCGTGTGGTTGCCGACCCAGTCGAACCATATCTCCATCCCGTTGGCATGGATATCGCCGATGAGGGCCTTGAGGTCCTCGGATGTGCCGTAGCGGGGGTCTACTTTGGTGTAATCCTTTATACAGTAGGGGGAGCCTTTGGCGTGTTCAACTCCCATTTCATAAAACGGCAGCAGGTGAATGACGTCGATTCCGAGATCCTTCAATCTCGGGAGATCTTTCCTTAAGTCATTGAATGTGCCTGAGGCCTCAGGATTTGTGTAATTCCTGAGGTATACGCTGTAGACGACCCTGTTCTCAGGGGTCCTGACATCCGGTCGATCAATGGCGTGTGCACCGAGCATGCACATTGAAAGCAATGTCGCCAATAAAAATTTTAATGTTTTTCCTGACATATGATTTTGTATTAGTAGCACTATTTGAGAACCCGGTAACCGTTTCCCCGTTGCCGGGAGGATAGTTTTTCACGCTGCCGCAGGTGAGCCGAAGACACGGTTATCCGTGCCGCAAAATTAGTAATAAATTCAACATAAAATGCCATGCCTTTGCCTCCATAGATATGCAATCTAAAAAAATCATATTTTAATAAATTGATTATCAACAGAATGTCCGATATGCAATCTAAATTGATAAGAGGTCCGCTCGCATAAGAATATTCGATATGCCGTGGGACGGCAATCGTGCCAACCTTGAGATGGTGGCCGGCTCCGACGACCTGCTCTCGTTTCTCGACACCGAGGGGAAACAGAGCGTCACGATTCACGTCGTCCCCTCGGAGACTCCTCTGGAAGTAGAGGGTCACGTTCGATTGAGGATGCGAGGCTCAATCACAGTGCAAATATAAATACTCCATACAAAAAGGGGGTTTACTTGATCATCTGAGGAATTATGCCTCATAATTCTTCGGCGATCTCACTGTAACTGTGGTCTGTCTCCGCATAACGTCGGAGAACCTCCTCGCGGATCTTCTGACGTTTTTGCCTCGGCAGGCTTTGAATTTTTATCATCATTTGACTCTTTTAGGAGTCAAATGTTTTCAGGGCGAGACAGTTGAAAGTTTCGCGCATTTACTATCCAACCACGTTTTTTGCCTTCGGGGCGGGAGATATACCCTTTTTCAGCGAGGTTGTCGACTTGCTTTTGGATTGCGGATCGGCTTATGCCGAGGATTGTGGATATGGTCGATAGGGATGCATTAGGGTCTGATTGGAGGACACGAAGAATCCGTCCGGGGGTAGTCGTAGAGAAGCGTATGATTTCACCTTCATACCACCACATTGTTTCTCTGTCACCTGATAGAAATTCAAGTATAGCAGAAATATCAGCAGACAATGCTTTCTTCATATAGTCCACAAAGGGGGTAATGGATTTAAGTGATGCATGTGCGCCATCTGCTGGAATCTGACCAACAGAAGAATCTGCAAGTGCCAATGCATTCAGATAGGCTTTCTTATTTTTACTACGGATAACCATCATCGGCCATTTGTGGCGACGTAAAATAAAGTTGACCATCAGTCGAGCGATACGTCCATTGCCATCTTCAAAAGGGTGAATACGAATATAACGGTAATGAAACAATGCCGCAAGTTGAATGGGAGACATTGAACCATCTTTAGCAGCTTCGTTATACCAATAAACCAGATCTGTCATCAAGGCTGGAGTTTCGTCTGGTGAGGCATATTCAAACCGTTCACCTGTAGGTGTAATGACCGAATTAGGACGTGTTTTGTATCTTCCAGCGTGAACGGTATANCTTGTTGTNTCNCCTCCNGNNAANTNNCGATACACCTTATAATCTTCACGTAACATAACCTTATGTACCTGACGGATGAAAGTTTCAGTCAGAGGCTCATCTGTTAGAGCCTCTTGCTCAACCATATTTAGACAAATGTTATGAGCTTTCATTTCCTCAAGATCTTTCATCTTTGCCGAGCCAATGACCTCACCGAGAAGAAGCAGAACTTCAGTCTGCCCGTATGTGAGCGTATTACCCTCAATATGATTACTATTGTAGTTGAAGTCAAGCATAAACTTGCGCTTCAGTCGCTTTTCGTCATCAGATGAAAGCGGCTGAACAGCTACCCATTGAGTGTAAAGATTATTGAGTTGCGTCATATCCGATAATTTGTTACAAAGATACAAAATGTACTACTTATATGCAAATATACCACCAAAAAAGTGATACAAATAGAAGTTTTAGTAAACATACCACCAATAAACGATTATACCACCTCAAAGGTGGTATAATCGTTTATCATGTAACGTGTAATGTCAAGACTCAACCTGACCTTTTTTGTTTATGTCGTGCTTCTTACGCTGTTCAAGCAGAGCATGTTCTGATATTTGATACTGTTTCTTTGAGTGTGTCTGAACGATTCTTACACCTTCAGATATCAATGTTCTTCGCCATACGGTATGACTTTCGTCACCGGTCAGTTCTGTTCCACTTACATAAATTAGTTGGAGGGTTTCACCTCCGAAAGTAATGGTGCGGTTCTTATTCAAAAACACAGCGACATTGGCACTCGCCTCAATAGGGGTGCGAATGTCAGCCATCACATCACGCCCATCACATACTGGCCTTGCAGTTCAAGTTCGGTCATGGCTTATTGTTCGTTTAATAGTTTGAAATTTTCACGGGTCATTTCTATCTCACGTTTCAATTCTTCCTCAGTCGGCATTATCAGCTTGTATTGTGGCGAGAACACCCCGATGTCGTTCCGATTACCGAGGGTATATTTTACCACAGCATCATTGTTTTCCGTGCAGAGGATTATTCCTACTGTTGGATTTTCTCCTTCACGGCAAACTTCCATGTTGTAGTAATTCACATAGAATTGCATCTGTCCTATATCAGAATAATCTACCGCTTTCATTTTGAGGTCGATAATCACATAACTTCTGGTTATGATGTTGTAGAACACCAAATCAGGATAGAAATGCTGACCGTCAATGGTTATGCGTTTCTGGCGTCCTAAAAATGCAAAACCGCGACCAAGTTCAAGAAGAAATTGCTCAATATGAGATATGATTGCGCTTTCTAGTTCCGACTCTAATAATGAGGGATTCGGCTTTACGTCTAAAAACTCAAGAATAAACGGATCATGCACGAGCGTCAGCGGATCAAAAGCCTCTGGTTTGGATGGCAGATTTTCCTTTATAATTGCAGCTACCTCTGTTTGGTCACGATGAGTTGACAGCAGACGCTCATAATATTGTGTCGCTATCTGACGTTCAAGCTGACGGGTACTCCAATTTCCTTCTGCGGCTTCAGCAGCATAATATTCTCTGGCTAACGGATTTGTAACCTTTATGATTTTCTTATAATGCGTCCATGTCAAATTGTGACGCACTGAGTCACAATTTGGGAAAGCGATATAAAACTGACGCATGTATCTCAGGTTAGACGTATCAAATCCCTTGCCGAACTCCTTCGACAGTCGATCAGAAATATTCTTTAATAGGTTCGTTCCATATCCGGCACGCTCCTCACCTCTCTGAGCTTCAACAATCATTTTGCCTACCTGCCAATAGGTCATTACCAGTGCTGAGTTAACGGTGGTTATAACCTTTTTACGAGCTGATATAAGAAGATTTCTAATTTCTTCATAAAGACGGTCAGCCTCCTGTTTGTTTACAATATCTGCCATGGGTCAATTCCGGTTAATGGCGCGTTTGCCGGTTACTACTTTATTTATCAGCGAGCGTTTAAGTTCATTAAGCCGCTCGATTTTAGTATGTATCTTTTCAATGATAGCATAAATTTTGCCACATCTCTCATCAAGATATGTCACTATTTCATGCTGCTCTTCTACTGGCGGATAGACTGCGTGTATAGCTGGAAAATTGGGGGTATATAAATGCAGTCACTTTGCTTGATACTGCAAGCAATAAGGGTATCGGCACAAGCCCAAATCTTGGCCTCGTATGATAAAATATCTTTCATTTCAACTACTGGTTATAGCTTTAGGGGGAATGAAAAAAGCCGAAGCTGAATGCTTCGGCTTTCTGTGACCCCGGTGAGGCTCGAACTCACGACCCAATGATTAAGAGTCATTTGCTCTACCAACTGAGCTACGGAGTCATTTGTTGGTCGGTTGCTTGCGGGGTGGGCGGCCTTTGCAGCTCCGTTGTTTCCCGTTTGCGAGTGCAAAGTTAGTAACTTTTTTTGAGTTGTGCAAATTTTTCTCAACTTTTTTTCCTAATTTTACATCGTGAAAGGTTGATTTTCTCTTCCAAGTCCCCGGAAACGGGGTCGGAGGTAGGGCTGCAGATGCCTCTTTCGAGGTGATTGTATGCTGATTATTAGTGAATTGACTTCTTTAATCGTAGTTATAACCCGGATGACAACATTTTAACAACTTAAGATATGAAATCTAACGCAATCTGCATTTCTTTCGCCGCCACGCTTCTTCTGGCGGGAGGATGCTCGAAAAAACTCGGACAATTCCAGAGCGATTATTTCTCGACGACGCCTACGCCGCTTGAGACAGTAGGGCAGAATGTGCCGGGAACCGTGACCGCGAAGATTCCCCCGAAGGTGATGCTCCGCAACGCAAAGGTGACGGCAACGCCCGTGCTCCAGTGGCAGACGGCCGACAATACCTATGGCGAGGCCGTGGCTAACGCAGTGCTTTTCCAGGGAGAGAATGTTCGCGACAACGGTCAGGTAGTATCCTTCACGGATGGCGGCACTGTAAACATCCCCTTCTCACTCCCTTATCAGCCGGAGATGGCCCAGAGCGATCTCTATCTCGATTTCAAGGTTGACCAGAATGGCAAGCTCTATACGCTCCCGCGCGTGAAGGTGGGCCAGGGTGTGGTGGCGACATCTACACTTGCCAGCCCGGCGACTGTCACACCGGCTGTCGCAAAGGATGCCTTCCAGCGTGTGATCTCGGAGCAATACAGCGCCGACATCCATTTCCTCGTAAACCAGGCCAACGTGCGTGCGTCGGAGACTTCAAAGGCCGATTACATCGATCTCAATCGTAAGCTCATGGAGGCCAATGCAGCCCCAAATATGGAGATCGCCGGGGTTACGATTAATTCGTATGCGTCGCCCGAGGGATCTCTCTCCGTCAATACCTCGCTCGCCGAGAAGCGTGAGAAAAACACGCAATCATATGTCGAGGGACAGATGAAGAAGGATAAGATCACCGAATTCGGCGAACTGACATCCTCCTTCACTCCCGAGGACTGGGAGGGCTTCCGCAGCCTCGTCGAGAAGAGTAATATCCAGGATAAGGATCTTATCCTGAGTGTGCTCTCCTTATATAAGGATCCCGAGGAGCGCGAGCGCGAGATCCGCAATATCTCTACCGTGTTCAACGAACTGGCTGACCAGATTCTTCCGCAGCTCCGCTACTCCCGCGTGATGGCGACTATCAACGTCATCGGCAAGAGCGATCAGGAGCTTATCGAAATCTATAACACCGATCCCGCGAAACTGTCGGTAGATGAAATCCTCTATGTGGCGACGCTCACGGACGACAACACCAAGAAGATGGACATCTATCGTAAGGCATCGGAGGTATATCCCAATGATTACCGCACATTCAACAACCTCGGCATGACTCAGTTCGCCGCCGGCGACTATACCGGGGCTGCCTCCAACTTCGAGAAAGCCGGCCGTATGAATCCCGCGTCGAAGGAGGTGGAGATGAACAAGGGTCTGATCTCTATGGTCAACAAAGATTACCGCACTGCCAACGAACATCTCGGCGCGGCTGCCGGTGTGCCTGAGAATGCTGATGCCCTGGGCGTCTACTATCTCTCGCAGGGTGATGTCAGCAAGGCTGTGACAGCTTTCGGCGATGTGAAAACCAACAATGCGGCTCTGGCCCAGATTCTGGCCAAGGATTACAACGCGGCGCGCTCCACGCTCGCTTCAATCCCCGTGCCGGATGCCACTACCTATTATCTGACGGCTGTCCTCGGGGCGCGCACGCACAACGAGAATATGGTGATGAGCAATCTCCGTCAGGCCGTGAAACTTGACCGTAATCTCCTCAATAAAGCCAAGAAAGACCTTGAGTTTGCCGGCTACAGCCTGAGCTATCTCTAATACAAGTCGTTTTAGAGAGTGTCTGAATTCAGACACTCTCTAAATTCGGACGGCTTCATTTCTAAAACTTAATCCCCATAATCAAAGAATGTCAAAGATAGGATCCGTATTCACACCCTCCGCCCGCAAGGCACTGCTTTTGGGCAGCGGCGAGCTGGGCAAGGAGGTCGCGCTCGAATTGATGCGCCTCGGTGTAGAAGTCATAGCCTGCGACCGTTATCCCAACGCTCCCGCGATGCAGGTGGCCCACCGTAGCCACGTTCTCAACATGCTTGATGGCGAGGAGCTTCGTCGTGTCATAGAACTTGAGAAACCTGACCATATAATCCCTGAAATCGAAGCTATCGCGACTCCCGTGCTTGTGGAGCTTGAGAAGGAGGGCTACAACGTCACTCCGACGGCCAACGCGGCATGGCTTACGATGAATCGCGAGGGAATCCGCCGTCTGGCAGCAGAGGAACTTGGTCTGCCGACCTCCCCCTATCGTTTCGCTTCCACCCGTGAGGAATTCGATAAGGCGGTCGAGGAGATCGGTCTCCCATGTGTCGTGAAGCCTGTAATGAGCAGTTCCGGCCACGGTCAGAGCGTTATCCGCAAAGTGGAGGAAATCGATGCCGCATGGCGCGAAGCCCAGGAGGGTGGACGCGCGGGTGCGGGACGTGTCATCGTCGAGGGATTCGTGGATTTTGACTATGAGATAACCCTTCTGACGTTGCGCACCATCTCCGGCACGGTGTATTGTGAGCCGGTTGGCCATATTCAGGTCAACGGAGATTACCGTTATTCCTGGCAACCTCAGCCCATGAGCGAGAAGGCTCTCGCCAATGCCAAGGAGATAGCCAAAAAGATTACCGATGCGCTCGGTGGCTATGGCATCTTCGGAGTGGAACTCTTCATCAAGGGTGACGATGTGATCTTCAGCGAGGTATCGCCTCGTCCGCACGACACCGGTATGGTCACGATGATTTCTCAGGACCGNAGCGAATTCGGACTCCATGCCCGNGCTCTCCTCGGTCTCCCTGTGCCGGAAATCCGTTTCTACGGCCCGTCGGCCTCACGTGCGGTAGTCGTCGAGGGGGATTCGACCGAGGTGGAGTTCGATAATCTTGAGGAGGTNCTTTCGGAGCCGGGTACCGATATGCGNATCTTCGGCAAACCGGAGGTGCATGGACATCGTCGCATGGCCGTGATTCTCGCTACTGCCGACACCGTAGAGGAGGCGCGTGCGAAAGCTGACCGCGCCTACGATAAACTTGTTATAAAAGTTAAGTAAGTCATGAACGTTGGAGATAAAGTGCCCGATTTTCTGGGTGTNGATGCCGAAGGCAAGGAGATACGTCTNAGTGATTATCCCGGCAAGAAAGTGATTCTCTACTTCTATCCCAAGGATAGCACGTCGGGTTGCACGGCGGAGGCTTGTTCGATGCGCGATAATCTTCAGGAGCTTGAGAAGGATGGTTATCAGGTGATCGGGGTGAGCGTCGACAGCGCGGCCTCGCATCAGAAATTCGCGGCGAAGAATGAACTCACCTTTCCCCTGATAGCTGATACCGACCACAAGCTTGTGGAGCAGATGGGAGTGTGGGGTGAGAAATCCATGTACGGNCGCAAGTATATGGGTACATTCCGCACAACGTTCATTATCTCGCCGGACGGCACAATCGAGAAGATCTACCTTCCCAAGCAGATCAAGACCAAGACACATGCCGAACAGATTCTCGCCGATTCCGGTGCGAATAAATGATAAGTGATTGAAAGCCGGTCGGATTGTTCCGGCCACGTTACATAAAACCGGGTCTCACTGTTTACGCAGTGAGACCCGGTTTTATGTAACTTATGCTGTATCAGATGTTACCTGCCGTGTGAAGGAACCATTCGACTGCGGAGACAACGTTGATTTCCATTCCGTCAACTATCTCTTTTCTGGTGTCGGTACAAGCTATAAGCGTCAGGTTCTTGCAGCCGGTTTTCCTGGAGGCTTCAACCAAGGAAGCCAGTTCTCTCGAAAGTGTCTTGGGGTTGCTTATATCGTATGCTACCTGTAGCAACTCCAGTACCCGTCCACGTTCTGAAACGACAAAGTCTACCTCCCGACTTCGTGATGTCGGCCGATAGTAAGATATGTCTCGTCTTTGCGGAGTCTGCCTTCTCAGCAACTCCAATAAAACTGCGTTCTCTAACCTCCATCCGAGATTCTCCGTCGTAATATTGTTGGGAT
The DNA here is from genome assembly GCA_014801595.1 of Bacteroides sp. Lineage (GTDB taxonomy): Bacteria > Bacteroidota > Bacteroidia > Bacteroidales > Muribaculaceae > Lepagella. The sequence goes on from JAAVDV010000021.1 coordinate 21,587, forward strand.
GGAATGTCAATATCCCGGTATCAACGACATATGCTTTGCCGTTCCTAAGCCTTTCAGTGCTTTTATATGAGAATTTTGTAACCGGCACCATAAGAAACGCCTGTGTCAGATAATCAATGTAGTTGCGGACAGTCTTGTCGGTTCCTATCTTGAACGTCTCCACCAATTCAGTCAAATTAATCATTTGACCAGCATTGTTAATGATATGGTTGGCCAAGGTCTTCAACCCGCTGCCATTTTTTATACGGAAGCGTTTCATTATGTCCTTGGTAATGATTGCGTCTATAAGGCCACCGACGTATCCGTGCTTATCAGCTATAGTATCCAGCTCCGGAAATCCTCCTTCCATTAGATAATCCTCCAGGGTATTCTTCAAGATGGCGATATTCCTGGTGGTAGGCGTATCAGTTGCCAACTTCCTATAGGCACAATAATCCCTGAATGAAAATGGATATAGCTTTATTTCATTGTATCTTCCTGTCAGGTGTGTCGCAAGCTCCGAACTTAGAAGTTTTGCATTTGAACCGGTGATTATAATCCGCAATCCTTGTCTGAGAAGACGATTTACAAACAGATGCCAGCCATCCACGTTCTGTATCTCGTCAAAGAAAATGTGCTTTATCTCGTTACCATATACACGGTATAGCCCTTCAAGCACCTTGTTTAAGTCTTCAACGGTGAGATTAGCTAAACGGTCATCATCAAAATTTACATAGCCATATTTTAATCCTGCTTTTAGCAATGCCATGTGGCATAAAGTTGACTTGCCGCTCCGTCTTACCCCGATTACTACCTGCGCCTGTTTATTATCAAGAGAGATCAGGGCAGCCTCAGGCCGCTGTACGAAGTTATTTTCAACCAAGAACGGAAGTTCCTCGCGCTGGTCAAGTAGTACTTTATATATCTCGTTAGCTTCCAATGCTTTTTTATCGTAAAGTTATATAAAACTCCGATAAAATGCAAATTTTGTAGTCTCAAACTCCGATAAAATGCAGATTTCGTAGTCCTAAACTCCGATAAAATGCAAAATTCGTAGTCTCAAACTCCGATAAATGTACCAGACTCAAAAAGTAGACTAAAAATTTAGGAGGGGGAGGATGTGGCGGCGGAAGTTGTCGCGGGAGATTATGCGATAGTGGAAGTGGACGGAGTCGTTGTAGCGTTGACTGTGGTGGGCGATATAGTCGCCTTCCGCAAATTGATGTGCTAAATCTTTCCGGTCAATCTCCTCATTTACGAAATGCAGTCCCTCTGTCATGATTACGGAGTCGATCATCCGCCATGTTTTCATCCATTCCTCACCGTCGGGAGGAGTGATAGCCTGAACACTTTCTACAAAAGCGTCAAAGAATACGTTATACGGCACAATACTGTCACGCACCAGCGAGAGATTGACCCGGTAGAAATTACCCCGGAAACCAGTGGGTTCATAGAGAGGCCCCTCGAAGGGCTCGTCGCCGGCCAGTTCGCTACGCAGGTAGCGCGCCGAAGCTGCGGTGTCGTTGAGGATATGACCCGGCCCGAAGAAATCCTGCATAAAATTCTTGTAGACATCGCGATATTGCGAAGCGGGATAATTCTGCATCTGGTATCGCAACGCGACGACTACAGAATCCTGCGTGGAGCGGGGGGTGGAAAAGGGTGGTGTCGCGTCCTTGCCTTTCGTAAAGGCAAGGAGAGTCATAAGACTTATGAATGACAGCAGCAGGCTCTTCATGTCAGGGTTTGGTTATTCCGCGGTCGAGGAGACGGTGTTTTACGAGCATACGGGCCGATGTCGGCATAATGCCGATGAAGAAAATTGCCATGCGGTTGATGAAACCGTTGATGTATTGTTTGCGGCCGCGCATCAGGCGGTCGACCGCACGGCGCGCGAACACATCGGGACGCTGTATGGCGTGGAGTCGGAGAGCGAGTTTCTTGAGGTTGTCGGGGAGTCCGAAAAGATCGGTCGCGATACCTCCGGGACAGGCCACCATCACATTCACCCCATAGTCGCGCATCTCATAATGGAGGGCGCGTGTAAAGACCCGGATATAGGCCTTCGTGGCGGCATACATGGCTAACCCGGGCATAGGCATCCAGCAGGACATACTGCTCATGTTGAGTATATAGCCGGAGCCTCGGCGACGGAAATAAGAGGCAAAACGGGTGCTCAGCATCGTCGCGGCCCTGACATGGAGGTCGACGAAAGTCTCTAATTTCCTATCAGGTATTTCAGTGACCGGAGCGAATGAGAAAATACCGGCGTTGTTGATAAGGATATAAGGGTCGAGGCTGAGATTGCCGAGATAGCTCCAGATGCGGTCGGTGGCTGCGGGATCGCACAGATCCAGCGTCATAGGATAAGCCGGGACACCGTATACGTCGTTGATTATGGCGGCGGCCTTGTGGAGGGGACCGTCATCGTTGGAGACCATAAGAAGTGTCGCGCCACGTTCGGCGAGGGTCTTGCAGAATTCAAGGCCGATGCCGCCGGATGCACCGGTCACTACGGCTACTTTTCCTCTCAGGCTTTTGGTCGTCATACTCTTTGGCAGGGTAATATGTGTGTGGGATATAAAACTCAGATATTTCGGCTTTTTATTTTTTCAATTTCACGCTTGATTTGCCGTGGAAGCTCCTCATTGAGATGTTTATGGCAGGCCATCTCCTTGGAATACATGCGGGCGATGCAATAATTGACATGGTCGCAACCGCATCTGTGGGCGTTGTCGGCTTTCATGCGGTTGACGAAGTCGGGTTCGTTGAGGAGAGCGCGTCCCATCTGGAGGAACTCGAAACCCTCGTCGAGCACTTTCTCTGCTCCCGGACGGTCGATGACACCACCGACGTATATTAGCGGCATGGAGAGTTCCTTGCGGAAGCGACGTGCATCCTCAAGGAAATAGAGAGGTTCGAAGTGCTCGGGCCTGATCATATATTTCCCGGCCATGCGGACACCATATTTGAGCCAGAGTTGCTTCATATAGTGTGTCATGGTCCATATGGGCATCTCCCCGCGCATGACATACATCGGAGCCTTGCTGACGAATCCCCCCGAGAGCACGAGGGCATGGACGCCATGATTCTGTATGTTCTTGGCAACGGTGAGACAATCGTCGATTTCAAGTCCACCCTTAAAGCCATCGCGCATATTGGTCTTGACGATTACGCCCATATCGGAGCCGGCGGCCTTCATGACTTCATCGAGACACATATGCATGAATGTCATTCGATTCTCGAGCGAACCGCCGAATTCATCGTGACGGCGGTTGGTGTAGGGGGAAAGGAACTGAGATATGAGATAACCATGCCCGGCGTGAACTTCCACGCAGTCGAATCCGGCGTCGCGCGCGGTATTGACGGCGGTTCCGAAGTCGCGTGCGAGTTGCTTCAGCTCATCTTTTCGCAGACCCCGGCAGATAGTCGGGGAATAGAGGTTGAATCCGGTGTTAGGTGCCACGGGGATACCGCCGGCGGTGCGGATATGGGTCATGTTGCCGCAGTGTCCGATCTGTATGGATGCTTTCGCACCCCGGTCATGGATGCCGTCGGTAATCTCCCTTAGCGACGGGACGATTTCTGGGCGGAGCCAGAGCTGAGTATCGAAAGAGAGGGCCGAACGGCATATGCCGGCATAAGCGAGCGTTGTCATTCCGACACCACCCTCGGCTACGCTCCAATGATAATCGCGCAGAGCGGTCGTCGGATTATTGTCGCGCCCCATTCCTTCAAAAGCGGCGGAACGGATTGTGCGGTTAGGAAGTTGTATGGGGCCTATATTGGCCGGGGTGAAGAGTTTGGACATAGCGCAAAATATGTTATTTGCTGCGCGGGGTGGCGGCGTAGATGCAAATACTCGGAATAAATTTGGCCGGAGAGGAGGCAAAGGGATTTTAAGGGGTGGAGGGGATTCAGTAGAGGAAAGGGAGAATGTATCGGCGGTGGAGGGAGGAATATTCCGGTCCGAAGCGGTCGATGTACCGGCGATGTGTGGCGCGGGCGCGCGGGGCGAGGTTGGCGAATGTCCAGAGGGCGAAAACCATACCGGGCCACGACCAGGATAGGATTGCGAACCCTACCCATTCAGTGAATTCACCGAAGTAATTGGCTGAGGTCACGAATCGGAACATACCGCCACGGGGAATATAATGTCGCGTGTCGCCGGGTTTGCGAAGATTACGGATTATATGGTCGGAATGCAGGTTGATGGCCATTCCGGTGAGGAATATCAGAGTGCCGAGAATGAAGAGCGGAGAGGAGAGCCAGTCGGCGGGGTATCCCGGGTGTCCGCCATAGGAGGGGACGGGAGTCAGATAGAAGAACCAGCCGCCGATCATGTAGGCGTTGAGGAGATTGAANGTGACNCCCGAGAGGATGATGGAGAGTGGCATCCGGCTTTTNCCCCGGATTAATAAAGGGAATATGAACGACCGTTGGAAATAATGGAGAAGAAACAGTGATGTCATTACGACAACCGGAGGATTCCATTTACGGGTCGTATCCGGACAGAGCAGCCACATCAGGAGCATGGCGATGAAGACCGGAGCCTCCATGAGCACCCATCCGATACGGTTGTCGATGGAGGGACCCCATTTACGGTCGTATGTCATTCCGTATCCGGGGGTGATGCGTTGCAGGGCTATGAATACGATACATGCGAGCACCACCATTCCGGCGATGACGGAGTAGTATATGCCGGATTCAAACATAATGCTTGAGTTAGATATATGACGAGTGCAATGGATGCACATTATGCAAAGTTACAAAAAATCCGCGTAGTATGAAAGTTCGCGGGCCTAAAATTCAACACNCGGGNTGATGGTCGGATGCTCTTGCAATCGACATAAAGAGGAAAGGATAATTCCTGCCTGCCCGGGGGCATAGGCAAAAATTATCCTTTGCNTTAATGGAGTGTCTCCTGAGAGTAGATGTCTCAGAGGATGAGGGTTCTGACGANGTCGCCCGCTTTGACGATATAGATGCCCGGGGCGAGGGATATGGCGAGNGAGGAGACATTTACGGTGCCCGAGGCGACGGTGCGCCCGTCGGAAGTGAAGATACCGTAGGGTTTCCCTTCAAGTCCCTTGAGGATGACGCGGCCCGGTTGGGCGAGAATCACGCCGTCAGCCTCTACACCATCCACTCCGGCTCCGGAGCCATTNACAAAAACATGGTTGGAGGGGGCACCTTCGAGCGGGCCGGCTTCTGTGGCTCCGACTACAGTGAGGTAATACCAGGCCTTTGAATCGGGCCATGANTTGTCGGTGAAGCCGGGTGTCATCAGGTCGCCGCCGACGCGCCGGAACAGGCCGCCGTCATCTGAGCGGTAGAGCGCATACCACTTGATTTCACGGGTCAGAAGTTGGGCCGGAGTGAAGGAGATGTCGTCGATGACGACAGCCGCGCTATCGTAGGAGCAATAGCGGATCGCGAAATATTTTGTTCCTGCGGGCAATGAGCATTTGATATATTCCCACGTCTCGGCACCCTCTTTGGAGAATGTGCGCAGCCGTCGGAAGCTGCCGTTGCGGGTGGAAGTGGCGTTTTCGGGATCGAGAGCAGTGTCGGTCGTGGAGTACCATACCTCGATATATTCCTTAAGATCGGGAGCGAGGGTGCTCATCCAGAAGGATAGATCGGTGCCCCCCTTGACCTCCGGGGAAATCAGCCATTTGGATGATTGCAGAGGATTATCCTCATCGGGGTAATCGCCGGATCGGGCCATCAGGACTTTCTTGCCCGAATGGGGGGCGAGACGCGGTTCCTGCATGAATCCTATAGCCTCGATATCGACTACAGTCCAGCCCTGCGGCTCGTTGCTTCCGGGCCACTGGAGCACCTGCCCGGTGTTGGAATTGCCGAGCAGAGCCGGTCGCATGCCGTCAAGGTCATAGTTGAGCCACTGGCCGAACGATTCGCCGATCCAGAACGGATCGAACTCTTCGAAAGTCTCGAAATCGCCATACTCGGTCGGAGGCACGCTCCAGTCGAGTTTCACGTCTGAACCATCGATAACGGCAGAAAGATCGTTGACAACGGGGAGTGTGCCGGCTGCCACTGACAGAGGGATGGAGCGGGTGTTGTTGGCGGCATCCTCATCGTCGCATTCTATCCGGGCCACAACGGAGAGACCCTCGACACCCCGTAGGGAGCCATCTATGGCGAACTCCGTCTCGAAATCGAAACTNCGGTTGGAGGCAAGCGGCTGGAACTCCGTGCGGTCGGAGGTGTAGACTGTGCCGTCGGGTCCGGAGATTTCAATAGTAAGGGCTCCGCCGAGCTGCACCTTGCCGGAGTTGGCCACNCCTGCGCGGCAGGTGATAGTCTCACCTATCACAGTCATGTCGGGGGCGGTCAGAGCCGTCAGCTTGAGATCGCGTTCCGCATCCGAGATGAACTGGAAGCTGTCGAGAACGAGATATTCATCGGCTGCGCCGGTCAGACGGCATCCCACACGTATCTCGATCCATGGAGAATCAGTGAATCCTTCGGGGAGCGCCACGATACCGTCGACCCACTTGCCTGTGGCCGGACGGTCGGTGCGGAACGTGGAGAGCAGTTTCAGATCGGGTTCGCCGAAACGACGTCCGTAGACGTATATCGATGCCGGAGCGGCTGAATAATCCCAATATCGCAGGATGAAGTTGGCGCGGGCGATTCCCTTGGTGTTTGCCTTCGGGAGCGACAGCATGGCCTCCGGGGTTGTGCCGTCGGTGGCGAAAGCTATGAGGCCGCCCTGAATCATATCGGGGTCGCCGATACCCATGCCATCCATATCCGCCACCACTTCCCATGAGCTNCCGGCATATTCGCCCGAGGTCTCCACCTTATAGGGGGAATAGGAGAAGGAGCCGCCCCATTCCTCCATCATCGGGAGCTCATAGGGGGATCCNAGCTGCTCCATCTCGTAGATGGTATTGCGCGATTCACCACCCTCGTTGGAGGCGGCGACGCCGAAAGTATATGCCGTCAGCGGGGGCTGCGATTCGGAGAATGGCGCGAGAGTGTATTCACATTCCGAAGTCTCGCCCATGAGCATGGCCGAGTTGGAATCGGTGCGGGCATAGATGCGATATGTAAGCTGAGCGGGATCTACATATCCGCCATTNTCTCCGATTGTCTCGGGTGCATCCCATGATATCCGGATGGAGAGGTTGTCGGCTGTCGGCTCAAGACGGATGTCGCGGGGAGCCGTCGGACGGTCAAGACCGGCATACAGGGAATAATGGCGGGAGTAGCCGTCGCCGTTGGAGGAGGAGGGGGTAAGGACGGGATAATGGAATCCTGAGGTGGATACNGGCAGCTCGGCCGAGACGCTCTCGCCCGGGAGACCCTTGACGACCACCTCCGATTCATCCTCGGCTAGACGGAGAGTTATCGGGAGAGAGTCGGGGAGCGGACGCCCTGCCAGATCAAGTGTGGGCATGACGGCGGACAGCAGCAGGCTCTTTGCTCCGAGGGGCGCGGCCGTGATGCTGACATCGGTCGGATCTGCCGGGACAATAGCGTCGACACCTGCGGAGCGGATGTCGAGATCACCGATCAGGATACCTTGCGATTCAGTGGCGGGGGAACCCATGGCATGGAATGCCAGATACCATTCACCGGCCTCGGGCACACCGAAATTCAGCGATATGGTCTCCGGGGAGTCGGTGGCGTGATAACGCGGATTGGAGAGGATACATGTGCCTTCGGCGAGCATTCCCTCGGGAGTGGGTGTGCGGCCTACCCATACCTCGTAGCTCTCGATTGTCGGGAGCGTGAAGATTCCACGGAGATTATATGAGAGTGTATGGAGCATTCCGGGGTCGGTGATTTTCACCGGGGGGAGCATCAGCCAATCATCGGCAGTGGCCATGTAGCCCGTGGCGAAACACCATCCGTAGAGAGTCGGGTCGATCGGAGAATCGGGATCTGCGCTACGGTCGGTGAAGAACCATGCACGCTCATCGTTGTTGAGGTTGAATACCTCATACATGGCGGTCTCCTCCTGAGAGGGGGCCTGATGGAAGGGGAGGTCAAAGGCTGTGCCGAAGAGAGCCGACAGAGTGCCGGGAGCCGAAGTGTGGCCATTGGCCGAGGCAGTTACCGTGAACTCGCGTCGTTTGAAATCTGAGGGNACCTCAATCAGCAGCGATGTGGCGGTAACGGGTGCCGGAGTAAGCAGTGTGCCGTCGCAATACACCAGATAAGTCACCGCGTCGGTGTCGACGAAACCGTTGTGCTCACCCGAGCCACCCACACCCTCCCATGAGAGCATATTCCCGGAGAGAGAAAGACCCTCCGGGGCGCGGGGAGCGTCGTGACCGACATAGAGCGAGAAACGGCGTTCAGGACTGACGGCATCTCCGAGGGCTGATGTCAGCACGAGAGAGTGCAACCCTTCCGGGAGCGACATCGGTATATCACGTACCGCCCCGGGGAGCATCTCATCATCGAGGAATGTATCGCCGTCGATGGTAAGAATCATGCGGAGGGGGAGAGAGCCGAGAGATTCCCCGGCATATGAATAGGCCGGAGCCGTCACTTTCAGGAATCCTGAGAGTGAGGCTCCCTCGAATGAGGACACGGGTAGCGCNGGTTGTTCAGGAGCTTCCGGGAGGGCGAATTCATCCGCGCAGAAAATAGATGTCACGTAGGGCACCGGATCTGCCGTCAGCACCGCACCCTCGAACACCTCGAAAGTCTCGGGATGAATATACAATATACGAGAGGCCTGGAGAGAATCGTCGCGGAAGATACAGATGAACATTTGGTCGGCGGGGCTATAGACCACCTGTCCCGACACGCCCTCGGTGAAAAGCAGTTCCCCGGTGGGAAGTTCGAGGTATCCCGCCTCGACAAGATTCCCGGATGCAGGGTCGAGCGTATAGACGTTGTTATTGTCATTGAAGGCGTAAAGAAGACCGTCGGCCACGTTATAGGCTATGGCTGCTATGAAACCGGCCTTGGTGCGGAGATTGCCGACATAAGTCACCTCAAAACCATCGGCAGGGTCCACGACGGAGAACTGACCGTCGGTGTCGCCGTCGAGAGCCACGACATAGATAAGGTCGTCGACGGGATTATAAGTCATGGAATAAGCGTTGGCGAAGAGGTCGGCGCCGAAGTCGAGCGAGCGAAGATATCGGCCCGACTCAAGGTCGATGAAGTCCCAGGTGACGGCATATCCTTCGAATCCATCCATCAGGGATGGGCATATGATTTCACCTTTGCGCAGGGTATTGGTCTGAAGAAGGTAATCNTCGCCTACATATGGGGAGAAAAGAGTGTTGTGATGCAGCGGGNTCACGGTGCCCGATGAGAGATCGATATGGGCGGCGTAGGCCTGGGATGTGGTCTGCATACCTTGGAAACGGTTGACGATTCCGAAAATGTTGCCGCGCGGAGCTTGCGGTGAGCGCATGACAGGCGCGGGACGCATCTGCGGACTGACCGGTTGCCAGTCGGCCGACAATGATGCCGGAAGCAAAAGGGCCGAAGCGGCGAGGAGGGTAAATGGTTTCATGACTGAGAATTTATATTATATAGCGGAAAAATCGGAGTGGGATAAACGGGAGTGTGGAGAAAAACCGTGAAAGGCGCAACGGGGTGAGCCCATGCGCCTTTCAAGTTATATCAGATGACATTATCTATTGATCAGTTGGCTCCGGACGCGGGCACCTGATTTGCGGGCGCGGGCGTTGCCGCAGGCGCAGCGGCGGGCGTCGTGGCGGGAGCTTTTGTCTCGATTGCGGAGCGGGTGACGGGTGTCTTGATAGCGAAAGAAGCGAGGATGCTGATTACGCAGATGAAGATACCGAGACCCCATGTGGCCTTTTCGATGAAATCTGTGGTCTTGCGATAACCGAGATANTGGTTTCCGCTGGAATAATCGGAAGCGAGACCGCCTCCCTTTGACTTCTGGATGAGCACGACCGCGATGAGGAGCACGCATGCCAGAACGATAAGAATACTGAGGAAAATGTACATTTTATATGTCGATTTTATTTATTTGCCTTGGCTTGGTTGAGAATCAGCTTCTTCAAGAAGCGTATTTGGTCTGCAAAGTAAATACTTTTTTCCGGATTAATCAAATATAAATGCTCAATAATTGCCAAAGCATCTGAATATTTGCGGTTTTTTATGAGAATCCGGGCGGATTCCTCCGTCGGCGGGGTGCAATCCGGAGCAGATGTCACCTCATCGGCCGCAGGTGTATAGGATAGAGGGGAGGGTGAGAAATTCGAGAGGAAGGCATCAATAGCGTCCTGACTCCCGGAGGAGGAATCTTCGTCGTGTAGTGAAGTCGGAGTGCCCCCTTCCATATCCATGCTGCCGGATTGCTGAGCGAATCGCGAGCCTGAGATCTGGAGGTCGATGATGAGGTGCAGCCTCTCTTTGTCATAGCCACGGGAGATTCCCGAGCCATCCTCCGCCGGAGAGCCGACGGCCGTTTCCCCTGCGTCGGAGGGGTTGAGCTGCGTCGCCCGGAGAGCGGCATAGGTGAAGAATGGATATTTTTCAAGGAGGTCGATTGCCTCGGTATAGGAGTTGATTGCCACGTTCAGGGGAATTTAAGGGGGGGAGACTACCAGTTGCCGAGAGTGGCATTGAATATGAGGTCGACGAGTTCCTCGCAAATCTCGCGGCAGAGGTCATCCTGCACATCTATCAGCAGCAATTGCGCCGAGAATTGCCGGTAGGCTGAGAAACTCTGGTCGATGTTGTTCGCCGGATTGACATTATCGGTATATTTGACATGGACCGTAATCGTCAGTCGGGTTTCGGTGGCGTAGGCGTCCTCACCTACGGCCTGGGGGGAGAGAGCATATCCGGTGATTTCACCCGTCATTTCCGCGTCGGCATTACCATCTATTATCTGCAGACGCGTCTGGCGGGTCACGGCATCCATGAGTTGATTCTGAAATTCCTGTTGCAGCGGCGGATATACGAGCGCGGCGCGTATGGGGAACTCAGTGATATGGATATTCTTGTAGAGATTATAATTTATGGCCGAGCCGTTGAGCTTATAGCTGATGCGACAAGAGGAGAGACCGCAGGCCAGAGGCACGATCAGCAGGAGGACCATAAGGAAATGACGAAGTCTTGGCATTTGAGTTGAGGATTCAGAGGTCGGAGAGGGAGTATTCGTGGATTTTACGGTAGAGAGTCCGGGGTGAGATGCCGAGTTGTTCGGCCGCCCGCTTCTTATCGCCGTTATTGCGTCGCAGGGCCTCGGCGACGGCAGCTTTCTCGGCATCCTCCAGAGAGGGGGATGGCTCGATTTCCTCGGCCAATGCCGAATCGGCTCTGGGGGGGAGACTCGGCAACAGGGCGCAGGATGTGCGGGCTTGATTATCCTTAAGATGGAGCATCGCCCTGAGCTCTGCGATCTCATTCTTCATAGCGAAAAGAGTCTGCCACAGGAATTCGCGTTCCTGTTCGTAGGTATGGGCATCGGCTACCGGCACATGGTCGACCTTCGAGGATTCTCCGGAGGGGAGAGCGTCGACAAGAGTCTCGCGGGAAATCTCCTCTCCGGCGTTGAAGAGAGCGAGCTGCTCCACGATATTCTTCAGCTGGCGCACATTCCCCGGCCAGCGATAGAGCATCATGGCCCGGCGCGCATCTTCGGAGAAGGAGATGGGACGAGTCATATACTTCTCGGCGAACCCGGAAGAGAACCGGCGCGCGAGCATAAGGATATCGGAGCCTCGGTCGCGCAGCGGCGGCACATTTATCAGCACGGTGGAGAGCCTGTAATATAGGTCTTCACGGAAACGCCCTTTGCGGACGGCCTGCAGGAGGTCGACATTAGTGGCGGCCACGATACGCACATTCGTGCGCTGCACGGTTGAGGAACCGACTTTCATAAATTCCCCGGACTCAAGCACGCGGAGTAGGCGTGCCTGAGTAGTNAGTGGGAGTTCAGCCACTTCATCNAGAAAAATCGTGCCGCCGTCGGCCTCCTCGAAATANCCCTTTCGAGTGGCGACGGCTCCGGTGAAGGCCCCCTTCTCATGTCCGAAGAGTTCGGAGTCGATAGTGCCTTCCGGGATAGCCCCGCAATTGACGGCTATATATTTCTTGTGTTTGCGGGCACCTGAGGAATGAATAATCTGCGGGAAGAACTCCTTGCCTGTCCCGCTCTCGCCTATGACGAGCACCGAGAGGTCGATCGGGGCGACTTTCAGCGCGCGCAGGATGGCATCGGTCAGGGCAGGGGAGTTGCCGATGATGGAGAAACGCTGTTTGGCGCGTTCCACTTCGGGTGGAATATCGGGAGTATCAATCAGATTGAGAGGCATTTCAAGAATCAGTTGAATAGTAAGGCTACGGGGAGATAGAGGGTGTTGACGAGAACCCCGAGCACGAAGCTGACAATAATCCAGATTTGCGCGCGGTCGGAGGCGCGGCGGGCGCCATCGATGTCACCGGCGTAGAATCTGGAACTCACCTGAGAGGCGAAAATAATGGCCACGACCCCGGCGGGCAGACAGCAGAACACAGTCATCACCACTGCCCAAACGAGATAGGATGGGGGCATCTTCCCCTCCGTTTGGTCGGCCGGAGACTGCGGCATCGCTGCGGCTGACGGGGCAAAAGCCTTTGCTGCTGCCACTGATGAAGGATCGGTTGCAGGGATAGGCGGGGGGACGGCACCCGGATAGGATGGGGGCAACTTCGTCGGATCATAGGCCACGCCGAGNGTTTCGGCCCAGGCCTGGCCGGGAGTGGTCGGTGGCGCGGGGGGAATGGGGGAAGCCTGATCTTCGAGNGGNTCGGCTTCGGACACGACGGGGGCGTCGAGGGTGCGGAGATGGCTGACGATAGCCTGGGGATATAGGCGGAATTCCGCCTCACGTACACGTCGTGACAGAGACTCAGGGGTATCGTCGGTATGCACATCCACTTCCTCCTGCATTATAATCCGGCCGCCGTCGATAGTCTCGTCGACGAGATGTACGGTCGCGCCGCTCTTCCTCTCTCCGGCGTCGATAACCGCCTTGTGGACGCGGCCACCATACATTCCCGCACCTCCATAGGCCGGAAGCAGGGAGGGATGGATATTGAGTATGCGTCCGGAAAAGGCCGAGGTCACCTCCGAAGGCAGAATCCTGAGGAACCCCGCGAGCACGACAAGGTCGATTTCCCGCTGACGCAGAAGATCCACGATTTCACCGGGACGGGAGGTCCAGACCTCCGCCGGGAGATACAGCGTGTCGGCCCCGAGGGCACGCATGCGTGCGGCTACCGGAGCGTCGCGTCGGTCGTAGATGACGAGTTCCACTTTCACACGATTACCGTTAGCGAAGAAACGAAATATATTTTCGGCGTTGGTGCCTTCGCCGGATGCGAGGATGGCTAATTTTTTCATCAGAGAGGGGGAGGAGGGGTTTTAATTGTGATTATTGATCCTGGGTTGACTGGAGCTGGACGAGCCGGGCATATTGGCCGCCGAGGGCGAGGAGCTCTTCATGGGTGCCCTCTTCAATGATGCGTCCGTCGTGCATGACACATATGCGGTCGGCATTTGTGATGGTGCTCAGTCGATGGGCGATGACTATCGTGGTGCGGTCGCGCATCAGTCGCTCAAGCGCCTCCTGAACGAGACGTTCGCTCTCGGTATCGAGCGCGGAGGTAGCCTCGTCGAGAATAAGCACCGGGGGATTCTTGAGTATCGCGCGGGCGATGCTGACACGCTGGCGCTGGCCCCCCGAAAGGCGTGAGCCACGGTCGCCGACGATAGTGTCGTATCCCTCGGGAGTCGCCATTATGAAATCATGGGCGTTGGCTATTTTCGCCGCGCGGATCACATCCTCGCGAGTTGCGTCGGGGGATCCGAAGGCGATATTGTTGAAGAAGGAGTCGTTGAAGAGAATTGCCTCCTGATTGACATTCCCCATCAGGGATCGGAGGTCGCGCACACGGAGGTCGCGCACATCGATGCCATCGACGAGCACCTGTCCGGAGTCAACATCCCAGAATCGTGGCACGAGATCCACAAGGGTTGACTTGCCGGAACCCGACTGACCCACGATCGCCACCGTGCGGCCGGGAGCCACACGCAGTGATACTCCATCGATTACCTTGCGGTTGCCGTCATAGGAGAATGATACATCGCGGAATTCAATATCACCCTTCCGGGTCGCCGACTCCGGGAGTGATTTCGGGTCGGCAGGGTCGGCAATCGGATTTTCGGCATCGAGGATAAGGTCGATACGCTGCAGGGCGGCCATGCCCTTCTGGATGGTATAACCGGCGCGCGAGAGCTCCTTGGCGGGATTGATGATGCTATAGAAAATCACCATATAATAGATGAATTCCGCGGCGTCGATAGATGAATTGCCGGATAGGATGAGGGAGCCGCCGAACCAGAGGACAGCCGCGATGGCGATTGTCCCGAGCGTCTCGCTCATGGGGTGGGCGAGGGCCACGCGTCGTTGCACGGCATTGTTGATGTCGAGGTATTCCTGAGTCTCGCGTCCGAACCGGCGACGCATGTCGGGCTCGGCATTGAAAGCCTTGACCACGCGGAGTCCCCCTATGGTTTCCTCGGCTGTGGAGAGAATAATGCCCCAGAGGTCCTGTCCGCGTCGGGAGGTCACCTTGAGTTTCTTTCCGGAATAACCCATCACCGCCCCCACTATGGGAAGCAGGATGAGCACGAAGAGGGTGAGCTGCCATGATATGTAGATCATGACTCCGAGGCAGACCACGATCATTATAGGATACCGGATGACGGAGAGTATGGAGGCCAGCACGGAATTCTCGACCTCGCTGACATCGCCCGAGAGGCGGGCCATTATATCCCCCTTGCGTTCCATGGTGAAGAACCCGATGGGGAGGGAGAGAATCTTGTCGTACATCGTGTTGCGGATATCGCGCACGACGCCGTTGCGAAGCGGGATAATGAAATAGTCGGAGAGGAAATATGTGCCGGTCTTCAAAATGGTCATGATGATCAGGACTCCGGCGAGGAAGGCGAGGGTATATGATTGGCCGTGGGCCAGAATCATTTGGTCGGTATAATAGTAGAAATTATTGATCAGCACATCCTTGATATTCCCCTCGCCCCAGGGGATGAAATCGTAATGGGCGGTCTCAAGCCCGAAGAGCATCTGCAGGATAGGGATGAGGAAGGCGAAAGAGAATATCGTGAAGAAGGCCGTGATGATATTGAAGAGCACACTCAACGCGAGCGTGCCCTTATAGGGGGCGGCGAATCGCCGGATGAATAGCCAGAGGTCTTTCATAACGCGGAGTCAGTGAAGTTATTTCAACTTCAGTAAAATAAGCGAGATTTGTTGTCTCATCAATCAAATTACAAAGTTAATAAAAAATGCCGAGAGATAAGCGGTCGGTAGCGATGGATAACGTAAAAATCATTAACTTTGTCATCACGAAAGCTATAAAGAAATGAATAAACACGCCTACTGCATAATCGCGCACGCGGATCCTGACTGTCTGCGGACGCTTCTCAGTCTTCTCGATGATTCACGGAATGACATTTANCTTTTGATTGACAGGAAGAGCGACCGGGGAAAGTTCGGAGACCTGCGCCTCAGCCGGGCGCGCTTGACGGAGCTTCCCCGGACGGTGGATATCCGCTGGGGTGATATCTCGATGGTTGAAGCCGAATTGGAGCTGTTCGNAAGAGTGGCGGCTTCCGGAGAGAATTATTCCTATGTGCATCTCCTCTCGGGGGCNGATCTNCCTCTTAAGAGTCAGGATTACATTCATGCCTANTGCGAAAGCCTGCCGGCCGGAACGAATCTTGTCAGCGTCAGCCGGGATCCGGGCGACCTCAGGGATCTGCGCTACAAGACCATCTACCGCCACTATCTCAACCGCCACTATAAGTCGGCACGACGCTGGAGAAAAGTCGGGATGAAGACATGGCGACTGTTGACGATCATTGCCCAACAGNCCCTCGGAATACGCAAGAGCTGGAAAGGCTACACGCTCGGGAAAGGGGATCAGTGGGGGAGCATGAGCATGGATTTCGTCAGGTATCTCGTCGAGCGTAAGGAGTGGATACTGAGGGAATTCAAGTATGTATTCTGCGCTGATGAGATCTATAAACAGACGTTGCTGCTGTCATCCCCGATGGCTTCGACCCGAGTCGTGGCCGATGAGGAGAGGGAGGAGTGCAAACGGGCTATCGACTGGGGNCGGGGANCGCCCTACACCTGGCGNCGGGAGGACTGCGAGGGATTGCTTGCCTCCGATAAACTCTTCGGACGCAAATTCTCGACGCAGACCGACAGGGATGCCGTGGAATTTATCCGCGATTCACTNCTCGGGAAGATGAATCATGCCGACTGACCGTATTGTTGTGTGACTATNCAGTCTCCGTTTCCGAGGCTTTCGCGGCTGCAATGACGGCGGGACGCTGCACGAAGCGTTGCACGATATAGCCCAGAACGAAATATACGCCGGCCTGAATCCAGAGATTGACGTAGGCGTGATGAACCTGTGCCAGAGAGGCACCGTTGGTGTTCATGCGGATGAAGCCTTCGACTCCCCATGTGGCGGGGACACAATCGGAGAAGAATCGCCATATGCCGGGGAAGGCGTAGCGTGGCCAGGTGAGACCCGAAAGGAAGAGGAACACGACAGAAGTGACAACCCAGATGACGAAGATACTCTCACGCTCGCGGACTATGCCCTGAAGAATGAAGCCGAGGCCGACCGTAGACAGAATCATCGGGAGGATAAATATAAATTCCTCAAGCACATTGCCGGCCATCGGGAATTTGAACATCAGAGGGACGTAGTGCATNACNTANATNGCAGGCACGATCATCAGGATGATGAATACGGTGGTCTGACCCAACATGCCGGCCAGAACTGAGGGTCTCTCCTTGCCGAGAGGATTGAATGATGCCTTCAGCGGGTGCTCTCGCAGGGCNCCTCCGCTCATGCCTATGCCGAGCAGGAGAGCCTGCTGGAGGATGAGGATAAGGATGCCGGGCATTATGAAAGAATCGAATCCACCCTCGATATTTCCCATCTGAATATTCTCGACGGGCATGAGGTCGCCTGTGGCGATGGTTTCGGCAAGCGGGGCTATCCGATCGATACGCTCGGTNGTGATNGTCGCGCCGAGATCCTGCATGACATCCGTAGAGCTGACGAGCAGNGACTTATAGCGGAGCATGAGCGACATCTCGCAATAAAGCACGGCCTGCGCCTGCTTATTCTCCCCGGGACGATTGCCGAANCCGGCCGGAATCTCAAGGATGCCNTAGGCATCATGCTGATGCACCGCGTGTTTGGCCTCCTGAAGATTGGCCGCATANCCAATNACCCATGTGCCCTGGGTGGCGTCGAGACGCCTGACAAGTTCGCGCGAGAGGGGACTGCGGTCATTGTCGACGACAACGAGCTGCACATCTCTCACCANCTCGGGATTATAGATGAGAGAATAAACAATCGGNTAGGCTATAGGGAGGAGAAANAGAAATATGAGGATACCCATATCGCCCGTCACCAGGCGGAACTCCCGGAGAAAAGCGTGGTAATATTGCTTGAGAAACTTCATATCTTTGACGGAGATTAGGGTGGCTTATCGCCGGCTGAAGCCGGCGCGATAAAAAAGAACTGCTTCCGGCAATGTGATTGTCGTCAGGGGACGTATTCCGGTTTCATCAGAGCCTTGCGCAGGCGTGGCAGGAAAGGCAGGGGAGCGACCATGAAAATGATGTAGGCCACATACCACCACCGGGAATACCATATATCGATGCCGTTGAGAGCCTGATCGATATATATAAGGAAATTATATCGGGTGGGCACGATGTAGCTGAAGATCGCTATGGCTCCGTACATGCTTTGTTCCGGGAAGGAGAAAGCGGCTATGGAGAAGGAGAGGATGCCCGTCAACGCGCCCACCGAGAGAGACAGACGGAGGTTGGGAAGGGCTCCGAAGATCAGGAGCGCGAATCCCTGGGAGGCCAGCACGAACATGAGTTCGGAGAGGGTGATCCACCACCATGAGCCTCTCATCGGATATCCCTGCCAACCAAACAGCCANGACTCCATGAAGATGGCCATAAGCCACCAGATGAGCGTCTGTGGNAGCAGTTTGGCCCCCAGAGCACGGAAGATATTGCCATCGGCGAGCTTCATGAGGCGTGTCGAGGAACCATACTTGATTTCCTGCCCGAGAGAGAAGCAAGTCACCAGGATTATCATCAGCTGCAACACACAGGGAATGAAGCTGACGCAGAGATAGATGCCATAGTTGAGGGATGGATTGCCTATCGGGCGGGTAATGATATTGACAGGCTGAAGGAGTGCGGTGGGGTCCTGGGTGAACCCTACGCTGTTTGCGACCTCGGCAGCAACCCCCGCCTTGGTATAGAGGGCAGTGGTCTTGAACGTCTTGTAGAGAAGCGAAGCCGGCACGTAATATGTCATGTTGGTATAGAACGTGATGACCGGGCCGCGTCCCGAGAGCAGATCAGCCTCGAAATTCTCGGGGATAAGGAAATATCCGAAAATCTTACCCTCCTGCATGAGATGCCGGGCCTCGGTGTATGAATGCGGGGTCTCGGTGATATCGACCATCTGCATGCCGGCGAGTTGGAGGCTGACGTTTCGGGATAGGGATGTGCCGTCATTGTCGACGATAGCTGCGGGGGCTTGAATAGGCAGCCCGTCGAGCATTAGCGACGACAACAACAGGAAGCAGAAGAGCGGCAGCACGAAAATACCTACCCAATAAATCGGGCGGCGAACGAGCTGGAGCACACTCCGCTTGAATATTATCCAAAAACCAGATTGCCTCATCATTCAGCTCCTTCGTAGATCACTGACATTCCGGGACGGAAATTTTCGATAGGTTTCTCGGGGCGCGCCTTGATTTCAAAAGTGCGGGCGTCATAGTCGCCGGTCGACTTGGTGGCCTGCCAGTTGGCGTATGTCCCCATATCCTTGATATAATAGACCTTCATATCCGTATGCACGTCGAGAGCCGGGATATACACCTTGATTTTCTTGCCGAGGGTGATATCCTTGAGGAGATTCTCACGCACATTGAACGTGGCCCAATGGTCATCCTTCTGGAGTGTCATGACGGGGGCTCCCGTAGCGATCAACTCGCTGACCTGAGGATAGATCACAGTGATTTCGCCATCGCAGGGGGCGAGCAGGTACTGATCCTCAAGCAGGGCATTGACCTCCTCGACGGAGCCACGGGCTGCGGTGACCATAGCGGCGGCGGCCTCTTTATCCTCCTTCTGTGCGCCTGACTTGGCAAGCTCATACTGGCTCTTGGCAGCGGCCTCCGCAGCTTTGGCAGCGTCATAGGCAGCTTTGGCCTCATCGCGTTTCTGCTCGGAGACGACACCCTTGCGGAATAGGTTCTCAAGGCGGTTGTAGGTCTTCTCCGTGATTCCTGAAGCGGCCTGAGCCTGAGTCCAGAGGTCGTGGGCTGCGGAGATAATCTGGGAACGTGTGCCTGCGTCGACCTTACGGTTGGCCGCTGCTGCCACATCTTCCATAGCCTTCGCCTGGTTCATGCGGGCCTCGACGAGAGTGGAATGAATATGCACGAGAGTATCGCCGGCTTTGACGTGGCTGCCCTCCTCGACATAGATATCGGCCACTCGACCGGGCATCTTGCCGGAGATGCGCACCTCCGTTGCATCGGCCTGACCCTGCACGGTGTCGGGTCCCTGCTTTATGAATAAGAAACCGGCCACGGCCATTGCGGCCACTATGAGGATTATGATGACTACAGTGAGAATAAGGAGTTTATCCTTGCCGGTGGTCTCTGTCGAGTCGTTGTTGAGAGATTTATCCATGGGGTAATTATTGTAGTAATTATTAGGAATCGGAATTATAGGGATTTATCATGAATCCCGGAGAATCAGGGAGCGAGAGTGCCGAGAACTTTCGATAGATAAACATCGCATAGGCGGATGGCAATCTGCGCGTCGATTTTCTCGGAGTTGGCGGCGAGCCAGGCGGTCTGGGCTGCTATGACATCGTCGGTGGTCAGAACGCCCTCCATATATCCGAGTTGCGCCGAGCGTAGATTCTCTTCCGCACTCGCCATGTTCGAGAGGGTCATCTCGTAGGTCTTATAAGCCTCGTTGAAGCTATATTGGGCCTGGCTGACCTGAAGCTGCACCTTCTCCTCAAGATCCTCAAGGAGCATACGCTGGGCATTGGTCGTGGCTTGTGTGGCACGATAATGATTGATGTCGCGGCCCCAATGCCAAAGAGGTATTGTAATCGTGGCGCCGACACTGAATCCCCCTCCGAATTTCTTCTCGAAACCATGGTTGACGTTGGGGTTGGAGAATGAATACATTCCGACGGCCGCCACTTTCGGCAGCATTGCCCCGAGAGCGAGTTTCTCCCGACTTCCCAGAACATTGATGCTCTGGCGAATCACCTCAAGATCCGATCGGCGCGCATAGACGTCGCTCATGTTGACCTCCTGAGGAGCGGTGCGGTGCAAGTCGTCCGAGCCCCCTTCATCCTCAAGAGTCATCTCCGTATGCACCGGCAGTCCGCATAGCTGAGCGAGCGCCATGCGGGAGAGGGAGAGGCCGTTGTCGACTTTAGTGCGTGCTATCTTGGCCTGATTGAGACTGACCTGCACGGTCAGCAGATCAGAGCGAGTGGCCATACCCTCGTCGAGCAGAGCCTGCACATTCTGATTCAGGGAATCCACGAGGGCCACGAAACTGTCGGCCAGCCGCTTCTTCTCGCGGAGAGAGACGACGGTCCAGTAGGCCTGGTCGACGCCATACACCACATCCTGCACGGCGGAATTCTTCATAGCCACGGCGGCATTCTCCGCATACTTGGTGATATCATTCATGGCCTTGATCATACCTCCCATGAATATGGGCTGGGTGAGGGTGAATGCACCGGCGAAGACATTATGGGTATCATACTCCATGGCCTCCTTGGGAATGACGGCCACTTCCGTAGGAATCAGGCTGCCGGAGGATGGATCCTTGATGGGGGTGCCGTCGGGGGTCGTGAGAATATTATACTTGAACTGCTGAGTGGCGGGGTCGAAACTCATGGTGGGGAGTTTCGCGTCCTCGCCGAGAAGCTCGATTTGCTGTTGGTTATACATGTATCCACCCGTGAAGTCGATACCCGGGAGATAGTTGGCGAAGGCCGCTTTCTTCTCATAGCGGGCACTTCGGATTCCCTCTTCGGCGAGTCGGATTGTCTTATTGTTGCGCAGAGCCATATTGCGGCAGGAGTCGAGACTCACGTCGGCATATGCCCCTAAGTTCACGGTAAGGGTCATGACGGCTATCGCGCAGGTTAATTTAGAATTCATATGCAGTGGAATCTTTCTTTATCCGATATTAGGGGAGAGAAATGCATATTCCCCCCTATAGCAATACAAACAATAATATCATTTTGTTTCCTACGGCANGGTCTAATCATGGAAAGAGGTCATCGTTGCGGCGATGCGTCTGGACATCCGCCCGATATGAGAGACGTAGCAATGAGGCGAAGCGCGAGGGGGAGGANAGCAACAATCGGGCGCGCCACCACTTCTTGGGACCGAGAACCGNNATATCGGGAGCCGGGATGTCACGCACGATTTCCGCTATATCGCGCAGGGCCCCGATGCGGCGGACAGGGTCGGGCTCGAACCTCGCTATCTCCTTGGCGGCACAGAGCGTGATGCGCCATAACCAACGGCATCTTTCGCGCATGGTCAATATGTCGGGAACGACGGCATGGAAGTNACGGTCACGTTCAAGGATTATCTTCAGGAAATCGAGGCGTCCGGCCGACCATCCGGAATTAAGTATACTGCCGCGTCGATGGCGATAATGATAAGTGGTGTCGGGCGCGAGCACGGCGGATTGGATACGGGGAGCCCAGACATTGAAGACGGCGATATCCTCGAAGACACGCCCGACCGGGAAATCCGGCCCGGTTATGGATCGGCGGTAGAGCTTGTTCCATACGTAATCGGGCATCTCTCCCATCATCAGGGCACGCATGACGCCGTCGCGGTCAAGAGTGCGGATATATTTGGTCAGCGGGCGTCGGCGCGAATGGCTGCGGTATTCATCGATATACCCGGTCTGCACCATGTCGGCGTCGTGGGTCACGGCGAGTTGGTGGAGCGTGGCGAAATGTTCCGGGCTNATCCAGTCATCGGAATCGATGAAGCCCACAAACTTTCCGCGCGCGGCCTCCATTCCTGTATTACGGGCAGCGGAGAGACCCCCGTTCTCGCGATGAATCACATGGAAGCGGGAATCACGGGCAGCGTATTCCTCGCAGATATCACCGCATTCATCCGGGGAACCGTCGTCAACGAGTATGCACTCCCAGTCGGGGAATGTCTGGTTTAGAATCGAGTCGATGCACTGACGCAGATACCGGCCTACCTTGTAGACCGGCACAATAATCGAGATTTCCGGGATATTGCCCATGGCGAACGTCCTGTTTTGGGTGGCGAATGTTTGTTTTGACTGCAAAGTTACATAAATCATCGGAAAAATCATTAACTTTGCAGAAAGACTCCGCGTAATATCATGCAGAAAAAGAGAATAAAGGCCATGACGATGGTGCGCAACGACCGTTTCCTTGAGAAATGGGTCAGCTACTACGGAGGGGAGCTGGGATTGGAGAATCTCTATGTATTCTTCGACGGCACCGACCAGAAGATTCCGGCATTCTGCGCCGGAGTCAATGCCATCGCTATCCCTAAGATGCAAGGGAATGTCGTGGAGACCGACCGTCAGCGCGCACGCTTCATGTCGGAGCAGGCCGCCGTGCTTTTCTCCGAGGGTGCGGATATGGTCATCGCCACCGATGCCGATGAATTCCTCGTGGCCGATCCCGCCNCCGGACTCGGATTGGCTGAATTCCTCTCCGCGTTGCCCGACCGGCCATGTCATTCGGGCCTGGGTGTCGACGTGCTGCAGCATATGCCCGACGAGGGGGCGGCTGATTTCTCGCGGCCATTTCTCTCGCAACGGCGCAGAGGATGGCTTTACTCCCGATATACCAAGCCATCCGTCATCACCCGGCCTCTCTGCTGGGGTGGCGGGTATCACAGAGTGAAAGGGGAGAATTTCCATATAGCGCCCGACTTATATCTGTTTCATTTCGGGGGTGTCGACCGTCAGAGTCTTCAGGAAATATCGGCCGATTCAGCCCGGACGGAGAATGGCTGGACGCGTCATCAGCTGAAACGGCAGCGCGCGCTGGAGCGCGTAGGGCGCGTAAAGGCACGCGCATGGCAACCGACCGTCAGATTCGTCAGGTGGATGCAGACCTTCTGCCGTCCGATCTTCGCCCTCAATAAGCCGACAACGTTCGGACTGCGGGTGGTGGTGGAGATTCCGGAGAGATTCAGAAACATAGTGTGAACGATGGCAGGCGATAACCACGCCATCGATCCGGAAAAGAGAAAACTCGGAAATGAATCCAAAGTTTAAGAAGATACTTGAAAAAACAGCGATGCAGGCGCGTGTCGTCTGGCAGGGGCATATACTCAATCCCTTGTGGCATAGCCGGGAGGAACGCCGGGCGAGACGACAGAGAGTCACTCTGGAGGCCACAATGAAGTATCTGCACCGCTACGACAGCTTCATTCGCTCGATAAAGCCATCCGCACCCCGGCCTTCCGAAGAACCGGAAAGAATCTTCACCCTATGGCTGCAGGGGGAGGAAAATGCCCCCGGGCTTGTGAAGGCATGTATCCGCAGCATGAGGAGACATTTCAGTCAGGAGGTCGTGGTGCTTGATGAGAAAAGCCTCACGGATTGGATTACCCTCCCCGATTATATCATGGAGAAACATCGCGCCGGGAAAATAGGCGCCGCTCACTTCAGCGATATATGCAGGGTGGAACTTCTCTACCGTCACGGAGGATATTGGCTTGACTCGACCGCCTACGTCACGTCGGACTTCCCGGCGGAAATCTCCGGCGCCGATTTCTTCATGTATCTCGGTGGTGAAAAACTCATCGGCAGTTACGCCGGGGTGCAGAACTGTTTTATCCGGTCTCGCCGGGAAGATCCGCTTCTCGGAATCTGGAGAGCCGCCATATTCCACTATTGGATGGAGGAGGATAGTGTGGCGGATTATTTCGTGCATCAGTTGCTCTTCACCCTCTCGACAGAGCAGAATGAGGAGGCTGCCCGTTTATTCGGGAAAATGCCTCACATCGTGCAGGACCCGACTCACGCCCTATGGTTCGATCATATGTATGACCCCTATGATCCGGAGCGATTCGCCGAGTTGACAGCCGGAACATTCTTCCAGAAGACCACATACAAGAGCAAGGGACTCGATAATGTGCCCCCCGGCACGATGGCCGACCATATGCTCAGACAATAATGAAATGATGGGAAAACACGCTTACCTCATACTCGCGCACAAGAATTTCGGACAACTGCGTAAGCTCGTGGAGATGCTCGACCATCCACAGAACGACATATTCATTCACGTCGATGCCAAGGCTAAGGATTTCCGGCCTGAGACATTGGCCGGTGTCACACGCTATTCCCGGCTCGAAATACTCCCGGAGCGAATCGCCGTCAATTGGGGAGGAGTCAGCATCATGCGCAGTGAAATCGCGTTGCTCAAAGCGGCCACGACGCGTGAGCCTTACGCCTACTATCATCTTCTATCGGGTATGGACCTCCCTATCAAGAGCCAGGATGAGATGCACGCGTTTTTCGACGCCCATCAGGGGAAGGAATTCCTCAACCTCTGGGAATTCAAGAAATCAACCCTCACGCGATTCAGATATTACACCATATTCCCCGAAGGGGAGGGAAGATTCCGCACGCGTATTATCAACCATATTTTCAAGGGATTGCAGATGGCTGTGGGCTACCGTATAAATCGTCATGTGGATTTCCGGTTCGGCTCGCAGTGGTTCAGTATCACCGATGGATTGGCCCGTCATGTAGTGGATAATGAGGAATGGCTGGAGAAAGTGTTCAGGCATACGAGTACATGCGACGAGATTTTCCTGCCGACGCTGACAGCCGCATCACCCTTCCGCGACAACCTTTTCCACCCGGTTCCGGTGAAGAGCCAGAAGGAGGTGAATCTAAGCAACATGCGGTTTATCGACTGGACACGAGGGGAGAGCATACGCCATCCCTGGACATTCCGCGAGGATGACCTTGAGCTGCTTGAGAGTGTGCCGCATATGTGGGCGAGGAAATTCGATGAGACGGTAGATTCCGGAATCATCGACGCCTTATATGAAAAATTGCGTTATCATGAAGAGGGATGAACTTAAATACCGCCTGATATGGGGGGGATTGCGCGCCCTGACCCGCCTCCCGTTGGGAGCCTTGTATCTTCTGAGTGACTTCGCCGCCTTCATTCTCGGCCGCCTCCTTCATTATCGGGCGAAAGTGATACGCGGCAACCTCCGGCTGGCTTTCCCCGAGAAAAGCGACATGGAATTGAGGAGGATAGAGAAAGCTTACTACCGGCATCTGTGCGATGTATTCGTGGAGGCGGCCAAACTGGCGAATGTCAGCGATTCCGAGATGGAGAGGCGCGTGAAAATCGAAGGGATAGAATTGGTCAACGAGGCTATCGACCGTGGAAAATCCGTGGTGCTCCTGTTAGGCCATTTCGGCAATTGGGAATGGGTGACGGCAGCAGCGCGCGAGATGCATCCGGGAGCGGTCATGTGTGAGATATATCATCCGTTGAGCGACACGGCGATGGATCGTGTGATGCTCGGACTGCGAAGCCGATTCGGCACGGAGAATATACCGATGGCGCGCACCGTCAGGCGGCTGATGGAAATCGGACGCGAGGGTGGCCACTTCGTNTGCGGCTTTATCTCCGACCAGCGGCCATTCACAGATGACTTAAAGCACTGGACCGACTTTTTAGGGGTCGACACACCGTATGTCAACGGCGGAGAGATAATCGGCGCCAAACTTGGGGCGGAATTCCTCTATGTGGAGATGATGCCGCTCAAAAGAGGCTATTATGCCTTGAGATTCAAAAAACTTGAGCCTGCGCAGGATGGGGAGGAGAATCCCTACACCCGCGCCTACCTGCACGAATTGGAGCGCAGTATCAGGCAATCGCCCCCTGACTGGCTGTGGAGCCACAACCGCTGGGTCGACGAGAGATCATTCCGGAAGAGAGAATAATCGGGGAGACCTCGCTCTTCTTTTGCTATGCCGGGAAATTTTTTGTAATTTTGCAGAATATTTCTACAGATAANCTGCTGTTCATATGAATTTCCGCGGAATCAACCGGATTGGGGCCGCCTTGCTCGGCCGCGCCCGGTATGGCACTGAATATAAGAATCTCNTACGCCTCGGGCTGCCCGTAATGGTGACGCAGCTCGGGGTGGTTGCCGTTTCGTTCGCCGACACGATGATGGTGGCGCGTTGCGGCACTGCGGAGCTTGCCGCATCAGCATTCGTCAACTCCATTTTCATGGTGACGATAGTGATGCTCTTCGGGTTCGCGGCGGGATTGACTCCACTTGTAGGAAGCCTCTTCAGCCGTGGCGACAGTGATGGCGTCGGAGCCATGATGAAGGCCGGATTTGTCACCAATCTCCTGCTCGCATGTGCGTTCACGCTGATTTTGGGTGGCGTCTATTTCTTTGTGGACCGGATGGGTCAGTCGCCCGATCTTATGCCGCTCGTGCGTCCCTACTATATCGTCATGCTCTGCACGTTGATTCCTCTGGGGATTTTCAATGCCTTCCAGCAGACATCGAACGGCTGCACCGATACGGCCACTCCGATGTGGCTCATAATCGGATCAAATGCTCTGAATATCTTTGGCAACTGGCTGCTCATCGGGGGTGAATTGGGATTTCCGCGTCTCGGGCTCCTTGGAGCCGGCATCAGCACGCTGACAGCCCGTGTGGTGGCGGCGCTCGGGATAGTGATCGTCTATCTCGTCAGCAGCAAGCGCCGTCCATATATAGAGGGGTGGAAAAAAGCTCATGGCGCGGAGCACACCGCAAGATGCGTGATGGTGTGGAAAACCTCCTATCCCATCATGATACAGAGCGGCATCGAGTGCTTTCTATGGAGTTTCGGCGGAGTTGTCAGCGGATGGTTCGGCAAGGTGCAGCTCGCGTCATATCAGGTTGTCAACACCGTGGCCCAGCTCGGCTATATGATCTACATGGGATTCGGAGTGGCCACGTCGATACGTGTGGCCAACTTCACCGGAATAAACGATTTCATGGGNGTCAGACGCATCACCACCGCCGGCCTNCATCTTATACTTGTGCTTGCCACAGGCTCATCGCTTGCNTTCTGGCTATTCTTCCATCCGCTTGTGGCGATGTTCACTCCGGATCCGGTGGTGCAGGCGGCGACGGTGCCGTTGCTGCTTCCGCTGATACTCTATCAATATGGCGACGCCGTCCAGCTGACGTATGCCAACGCCCTGAGAGGCACGGCGCGAGTGAAGCCGTTGNTGTGGGTGGCTCTGGTCAGCTATATATGTGTGGGATGTCCCGTGATTCTGTGGTTTGCCAAGGGTCTCGGTATGCAGAACGTGGGTGTCTACTACAGTTTCACGATAGCCTTGATATTGGCGGCCGTCCTGTTATGGTGGAGTTTCCGGCGTGCTGTGGCATGGCTNGAACATCATAGCGGGGAAACGGCTGAAATAAAGATAAAAAATGGCTGANGAGGTATTTTTAAGAGATTTTAAGGATTCCGTGTTTGATAAGTCAGCGAATATTTGTTAATTTGCAGTATGGGAAAAATAATAGCAATCGCCAACCAAAAAGGGGGAGTCGGAAAGACCACCACAGCGTTCAATCTCGGGTCATGTCTGGCCCGCGAGGGGAAGCGTGTGCTTCTTGTGGATGCCGATCCCCAGGCCAATGCCACGAGCGGACTCGGAGTAGACCCGACGACGTGTGAAGCGAGCGTCTACGATTGTCTGGTCGACGGATATCCGGCGTCGGAGGCCTGCACTCCCACCGATATAGAGAATCTTCACGTCATCCCTTCGCGCATCGATCTTGTCGGAGCGGAAGTGGAGCTGATGAATCGTCCGGACCGTGACCGGGTGCTTCAGCGGGCACTCACTCCGCTGAAGGATCAATACGACTATATACTTATAGATTGCAGCCCCTCGCTGGGAGTGATAACTGTGAACGCCCTGACTGCGTCAGACTCCGTCATTATCCCGGTGCAGGCTGAATATTTCGCACTTGAGGGTATATCCCAGTTGCTCAATACGATACGTATCATCAAATCGCGTCTCAAACCGACACTTGAAATCGAGGGTTTCCTTCTGACGATGTATGACGCGCGTCTGCGTCTGGCCAACCAGATTTACGAGGAACTGAAGAGCCATTTCGGCGACATGGTTTTCAAGACAGTCATTCCCCGCAACATAAAGCTATCCGAATCTCCGAGCCACGGTATGCCCGTGTTGCTCTATGACCCGGACAGCCGAGGGGCGATAGCATATATCCAGCTGGCGCAGGAGCTTATCCAGCGTCAGCGTAAACGCGCACTCCAAAAATAACAGAGATGCAGAAAAGAAACGCACTTGGCCGAGGACTTGACTCGCTCATCTCGATGGGCAATCTCGCGGCTCCCGCAGAGGGGGGCTCGGCCATCAATGAGATACCCCTTTCGGAAATAGATGCCAATCCTGACCAGCCACGTTCGACATTCGACGAGGAGACACTGCGTGAACTCTCCGAATCCATACGCGAACTGGGCATAATCCAGCCCCTCTCCCTGCGCATGAAGGATGACGGCCGCTATCAGATCATAGCCGGCGAACGCCGCTGGCGAGCCGCCCATATGGCCGGCCTGACGAGTGTGCCCGCCTATGTGCGCACGGTCAGCGATTCCGAAATGACGGAGATGGCCTTGATAGAGAATATCCAGCGGGAGGACCTGAATGCCATCGAGGTGGCTCTGACATTCCGCAAACTTATCGAGACGTATAACCTCACGCAGGAGAAACTCTCCGCAAGGCTTGGAAAGAAGCGCGCCACGATAGCCAATCATCTCCGGCTGCTGAAACTGCCGGCGGAGATTCAATTTGGCCTGCGCGACAGGAAACTCGACATGGGGCATGCGCGGGCGTTGCTNTCGGTGGAGGATCCACGGCGGCAGCTTCAATTGTACAACCTCATTGTCAAAGAGGGTCTCAGTGTCCGGCGCGTCGAGGAGATGGCGCGAGAGATAAACATGGCCATACANCGCGGGGAGGAACCTGAAATCGAGCCAAAGAGGGCCGAACCCGCGCCGGAACCCTCGCGCGAATACAAGTTCTTCACCGAAGAGATGGCAGGACTGTTCAACACTCCGGTCAGATTCAAGAGATCTGATGACGGCAAGGGCTCCATCACCCTCAAATTTGAATCCGACGACCAGCTAAGGCAGCTTATGCAGCTTTTCGAAAAACTAAAATGAAAGGACTCCTCGCTTTGCTTATATCCATGTTATGCCTTGTTCCGGCTACAGCGGCGGCACAGAATATCGAGCCTGCCGATACTGTGGCTGCGGAAAAGGGTATGACGGAGCATTATATCGACGGCGAGATGCTCGTCAGGGTGCCGGAAGAGATGACTCCCGCGGCAGAGAATCCGGCGGAAGAGGGGGCTGACGACACACCTCTGAATGTCGTCACCTCCAAGGATTACCATCCATATGGACTGGATGGCAAGCGAGAGTTCAATCCCGACCCTACGCGGGCTGTATGGATGAGCGCGCTGTTCCCCGGTCTCGGGCAGGTCTATAACAGAAGATATTGGAAACTCCCGATTATCGTGGCGGGATATATGGGGCTGGGCTATGGCACGAGCTGGAATGCCCGGATGTTTGCCGACTATCAGCTGGCATACTCCGACATCATGGATGATGATCCCGACACGAAGTCATATCTCGACTTCTTTCCTCCCAATATAGATGAATCGACGCTCGACAAGAGTTGGCTCTCGCAGACGCTCAAGAGCCGCAAGGACTACTACAGGCGNAACAGAGACCTCTGCATCATCTGCTGTGTCGGCGTCTATCTGCTCTGTATGCTCGATGCCTATGTCGACGCCTCGCTGTCGCATTTCGATATATCGCAGGATATCTCTATGGATGTCGCGCCGGCGGTGATGTATAGCCCCGGACACCGGCAACCGACCCTGGGCCTCAACTGGGCCTTCACATTCTGATCTTAATCCTCCATCCCACATAAAAATGAAACGCAGAATCATCATATTCACCCTTTCGCTGGCGGCGCTCATGCAAGGCGCTACGGCCCTCGGCGCGCCGAAGAAGCCAAATGTGCTTGATCTCCGGGAATCNATCACCGATGAATCCATCATATATCCGGAGAGTTTCGAGACAGACAGCAAGAAGCTGCTGGAATCCTGGTATATGAAGAACTATACCGACACTGACGACCGCTACCGCACGTCGGGCAATCCGTCGACCTCCGACGCCGTTATCCGGCAGCGTCTGGCCGATCTGCCTACGGTCATAGATATGCCGTTCAATCAGATCGTGCGCAGCTATATCGACCGCTACATGGAGCGCGGGCGTCCGCTTGTGGCNTCCCTCNTGGGTCTCAGCACCTACTATATGCCGATTTTCGAGCAGGCACTTGAGGCGGAGCAACTCCCTCTGGAATTGAAGTATCTCCCCATAATCGAGTCGGCTCTCGATCCCAACGCCGTGTCGCGTTCCGGGGCAGGAGGATTGTGGCAGTTCATGCCGGCCTCGGCCAAGGGCTACGGCCTGGAGATATCGTCGCTCGTCGATGAACGTAGGGACCCCTACAAATCATCGAAGGTGGCGGCCAAGATGCTGCGCGATCTGTATGCCACATATGGCGACTGGAGTCTTGCGATAGCGGCCTACAACTGTGGCCCGGGCGCCGTCAACAAAGCTATACGCCGTGCGGGTGGCGACCCGAAAAAGCATGATTTCTGGAGCATATACCAGTATCTCTCGCCGGAGACAAGAGGATATGTGCCCATGTTCATCGCGGCCAACTATGTGATGAACTATTATCAGGATCATAATATCTCCCCCGTATTGCCGACAAAGCCGTTGGTGACCGACACGGTCGGAGTATCATCAAGAGTACATTTCGACCAGATTTCGAAGGTGCTCGATATTCCGAAGGATGAGCTCAAGATACTCAACCCGCAGTTCCGCGCCGAGATAATTCCGGCAAGCGCGTCGAAACAATATATGCTTATTCTCCCGGCGCAGCAGGTGCAGGCCTATATAATGAGCGAGAACGATATCCTGGCCTACGAGGCTTCGAAATATGCCCGCCGCATAGATGCCGAACCGGGTGAGCTGCCGGGTGTGGAGAGCGTGGATGGTGAAGAGGAGTTGCTCCTCGCCCAGCGTGGCGATGCTGATGATATGCCGGCCGAGGAGGTGACGGAGGGTGAGGGCCCGCGTCAGTCAAACACCGATTTGTCGGCCAAGAAACGCATTGTCACCCACACTGTGGCCTCAGGGGAGACCATCAACGATATAGCCACACGCTACGGCGTCACTGTCAGCGATATCAGAAGTTGGAATTCACTGCGCCGCAATGCCGTGAGAGCGGGTCAGAAACTCAGGGTGGAGACTACACTCGCCGTGGCCGACACGCAGCCCGCACGCACGACGCAGAGTGCCCAGAGCGCCGCTCCGGCTAAGACCTCCGCCACTCAGACAAAGAGTGCCTCGACCTCCGCGTCGAGAAGTAAGACTTCGCAGCAGGCTTCCAAGAAGAGCACACAGGCCGCCAGAACTACCGAACACTCCATCAAGAATGGGGAATCGTTGTCTTCGATTTCCAAGAAATATGGCGTGTCGATCGCCGATCTTAAGAAAGCCAACGGCATGACGGGCGACGCCATACGCGCAGGAAAGACATTGAAGATTCCGGCCAAGAGCTCGTCGGCCTCATCGGGCACGAAAAAGAGCTCGTCGTCAAAGAAATCCTCATCCAAGAAATCATCGACAAAAAGGAAATCATCCTCCAAGAGGCGTTGATAAGATAGAGAAGCGGATAATGTAAATAACCCGAGGGCCGCGCCATAGCGCCAATGCCTGTTATGGCGCGGCCATATATAATCATCTATGAACAAGAATCAGAAGATAATCATCTATGTGGGCATCGCGGTTTTCGCGGCTTTGATAGCTATGGTGGGGGTGCTCATCTACAATAATTCACGCCAGACGGAGGCTGCCAACGATGCCATGGCCAAGGTCGACTCACTTGCACTGGCCAACGACCGGTTGCTGCTGACCAATGAATTCAATCAGCTCAATGCCGATTTCTCGCAATATGAGGATCAGCAGATCTACCTGAAGAATGATTCGTTGGTTCAACAATACAACGCCGCTCGTCTGAAGGTCGAGGGATTGCTTCGCGAGCTCTCCGCCGAGAAGGCCTCCAATTCTCAGAACCGTGCGCGGATAAAGCAACTTGAGGGAGAGATCGCGTCATTGAAAAAGATTGTGCGCCACTATCTGGAGGAGATTAAACGTCTCGGCGAGGAGAATGAAGGACTTCGCAGAGAGATCGAGCAGGTGACGCAGCGCAACGAGCAGTTGGCATCGACNGCGGCTACGGTGCAGCGTGACAATGAGCAGCTGACACAGACCGTGGCCCGCGCCAAGAAGCTGAGCCTCTCGGGTCTGTCGTTCCAGGCATACAACAAAAAAGGGAAGGTGGAGAAAAAGGTATCCAAGGCGAAATCTCTNGGTGCATCCTTCACAATCAATCCCAACAANACGGCATCGGCCGGGGCCAAGATGGTGTATCTCCGCATCATATCCCCTGAGGGTGAACTGTTAGGGGGTGGCCCGACATTCACGTTCGACGGAAAGTCACTGGCATCCAGCGGAGCGCGCGAGATCCAATATGATAATGGGGAGCAGAGTGTGAGCATCTATTGGCAGACCAACACCACGTTGACTCCCGGTGATTATCAGGTGGAGATTTTCTGCGACGGCAACCGCCTGGCCTCACGTAATTTCAATATGAAGTAAATGATCCTTATAANCCANAAAAAGCCGGCGCGNACGCGCCGGCTTTTTCTGGCTTATAGATCTGACATCTTGTCATNATGACAATTTGACATAATGACAAGATGTCAATTTGACAANTTGACAACTTGACAAGATCCNGGCCTATGCTGCAAAAAAATCGGCTTGATTCCCGNTCGGGAATCAAGCCGAGATTTTTTGTTCTCCCTTAGGGGAGAGCTCTCACCGAGATTTACTCTGCAGTCTTGGTTGAGTCGCAGCAAGCTGCGCTATCGTTGCAGCAAGCAGCTGAATCGTTGCAGCAGTTGCTGTCAGTTGCAACCTGCTCAGTAGCAACTGCAGTGTCAGCTACTACAGAATCCTCAGCCTTGTTCTCCTTGGAGGAGCAAGATACGAGAGCTACGCTGAATACAACAGCGAGAGCGAGAACTACTTTCTTCATGTCCGTAAAATTTAAAATAATAAAACAGTTTCTTTTGCTATCAAAAACGATGCGAAGTTACTGCTTATTTTCCAAATCTCCGCTTCAGAAGGGTTAAAAAATATGATTTGGACTTAAATTTTAACGTCTGTTAACAAACAAATTGATTATATTGCACATACTCCCCGGGAAATGCGCAATTATTTTCAGCAGATTGAGGCATGAAAATTAGCCATCTCGATGGCTGCGACGGCAGCTTCGGAGCCCTTGTTGCCGAGGCTTCCGCCGGCGCGTTGGAGCGCCTGGTCGAGATTATCTACGGTCAGCACACCGAAGATCAACGGAGTTTCCCCCCTTGAATTGATGATCGCGGCCCCCTGTGCGGCCTGTTGGCATACATAGTCGAAATGAGGAGTGTCACCGCGAATGACGCATCCGATGATTATTACGGCATCGGGGCGACGTTTCACGAGAACTCCGGCCGCATTGATAAGCTCGACGGTACCGGGGACGGTGAAACAACGGATATTGTCGGGAGAGACTCCGGCCTTAAGGAGAGTGTCGACGGCCCCGTCGCGCAGAGCGAACGTCACGTCGCTGTTCCATTCGGCCGTCACGATATCGCAGACGAATGACTCTTTGGAATATGGTTCCGGAATACGCAGTTCCGCTCCGTTGGTATTCAGTATGGTCGACATTACTTCTCCTCCCTCTTTTCGGTTTCGGCGATAGTCGCGCGGGCTTCGTCGGCACTTTGTTTCGCCTGCTCGGCTTTCAATTCATTCTCCTTGGCCTCCTGCTCTGCTTTCTTGGCCTTCTTAGCCTCCTTACGAGCCTCCTTCTCCTTACGGTGGGCCTCCTTTTTGGCCTCTTTCTCGGCCTTTTTAGCCTCCTTTTCAGCCTTGCGGGCCTCTTTCTCCGCCTTCTTCTCGGCCTTTCGGTTCTCCTTCTCGGCCTCCTTCTCGGCGCGGCGGCGTTCGCGTTCATCGTCACGCTCGGCCGAGCGTCCGATGGCTGAGAGACCCTGCATGAAGGCTTTCCACTTCGAGGGTTGGTCCTCAAACTTATCGATCATCTCGATCAGCGCGATGATNTCCTCTTCGAGTTCGATGGTCTCAAGAGCTATGGCGTGCGGAAGGACGGCGGCCANCAGTCGTTTGGCCCGCTGACGCATGGTCTTTACGCGGCTCATGACCTCGGCCATCTCGATTGTCATCTTGATTTCCTTGCGGCCGACACGTCCCGAGCGCTTCTTCGAGAATCGTATGGCCTCGTTATAGAACTTCAGGGCCTCCTTGTAGGAACCGGAGGCCGCCATCAACTCGCCGACTTTACGCAGGGATTCGGCAAGACGTTCGGTGGCGGAGGCTACGCCGGCATTGACCTTTTCATAGAGGGCCTCGGTCTGAAGCTGCTGCTTGACGAGCATCTCTATCGTCTTCTTGCGTGAGCGTATGATGCGGGCGGCGAGTTCCATGGCGAGAATATGGAATTCCCCGTAGCGGTCGGGATCCTCCTTGGCCAGACGGCCGAGGACCTTGAAGAGGGTGTCGAGTTCCTTCTCGCTCTGCTTGTAGTCCTTGAGAAGGAAATGGATTTCGGCCAGATCGAAAAGAACGGCGGCGAATATGGAACGGAATTCCTTGTGGTTGAAATCCGAGAAATCCCTTAGTTCGCGGAGGATATTGACGGTGCGTTCGAGAGCATCCATATATCTCTCCTCTTGCAGGAGAGTGTCGGTGGTGGCGCGGTTATGTTCCGCTTCACGCAGGATGGCGTAGTCGCGGCCCTTCGGGTCGAGGCCATCGAGATTGAGAGGGAGCTGAATCATTTTATGTCTAATGAATTGAGTTAACTGTTATCTGAGAGTTCCGGGAGAACTGGGAGTTCTGGAGAACTGGGAGAACTGAAATGTCATGGGGTGAGCAATCCGGACAGGGATGCTCATCAGATATAACGATGTGATAGGGGGATAGGTTTGCAGCCGGCAGACTGAGATTCAGTCGACGGGAAGGTCTTCATATGCTATCAGGGCCGAGCGGAGTTCCGGACTCATGGGCGCCGATTTGCCGGTTTCAGGGTCGAAGCAGACCATTACCGTTTCACAAACGGAACGAATCTCGCGTGTGGGACTCTCCACAAGGCATTGCTGGAGCGTGAAGCTGCGTTCGCCGAGACGGATGCAGCGTGTGAGCACCTCTATTTCTTCTCCGAACCGGATCTGCTTTATGTAGCTGCAGTTGATGTTGGCGATGACACACTCCACTTTTCGGAAATCGATGTGTCCCTTCCGCATAGTTTCCAGAAATCTGGCTTTTGCCAGGTCATATAGGGAGAAATAAACAATATTGTTGACGTGGCCGAGAATATCGATGTCGTTGAAGCGTAGCTGCACGGGAATCGAGTGGTGGAAGTCGGCGAGATCGGGAAGTTGTCTTTCCATAGTCAGGATATGAATCTGATTGATTTGATGACCTGTCGGCCGGCGATGCGGTTGAGGTCGTTGATTATGGCGGAGCGGTGCATTGAGAGTTCATGGCGTAATCCGGCGTCGGGGACACGGACCGTCATGGCTCCATTGCGTACATAAGGAGTGCAGGTTAAATCGGCCACATAATCGCCGACGACGGCTCTCCATCCGGAGGCGGCCTTCAGTTCGTCGAGGCGATCCTGCATGTCGTTTTCGGCGATTACCTGACGGAGAACATCACCTATCGAGCTGATTTCTTTTCTATCCATCGGGCAGCTCCTCCTTAGCGGTGGAAATATCGGTGAAGACACCTGATGAAACCTCAAAAAGCTTAGGCTCTCCTCCGAGACTGGAGAGGATGGTGTCGATATGGCCCCGGTTGGTATCGGTGATGAAAATCTGGCCGAAATTATCACCCTCGCTCACCATGTGGAGGATATGCTCCACCCGGGAGGCGTCGAGCTTGTCGAAGATATCGTCAAGAAGGAGCAGGGGGGTCTTCCCTCCCGCTTCCTTGAGGTAATCGAAAATTGCCAGACGCAGGGCGAGGGTGAAAGACTTCACCTGGCCCTGACTGCCGAGCCGGCGCATCGAATAGTCGCCGAGCGACATCGAGAGGTCGTCGCGGTGGGGACCACGGGAGGTGTATCCGAGCACGATATCCTTTTGGCGGTATTCGGCAAGCACATCATGCAGCGAGGCTTCATTGAGCACCGACTTATAGCCCAGCGAGGCGGTCTCGGCATTGCCGGCTATGAGGGAATAATAGGATGACAGGCGCGGGCCGATAGCCTCCACCCATTCGCGGCGGGCACGGTGAATCTCGACGGCGGCTTGCTCCATGGCTGTCTCGATCGATTCGTAGAGGAGATTGTCGCGCACACCGGCGCGCAACATCCTGTTGCGGCTCTCGAGAGAGCGGGTGTATCGGATGAGATGGCTCAGATATGAGGCATCTGCCTGAGAGATAACCATATCTGTCAGCCGCCGGCGTTCCTCGGCGCTGCCTGTGACCAGCATGGAATCGGCCGGAGTCACGCTGACCAGAGGAAACGCTCCTATATGGCGCGAGATGCGGTCATATTCCTTGCCGTTGCGTTTGAGCGATTTCCCCTTCCCTTTGACGATGCCGACAGCGACTGTCTCGGGAGTGCCTGCATCGGAAGTGAAATTCCCTTTTACCCCGAGCATATCCGCGCCATGGCGGATGAGGGCGCTTTCCGGCATCGACGACATGCCTCTGGCGAGACACATGAGATGTATGGCTTCGAGAAGATTNCTCTTCCCCATGCCGTTGAGCCCGACGAGGCAGTTGACACCCGGAGAGAATTCGAGGCGCGCGTCGGAGATGTTCTTGAAATCAAGGATTTCGATATTGTTGAGAATCATGGCATGGGATTAATCGGGTCTGTTCTATCTAAACAGGGGATGAAATCAATCTTTCTGACCATAAGCCAGGTCGCCGGCATCCCCCAGACCGGGCACGATGTAGGAATGGGCGTTCACCTCCGGATCGATCACTCCGACCCAAAGGGTGGTGTCCTCCGGGAAGTGGGCCGTCACGTAATCGACACTCGCCTGCGAGGCGATGACGGAGGCTATGTGAATCTTGGCGGGAGTGCCTTTCGAGAGGAGGGCCTTATAGGCGAGTTCCATGCTTGAGCCGGTGGCGAGCATCGGGTCGACGATTATAAGAGTCTTCCCCTCGATCGACGGGGAGGCGAGATATTCGATAAGCACATCAAAAGAATCACCCTTCTCCTTATAACGGCGGTATGCGCTGACGAAGGCATTCTCGGCACGGTCGAAATAGTTGAGGAATCCGTGATGGAAGGGGAGTCCGGCACGCAGTATCGTGGCGAGCACGATGTTGTCGGCGGGCTCGCGGCAGATACATTCCGCGAGGGGTGTCTGTATGGTGACCTCGCGATAGTCGAAAGTGCGCGATATCTCATATGCCATAATCTGGCCGATGCGGTCGAGATTTGTACGGAATCTCAAGGGGTCATGCTGTATTGAGGTGTCGCGCAGTTCCAGCATATAGCGGCTTACGATTGAGGGAGTATCGTCGAAATTGATGATTTTCATGGAATAACGTGATTAAGTAGTAAATTTAAAGATTTCGCAGATAGGAGATAGCGTCCGCTTTATCGCGGGCTATGGCTTCCTTCAGGGCCTCGATGGATGGGAAACGGCATTCCCGACGGAGCATCCTGAGAAGCTG
This sequence comes from Bacteroides sp., assembly GCA_014801595.1. Taxonomy (GTDB): domain Bacteria; phylum Bacteroidota; class Bacteroidia; order Bacteroidales; family Muribaculaceae; genus Lepagella. The sequence continues at coordinate 59,650 of JAAVDV010000021.1, forward strand.
AATCGAAAGTCCTTGGCCGTAGAGGTCCTCGCAGAAGTCGAGGATATGGGTCTCTATGCGCAGGCGGGGATCGGAGGTGACGGATGGTCTGACTCCTATATTCGTGATCGCGCCGAAAGAGCGTCCGTCAGGGAGAATCGCACGCGCCACATAGGCACCGAACGGGGGGAGAAGTTGCCGGTCGGGGTCGGGCAACTGCAGGTTCGCGGTCGGGAATCCGATCGTGCGGCCGATTTGGTCACCCTTGACGACTCTCCCCGAAAGTGTGAACGGGTATCCAAGGATATTGTTCGCCTCTTCAATATTACCCTCTTTGACGGCGCGGCGCACGGCGGAGCTTGAGCAACCTTCCACAACGGGGGGGATGATGACTTCCAGACCGAGGTCATGACCGATTGCCCGGTAATCGTCGGAGGATAGGGAGCGTCCGTCGGAGCCGAAGGTGTTGTCGTAGCCGATGACTATCAGCCGCGCATGGAGGTCATCGCGCAGATGTCGCATCCAGTCGCGGGCGGATTGCCCCATCATCTCGCGGGTGAAAGGCTGCATGATGATCTCGACGCCATATTGCCTGAGGCGTTCACTTTTCTCTTCAGGGCTCATCACCTGCTTCGGGGCACGCTCCGGGGCGATGATGTCGAGGGGATGATTGGGAAATGTGACGACAACCGGGCGTAGGCCACGTCGGGCCGATTCGTCGCGGAGTGAGGAGAGCACGGCGATGTGACCCCGGTGAAGACCGTCGAATGTACCGACGGTGATGGCCGTAGCCTGAGGGCACCCGTCAGAATTTGATTGTCGGGTCATCATTTCCGGAGAGATAGCGTTGTGTCAGGGCAATCATATCATCGTCGGGGGTGGGGCCGACGCGCAGGGCGAGCATACCGGCGCGGCGTGCGGCGTCGCAGTTGGCGGCCGAGTCATCAAGCATCAGGGTTTCCTCCCCCTTGAGACCGTAACGGTTGAGGACGATGCGGAAAATCCGGAGGTCGGGTTTGCAGCAAAGTTCTTGGAAAGATGTCACGATTCCGTCGAAGTAATCATTGATTGAGAGCCCCTCCTGCCGGAAATGTTCGGCGATCCAGCTGTTATACATTATAGGGTTGGTATTCGACAGGGCGAATATCTTTATCCCGGCCTCGCGGAGTTCGCGCAGACGGCGCAGCCGCTCCACGGGGATGCCCACGAGGAAGCGGTTGAAAGCCTCGGTCAGCTGCAGGTCGTTGGCGCCGGGACAAGAGAGGCGCAGAAGCTCGAAGAATTCGCCGGCGTGGAGGCGTCCCGTCTCTATACCGAGGAAAGGCTCCTCCTGACGGTAAAGGCCGAGGACACGGTCGGCATCGGTCATGCCGAGGGCTTGCAGGGCCTCAACCGCCTGATCACGAGCGAGATCGATGACGACACCCCCGAGGTCGAAGACGATGTTACGCACGGCAGCAAGCTCTGCTTCCGTATGAGGAATGGAGGACATTGCGGTTTGATTGCAGAGAGTCATAACTAATATGTTTTTCCAACTTCAAATTTAGCGAATTTTTTTGTGTTTTTCAGCATAAAAGGTTAACTTTGTAGTAGGCAAAGGGTGTTTTTATTATGCTACAGGCTCTGAACCCGAATTGGTAAAAAGGAATAATTATCAAAACCCAATAAGTATGGACAAGATTAAATCTATAGGAATTCTGACGTCGGGCGGCGACGCGCCCGGAATGAACGCGGCGATCCGCGCCGTGACGCGTGCCGGTATCTATGCGGGCTATCGTGTATATGGCATCTATCGTGGTTATCGCGGTCTGATCACGGATGAAATCCAGGAATTCTCGACACAGAATGTCAGCAATATAATCCAGCGTGGCGGCACAATCCTGAAGACTGCGCGTTGCAAGGAGTTTCAGACGCCCGAAGGGCGCCAGTGTGCCTACGACGTGCTGCGCCGTCATGAGATCGACGCTCTGGTGGTGATCGGCGGCGACGGCTCGCTGACGGGTGCGCGCATATTCGCCAATGAATTCAATTTCCCGATTATCGGCCTTCCCGGCACGATTGATAACGACCTGTATGGCACAGACTCCACGATCGGTTACGACACGGCCTTGAATACAATCATGGATTGCGTCGATAAGATACGCGACACGGCTACATCCCACGAGCGTCTCTTCTTCATCGAGGTGATGGGGCGTGACGCCGGTTTCCTCGCCCTCAACGGTGCTATCGCATCCGGTGCCGAGGCAGCCATCATACCTGAAATCTCGACTCAGGTCGACCAGCTTGCCGAACTCATCCAGAATGGTTTCCGCAAATCAAAGAACTCCTCGATAGTGCTCGTCGCCGAGAGCCCGATCACGGGTGGAGCGATGGGTCTGGCACAGCGTGTGGAGGAGGAATATCCCGGATATGATGTGCGCGTGTCGATTCTCGGTCACCTGCAGCGCGGCGGAAGCCCGACGGCTCACGACCGTATTCTGGCCTCACGTATGGGTGCGGCGGCGATCGATGCCCTTCAGGACGACCAGCGCAATGTGATGATCGGTATCAAGAACGATGAAATCGTCTATGTGCCCTTCACCAAGGCCATCAAGAATGATAAACCTATCAATCAGGAGCTTTTAGGGACACTCCGTCGTCTCTCGATCTGATTATAAGGAATGTGATACTTTCTGCCCCGGATATGTGAGAGCGTGTTCGGGGCAGACTCATTAAATAATGACTATGGATAACGACAATCGTAAGTTTACGCCGGAGCATATCGATCATTTCGATGATCCGGATGATATATTTGTTTTCGGGAGCAATCTGGAGGGGAGGCATCTCGGAGGAGCCGCACGGGCGGCCGTAAGGAATTTCGGAGCGGTGATGGGGCAGGGAGTGGGCCTGCAGGGTCAGAGCTACGCGATACCGACGATGCAGGGAGGTGTCGAGACAATCAAGCCATACGTGGATCAATTCATTGAATTTGCCCGGGAATGCGACCAGAATACCTTCTATGTCACGCGGATCGGCTGCGGGATAGCGGGATTCAAGGCTGAGGAGATCGCGCCGTTGTTTGACGAGGCCGCAGATCTTTATAATGTCAGGCTTCCGAAGGAATTTTATGACATCATCATGCGTCGCCGGCGCGAGNCGGGAAGATAAACTTAGGCGAGGGATGCCTGAGAATAGATAATGAAAAAGGCGATTCCTCACGGAGTCGCCTTTTTCAAGAAGTTGTCTTGTTGTTTTTTGATGGAGTGGGCGAAGATGGATTCGAACCACCGAAGGTATAAACCAGCAGATTTACAGTCTGCCCCATTTGGCCACTCTGGTATTCGCCCGTGTCGGAAGTCGCTTTCGCGTTTCGACAATGCAAAGTTACGAAAAAAGTTTGGATTATGCCAAATAAAAATAGAATTTTTTTATAAAAAAGGGGGAAGAATCCTTGATATAGGGTTCTTCCTCCTTATATATCAGATATTTATGNTCGTATTTATGCTCGGAGCGGAGATTGGGGGATTAATGGCATCCGCCGCAGCAACCTGACTTTGAGTCNTCGTTGNCGCAACCGCCNTCACCGCAGTGATCGCCGCAGCCGCCGTCGCCACAATGGTCATGGCCGCAGCAGCATCCGCCTACGGGTTTGAGCTCCTCGGGGGTGGCGTCGCGCACCTCTACGATTTCACCTTCATACTTCACGGTTTTTCCGGCGAAGGGATGGTTGAAATCCATCTTGATGGTCTTATCAGTGATTTCGAGCACCTTTCCGACGATACGGAAACCCTCGGCAGTCATCATGGGGAGTTCGGCACCCACAACCACTTCGTCGGCGAGCTTGCCGTCACGTTCGAAAATCACCTTCTCCAGTTCCACCACATTGTCGTCATAACGGTCGCCGAAAGCTGCGGCCGGGGGGAGCGTGACGGAGAATTTGTCGCCGGCGGCGAGGTCTTTTATTGCGGCGATGAGTCCGGGCACCACTTCATGGCTGACGCCGTAGACGAGTTCATCGGGAGCATCCGCCGGTGTCTCGAAGAGGAGTTCACCATCAGGCTCACTGTATAGTTTGTAGGCGTATTTAACGAATTTACCGGGTCCTACGATTTCTTTATTTTCCATTATATGCAATTATTAGAGTTATTTTTATAATTATTTGGAGAGAGTTATTTTATTCGGCAGGGATCTCATCGGGTGAAAGGATGGTCGTCGGCTCCTCGTCGGCCGGGAGATCGTCATAATCGGCGGGGGTATCGTCATATCCCGTGTCGGGGTCGGGGGCTGTGGCCGGTGTTGAGGAATCAGGTTCCTCGGGATGCTTGAGTTCATACTGTTTGGAGAGGTTGGCCACATTGAAATAGAATCCCTCGGCAGGTTTGGCTATGCGTCGTTTGGAATCGGCCTCAGGTCTGACGGAGATATAATCGAAACCTTCGGCGGGGAAATCGACGGCTGTCGGTTCGTATCCCAGCAGCTGAATCATGTTGTATTCATGCATGGGATAGATGACGTAGAAAGCATTATCCATATCCTCGCCGGAGCCGGTGCTCTTTATCGCGCCGAGTATATTCTCAAGGCGGTATTCCCAGATTTTGGCTTTCATGGCATTGCCCATCTCCTGGGAAGCGTGGACGAGCACCGACATCTGACGCAGGTCGAAGGGATTATCCTTGAGCGAGAGTTCGACAATAGTGGCCAATTCACGGAGCTGACGTTTATAGAGGGTCTTGAGACGTTCCTTCTGTTTCTCGGCCTCATGGGCGGAGATGGTGTTGCTCTTCACGAGTTTCGCCAGAGAGTCGGAGACTTCGTCGAGACGCTGTTTCGTGGCACGCACGATGGTCAGCACGGAATCGGATTGATTGTTGTAGGGGGATGTGCGATACGGGTCATAATCCTCCTGGAAAAGATACCCGAGATATAGATGACGATACTGCTCCCGGGTCATGGAGGTGTCGTTGCGATTGTAGATCTTGATGAGTTTCGGGAAATAGAATTCACTCTTCGGATCCTGGGTCTCTCGCTCGATAAGGGCAAAGTCGGGTTTCTCCACGGTGATTTTACGCGAGGAGTTCTTCGTGGAAGTGGCCGCCAGAGCGGGGAATGCTATTAAGGCGGCAATGACTATATACAATAGTTTTTTCACAGGTTTTTCAATAATTATGACAGAGTGTCGTGGATGTGATATCGGGAAACTGATAATCAGCGCTCAAGGCTCTCAGGCCACGAGATGCGAGACGATGAGGATAACGCATGCGATTCCGAGCTGAGCCACCGTGATCAGGGCCGGGAATCCCTTTGCGAGGAGATATTTGAAGAAATGTCCCGAGCCGGGAGCTATAAGCCTTCCATCCGGGGTATTGCTGAATATAAGGAGTCCGAGGGCCGCTCCGGCGGCGGTGGCGACGATCATGATTCCGTAGAGAAGATTGAGAGAGGCGGAGAAGGTATAGGCCATCAGGCCGACGGCCATTCCGGCGAGTGCCCCGAGCAGCACATACCATGTGCCCCGGCTCTGCTGCCGGATAGCGGGGTTCTGCAATATGATTATCAGCATCACGACAATGGTGATGGTAAGCCAGGAAATTGTCATCCCCGACGATAGGGGCACGACCGGATAGCCCCCGGGATATTTGGCCATACTCAGCAGGAGCAACGCGCAGAAGGAGAGGGCCGGGCTTGCGAGAATCCTGCGGGGGAATGCCAGGAAAGCTGCAATCCAGAGCAGGACGCTTAATATTATGAGGAATATCATCATAAGCGGATGGGTTATATATACATTAAAACGTCGTTGACGTCATAAATATTGACACATCTGCTAAATTAAAGTTAAAACGCGCCGTTCCCGGCGTAATTGTTCGCGCGTGGGGAGATGGATTATTTTTTGATGGTCGGATAGGCCACTCGGGTGTGGTAGATTGTGGCGAGACGCTTCTTGAAGGTCTTTTTGATTGTCTCCACATCCTTGAAACTGAGAGGAGATTCGCGAAGGAGTCCGTCGGCAATCTGGCTGTCGATCAGGTTATCGACGAGATGGTCGATATTCTCCTGAGAATAATCTTTGAGGCTGCGTGAGGCGGCTTCCACGCAGTCGGCCATCATGAGGATTGCGGTCTCCTTCGATTGCGGATTCGGGCCGGGATATTCGAATTTATGACGGTCGACATCGCCNGCTCCATGTTCGTTGACGGCTGTGTTGTAGAAATATTTGGTGATGCCTTTGCCATGGTGTTCGGCGATGAAATTGCGGATTACCTGCGGAAGCTTGTATTTCGAGGCGAGGGCGAGACCGTCGGTGACGTGGGATATGATCTTGCGTGCGGAGGTCTCGGGGTTGAGTCCGGCATGAGGATTGATTCCATGTTGGTTTTCGGTGAAGAATATGGGGCTCTCCATTTTACCNATGTCGTGGTACAGGGCACCCGTACGCACGAGCTGCGTATTGGCATCTATGGCTCTGGCGGCTTCGGCTGCCAGAGTGGAGACCTGCATGGAATGCTGGAAGGTGCCCGGCGCCTCTTCCGCGAGGCGGCGCAGAAGAGGATGGTTGATATCCGACAGCTCGACCAGCGTCACCATGGAGGTGAATCCGAAGAGCTTCTCGATGATAAGGATGAGGATATATGCGAATGAGAGTATCAGCGAGTTGAAGACGAACATCAGCAGCATTCCCGGATTGAATTTGGAGAGATCGCCGTCGGTGGCGAGCACGAGGGCGAAATAAAGCACGGAATATACCACCAGGGTAATGGCTGCCGTGCGGAGGAGCTGACTGCGTTTGGAGAGATGGTTGATGCTGTAGGTGGCGGCCAGACCGGAGAGAAGTTCGAGCACGATGAACTGGAATTGATACGTGGCGATTATAGCCGTCAGCAGCACCGTGGTCAGCAGCGCGAACATTGCCGTGCGCGAGTCGAAGAAGACCATGACCATGACCGGAATCGCGGCGAAGGGCATCACGTAGATGGCTTGCATATTGAATTCAAATACGAGCGTGGTGATGACGACAAAGAGCGTTATGAGCGTCATCATGAATGTCATCTGCCGGATATTGTTGTAGAACTTCGGGCGATACAGCGCGAGGAATACATAGAGCATAATCCATATGCAGAGGATATAGAGAGCCTGCCCTATGTAGAAATATGAATGGGAGACATTATCGTTGTTGCGTGATTGCAACATCTCCTGATATGTGTTGAGGTTGGTGAAAATCCTCTGGTTGATGATTTCACCGCGATCCACTATTCGTTGCCCCTTCTTTATGACACCGAGGGCGCCATTGACGTTGAGGTATTCCTGGGTGCGATACTTTTCATCATTGATGCTGTCGACCGTAAGGTTGGGCGTCAAGGCATTACCGAGAGCGCGCGCCACCCCGGCGGGCAACTTCTGGCCTGTATGTCCGGTCGATACGGCGTAAAGGGAGTCGATATGGTCGAAGGCCTGCTTCTGTGTGCGCGCGTGTGCCCCTTCGTAGGTGTGGAGCATGGAGGGTTCCCCGGGAGTCTGGGTCATTATGCGATATTTCGTGTTATTACCGCGCATGATCTGGTGATAAAGCTCCGGACTCGCTACGCCATCCTTGTAAGTGTCGCTGACAAGCCGGGTCAGCACGGCCGCCTCCTGCACTGACAGGTCGGGTCGGATCGAGGTGTTGAGTTTCTCAAGCTGTTGGTTGATTGCGTCGTCGTGGTTGAGGGCGAAGGGAATGAAGTTCGCCTCGATCGAGTCGCGCATCTGCCGGATGGATGTCGAGTCGCGCAAGATAGGGGTATCGAATTCAGCCGTCAGCAGCGGGTAGCGCCAGGGCTGATTGAGTTCGTAGTTATAGCTCTGATGGTCGGCGCGTGGCACGATAAGAAGCACGATGGCCGTGGCGGCGATGAGGAGGCCGATGCGGAGGAGAGCTGTTTTTTCGAGATATTTCTTTATCATTGGAATGGAATTTCGGGAGTTTCTCTGATTTATTCCTGCGGGATGTCCATGCGGAAGCCGGCGTGGGGATTGGCCGGAGAGGCTGAATGGGCATCGACACTGTGGCGGCGCAGGTAGACACGGAGTTTATGCAGGGCTTTGGCCGTGCGGCACATTCCGAGCAGCGCGGGTGTGGGGCATGATTTCTCGGCGGAGATAATCTCCACCTGATCGCCCGACTGCAGTTCGTGGCCCGGCTCGACGAGGCGACGGTTGATTTTGCCGGCCACGCAATGCAATCCGAGGTGGGTATGGATCGCGAATGCCATGTCGAGCACAGTTGACCCCGAGGGGAGCGAAATCAAGTCGCCGTCGGGGGTGAAGACATAGATTTCGCGGGAATAGAGGGAGAGTTTTATCGTGTCGAGGAAATCGATGGCGTCCGGGGCCGGATTGGCCAGAATATCCTTGATCGTATTCATCCAGGAGTCGAGTTCGCTTTCCGTATTCTCTTCTCCGGTTTTGTATTTCCAGTGGGCGGCGAAGCCGAGTTCGGCGATCTCGTCCATCTTGCGTGAGCGTATCTGCACCTCGATCCATTTCCCGTCGGGTCCCATGGCGGTGAGATGCAGCGCGCGGTATCCGTTGGCCTTCGGTGTCGATGTCCAGTCGCGGAGGCGGCCGGGATGCACCTGATAGAAATCGGTGAAGAAGGTATAAATCTGCCAGCACCGTAGTTTCTCGAGAGCGTCGTCATCATTGTCGAATATCACGCGGAGCGCATAGATGTCGTAGACCTCCTCGAATGGAACGTTTTTCTTCTGCATCTTGTTATAGATGGAGTATGCGCTTTTGACACGGGCCTTGATTTCATATCTGAAGCCGGCCTCATCGAGTTTGCCGCGCACCGGGGCTACGAATTCCTCTACGATTCTCCGGCGTTCGGCCTCGCTCTCCGTCACTTTCGACCGGATCATGGCGTAGACATCGGGATGCTTATACCGCATGGCGAGGTCCTCCAGCTCATACTTCATCTTGCTCAGGCCGAGGCGATGTGCCAGCGGGGCGTAGACATAAAGTGTCTCATCGGCCACACGCTTCTGTTTGGCCGGGGGGAGGGCATCGAGTGTGCGCATATTGTGGAGCCTGTCGGCCATCTTGACGAGGACGACGCGCACGTCGGTGGACATGCTGAGGAGAAGTTTGCGGAATTTCTCAGCCTGCACCTCCGCGTTATGACCGAGAATGCCGCCGGAAATGCGGCTGATACCCTCCACTATATCGCCGATACGGTCTCCGAAAGCCGATCTGATATCATCGGTGGTATAGTCGGAATTCTCGACCACGTCATGCAGGAGGGCGCAGCAGATTGAGGTGGAGCCGAGACCGAGTTCCTCGATGGCTATGCGTGCCACCTCAAGTGGATGCAGGATATATGGTTCGCCGTTCAGACGCCGCATATCGGAATGGGCATTACGCGCGAATCGGTAGGCCTTCTCGATAATTTCGACTTTCCGACGGTGGTTGGAGCGCAGATAGGCATCCATAAGCCTCCTGAAGGCGCGGTCGGCCGGGAGGGATTCGGATGATTCGTAAAACGGTATGTTGACGGCGTGATTCATGTTGGCGGCGGATTAAGAGAGGGTGTTGTCACAAAGTTAGCAAAAGTTTAGGAGAATTGCAAGATATATGTTGAAGTAAAACCACGCGGCCCGGGCGTCGTCTCGACGTCCGGGCCGGGGCGCATGGCATAATCGCGTCCATATAAGGATAGCCATGCAAGATAGAAATTACTAATGTATATAACCCAAAATTTAGACAATTCATGTTTTCAATTCCGGGGCCGGCAGGAGATGAACCTCTCGGTCGCCTGCCCGCCGTCCGGGGCATTGTCATTAAGGCAACCGGATATGAAACGCCGCCGTGCGTGTCAATATTGGTTGAAAAGAGTTAAATGGCTGAGCCAAAAGATTAAAAGGAATAAAAAAAGCTTAAGCCGGAGGGCTTAAGCTTTTCTTTAAGTGATATTTTCGGGAATTTCCTTATCTGACGATGACCTTTACGGCCTTGCCGGCTCCGCGGACGATGTAGATTCCGGCGGGAAGGCTGACGGTGGCGGAGGATTCGGAAGTGGCGAAGCGGCGCGTTCCGGCGAGATCGTAAACCTCCGCACCCTCGGCGGCATCGGCGATCATCAGCGCCCCCTTCATGCCGAAGACTGTGAGGGGAGATTCATTGTCGGCGATGATATCGGTCACCTCGCTGAGATTTGAGGTGGCGATTACGATGAAGGAGTTGGGGGCCACAGTGACGGTGCCTGCATTCGCGTCGAAGGTGGATTCGGTTCCGGCCGACTGGCAGCCGCGTACGTAGCGTTCGGCGGGGAAGTTGAAGGGCACGTCGACTGTTATTGTCTGGTCAATGTTGGGATTCATGACGGCGATGAGCTGTTTGTCGTCGGTGGAGGCGATGATAGTGCGTCCGTTTGCCCAGTCATTGGCTCCGCATGTCATTGAGAATGTCGCGCCGTTCTCCACGTCGAAGAGGTCGGTGTTGGATGTGCGGATAGAGATCAGGGCGGCATAATTCTCCATCAGGGCGCGGTTGGCCGGGTCATCGAGGAGATTCCAGTTGACGATTTTCGGATCCGTGTTGTTGCCGCCGTCGTCGTTCTTGGTGTTCTGGGCATTACCCATCTCGGAGAATTGCCAGATCATATGGGCGCCGGGACAGAGAATCATCTGAGCGGCTGCCGATCCGAGACGGCGCATGGCGAGGGGGTGATTGTTTTTCACCTGGCCAGAGCCGAATTTCACCTGCTTGTAGGCGAGACGCTGTTCGTCGTGGGATTCGAGGTAGGCCACCGTGGAGTTGATGAGTCGGCTGTCGTTCTTGGCATACATGCGGTTGAGATTGGAGTTTGACTTGAATCCCATAGCATATTGGCAACCGGCGTCATTGACATTGGCCCAGTTGAGCATACCGAACTCGGCCATCTCATTCTCCTCCTTGGCTCCGGCGAGATTCTCGTTGATGAAATAAGCATCGGGGTTTATTTCATTCATGGCCTCCTGGATGGCGTGCATGTTGGCCACGCGCGAGGCGTTGTAGGCATTGGTGGCGGCATCGCCGTTGTTGGCGTAGGAATCATTGTCGCCGAGACCCTTCACGAGGTCGAAACGGTAGCCGTCGACGTGGTATTCCGTCATCCAGTATTTCACCACATCCTGCCACTGCCGGCGGATGAGCGGGTGGCCCTGATTTATATCGTTGAGCACGCTGTAGGCGTGGGGAGCGTCGGCGTTGTACATCGGGTTCTGTCCGACGGGATACATGACATACCAGGGATGCTGCCAGTCGGTCTGGTTGAATACCATGTCAAGAATCACGGCGATGCCGTTCTCGTGGCAGAGGTTGATGAATTCCTTGTAGTCGTCGGGTGTGCCGTAAGCCTTGTCGGGGGCGAAGTAGAAGTTGGGGTTATAGCCCCAGGAGATATTGCCGTTGAATTCGTTGATGGGGAGAAGTTCGATGGCGTTGACGCCGAGGGCCTTGAGGTAGGGGAGTTTCTCGATGGCCTGACGCACTGTGCCGTTACCCTTGGCCTGACCCTCTGTGCCTGTGAAATCACGCAGCAGGAGCTCATAGATTACGAGGTCTTTCTTTGCCACGGGGCGGAAATTGTCGTCGGTCCAGTTGAAGTCGTTGAGGTTCTCCTGATATACCGACAGGAAGACGTTGCCTTTCACCTCGGAGGGGTAGGCGGGAAGATTCGGATATACGGATGCCGGTATGTATTTGTCGTTACTGGGGTCAAGCACCAGGTGGGAGTAGGGGTCGGCTACCTTGTATAATCCGTCGACGACATAATAGTAGGTATAGGGTTTGTCGGCGTCGAGTCCGGAAACTGTTGTCCAGAAATAGTTGATACCGTCCACGGTCTGGCGATACATCTTGATGGCGTCTTCGTCGTTGAAGCCGGCCCATGAACCGAACATCTCCACCGACAGCTTGAGCGGGGCGGCGATGCAGAAGACCACATCTCCGTTATCCTGACGCACTGCGCCCATTACGGGAGATTCGGCGGGATAATCCTTCTCCTCCGAAGCCTCGACAAAGGTGAGGGAGAAAGATCTCGACAGTGTGGAGCCGTTGATGACNGCGTTGGCGTAGACGTTATATTTCCCTTTCTCGGTGAAGGTATAGGAGGCGGAAAGCTCCTTTACGTTGTTGGCCTCGGCCACAGCGACACCGTTGACGGAAATCCACATTCTCTCAGCCTCGTAGTTGGAGGTGAAATGGAAGTTTACGGTAGGATTGGCAGCCGAGATGGTGGTGCCTTCGATATCCTTTGTAAAGTCGAGCTGCACGGCGGTGGAGATGACGTCGAGCGTGATATCCGCNCCGGAGGCAGTCTTGCCGGTCTTGTTGCCGGAAGCATCACGGAATACAAAGACGAGTTTCTTGACCACTTCCGTAGCCGACTTTATACCGTAGAATTCCTTGATATCGCCGATATTGAGAGAATAGAGATTCTGACTGACGTAGGTCATCTTGTATTTCTCCAGATTCTTCGACCAGTCGGTGGCGTATTTCCAGTCGGTATCATCCTTGGAATTGCTGGTGATGACACCGGTGTGGGCATAGATTGCGGTTGATTCGGGGAGATTGATCAGCCCTTTGTTGCCTTCGTTGGCGTGGAAATAGATTACGACATCCTGACTGTTGTCGTAGAGGGGTGTTGGCTCGGAGGTCACCTGAGCGCGCANCGCCGGGATGGCGAGCGCGAGTATGGCCAGGAGCAGGGTGAGTTTTAGTTTGAGCATATGGTATTTATTTAGTTTTATTGGCTATTATTAGGGCTCGGATGGCGGCGGAGCCGCCGGCACCGACAAGCTTCGCGCTGATGCATGGGGTATCTTATGGAATCACGGGAGAGAGGAGGTGAGGAGGAGATGATGAGGGTGAGGAGGAGAGATGAGGCCAAAGGGTCTCTTTAATCCTCGTCGGGGATGTAGGTCTGGGCGCGCATATCGAGATATTCCTCCCATAGGGGATCCTCGGCGGCGTCGATGGCGAGAGGGAGTGGGGGAAGAGAGGCAAGTGCGCGGTTGAGGATATTTCGGAAAATATGCAGGGATCGGGTATAGAATATCCAGTCGCGCCGGCCGTCGCCGGTATAGATTCCCGTGAGAACGGCTGCCGTATCGCGCTTCGTCTCGGCCAGCAGTGCATCGGTGGCCTGCTCCATAAGGGCGGCATCGGCATCGGAGGGCATTCCGTCGGGCAGGGGTGTATAGTCCCAGCTGACGGTGAGCCGATAGATATATTTCCCGCTTTCCCGGAATTTGTCGATACCGTCGCGCCCCGTGATAATCAGGGTCTTGCCAGATTCCGCTTCCGCAGGATAGGTCCAGAATTTCTGTTCTGCCATGGTTAGGTCGTTTAAACCGGTGAATGTATGTTATTTAACCGGACGGTCGGAGTTGACCAGCGGGTAGGAGAGTACGGGGGTATCGAAATAACGGTCCGGTCGGAAACAGTGAAGCTTATGGAATTTTGTCAGGTCAAGTTTGCGTGAGACCGTGATGGGATCCTTGATTTCAAACTCCTTATCCTGTTTGAAGGCTATCGCTTGGAAAACGATTCGCTCTATGCGGCCGAGTGTCGAATGGGAGAACTGTGCGAGATCTATCAATTCATTGGGTTGCACATCGCCCTGATATATGATGTTCCATTCCGCACTTTCCGGACTGCGTCCTGCCAGCATGAATTGCAGCGTGTAGTTGGAGTCGTTGACGAGCACCGCATTGAATGTGGCTTCGGAGAGCCTCTTCGGATCGGATGGCTCGAAAGCGAGGGCGAGTGTAATACGGTCGCCGTGGGGTGTCTCCTCTACGGGGGCGGGCTTGGGGGCCGGGGCCGGAATCTCCTTTGGTTTCCGGGCTTCGGATTTTCCGGCGTCGAATGCTTTCTGGTCGAACATGAGGCGTGCGCCACCCTGCGGTTTCTCGTGGCCCGCGGGCAGAACGACCACGAGTTCCTTGACCGGATAGGGGGTCTCGAAGCCGTTGTCGTCGACATAAGCGATTTTACCCTCTACGCGGCGCACTATACCGCCGCCGACTGAATTGAGGTATCTGACTGTATCTCCTGGTTGGATCATTTGGATATTTCTTTTATTATTCGGTAGGGCGGGGAGGGAGATTGGCCTCGAATTCCTTGTCGACCTTCTCCTCGCGAGCCTCGTAGGCATCCACTATGCGCTGCACGAGGGGATGGCGCACGATATCTTTCTTGGCATACTCGATGATACCTATCCCCTTGACTCCACGCAGAATCTTGAGGGCCTGCATCAATCCGGATTGGGTCGTGCGCGGGAGGTCGATCTGGGTGGCGTCGCCGGTGATTATCATCTTGGCGTTGACACCGAGGCGGGTCAGGAACATCTTCATCTGATGTTTGGTGGTGTTCTGGGCCTCGTCGAGGATGATGATGGCATCGTTGAGAGTGCGTCCGCGCATGAAGGCGAGCGGGGCNATCTGGATGGTATCCGATTCCATATACTCCTTCAGTTTGACGGCGGGGAGCATATCCTCGAGAGCGTCATAGAGAGGGCGCAGGTATGGGTCGATCTTATCCTTCATGTCGCCGGGGAGGAATCCGAGTTTCTCGCCNGCNTCGACAGCGGGTCGGGAGAGGATGATGCGTTTGCACTTACGGTTTTTCAAGGCCGCCACGGCGAGGGCGATAGCGATATACGTCTTTCCGGTTCCGGCGGGGCCGAGAGCGAACGTTAGGTCGTTCTCGTCGAAGGATTTCACCATTTTCGCCTGATTGGCGTTGCGGGGAGCGATGGGGCGACCGCTCTGTCCGAAGATTATGACACCTTCGGAGTTCTGTGCTTTAGGTGGTTCACCCTTGATGATGTCGATGATGACCTCGTCGGTAAGCTTATTGTATTTTGCGGCATAAGCCTCGATTTCCTTGATTTTTCTTTCGAACTCGGCGGTCTCGGAGTCCTCTCCGATGACCTTTATGACACTGCCGCGCGCAGCCATCCGCAACTTCGGGAAGAGGTTGCGGATGAGGTTTATATTGGAATTGTTGACGCCATAGAAAGTCTGTGGATCTATGCCGTCGACTATGACTGTTCTTTCGATCATTCTTTCTTTTTTTCGGGATTAAGCGGGGATAATCTCGATAATCCGGATTTAGCCTACGGACCCTTCGAGCGTGATTTGCAGGAGTTTCTGAGCCTCGACGGCGAATTCCATCGGGAGTTTGTTCATGACCTCCTTCGCATAGCCGTTGACGATCAGGCCGACTGCATCCTCCATAGGGATACCGCGTTGCTGACAATAGAAGAGCTGTTCTTCATTGATTTTTGAGGTTGTGGCCTCATGTTCGGCTGTCGACTCGGGATTGCGCACATCGATTACCGGGAATGTGTGGGCGCCGCAATCCGGACCCATCAGCAGGGAGTCGCATTGTGTGAAGTTGCGGCATCCNGTAGCGTTGCGGTCGATACGCACGAGACCCCGGTAGGAGTTTTGCGANCNNCCGGCCGAGATTCCTTTGCTGACGATCGTGCTTCGGGAGTTCTTGCCGATATGTATCATTTTCGTGCCGGTGTCGGCCTGCTGGAAATTGTTGGTTACGGCGACGGAGTAGAATTCGCCGACGGNCTCATCCCCTTTGAGGATACAGGAGGGGTATTTCCAGGTGATGGCGGAGCCNGTCTCGACTTGTGTCCAGGAGATTTTGGAGCGGTGNCCTCGGCATAGTCCACGTTTGGTGACGAAGTTGTAGATGCCACCNTTACCCTCCTTGTCGCCGGCATACCAGTTCTGTACGGTTGAGTANTTGACTTCGGCGCGTTCTTCGACGATTATCTCGACGATGGCNGCGTGGAGCTGGTTTTCGTCGCGCATGGGAGCGGTGCATCCTTCGAGGTAGCTGACGTATGCGTCGTCGTCGGCGACGATGAGGGTGCGCTCGAATTGTCCGGTTCCGGCGGCGTTGATACGGAAATATGTGGAGAGTTCCATCGGGCAGCGCACGCCCTTGGGAATGTAGACGAAGGAGCCGTCGGAGAATACGGCGGAGTTGAGGGCGGCATAGAAGTTGTCGCGGTAGCTGACGACGGAGCCGAGGTATTTCCTGACGAGGTCGGGGTANTCTTTGACAGCCTCGGAGAATGAGCAGAATATGACGCCGAGNTCGGCGAGTTTTTCGCGGTGGGTTGTCTTGACGCTGACGGAGTCCATGACTGCNTCGACGGCGACACCGGAGAGGATTTTCTGTTCTTCGAGGGATATGCCGAGTTTATTGAAAGTCTCGACGAGTTCGGGGTCGACCTCGTCCATGCTTTTTTTGACCTCTTTTTTCTTCGGGGCTGCGTAATAGGAGATAGCCTGGAAGTCGATGGGGGGGATATCGAGGTGAGCCCACTTCGGGGGAGTGAGCGTAAGCCAATAGCGGAATGCTTTTAGGCGGAATTCAAGGAGCCATTCAGGTTCACCCTTCAGGCGTGATATGAGGCGTACGGTTTCTTCCGTCAGGCCGGGGGGCACGATTTCTGTGTCGATATCTGACGTGAAGCCGTATTTGTATTCTGAGTTNGTNGCCTGGTCGAGTATCTGCGTCGACGAGGGCTTATCATTCTGACTGAGATTTTCCATACTATATATAATACGCAAAGTTAGTCAAAATGTTTGGGAATCCATAGAACCAAAGCTGTTTTTTTAGTCCATAGACCATNTGCCACAGGACCANGGGTGTTTTTTNGTCCATAGACCATATGCCANAGGACCAGGGTTGTTTTTTAGTCCATAGACCATAGGCCATAGGACCAGGGTTGTTTTTAGTCCATAGACCATAGTCCATAGGACCAGGGTTATTTTTTAGTCCATAGACCATAGACCATAGATCCATAGTTTTTTAGTCGATTCATATTCTTTGGTTCTCTGGTCTATGGTCTTTGGACTAAAAATATTCTTTGGTTCTTTGGTCTATGGTCTATGGACCAAAATATTCTTTGGTTCTTTGGTCTGTGGTCTTTGGACTAAAACTCTTTGGACTAAAACATGGGNCGCCATGGACTAATCAGGTGAGGGGNAATAGAAGCGTGTCTTGTGCTGAAACTGAAATTTTTCTCCGTAGTTTATCAGTACTCCATTGTCAATCTCTGTAGCAGTAAGGTAATTGATTAACTGGAATGTATGTGCTGAGGNGAGAGATGACACTGCTTTTAATTCAAGAATAACCAAATCTTCTACCATCAGGTCTATTCTGTATTTTCCTACTTTGGTTCCTNTGTATTTTACATCTACCTCCTTCTCTGTCTCAACTTTTATTCCTCTGGATCTCAGTTCCAGTAATAAAGCGTTTTTATATACATTTTCCAAGTATCCCGGTAATAGATGATTTCTGACTTCAAAGGCNGCTTCTTGTATGATGCTAATTAGTTCTTTTATATCATTCATAATATGGATATTTTAGTCCATAGACCATGGGCCATAGGACCAGGGGATNTTTTTAGTCCATAGACCATATGCCATAGGACCAGGGNTGNTNTTTGGTCCATAGACCATANNCCATAGATCCATAGTTTTTTAGTCNATNCATATTCTTTGGTTCTCTGGTCTATGGTCTATGGACTAAAATATTCTTTGGTTCTTTGGTCTGTGGTCTTTGGACCAAAATCAAGAGTTCTGTGGACTGCAAGCCGCTCTATGGACTAAGGCGACGCTATCCCGTGCGGGATAACGTCGCCTTTATGAGCTTTGGAGTATGGTTCTATGGATTAGTTGTTGAAGAGGACTTTCGCAGCCTTCTCACCTACGACCTTAACGTAGATGCCGTTGGTGGGGTTGTCAACGCGTACACCCTGCATGTTGTAGTAGTAAACGGGAGCGTTCTCAGCCTCGATACCTTCGACAGCGTCAGAGCCGGCAGCAGTCAGGATGATTACGCAAGTGCCGGGAACGAGCTCTTCCTCAGAGGGAGTGATGGTAACTTCTACGTCGAAAGTGCCTTCTACGGTGTAGGGAGCATTGTTACCGCCCTGAACGAGATTTGCAGTGAGGTTGGATGCGCTGAGAGTCTCAGTCACACCGGCAGCCTCTTCACCCTCAGCGGGAGCTGCATATGCACCGTATTCGATTGACCAGCCTGTCCATGCAACTTTATATGTGCCTTCTGCCTTGGGAGCATCGTTTTCGTCAACGGGGAGAGTGAACTTTACACCCTTGATTTCGAATACATTCTCCTTGCCCTCTACAGCAGTGAGACGAGCTGCCTCGTCACCGTTGGCCCAGTTGTTGAAGTCGCCGCAGAGGAACCATCCGGGTTCGCCGGCTGCTGAACCTGTTATAGTAACAGTGAGCTCGTTCATATCGAGAACAACTTTTGCGTTCTTCACCTCAGTGAAGCCTTCGAAACCGATGTTGCCTGACGCGCCGTCGGCAGTTGCATAGTAGGGTGTGTCGAGCTCGATAGGATCGCCGTTGCTACCGATGTTAGCTACGACTTCTGTGCCCTCAAATACGTTGTTGTCCCAAGTGCCGTCATTGAACTTGAAGCCTGATTTGAGTGTCTCACCTTCCCATTCGAAGATGCCGTCACCCTTGTCAGTCATTTTGTAGTTGGCGTCTCCAAGAGTCCAACTGTTACATTCACCGATGATAAACACGTCGTAAGCCTGAGCCGACATGCTTGCAGCTGCAATAGCAGCAAGAAGTACAAGTTTCTTCATGTTTAAGAATTTGTTAGTTAATTTATTGAGATTTTAAGATTATTTCCGTTTTGGTTTTTTATACCTATGTTACCTTGGGCTAATCCTCGGCAAAATTAGGAAAGATTTTTAAATTGTGCAATTTTTTTGTAATATTTTTTTTAATTTATCTTTAATAATTTGAATCNATATGGCTCATATATGAATCAAGGGGAGATGGACTCTCAGGCCATCTCCCCTTATACTTCAGGGTAAATTCTTTATGATTTACTTCTTTGTGATAGTCATGGTGTAGGGATAAGTCGAGCAATCGAACTTAACCTCGTACTTGCCGGCCTCGGTAACCTTCCAGTTCGCACCGTCGAATTCAGCCTGATTCTCGACTGTCACGTTGCCTTCCCACTTGGGTTCGCCGAAGCTTACTGACCATTCGCTGTTGGCACGGATCTTCCATTCGCAGGCACCTGCGGCTACGTCCTCAGCCTTAACCTCGAACTCACCGGTCCATACGGAGTAGTTGCTGTCATGCTTGAGCTCGGGATCCTCTGTCTCACCCCAGCCGTTGAAACCACCGACGATGCCGAGGGTCTTGACGAATGTGGTCTCGACTGTCATCTTGGCGAGGTTGACGTTCACCCAGTGTGAACCTTCGTTCTCAACGGGAATCTGGTCGTCGGCACTGTTGCCGTTGGGGATAGCCTTGATAGAGCCTTCGACATCACCCTTACCGTATGCTACGGGTGTCCAACCCTTCTGACCCGTGAGGGTGAAGCCGTTGTGGAGGAATGTCAGACCCTGGTAAGTCACGTAGTCGGAAGTCGGGAGTTCGAGACATTTCTTGTTGAACTTCGCGCCGTCAGAGGGAGCGTAGAGCACCTTCGGAGCCACTGCGATAGTGTAAGTGAAGTCCTTCATGTTCACCTCGAATTTGTAGGGACCGGCAACTTCCACCTTGATGGGCTGGCCTGCGAGAGTCAGCACACCCTCTTCCTGACCGGCACCGTAGCACTGCTGGGCGTTGCCACCGGCATTCTTCACGGAAGCGGGAGCCACCATCAGAGTGTAGCCTGTGGCAACCTCTGATTCGGTAGCCTCGAAGAAGTATGTGAAGACGGGATCGTCATATTCATCGCGGTCGCTGTGCTGCATGGCCACGCCGCTTGCGGGGGTATTACCGCCGATGAAGGGACCATACACGAAGTATTCAGCTTCGATGGAGAAATCGGGCTGGAGACGCGAAACGCTCATTTCGCCTACGAGAGCATAGAAGTCGTTGGAGTCGTAGCGGAAGTCAGTGTCGGCGATATTCACGTAGACAGGCACGCGATAGAAGGCCGTCTGAGCTTTCGGGCTCTGACCGAACAGGGTGATGTGGGCTGTGTTCCACTCTGAGGGATCGGCATAGTAGATGTCGGCTGTCTCCTCGGTGGTACCGGGGGTCAGGTCAAGCACCTGCTTGTCGGAGAAGCTGGCGGTGTTGGAGATCTCAAGACGGTAGACCACCTGCGCGCCCTCATTCATGTTAAGAGCCTGCACATTCTTCAGCACCGGAACGGGGATAGCCTCAGCCGTTGCCTCGTCATAGTAGTTCTTGAGGTCGATCGAGGGGATGGCGGCTGCATCCTCAGTTGCGAGCACACCGGCTTTCTCGGTGGTGATGTCGCCGGCGGTGATCACCGGCTCCTGCGGATTCTGCTGCGGCGTGGGGGGCACGAGATCGTCGTCGCAAGAGGCGGCGAGGATGCCGAGGACAGCCAGCATATATATACTGAATTTTTTCATCTGTTTCTTAAATTCTAAGATTGGAAATTAAGGAAGTATCAGTCATGCCCGCCCCGCCGGGGAGGCGGGCATGATATGAAATGATTGCTTTTCGGGATTACTCGGCAGTCTCTGCGAAGAGGATATAGTAGACACCTTCACGGAGCGAGAGAACCACGTTGCCGTGGAAGTTCTTGTCAAGACGCATGTGACCCGGGTTGTCGCCGCCGGTCATAGCATACTCCTCGTTAGTGGAGACGATCTGAGAGTCATCGTTCTCACCGGCATTACCGCCGAGGTTGATGCCTGCCCAGTTCGCTGTGGAAACCTTGATGGAAACGCCGGCGTCGATAGTCACGTCCTTGCAGACCCAAGTGTTCTCCTCATCGGCAGTGAGGAACTGCCATTCCGGACCTGAACCCCAGTCGTTGAATCCGCCGCGCAGATAGAGGTCGATGGGAACATCAGCCACCCAGATTGCGAGGAAGTCGGCAGAAATCTGGTCAAACCATACTACGTTCGAGTAGTAGGTCGTGCCTTCGGGATTCTGGGATACGAAAGAGCGGAGACGCATGTAGACCTTCTGGTAGGGGAGGGGAAGATCCTCCTCCGTGCGTACGCCGGAGAGTTTCTCCACGGCAGCCGCAACGTCCTTGTTGGTCGGGTTGATCTGAGAGCAGTCATAGAAATCCTGGCTGATTTCAACGTAGTTCTCAGCGTTATCAAACTTGTCGTCGAGGCTCACCTGCACCTTGTAAGTCGCGATTGCGGCATAGCCGTAGTCGGGCTGTGAGCAGGTGAGGTGGATTGAACCGTTCTGGTTCTCCTCTGTGATCATCAGCACCTGCTCCTGGAGGATGGGGGTGTTGAGGAAGTCGATAGTGGGGGTGCCTTCGTGGGTCTTCAGCGTTGCAGCGTCATCCCAGGTCTCGTTGCAACTTGCAAGACCGAGAGTGGCAGCCACGGCGGCGAACATCAAAAATATCTTTTTCATGTTGTTTCAGAAATTGATAGGTTGAGATTAATAACCGGGGTTCTGGTTAAACTCGGGCTGAGTGGCGCGTACGTCGTAGGGAATCGGGTAGAGGTTATACTTCGTTTCGATGCGAGTACCCTCGTTGGCTGTGCCTGAACCCTTGTACTGCCATACAGTCTGCTGCGGACCTGCGAACATGCCGTTACGCACGAGGTCGGAGCGACGCCAGCTTTCAAGATAAAGCTCACGTGAACGCTCATCCATGATGCCGTTGCGAGTCAGGTCGGAAGCGATGAATGCGGGAGCACCTGCACGTGCGCGGACATAGTTTACATATTCGAGAGCCTTGGAAGCAGAGATAGAAGCGCGGTCGTGAACGTAGCACTCAGCAGCCATCAGATAGATGTCGGCGAGACGGATGATGGGCTGGTCGACAGAAGAGAACGTCGGAGTAGAGAAGCCTACCTCATACTCTTCGAGTGCGGTCTGATACTGCTTGCCGTTGAATTCAACGAATTTCGCGGGAGTCTTGACCGACATATTCCAGCCGCCATCCTGAGCGGCGTTGGGGGTACGGCCAGTGAATTTCACGATAGCGTTACCACCGGTTGTTGCCCATGCACCGGAGAAGTCGATGAAACGGTCGGTGTAGTCCTCGCCATCCCAGGATACCTCGGAGCCATCGTCGTTGAGAACAACCATGGGTTGGCCGTTGGCATCAAGTTTGAGTGAGCCGTCGGCATTGGCCTGGTAGAGCTTGCCTGCGGGATAGTTCTCTTTGAGCCAGAGGTCGTCGCGAACGTCGCTGTCATAGCCGTAGAAACGGGATGCCATTTCGGCGCAGCCACGGATACAGCTCCATTCGGAAGATGTGCCGTAGATCTGACGGGGCATGTAGTGGGTGTTGCTGACAGTGCCGGAGATGATGAATGTCGGGCCACCGTAAGACTGTGTGTTAGTCTCATCGAAAGCGATACCGAAGAGAATCTCATTCTCGTTGGGTTTCGTGCCGCCGGGCATGTAGGCGNTGTTGGCAGCNGAGAAGAGATAGTGGTAGTGCTCGGCGAGACCTGTNCCCTGGAANCCTGTGCCCTTATGGCGTGCGATGATGTTCTCGCAACGCTGTACGCAGTCTGCCCAGCGACCCTCGCCTGAGTAAACCTCGGCGTTGAGGTAGAGCTTGGCGAGAAGAGCCTCGGCTGCATCGANACCTACACGGCCATAGATAGGAGTCTGGTTGAGACGCTTGTTGTCGACGATGTCCGTCAACTCTTCCTCAAGCCAATTGAANAGTTCCTTACGGCTTACCTGGATGGGNGCTGAACCNANCTCAGCNTCTTCGGTGATGAAGGAGGACTGACCGAAGAGNTCGATCATATTGAGGTATGAGNATGCNCGGAGTGTACGAGCCTGTGCGCGCATTTCCTGGCTCTCGGCGTCGTTGTCGTCCTTCGTATTCTGGAGGTACTGGTTGCAGAGTGCGATNTGNCCNANGAGACGGTAGTAAGCACCTGTCACGATACCGTTGTTGGCACCCCATGAGCAGTAGGTGATGTCACGCACGCCATCGTCGGGCCAGATCCANATGAGCTCATCGGAGCAGAACTCCTGAAGGGTGAACATCACGCGCAGGTAGGCTGATGTACCNGCATCGAGACCACCGACATAGGATGAGCCGGGACCCGNGATACCNGAGCAGGCGATACCCGAGTAGCACATNGCNAGGNTNTTTGCCTTGAANTNGGNGTCAGATGTGTTGACCAGGTTNGGGTCATTGGGTTGCAGGTCGAGATCGCCCACGCATGAAGTCATGCCGAGGGAAAGCGCCACACAACCGGGTATGATAAATTTCTTAAGATTCATTTTGATTAAAANTTGATGTTTCAACCGAAGATTGAATTAGAAATTNGCTACAACNCCGAGAGACCATGTAGTGGCGCGCGGATAGTTGTTGCCGTCTACACCTGAGAATTCCTCGGGATCGAGACCCTTGTACTTCGTGATGACGAAGGGGTTCTGCACGCCAAGGAAGAGGCGGAGGTTGAGGGCACCGTTGATCATCGGATCGAAGGTATAGCCGAGGGTGATGTTGTCGCAACGGAGGAAAGAAGCGTTACGCAGCCAGTAGTTGGAGAAGCTCTGGTCAGTGTCGAAGTAGAAGTCGGTNTCGAACACGTTGGAGAGCTGGTTGTTACGGAAGAGACCGTCGATAGTCGAGCCACCGCGGAGAGCCGATGCGTAGAGGTAGTTGCCGATAGATGCACGCAGAGAGAAACCGAGGTCCCAGTTCTTGTAACGGAAGTTGGAGCCGAATGTCATGGTCACCTTCGGATCCTTCGAGTGCTGNACAACGAGGTCGTTGGTATCGATCTGGCCNTCGCCGTTCTGGTCGACNTATGCACCGGGGATAGGATTGCCGTTGGCATCGTAAACCTGCTGATAGAGGTTGAACGAGTAAGCGGGATAACCTTCACGGTGGATCATACAGTTACCACCTGTGCCGCCGATACCACCGCCAACGCCGAACTCATTGCCGTCGAGGTTGGTGATTTCATTGTGGTTCCAGCCTACGTTGTAGCTGAGTGTCCAAACGAAGTCGGGAGTTACGATGGGCTTGGCGTTGATGTTGAATTCAACACCATAGTTGCGCATCGAACCGATGTTCTGGGGAAGATAGTTGACAGTAGATGAACCTGCGGGTACGGGCACAGTCGAGAGGAGGTCGCGAGTGTTGCGGAGGTACCATTCGATGCTACCGCTGATGCGGTTGTTGAGGAAGCCATAGTCAAGAGCGACGTTCCAAGTCTCAGTGGTCTCCCACTTAAGGTCGGGGTTGTAACCCTCCGGGAAGTTCGGGATCAGCCAGCCGCCTACACCGTTGGTATAGAATGAGCCGGGCTGCGATGCAGTGTACATCGGGATGTAGTTGTAGTAGGAACCTACAGCCTGCTGACCTGTCTCACCCCAGCCTGCGCGGAGTTTCAACTCGTTGAGGACGCTCTGAGCGTTCTCCATGAATGCCTCCTGGTCGATACGCCAGCCGAGAGCCACAGCGGGGAATACGCCCCAGCGGTTGGACTTGGAGAAACGGGAAGTGGCATCACCGCGGACAGTGGCAGTCAACAGATAGCGGTCTTTGAAAGTGTAGTTGACACGACCGAAGAATGAGAGGAGCTGGAGGTGATTTTTCCAGTGGTAGTTGCCACCTTCGCCGATTTCGTCATCCTTAAAGTTCTTACCCACATTATCCTGAGTGCCGGGAGTCCAGTTAAGGATGTAACCGCCGTCAGTAACAAGAGCGGGAGAGAGACCGGGAGTCGTTGCGTAACCTGCGTCAGAGGATGCACCGGAGTTCCAGCCGTTGGCGGCGTCGCGGCTCCATGTGTAACCGGCGGTAGCGTCGAGCATAGACTGGATCTTGTCGAATTCTTTCTTATAGTTCAGGTAGAACTCAAGAAGGGTGTTGGAACGGAAAGCGTACTGGTGGTTGGTGTAGCCGCCGCCGTAGTTGTCGTGAGATTTCCATGCCATGTGGGAGTTGGCTTCGGCTGTGTAGTAGTCGTTAGACTTGGTCACGTCGTAGCCGAGGTTGAGGTTGGCGTGGAGTTCGGGGAGGAAGTGGAAAGAATAGTCGAACTGGATGTTGCCGTTGGAGCGCCATACGTTAGAGTAGTTCTTTGCCTGCTCGATAGTTGCAACGGGGTTGTAAGAGGCGTTATTTTCGAGGTTCACCTGACCGCCGGTCACGGTGTAAGGCTCGTTGTAGCCGTTGAAGAGGTAGCTGAACTGACCGTTGGTGTCGCCACCGATAATCTTGCCGCTGTAGTCCATCACGGGGATTGTCGGGTTGAAGCCTACAGCCTGACCGATTGCGTCGGTCTGACCCCAGTTGTTGCGCACGTAGTAACCCTTGACGTTAGCGTTGATGTTGAGGTGGTTCTCGAAGAACGAGGGAGTCAAGGTGATACCGGCGGTAGCACGGTTCATGCCGGAACCTTTGAGGATACCGTTGTTGTTGGTGAACGAAGCGTTGACACGGTAGGGGAGGAAACCTGCGGTGCCCGAAACAGCGAGGCTGTAGTCGGAGCTGAATGTAGTGCGGAAGATTTCATCCTGCCAGTTGGTGTTCACGTTGCCGAGATAACCGGCGGCAGATGAGTCCTGACCGAACTTGTTGTAGATGAGGTTACGGAACTGGTCGCCGTCGAGGACATCAGTGAGCTTGCGGGCATAGTCAACGAAGAAGTTAGCAGAGAAGTTGACTTTTGCACGGCCGCTCGAACCCTTCTTGGTGGTGATGATGATCACACCGTTTGATGCGCGCGAACCGTAGATGGCGGTAGCGGATGCATCCTTGAGGATGGTCATAGATTCGATCGACTCAGGGTTGATCATGGCGAGGGGTGAACCCATGCCGAGGGGGGTATCCTGGCTCAAGGGCACACCGTCAAGCACGATCAGAGGGTCGTTGGTGGCTGAAAGTGACGCACCGCCACGGATACGGATGTTGGCGCTTCCGGAGGGGCCGCCCGAAGTGGTCACGACAACGCCCGGAGTCTGACCTACGAGCATGTCCTGAACGGAAGTTGCCAGACCGGCTTCAACCTCGTCGGGCTTCACGATAGCCACGGAGCCTGTGGAGTCGGATTTCTTCACGGAGCCGTAACCGATTACGACNGTCTCCTGAAGCATCTGCGCGTTCTCCTTCATTTCAATCTGGAGTTCATGGCGTCCGTTGACGTGAACGTCCATGGGGTCGTAGCCTACATAGCTGACTACGAGAGTAGCNTTGGGCTCGACNTTGATCTCAAAGTTACCATCGAGATCAGCGGCGGTGCCGTTGGAAGTACCCTTTTGCATGATCGTTGCGCCGATCAGCGGGTCGCCGTACTCATCAATTACCGTACCGCGCACGGTGATTTTCTGAGCTAAAGCCGGAAATGCCAGGGCAATCACCATAGCGACAGTGACCCAGAACTTCCGATTCAGATGAAAACTGTAGTTTTTCATGCAGGAATGAATTTAGTTCTACATTTGTTAATTATTGCTGTTATTTATCTCTTTTCATGGTGAGTGTTGCGGTCAATGACCCGGTTTCCTGCACATGGTCCGCAGAGCTGTGGAGAAAAATTTGAGTCTTTCAAGGTAGGTAATTCCGGGCTATGAACGAATTTTGGGCTTCTCTGCAACATGCGTGCAATCGCAGGGTAGGTACACAAACAGGAATCGGTGAGTTGATTTGGATTAATATAATGCAAATCAGTCACTTAGCGGTGTTGCGNCCTTTNGNATGCGCGCTATTGCGGGAAAGTCACTGCAAATGTAACGAAAAAAAAGAATTTTAAAGAATTTTTTGCCGAAAAAATTAAAGAATGTGAAAAAGTTTAAGAGCAACGGTTGCTACANGTGAAAGGCACNTCTCCATATACGCGATGCGCGAAACCCCGGCGACGCAAATCTGATTTTGCNTCGCCGGGGTTTCGCGTGTATGTCGCGCCGATTATCGGCGTCAGGACTTGTAGGACTTGGTGTTGGTGTCGCGTCGGTGGCAACCGAAGCAGGAGCTGCCGTCGAAACAGTGGGTGCAGACCTTCTCTTTCGGCAGACCGATTGACTCGATAAGGGTCTCGATCGGATTGAACTTGAGGGATGTCAGGCCGAAACGGTCGCGGATTTTCTCGACGAGAGTGTTGTATTCCGGCGAATTTGTCGTGGCGTACTTGTCAAGATTCTTGTTGGGGTCCCCTTCGAGTTCACCGATTATACGGCGTGTGAGAAGTTCCATATCGCTCTTGGAGGATGTGAATCCTATGTAGCGGCAACCGTAGATGAGGGGTGGGCAGGCGATACGCATGTGCACCTCACGCGCACCCTTCTCGAAGAAGTCGGAGACATTATCGTTGAGCTGAGTGCCGCGCACGATAGAGTCATCGCAGAAAAGCACGCGTTTGCCGGTCAGCATGGCGCGGTTGGGCACGAGTTTCATCTTGGCGACGAGATTGCGGGTCGATTGCTCGCTCGGCGTGAAGCTTCGGGGCCATGTGGGGGTGTACTTCGAGATGCAACGATGGTAGGGGACACCATGGCCGGCGGCGTAGCCGAGCGCCATGCCGACACCGGAGTCGGGTATGCCGCAGGCGCAGTCGACTTCCGTGTCATCCGTGCGTCCCATCTCATAGCCGGAGATGAAGCGGGCATCCTCCACGTTTCGTCCCTCGTAAGTGGATGTCGGGAAGCCGTAGTAGACCCATAGGAAGGAGCAGACCTGCATATCCTCGCCGGGTTCGCGCAGGGTCTCGGGTCCGTCGGCTGTCAGCCTGACGATTTCAGCGGGGCCGAGGTCGCGGACATGTTCATACCCGAGATTCGCGAAGGCCGTGCTTTCAGATGCGGCGCACCATGCGCCCTCTTTGCGGCCGAGCACGAGGGGTGTGCGGCCGAGGCGGTCGCGGGCGGCGATTATATCCCCTCTCTCAGTGAGGATAAGGAGAGTGCAGCTGCCTTTGACTTTATCAAACATATGTTCGATACCCTCGCCGAAAGTGCGTCCCTCGTTGATGAGCAGCGCCACGAGTTCGGTCTGGTTGGTAGAGCCGGAGCTGAGTTCGCCGAAATGCACTCCCTTGTCGATAAGCTCGCGTTCAAGCTCCGTCATATTCTCGATGTGGGCCACTGTGACAATCGCGAACTTCCCGAGATGGGAGTTGATGATGATTGGCTGTGGATCAGTGTCGGAAATGACTCCGATTCCGGAGGGNCCGATGAACTTAGGAAGCTCATGCTCGAATTTGGTGCGGAAATAGGAACTTTCCAGACTGTGGATAGAGCGGCAGAAGCGCTGTTCGGTCGGGTCATAGGTGGCCATACCGGCGCGACGTGTGCCAAGATGTGAATGATAGTCTGTGCCGTAGAAGAGATCGGTGCGGCAATTTTCGCGGGCTGCGACGCCCATTATACCTCCCATAAGAAGATGATTAGTTTGAACTTTTACCTGTCAGAGGTCCTCATATCAGAGTTGCTCCGAACTGAAACAAAGTACAAAATTAAGCAAAAAAGCGCAAATCCCATATAGGAATCCGCGCTTTTTTTCATGTCGTGTATGTTAAAAGAANGATTTCAGAGAGTGAGTCAGAAATTTTGAAGCAGGAGNGTCTCGCGTGGCGCGAGGGTCANGGTTTCCGCAATCTCCACATCCTCACCCCCGAGCGATCGGTGGAGTTTCGTGCCGGCGGGGAGAATCTCGGCGTAGCGGGCCATATCGAGGTCGAGGGGTTGATCGGTGCCGTTGATCATGACCACCACCTGACGGTCGCCGAGGCGGCGCTCATAAACATAGGCGCAATTTATAGGCATGAAATGCTTGAGGGTGCCCTTGGCTATCACNTCGTTGGCCGTGTCGCGTCGCCATTTCAGGAGCGATGACAGATAATCCCACGCCTCGTTCTGAATCGGAGTGCGNCCTTCGGGAGTGAANGCGTCGACGGTATCACCGGGGAAGCCGCCGGGGAAGTCGCGGCGCACATATCCGTCGCTACCCTCCTTCGAGCCGTTCATCAGCAGCTCGGTGCCATAATAGATCTGGGGGATGCCGCGTGATGTCAGCAGGAAGCTGACGGCCTGTTTCCACGTATCGAGATTATCGGGCTCGGAGAGCAGGAANCGGTCGGTGTCATGATTGTCGAGGAANGTCAGTATCTTCTGAGGCTCCGGGAAGAGGAAATCCATTGCCAGATGGTCGTAGAGGCCATTGAGTCCGGTCCATGGTGTGGTGGGCTCGTCGAAGTATTTATGTCCCTGCGTGGTGAGGCGGAAATCCATCACTGAGGGGAGACGGGTGTCGGTCGGGTTAATGGAATTCCCCTTCTGCCAGAATGCGGCTCCACCTTCATTGTCATACCAGCACTCGCCGACGATATTGAAATTGGGATACTCCTCCATGACGGCATCGATCCATCCGGCCATGCCATCCATATCGGCNTAGGGATAGGTATCCATCCGGATACCGTTGATGCCGCTNGATTCCACCCACCATATGCTGTTCTGGGTCAGATACTTCATAAGATGTGGGTTGCGCTGGTTGAGGTCGGGCATACTGCGTACGAACCAACCGTTGACCGTGGCATCCTTATCATATGAAGAGACATAGGGGTCATGGACCGTGCTGAGGCGGAAATTGGTCATCACATCACCCTCCGGATGATTGAACCAATCGGCCGAGGGCATATCCTCCATCCAGGGATGGGCCGAACCGGAATGATTGAAAATCATATCCATCACCACCTTCATGTCGCGTTTNCCGGCCTCTTCGATAAGACGGTTCCACTCCTCGTTGGTGCCGAAACGCGGGTCGACGCGATAATAGTCGGTCGTGGCGTAACCGTGGTAGGAACCACCCGGCATATCATTCTCCAGCACGGGGCAGACCCATATAGCCGTCACCCCGAGGTCATGGAGATAATCGAGCCTGTCGATGATTCCCGCTATATTTCCGCCATGACGGGCATTGGGGTTGGCTCTGTCGGGACGCGCCTTGAACTCAAGGTCGGCATAAGGATCCGTAGCCGCTGCCTCCCCCTGCGCGAAACGGTCGGGCATGAGAAGATAGAGCACGTCGGAGGCGGAGAAGCCCTCGTGGGCCTCACCGGGAGCCTTTCTGGCGCGTAATTCGTAGTCCAGAGTCTGACTTTGGTTGCCTAAAGTGAACGTGATGGGCACTTCGCCCGGTTTTGTATCAGGCGACAGCTTCAGATACAGGAACTTATAATTAGGGCTGTCAAGATTGATATCATCGAGCAGGGTTATGCCCGGATAATCAAGACGCACGGAGGCATCCGCGACTCCGGGTCCGCTGACCATCAGCTGGAGGGTGTCGTTGCGCATGCCGGTCCACCAATAGGGGGGCTCCACTTTATCTATTAAAGCGGGGGCGGCGGCCGAAGCCGCCGCCAGAAGAATAGAGGTTAACATTAATCGGGGTTTATCAAGATTTATCAAGATTAATCGGGATTGACCANGATTAATCGGGATTCGGCGGGATTACTTCAGCTTGGCTGATGCCTCGGCGATGCGACGCATTGCCTCGCGGATATTGTCGTCGGAAGTGGCGTAGCTCAGGCGCATGTAACCCGGAGCGCAGAANGCCTCACCGTCAACGCATGCCACATGAGCCTCCTCAAGGATATACATCACATAATCGGCCACTTTCTCAATCTTGGAGCCATCGGGTTTGATCTTGCCTACATAGCTGTCGACCTTCGGGAAAAGATAGAATGCACCCTCCGGGCGGTTCACCTCCCAGCCGGGAATCTCCTTGGCGAGTTCCACGATAAGGTCGCGGCGGCGTTCGAACGCCAGACGCATATCCTCGATGCACTGCTGGCTTCCGGTGTAGGCAGCTTCGGCAGCCTTCTGCGCGATCGAAGAGGCACCGCTCGTATATTGGCCCTGAAGTTTNGAAACCGCCTTGGCTATGGGAAGCGGGGCGGCGAGGTAGCCTATTCGCCAGCCGGTCATCGCATAAGCCTTNGAGACGCCGTTGACGATAATCACGCGGTCGCGCACCTCGGGGAATTCCGAGATACTGTGAACCTTCTCCACGAAATTGATATGCTCATAAATCTCATCAGCCAGGATAAGAATCTGAGGATGCTTGGCCAGAACCTCAGCCAGACCCTTCAGCTCCTCATAAGTATAGACAGAGCCGGTAGGATTGGAGGGGGAGTTAAGCATGATCATCTTGGAGCGGGGTGTGATTGCCGCTTCAAGCTGCGCCGGAGTAATCTTGAAATTATTCTCGATACCGGCGGCCACTTCCACGCTGACGCCTTCGGCCAGCTTGACCATCTCCACATAGCTNACCCATGCCGGAGTCGGGATGATGACTTCATCTCCGGGGTTGATGGTGGCGAGCAGGGCATTGGCCAGCTCCTGCTTCGCGCCATTGCCGACGACAATCTGATCGGGGGTGAACTCGATATTGTTCTCATTGAGAAGTTTGCCGCAGATAGCCTTGCGCAGGCTCAGATAACCCGGCACGGGACTGTATCTGGAGAAATTGTCATCGATGGCACGCTTGGCCGCCTCCTTGATGTGGTCGGGAGTGTCGAAGTCGGGTTCCCCGACCGACATATTGATGACGTCGATGCCCTGCGCCTTGAGCTCGGCGCTTTTCTGCGACATGGCGAGCGTNGCAGAGACNGCCAGACGCTCGATACGCTGTGAGATAAAGCTCATATCTATGTGTTTTTTATGGTTGTGATAGATATATTTGGGGTAGACCATTATTTTATTTCCCCTAATATTTTGCGAAGATAGGAATTTATTTTAATTTTGTGGCAATTTAAAAAGGGAAATCTAATGATTTACCGCTTNAATTGTTAAAAAACATATATCAACGACCCATATGAAGAAGCCGTTTTCCTCTCTACTCTCCACAATCCTGCCACTTCTTTCGATGGTGCTGTGCATAGTGTCGCTGACCGGATGCACCGGCAACGACGGAGCTGACACACTCGATCTGCTGGGGACTGTCCCGGCCGATGCCGAAGCTGTCGGGGTGCTTCAGGTGAATACCCTTGTAGATCAGACCGGCGGAAAAATCAAGGATGGNNGNATNGAGGATGCCNCCTCCCTTAAAGATGCCTGCGAACAGCTCTACGCCACCGTCGGATCAATAAATGTGAAATACCATGAATTGTTCTTCTCTCCCGAATCAGGACTGGAGGCAAGTTCAATGATAGTGTTCAGCTACAAAGGCTCCACCTTCCTGTCGGCCCTCGTGGCCGATGAGGCACAGCTCAAGAACGCCGTCGGACGCATCGCCCCCGGAGATTGGGAAAAGGTGGGAAAGGCGCAGGTCAACGGAGAGTTCGTGATACGTGANAACCGCTTCTGGACNATGCCTAACGGCATGATAGAGAGTGTGGAGAGATTCGCCAATCTATCGGAAGTGGAGAGTTTCCGCAGCAACGCCTATGCCGAGACAATGTCGAAATCAACCGATGCCCTGACGGTATGGGCCTCGATCGAGGGACTGATGAAGACCTCCGGAATGGCCTTTACGCAGCAGGCCACCGCACGGATGGCACTCGGAATGTTCTTCAACAATCCGAGCTGTGTCGCTATCAGCGCCAATGTGGAGAAAGATATGGTCAAATCGACGATGCGTATTCTCGATGCCGATCTCAAACCGGCGAAGTGTGAGTTGGCTGTCAGCAAAATCGACACAAAACTTGTGGAATCACTTGGAGGAAACGCCAATTTCGTCTTTGCAGCAGGCGTGTCGCAGAAACTCGTGAAGCAGCTCCTCAATCTCGCCTCATCATTCGGCGGGAGCCTCCCCGAGCCTTACGCTTCGGCTCTTGAGCCGATTGACGGCACCCTGACATTCGCCGCTACAATGGCGCCCCGCGACGGCTTCTCGGGCTTGGGCTTCAAGGGGGCCGTACAGACATCGGGGAAGAACAATGCCCGCCTGTTGCAGGTGCTTGAGCCGGTAGTAGGCAAGGTGCAGGTCGATGGCAACACTTTCCGATTCGGCAACGAAGGCTACGGCACCGGCATCGCCCCTCTGGCCGATGTGGCCAAAGACTTCAACGGAGCGTGGCTCGGATTGGCCGGGAAAATGAATTTTCAGGATCGTCCGCCTTATTATATGTTCTCGATGGCGCTTGTGCCTGCCGACGGCAGCCTGCGTCTGGACTTCAAACTCAACCTGAAGTGAATCCCGAATCCAAAGACTACCACATAAGGCAGATACGCCTGGAGAATATGCTCCCGGAGGTATTTGTCAACGAACATGTGCCGCATTCCGACATATGGCAGACCGACAGGGTCTTCGAT
The DNA here is from genome assembly GCA_014801595.1 of Bacteroides sp. Taxonomy (GTDB): domain Bacteria; phylum Bacteroidota; class Bacteroidia; order Bacteroidales; family Muribaculaceae; genus Lepagella. The sequence goes on from JAAVDV010000021.1 coordinate 92,841, forward strand.
CGCGGACGCCACTACCTCGTGGAGGCACCCTCCGGAGGTGGTAAATCATCGCTCATGGCCTATATCTACGGCAACCGCACCGATTACCGGGGNAAACTCAGTTTCAACGGACGCGACACNCGCTCGCTCTCCATGGGGATATGGCAGATGCTTCGCCGGCGTCATATAGCATATCTGCCTCAGGAACTCGATCTATTCCCCGAACTGACCTGCATAGAGAATATAAGACTGAAGAATGATTTGACGGGGCATGTCCCACAGGCACGTATCGACGAATGGCTTGAGCGTCTCGGCATCGACTTCCGCCGCGACACNCCGGCCGGGCGCATGTCAATCGGTCAGCAACAGCGTCTGGCCATAATACGCGCGCTATGTATGCCCTTCGACTTCATACTTCTCGATGAACCCGTCAGCCATCTCGACGCGGCCAACAACCGTATCGCGGCCGANATCATCGACGAGGAGGCGGCCCGTCAGGGCGCCGGAGTAATATCGACGAGCGTCGGCAATCCTCTTCTGCTGCACTCCGCCATCAGCATCAAACTATGAANCTGGTCTATAAACTACTTCAAAAGAATATATCGCCGTCACGTTTCGTCGGTTTTTTAGTCAGCAATTTCATAGGTCTCGCCATTATCGGGGCCGGATTGCAGTTCTGGCTCGATGCCCGCTCGATATGGAGCCGGGAGGATTCATTTCTCAAATCCGATTATCTCGCCATAAACAAGGTGATCGACGCATCGCGCACGATCGGAGGTGGCACGACCGAATTCTCGGCAGAGGAGATTGCCGACATCGAACATCAGGCGTGGGTAAAGAGAGTCGGGGAGTTCCGGCGCGCCGACTTCAATGTGCACGCATCCGTCGCGCTCGACGGGGGAACGGGACGGCAGATGAGCACCGCCATGTTTTTTGAATCTGTGCCGGAGGGGTTCCTTGATGTAGACCGCAACTCATTCTCCTGGCAGGAGGGTGATGAGGAGGTGCCGATCATAATATCCAAGGATTATCTCGCCCTCTACAACTTCGGCTTCGCCGGAGCGGCCGGTCTGCCTCGCCTCTCGGAGTCGCTGGTCAGCGGTATACCGCTGCGGCTGACGTTGGTCAGCGAGGATGGTACCCGGCGCATTCAGATGCTTGGCAGGGTAGCCGGATATTCCAACCGCTTCAACACTATTCTCGTCCCCCGGACCTTTCTCGACACCATGAACATCCGACTCGGGAGTAACGGTGGGAGAGGCACTCCCGGCCCCGACAGCGCGACAGCCGCCCCGAGCCGTCTGATTGTCGATGTCAGCTCCCCCGGCGACGCCGCCATAGCTCCATACCTCAAGGAGAGGGGATGGGAAGTGGCCGGCGATAAATCGGCATCCGGAGCGGCTTATCTGCTCAAGGTCGTGGCCGGCACGGTGATGGCTGTAGGAGTGATGATTACCCTGTTGTCGGCATTGATACTGACTCTCAGTCTGTCGCTGCTGATGGAGCGCAACCGCCGGAAGCTTCACTCCCTCCTTATGCTCGGATTNCCGGTCAAANCCGTCGCGAAACCCTACTGGAGAGTGACCGCGTTGAGCGGTGTGCTGGCCGGGGCACTCGCCTACGGCACGTTACTTCTTCTTCGCAGCACCTACATCCATCCCCTTGAGGGACTCGGAGCCACACCGGGNACGACCTTATGGTCGCTGCTGATTATCCTCTTGCTGACGATACTCATAATCCTGCTCAACTGCGTGGCGGTGACACGCCGTGTGCGCGCGGCGTGGCGTTGATGCGGCCCGGAGAGGGGGAGACGCGGATGTCCCTATCCGGTCGGGAATTTGGATAAGTCGCGGAAAAATCGTAACTTTGCATGCAAATCCAACTGACTGAATACATGTTACGATTTATAGCTCTGTCAATATATCTTCTATGCCTTGGCGGCATTATGTATGCCCGCGACTTTATAATAGAAATCACCGGAGAGGATGCCTGCCCGGCGCAATTCACCGTCGCTCCCGACCTGAGACTGGACTTTGAAGATGATGAAATCGTGGTATGGGACAAGTATGGTTCGTTCCGTATCCCCCTGCTTACCGTCGACCGAATAAATTATATCCCCGTTGCCGAGGAAACCCCCGAAGAGATTGAGGAAGTTCCGGATGACAAAGAGGAGATGGAGGAGATAGGTGAAACTCCGGATAACAATGAGGAAACCCCGGACGGCAAGGAGGAAATAGAGCCGGAGGAGGAACAATCCGCTGAAATCACGGAGATAAGCGTGGATATGCCGCGTGTGTGTCTTGAAAGTGGTGTCGTGCGTCTTGAGGGTAATGCCGCGCCGGGATATGCGTACAAACTTTTCGATATGGGTGGAACCATAATCGCCGAGGGACGGCTGACGACCTCCGATCCCCTGTATCTCTCCGAATTCCGCTCCGGAACCTACGCGCTTGCGATAGAGCGACTCACCACACTCAAAATTCTTATCAAATGAAGAAGAAACTGATGTCGGGCGTAGCCTGCGCCATGATGGCCCTGACCGCACTCACCCTCCGCGCGCAGACAAATATCTCCTATTATTGCGGCGATAACACATTCTATCAGGTATTCACATCCGGAGGGGCCGCCATATCGCATGGNATAGATGATTCGGAGGCTCCCACTGTAAGGATGAGAGATTGGATTCTTGGCGATGTGGAGGTGCCGGTGGAGAAAATCGACAGTTGCATAGTGCGCCATATGGAGATACCCGTCGTGCGCCTCACGCTCCCCGATTATCCGGAAGCCGATATGCCATGGAGCAAGGAGGAATATGCCGACGCCATTCTGAGCATCGATGGCAACGGGCTTACGGAAGATGCCGAGGGATTGGAAGTTAAGGTGCGCGGGCGAGGCAATACCTCATGGAGTATGCCCAAGAAACCGATGCGGCTGAAATTCTCCAAGAAAACCTCCATCTACGGATTCCCGGCGATGAAGAATTATGTGTTGCTGGCCAACTATATCGACCCCTCACTGATGCGAAACGCCGTGGCGATGTGGCTCGCCAAACGCCTCGACGTGCCTTTCGCCAACACGATGCGGCCATGCCACGTATTCATCAACGACCACTATGCCGGAGCTTACACAATGACCGAAAAAGTCGGTATCAATTCCACGAGCGTCGACATCGATGAGGAGACAGGTATATTGTTTGAGTTGAGCACCGAGTTTGATGAGCCTTACAAATTCGAGTCGGCCATGGGCGCACTCCCGGTGATGGTGAAGGATCCGGATTTCGACGAACTGTATGAGGATAATCCCGATTCCCTGACTCCGCAGCAACGGCTTGCAAAATGGGAGGCCGACTTCAACCGGGCGGAGGCCATGGCTATGGCCGGCGACGGAGCCAAGGCTTTCGATATCGAGTCAGCTGTCAACTATCTGCTGCTTTANGACATAGTCCGCAATACGGAGAACCGTCACCCGAAGAGCCTCTACATTCACAAGCGATCGCTGAGGGCNCCNGACAAATATTGTTTCGGACCGGCGTGGGACTTCGACTATGCCTTCAACAAATCCACCCAGTCGCTTGAGGGNGGNCATATTCCCGACGCTCCCGAATGGGGGATGGTGAAGGTGCCGCTTATAGAGGCCATAATGGCCACGCCGGAATTCCGGACACGATACAACGAACGACTGGCTTATTTCCGGGATGANGTGCTNCCCGACCTTCTTGATTTCATAGATGAATATTCATCAATGATCGGTCCGTCGGCCGAACTCAACGGACGCAGATGGCCGGAGAAACGACCATGGTCGACGTGGGGCTATATCCTGCCTTCAACGGGNCATGCGCGCCATGCCGCCGAACTCCGGGAATGGCTCATAAACCGCGCGGCATACCTGACCCGAAATCTCTGACCCTACGTTGAAAGATANGAGTATATTTGGAAATTAGGGGGGATTTAATTAATTTTGCGNATAGATGCGTGACAGCGTCAAACCCTTTTAAACTACCTTATTCCTTAAATCTAAAGGAACCATGCTAATAAGAAGTAAATCTCCCCTGAGACTCGGTCTGGCAGGTGGCGGAAGTGATGTCTCGCCATACAGCGACATATATGGCGGCCTCGTGCTCAACGCCACCATCAATCTTTATGCCTACTGCACAATCGAGGAACTCGACTCTCCGGAGATAATCATACATTCATACGACGCCAACTGCTTCAAGACCTATCCTCTCGCTCCTGCGCTCGAAATCGACGGAGAGGCGTCGCTCATAAAGGGAGTATACAACAGAATCGTAAAGGATTTCAATATAAAACCGCGCGGATTCCGTATCACCACCTATAACGACGCCCCCATCGGCTCCGGACTCGGGACATCGTCGGCAATGGTCGTGGGAATACTCAAGGCATTCATAGAATGGCTCTCTCTGCCGTTGGGTGATTACGAAACCTCGCGTCTCGCATTCGAGATAGAGCGTAAGGATCTCGCTCTGAAGGGTGGCAAGCAGGACCAATATGCCGCAGCTTTCGGAGGATTCAACTTTATGGAATTCCATAAGGATGAACTCGTCATTGTCAATCCGTTGAAAATCAAACGCTGGATTGTCGATGAACTTGAGGCATGCCTCGTGCTATACTTCACGGGAGCCTCCCGCAGCAGCGCCAAAATTATCAACGAGCAGCGTAAGAACACCGAAAACGGAGATCGCGAGGCCATAGAGGCCATGCACGCCATCAAGCAATCTGCCCTCGACATGAAGCATGCCCTGCTGAAGGGGGATATGCACGCGCTCGCAGTGATTCTCGGGCGCGGATGGGAGAACAAGAAGCGTATGGCCAGCGCCATCACCAACCCTATGATTCAGGAGGCATTCGACACGGCTATAGCCGCCGGGGCAATCTCCGGAAAGGTGAGCGGTGCCGGCGGGGGCGGATTCATCATGTTCATGGTGGATCCGGTCAAGAAACCCGATGTCATAAAGGCCCTCGGCACGTTGTCGGGGTTCGTGATGCCCTTCCAGTTTACGGAGGGTGGAGCCCACGGCTGGAAAATCTACGACACAGACCATATCTGATACACGCATCAATACCATGAATCAACAATATATGACGACACAGGAACTCATCATATCCCAGATATCGGAAAGCGTAAGAGTAAAGGAGGCCGCGTTGGCCGACGAGACTCTACGCGAAGGAATCCGCCGGGCCGCCGAAGCCTGCACGGAAGCATATCGTAAAGGACGCAAGACGATGTTCGCCGGCAACGGCGGAAGCGCCGCCGACGCCCAGCATCTCGCCGGTGAATTCGTCAGCCGTTTCTACTTCGATCGTCCCGGATTACCATCGATCGCCCTGACGACCGACACATCTATCCTTACAGCCATCGGCAACGACTACGGCTACGATAAGGTATTCGCGCGCCAGGTGCAGGCCCAGGGATGCGAAGGGGATGTGTTCATCGGCATATCCACCTCCGGCAACTCCCCGAACGTGGTGGAGGCTATGGAGGAATGCCGGCGCAAGGGTATAACCACAGTGGCCTTTACCGGAGCGGCTCCATGTAAATTGGATGCGGCCGACATAGTGATCAAGGCTCCCAGCCGGGAAACTCCGCGAATACAGGAATGCCACACTCTGATAGGCCATATCATTTGCTGCATAGTGGAGCAGGAGATATTCGGAGCCGAGTATAACAAAGATAACAAGTAATGAAGACAGTCATAATGGCCGGCGGGAAGGGTACCCGTATAGCCTCGCTCTTCGGAGATATTCCGAAACCGATGATCCGGATAGCCGGGAAACCTGTGCTCGAACATGAGTTGGAACGACTCCGTGACCAGGGCTTCACCGATCTCATAATCACGGTATCCCATCTCGGGAATGTGATCATGGACTATTTCGGCGACGGCTCGGGAATATCCCCGGCGACGGGTAAACCCTTCGGTGTCAACATAGAATACTACAACGAGGAGACCCCCTTAGGGAATGCCGGGGCACTCTTCAAACTCCGCGACCGACTCGACGGCGACTTCCTGTTGCTGAACGCCGACGCCATGTTTGACATCGACTTCCGCCGTATCGTCGACTATCACCGGCGCAACGGCGGCCTGGCGACGATCCTCACCCATCCCAACAGCCATCCCTATGACAGCGGACTCATNATTGCCGATGACCGNCANCGTGTCGAGGCATGGCTGACNAAGGAGGATCCACGTCCGGAATTTTATGACAACCGCGTGAANGCCGGTCTTCATNTCNTCAATTCATCGCTGCTGGATGAATGCGGCATTGATCCGGCTATGGTGGGGATGCCCGGNGAGAATGGAAAAACCGTGAAAGTGGACCTCGACCGACAGTTGCTGAAACCATTGGCCGGAACGGGACGTCTCATATGCTACGACAGCCCCGAATATGTGAAGGATATGGGGACACCGGAGCGGTTCGCNGCNGTGGAGAGAGATTTCCTGCATGGCACGGTAGCCGCCCGCAANCTCTCGCATCCGCAGAAAGNCATATTTCTTGACAGAGACGGCACGATCAACCGATATGTCGGCTTCCTTCGCCGCACGGAGCAGATGGANCTGATACCGGGTGTGGCNGAGGCTATAAGNAAGATTAANGAATCGGGNTACCTGGCCATTGTCGTCACCAACCAACCCGTCATAGCCAGAGGAGAGACCACGGTAGAGGAACTNGATGAGATTCATCGAAAGATGGCCACGCTGCTGGGCAAGGAGGGTGCATATACGGATGCCCTGTATTACTGTCCGCANCATCCCGACAAAGGATTCGAGGGGGAGGTGGCCGAGCTGAAGATCGACTGCGACTGCAGGAAGCCNAAACCCGGTATGCTCCTGCGGGCCGCGCGTGACTTCAACATAGACCTTTCGGCATCGTGGATGATAGGCGACAGCGAAGCCGATGTCAAGGCCGGCGAGGCCGCCGGCTGCCGCACGATACTCGTGGAGCGGGATGCCCCCGGTGCCCTTCTTAATGCGGTGGATGAGATTCTGAAAAAATGATGGCGGAGCGGGCGTCAATTATGCATTAGCGTCATGCTTAAATGCAATATAATGCAACAATATAGGTGGAATTTCAAATTTAAATAGTAACTTTGCAGAACGAATCCACCTATCGCTTCAGCCGGAAACCGGCACCGGAGGGTGGCGACTAATCTAACAATAACAGATAAGCTGTTGAAAATCATGGGTAAAGAAACTGCAGATCGTATACAGACCTCATTCCTGAACGCGGCAGAGAGCCGCCTTACGATATGGCTCGCCAAGCGTCAGCCGGCATGGGTGACATCAGATATGCTGACATATCTCGGGCTGGTGGCCGCAATTTTCTATGCATTCTTCTGCTGGATGGCCAATTTTGACGTCAACTACTACTGGTGGTCCTCGCTGGCACTTGTTGTCAACTGGTATGGCGACAGCCTTGACGGCAATTTGGCGCGTGTCCGACAGTTGCAACGCCCGAAATATGGATTTTTCATTGACCATTCGGTAGATGCGTTGACCACGTGTCTCTTCTGCATGGGTCTCGGTCTCGGTCCGCTGATGCAACTGAGCATCTCCCTCTTCATCATGGGCGGTTATCTCTGCCTGTCGATCTATACCTATCTCTCGACCATAATCCTGGGGCAGTTCAAACTGACGTATGCCAAGATGGGTCCCACGGAGATGCGCCTTTTGATCATAGCGGTGTGCATACTCTTTATCTACAATCCCTGGTCTGACGTGCAGGTAAATATGTGGGGCACAGACTGGAGTGTCTATGACTTCGCCGGAGCCACCGTCGCAGCCCTTCTCTTCATCATCTACATAGTCAGCATGATCAAGGATCTCCGCGAACTGGCCAAGATTGACCCTGCGAAACCTTACAGGAAAAAAAACTGACAGACAGTGGAGCGCCGGACAAAGACCGAGAGGGTCAAAACATCGGACCATCCCGCGACGAAACAACAGATGGCGAAGGTCAAGGATAAGATTCTGCACAGCGACGGATTCTTCTTCACTCTGTTGCGTTCGAGCGTGTCGTCGCAATTATGCGGCTGGATAGATACTCTGACGGCATTTCTTGTATTCTCTCTCGCACATCTGACCCCCTTCCTGTCGACTGCCATAGGAGCATTTGTCGGGGGTGTCTTCAACTGCATAATCAACTACCGATTTACCTTCCACGCCTATGGTGTGCAATGGAGAGTGGCACTCTTCAAGTTCCTCTTCGTCTGGGCGGGCTCGCTGCTGCTGAACAGTTTCGGCACCCAGATTGTATATTCCTGGGTACACGACTGGCATTGGCTCGAACATAATCCCTGGATTTCCAAGGACGGTATCTTTCTGGCGGTGCGCCTGAGTGTGGCCCTGGCGATATCCTTGGGATGGAATTTCCTGCTTCAGCGTAATTTCGTATTTAAGGAAACCCGGCTCGACAAGTATATAAGCCGGATGCTCGATTGGATGGGTATCGGCGTCAATAAATCAAGAGAAGATGATGAAGAGGCAACTGAATGCTAAGGGAGAGGAAGTGATGGTATTCGATGAATACCCGGGCATAGAGGTGCGGCCCGATGTTATCAATATGGGAGACGTGACGGATCTCGTTCCGAAGGCGGCGAACTATCCATGGTTGGTAAAAAAACTTCTCCATCTGTTCCAGATCGATGAGGTCAACCGTGTCCACGGAGCCTGGTGCAAGGATCCGGGCCCGGCTTTCGTGAAGCATCTGATGGTNGATGAATTCAACATCGGTCTTGAAGTGGAGGGGATGGATATCCTCCGGCGTTTCAAGGAGGGNCCCTTCATCACGGTCAGCAATCATCCCTTCGGCTCCATTGACGGTATCGCCCTGATATATATAGTCACTCAGGTGAGGCCGGAATACAAGGTCATGGTCAACATGATACTCAACAAACTCTCGGCCATGCGTCCGAATTTCATTGCCGTCGACCAATCGGCATCCGATGATCCGGAGAAACGGCGTATATCGGTGGCAGGTGTGCGCGAGGCCATAAAGATGCTCAAGGAGGGTNAGCCGGTAGGGTTCTTCCCGGCCGGTGCGATAGGGATGACCGACAAGGATGGTATCATCACCGACAGGCCGTGGCAGCCGACGGTGCTCCAGATAATCCAGAAGGCAAAGGTGCCGGTGATTCCGATTTATTTCCACGGCACTAATTCACGTCTCTTCAACTGGCTCGGACATCACTGCGTGCCGCTGCGCACGGCGTTTCTGGCACGCGAACTCTTCAAGAAGAAAAACAAGCCTATGAAGGTGACTATCGGCGAGCCGATAAGCGTGGAGAAGCAGGCGGAATTCGGCAAGGATTACGAGGCCTTGGGATGGTATCTGCGCATGCAGACCTATGATCTTTCGGGGCGGCACGTCACGACGCTGAGCAAATGATCTCCCCCCGTCGGGTGGCCGAAAGAGTGAGGCGGTTACTTTAGCTGTTCCGCCGGCGCCGGAAACGNCCGAATAGATAGCCCGCGGATTCCGGCAGTTCCGCGACACGAAGACATCGAAGCGCAATGATATAGACAGCGGCGAAAGCCGCTGTCTGCGTTATAATCAGCATAAGATTCCAGCCTATACGCGGAGCAATCTCCACCGACATATCAGGGTGGCCGAGACCATAGAGGAGGAGATCCCCGGCTCCGACAGCAGCCAAGGCTGCGAAAATAGTAGCGGCCAGGAACGGGAAGAGATGCCAAAGCAGTCGTAAGGGTCGCATCCCGATTCCCCGGGCCGTGACGGGAAGCAGAATTAGCCAGGTGATGACTGAAGCCGCTGTCTGACCGAGCACAAGAAGGTCGATATCACCATATCCGACCGTGAGCACTATGGCAAATAGAATCAATCCATCCTTGACGGCCTCGGAGAGAAACAGTTTTTTCGCGCGCCCGAGCGAAAGCAGATAATTGGAATATAGAGAAATCAGCACCACGAAGATTCCCCTCAGGGCCAGCATACTGAATAGAGGTATAGCCGCATCCCATTTATCGCCGAACAGNAGATGAAATATAGGGGCGGCCAGGATGGCAAGCAGCGTCATAGAGGGGAGGAGAATGAAGGATGTGAAGCGACCTGCCCGATCGACATATCGGTGAAAATCCTGTAGGGATTTCTGGAATTTAGAGAGGAGAGGCACGAAAGTGGATGTAAGAATCTGCGAAATCGATGCCGATCCCATCTTGCTCCACTTATCGGCCTGAGTGTAGACACCNAGGGAGGCGACGCTGTACCACACTCCGATTACAAAATTATAGATATTCAGAGAAATCGTGTTGAGCAACGCCGACAGGAATACGCTCATCCCGACACGATGTATTCGTCTGATCGTGGCGAACGAGAAACATANGCGTGGCCACCATCCACCCGTGGCCCACAGAATGGCGGTCTTTACGGCAGCCTGACTGACTGCGTACCAAACCATGGCCCACGCCCCCGCACCCGCCAGGGCCAGCACGACACCCACGACACCGGAAACNATCAATGCAACTGAATTGGAGACTGCNATCATGCGCACATCCATACGCTTCATCAGTCGGTTGGTCTGCACNATGGCCAGTCCGTTGATGACGAAAGTCAGAAACATCACTTTCGACATCGGAATCAATTCACGTTGATTGTCGAAGAGACGGGCGATAACGGGGGCGCAGATGAAAAGGATGAGATATATGGCGAGACTTACAGCCACGTTGAACCAGAATACCGTGGAGTAATCCCTGTCCGAGGGTTCCTTCGCTTCACGCAGCAACGCGGCGCCGAATCCCGAATCTACAAAAATCGTGGCGAACGCCTGAAAGATAGCGAGCGCACCGACNAGGCCGAACTCCTCATGCGTCAGGATATTGGCGAGAACAATGCCGACGACCGCGTAGAGCACTTGTGTGGCTACGCGGTCGATGGTATTCCATTTGAGTGTACGTGCGGTCTTTAGTTTCAGTTCAGACATCAGGTCGGTTCGGTTATTTATGACAATCCGGGGACATCAGAGCGGCCCGCTGAAGCGGGCACACGGTTAAAGAGGGCCGGGGGAGGGGAGAATTTAAAAGAGGGCCGGAAGAGGGGAGAATTTAAAAGAGGGCCGGAGAGGGGAGAATTTAAAAGAGGGCCGGGGGAGGGGAGAATTTATTGGCGGTCGGGGTTATCGAGAGATATGATTTTGCCGCCACCCTTATGGATAATTTCCGGGGAACCGTGNTATTGAATCTTGGTCGAACCGATTCCGACGGACTTCAGGCTGCGTTCGGGTACGCATATGATCGATCCGCCTCCGAATATCTTGCAATTCACCTCTTTTGCCTTCAGATCCTCGGCGTTGATAGTGCCGGCACCTGTCATCCGGAAATTAGCCTTTTCGGCAGTGCCCTTCAATGTTATCGAGCCGTTGCCGGCCGTGACACGCGCGTTGACCTTCTCCGTATGCAATCCGTCGACAGTAATCGAGCCATTGCCGATGAGATAGGCGGAGAATTGTTGAGTCTCGCAGGCATCCTCCACAATGAGGTCGAAATCGGAATAATTCTCCACTTTCGCCAGCTTGTCGGAGTAAATGTGCAATGTCGGAAGACCCGGTTTGCCGACATCTTCAGTATTGACCTGAATCTTCAGGACATCGCCGGACACCGTAAGTATGAAGGCATCGTCGAAATCGGTCGATCCCTCATACCTTACATATCCGTGGCCATCGGATTTACAATGGTATATGACATTGACATTATCCTGAATCTTAAGAGTCTTGAAACTCTCGACAGGGAAGGTGTATTCCTCTGCCGATAGGGAGAAAACAGAGGCGAGCAGTGTAGCCAGCAGGGAGATTATGTTGCGACGTGCCGGAAAATACATATATGGGCGTTTTAAGAATTATAGTAATGAATTCACATTTATTACAACTCAACTGCCTCAAAAGATTTCTCAGATGTCAAAAATTTATCCCGTATCTCATCGATAAGATCGAGGAGCTCATCGAGTTTGGTGACGCGGAGCATCTTTATGCGGGTCTCGCGGAAATTCGGGATTCCCTTGAAGAGGGGGGTGGCGGCCAGATGGCGGCGGATGTGGAGGATGCCGCGATATTCATCGATGCGGTCGACGCTCTCGATTATCTGACGGCGCAGGAGAGCGAGTTTGTCAGGCAGCGGCACGGGAGTATATGTGCCGGTGTCAAGGAACTGACGCACTTCACGGAAAATCCATGGCTGTCCGAAGGCTGCGCGTCCGATCATAATACCGTCTACTCCGAAACGGTCAAAGGCATCGCGGGCCTCTTCCGGAGATGTGATGTCGCCATTGCCGATTACGGGAATCTCCATACGCGGNTCAGCCTTGAGCTGACCGATAAGCGACCAGTCGGCCTGTCCGGTGTACATCTGCGCGCGTGTGCGGCCATGCACGGTCAGNGCCTTGATACCGCAGTCCTGCAGCATCGGGCCGAGATCGGTGATNATCTTATTGTCGGCNTCCCAGCCGAGACGGGTCTTGACCGTGACAGGGATACTGACGGCCTTGACTATCTCCCGGGTAATCGAGAGCATCTTGGGGATATCGCGCAGCATGCCTGCACCCGCGCCTTTGGAGGCGACTTTCTTGACAGGGCATCCGAAATTGATGTCGAGTACATCNGGNCCNGCTTGTTCGACAATCCGGGCGGCCTGTGCCATCGCTTCCGGATCCCGGCCGTAAATCTGAATCGCCACGGGGCGTTCACGGTCATCAACACGCAGTTTGCGGGTGGTGGACTTTATATCACGGATCAAAGCCTCGGCAGAGACGAATTCCGTGTAGACCATGGCCGCCCCCTGCTCNCGGCAGATGAGACGGAAGGACTCGTCGGTGACATCCTCCATCGGGGCGAGCATCACGGGTCGNCGGCCGAGGTCGATATTTTCTATCTTCACTTAAATGAATTTTAGGTAATAAATATTTCTTTAAAGCCGGAGGCGAGGTAAGAGAGGGNAAAAAGAGTTCTCAGCAGAGAGTAAGACGCTGCAGCGGCTGCGATGCGAGCAACTCTGCGATTTCGCGCAANTCTGNCGGAGTGACGCGGCGCAGGCGTTCGGCAGATGTCGCCACATCGATTATCTCGTCGAAATACATCAGACTCTTGGCCATCGACATGGCCATATTCTCNCGATTGGCCGAGCTGACGAGCAACTGCCCGCAATATTGGTCGACTATGGCGCGGAAGGCGCGGGGGGAGAGTGTGTCGGAAGCGAGACGCTCAATCTCCCGACGCACAAGGCGGACACATTTGTTGGCCGCCTCGGGGTCCGACCCGCAGTAGACCTGCATCAGTCCGGCATCGCTTAACAGGGCCACCGAACTGTCGACCGTGTAGACCAGACCGCGTTTCTCACGCAGCTCCTGATTAAGGCGCGAGTTCATGCAGGGACCGCCGAGATAATTGTTGAGGAGATACAGGGCGAATCGGCGGGGATCCCGGCGACCGAAGAGGCGGAATCCGGTGATGGTATGAGCCTGATGCCCGTCGCGGCGGATGACATCGTCGAAGCCCGGGCATGGGGGCGGGGGAGTGCGTAGCGGCGCGCTCCCCGGGAAATGGAGAGGGCCGAAATAGCGTTCAAGCAGACGGGCAATCTTATCGGGATTTCCGGGATCGGCGGCATAGATAACCATATTGGCCGGAGTGTAGAAGCGGTCGAGGAACGCGCGGCAATCCTCCCCGTCAAGGGCGCGGACACTCTCGGGAGAACCGAGGATATTGTGGGCGAGTCCCGACCCGGCGAATATGCGCTCCTCGAATTCATCGAAGACCGCATCCTGAGGAGAGTCGAGATAAGAATTGATTTCTTCGATCACCACCTCGCGCTCACGCTCTATTTCACGGGCCGGGAATCGGGAATCAGCTATTATATCGGCCAGAAGCTCGATGGCTCGTTCGGCATATCCTGCCGGGGCGTTGGTGTAGACCATCGTCTCCTCCTTAGAGGTATAAGCGTTGAGCTCTCCGCCGATGCTTTCCATTCGGTTGGAGATATGCCAGGAACGGCGTCGGGTGGTGCCTTTAAAAATCGTATGCTCCACGAAATGGGCCAGACCGTAACGGTCTTCCGATTCATCGCGGCTTCCCGCGCCGATCGCCACTCCTATATACGAGACGTATCCCGGAATTTGATCGATAACGGCACGCAGTCCGTTGGAGAGTGTGATTATCTTCATTACTGGAACAGATTGTAAAGTTTATATCTCAGGTCACGGACCGTGAGGACCAGAGGAGAGAAAAGAGGAATCTCCGGGGCCATGATCGGACGCATCATCGTCTTTCTCTCCGTGGAGAAGAGTCGCAACTGCTGATGATGGCAGACGACATCGATCTCACGGTCGAGCACGGCGGCCTCTCCGTCGAAATGGACCGGNCCGTCGGAATTGCGGATAATCCGGAGATTCTTGGCCCGGAATGTAGTGGTGGATTGTGAGCGGTCGGCCAACCCCCACAAAACGTCGATCGCCGCGCGCGCATCTTCGAGCAGGTTGCCGTGATGGACCACCGTCACGTCGAGCAGGCCATCCTTAATCGAGGCGTGGGGGGCGATATAGGCATTGTTGCCATACTGCGAGGCATTGCATACGGCCACAATCAGGGCCTTCTCCGTCAGACGCCGCCCATTGGCGATGATGGTGTAGGTCTCGGCGCGATACCTGAAGTATTCTTCAAGTACAGCGCGGATATAATTATTCAGACCACGCCCCGGGAGAGTATTGAATTTCTCGGTGACCTCGGCATCGAATCCGACACCGAACGTGCAGAAGAAGGGTCGGCCATTGGCAGTGGCGTAGTCGGCCTCCAGAATGCGGTCTTCCCCCACAACCTTCATGGCTCCCCGTATGGTCATCGGGACACCCAGATGTCGTGCCAACCCGTTGCCTGATCCCAGCGGAATGACACCGAGCGCAACCTCGGAGCCGCACACACCCGTAGCCACCTCNTTGACCGTGCCGTCTCCTCCGCAGGCCAGCACACCGTAGAATCCGCGTTGCACGGCCTCGCGGCCCAGGAGTGTCGCATGTCCGGCGGCCTCCGTATAGCGCACCTCCACGTCGTAGGGAAGCAGNAGCGATGAATCTTCCGGCGGGGAGTAACGCAGTTCCCGGGCTTCGGCCACGATAGTGCGGTCGGCACCCTTGTTGGCCACGACACCGGCCTTCGGATTTATTATTGCCATAAGACGGCGTGATGTATCCATAGCAAATCTGAAAATTCAATATATTCGGGAGTGCAAAATTACTTCAATCTTTAAAACCAAACAAATTTTTGATTAATTTTGCAAAAGATTTTAAGACCTATTATCAATGAGACTCCCTGACAAGACAAGCCTTATGCGGCTGCTTGCCGCCGCGGTAGGCTTCTGCGGCTTTCTTACATGCACGGCCGGGCATAGCCATATACTTCACAAAGAGGCCCTCCCGACAGAAGAACTGAAAAGACTTAACAAGACCCTGAAGGCCTCCGACCTCTATATGCGTGATAAAACGGATGTCCTTGACTCTATGCGGCGGCATCTCGAATCGATACCTGCCGCAGACCTTGATGCAAGGTGGAAGAGCGCGATGGCTCTCAGCGAGACATATCTTCCCGTCAGGGCAGATTCATCACTTAAATATGCCTATGTGGCACAGTCGGTNGCCCGTCAGGCGGCCGACCGCCGTCTCGAACTCCAAAGCTCCATGGCGGAAATCAACGCATTGAGCACCTGCGGAATTTTTACAAAGGCACTCGGTCGGTTTCGGGAGATTGATGAACGCAGTGTGCCGCAGGATCTGAAGATCCGCTACTGGCAGGCCGGACGCAAGCTATATGGCTACATGCGTCTTTATGTGGAGGGGGAGCCGATGTTCTATCAGGAATACTCCACCAAATATTACCAGATGGATGATTCTCTGATGAAGTATATGCCGGAAGCGGACAAGACAAGGCAATTCTATATGGCGGAGCGTNTCGTCAATCAGGGGCGATACAAAGAGGCCCTGTCGATGCTCAACGCCATCTGCGCCGACCTTCCGGAATCAGCCAATCTCTANGGNATGTCGATGTTCCAGATCGGTCTGATCGCCAAGAACGAGGGGCGGCAGACAGAGTATGCCACCTACCTCATCAANGCGGCCATCTCCGACATCAAAGGCTGCGTGAAGGATGGACTGGCNTTGCCTACTCTGGCCGAATGGCTCTATGGCCAGGGAGAGCTTAATCTCGCATTCCAATATATCAACTTCGCTCTTGAGGATGCCATGGAGGGGAGTGTGCGTATGCGCACGGTCAGCATAGCCGCCCTGCTGCCAGTCATCGATGAGGCCTACCGGGAGAAAATCAAGGCCTCGCGCGATGAGCTGATGGTCTATTTCCTTCTTGTCACTTTCCTGCTGATAGTGTCGGGGGGACTCGTGGTCGTGCTCATGCGTATGAATAAACGCTCCCGTGCCAATACCCGCAAACTTGCCCTCATCTCCGAACTTCAGGAGTCGTATATAGGACACTTCATCGGGCTTTGCTCCACATATGCCAACCGCCTNCAATCCCTACAGAAACTCGCGTTGCGCAAACTCGCCAGCGGACAGGCCGAGGATNTGCAAAAATTAATCAAGAGCGGAAAATTCGGCGAGGACCAGATCGACGACTTCTACCGTGTCTTCGATTCNGCNATACTNGACATCTACCCGGATTATCTGAAGGATATGAACGCTCTTCTGCGTCCGGAGGAGGCCGTGGAGCTTAAGCATGACGGAGAGCTGACTCCTGAACTCCGGATATATGCTTTCGTGCGTCTCGGTGTCGATGAATCGACACGCATAGCTCAGATGTTGAATTATAGTGTGAGCACGGTCTACGCCTACCGCAATCGGATGCGCAACAAAGCTCTTGATCGGGAGAACTTCGACCGCGATGTGATGCGCATCGGGCGTAGTAAGGTAGAAGAATCATGAGGGAAACAAGGGGNTCTGACAGTATAAAATACTTAGATACCGCTTGTATTATGATTTATATTGAGAATTTTTAATTTNCTGATAATCAAGATAAAATACTTTATATTATTTATATTGTGACTTTGATGGTGAATATAATACTTTGATAACGCCGAGAAATGTATTAATTTTGCGGTGTGAAAAAAAGATTCACAATCACATACTCTTTCTCTTGATTAAGTAAATTCTCAATAAGGCAGAAAAAGATTACAAGGTTAGTAAAGGTGTAAAAATTAGTATTGACGACTAAATCGTTTATGTTAGGTTTGTAGAAATAAATTTGATTCGCACTGCGGCAGACTTCTTGTGAAAGCGGTCTGCTTCTTTTTTATATATATGCGGTGCATCAACTTTATATATGCGATGTATCAACTGCATGAGGCTTGATTGTTCCGGCCTTACCGATATTTGAAGATAGGGGGCGAAAACGAATAATATGACCATCCGCGGGCGATGAGAGATAAGAGTCTCTCATCGCCCGCGGATGGTGTTTGTATGGCGGTTGTGTAAGGTGATGTGCCGGTGTCGCTATATAGATGTGTGCCGTTATCGATATATAGGGCAGGTCAGGCGTTTAAATATGCTTACCGAGGTAATATCCGAGGGCGCAGCCGAAGAGGCCGACGAATAGCGTCATCGTGGCGAATATGACCCATGTCAGGAAATGGCCCGCTTCATAATACTTCACGCTGTCGAGGGTGAAGCTTGAGAATGTGGAGAATCCTCCGCAGAATCCGGTCATCGTGAGGAGGGCGAAGCTTGTGCGCAGGTCCTCGCTCCAGCCGCAGTGGGTGTTGACAAGCCAGCCCCCGAAGATGCCTATCAGAAAGCATCCTATGGAGTTTATGACCCATGTGGCGAAGCCGAGGGGTGAATTCTTCAGGGCCAGTTCGATCAGGTAGCGCAACACCGCTCCACCTCCGCCGGCGATGGCGACCAAAGCGATTCTAATCCAGATATTCATTTTGATATAGATAAGTAAAAGGAAAGGCCTGCGGCTCGAAAACCGCAGACCTTTTCATAAAATAAGCAAAGTGTTTTATTATTTTATGGATAGACTTCAGTGGGGGTTGCTCATTTGGAGAGACGAGCCTCTTCACGAGCGATGTAGGCATCTACGGTAATGCCGTTGCCGAAGGAGAATGTGGGATAACCTTCCTTGATCTGCTTGTAGCAGTTGAGGGCATCCTGATACTTCTTCTGGGCATCGTAGATGTTGGCTTTCTTCCAGAGCACCACAGGGGCGATCTGGTCATTGCCTGAGGCGATGCGCAGAGCCGCGTCATAAGCGGCGATTGCCTCGTCATATTTCTTGATGTTGACGTANGAGTCGCCGAGGAGCACGTCGGCCTGNGCCTGCATCACGTCATCCTTGGTCTTGAACTCCTTGAGATATTTGGCTGCCTGCTCATATTTGCCCTGACGATAGAAGCTTTCGCCGGCCTGCAGGGCGGCGAGCTTGCCGGCATCTGAGCTGCCGAATTTGTCGGCTACTTTTGCATATTCCACAGCTGCGATGGAATCATTGCCGTTGGCTTTGGTCTCGACCTGGAAATAGGCGTTCTGCGAATTTTTGTAGGAGGGCTGGAGATATCCCCAGTACCATGCGGCTCCGCCTGCGGCGAAAATCACGATAAGGGCGATACACCAGTAGATGATCTTCTTATTGTTGGCCACATGCTCTGAGGCGCGTGTCAAGCTGTCGTTGAGGTTGTCGATAGCGTTCTGCTCCTGGTTGGTTTCGTTGCTTGCCATTGTGTCTTTTCTAACAATCTATGTGTTGTGTTTATTTTTCAATGTCGTTATGCGATTCAGGGTATCGGGCGGCTGCTCCTTAATACGTGGGAGGCTTAGGGATACTCTGAATTGCAAAATTACGAATAATTTGTGGGATAGCCAATTATTTCGGTGATTTTTTCATTCTTTTTACTGCGGTAAAAAAATTTATCTTAAGAAAATTTCCAAATCCATAAATTGGAATTAAATTTGCAGGGCCATAAGGCGTGCGGAGGCCGCGGCCCCGATATGTAACCCCGACTTAAAACAGCATGGCACAGGATCTGCGTCTCACAACCCGGATGGGTCTCCATCTCACTCAGCAGCAACTTCGCTTCGTGGAGCTGCTGGAGATGAACGCGCCCGAACTTGACGATGCCGTCGAGCGGGAGCTGGAGGATAATCCCGCGCTTGAGGTGAGTGATCCCGAGGAGGAATCTGAGCGTAAAGAGGCTGAGCGTCAACCGCTCTATCCCCGTGGGGGCACCGAGCGTGGCGAGAGGGAGGTCAGGGAGTTCGCTCCGCCGGACAACAGCGAGTCGCTGTATGACTATCTCCGCACCCAGCTGTCGCAGCGTACGTTGTCGGCGGAGGTGGAGGCTCTCGGTCAATATATAATCGGCAATCTGGATTCCAACGGCTATCTCAACCGACCGTTGGAATCGCTGGTCGATGATCTGATGTATAGCCGTGGAGTGGATGTCCCGCTCGCTTTGGCCGAAGAGGCGTTTGAGGAGGTGCGCTCGCTTGATCCGGCGGGGGTAGGGGCGTTGAATCTGCGTGATTGCCTGTTGCTTCAGTTGCGGCGTCTTCCGGCATCGTCAGAGAGAGACGATGCTATCCTCATTCTTGAGGAGCAGTTCGAGGCGTTCTCCATGCGGCACAGTCATAAGATAGTATCGGCGTTGCATCTGACACGCCAGCGGATCGACGCGGCCAACAACCTTATACTGACGCTCAATCCGAAGCCCGGCGCGGCCTTCGGCGGCGCGGTGGAGACGGCGGCGGGGATTATCGTGCCCGACTATATCGTCAGCCGCGAAGATAACGAGCTGTTCATAACCCTCAACAATCGTATTCCGGAGCTGTCCGTCGGTCAGAGCTTTGCCGAGGCGATGCGCGGCATGGAGGTGCGGCGCGGCCGACCGAAACGTGGCACGGAATTCATCCGCGACCGTTATAAGAGCGCCGTGGATTTCATCAATCTCATCCGGCAGCGTCAGCAGACGATGAGGGATATCATGACAGCCATCGTCAGCCATCAGCGCGAATATTTCGAGACGGGCGACGTCTANACCATGAAGCCGATGATGCTCAAGGATATTGAGCGATTGACGGGATATGACAAATCGGTGATTTCGCGTGCGACAAACAATAAATATGCGGCGATGCCCTGGGGGGATGTGGTGCCGATGCGCTCCTTCTTCAGCGACACTGTGACATCTCCGGCCACCGGTGGCGACGAGGATGAGGGGGGCGACATACTGACCAACCGCCAGATTGAGGCAGCCTTGCGTGAACTTGTCGACGGCGAGGATAAGAAGCATCCCCTGAGCGATGAGAAGCTTCGGCGTGAGCTGGAGCTGAGGGGGTATGATGTCTCGCGGCGCACTGTGGCGAAATATCGGGATCGGGCGGGGATTCTTGTGGCCCGCCTGCGGCGGGAGCTTTGAATCGGCGGCTGTTCAGAGGATGGGGAGTTCGATACGGAATACGGTTCCCTGGCCCGGTTCGGAGGATTTCACAAATATCCTGCCGCCGTGATAATCCTCGATTATGCGTTTCACGAGCGTAAGACCCAGTCCCCAGCCACGCTTTTTGGTGGTATAGCCGGGATTGAAAACCGTTTTGAAATTTTTACGGGCGATTCCTTTGCCGGTATCGGCNACTTCGATATATGCGATATTTTTGTCGGCCCCCGTGGTTATGTCGATACGCCCTTCGCCATCCATCGCGTCGACGGCATTTTTAGTCAGATTCTCCATTACCCATTCAAACAGCGGACGCGACAGCCGCACACCATGATCATCCTCATCAAGGTGCATATTAATCGTCACCTTTCCTGATATACGGTTTTTCATGTAATCGAGCGAGTTCTCGACGACATCATTCAGATATTCAAGCTGTAGCTCCGGAATCGAACCGATTTTTGAGAAACGGTCAGCGATAACCGAGAGTCGTTTCACGTCCTTGTCGATTTCAGAGGTGACCTCCTTGTCGGCCCCGGTAAGCTCAAGATATTGGGTCCATGCCATCAGAGATGAGATGGGGGTGCCGAGCTGATGGGCTGTTTCTTTCGAAAGGCCGACCCAGACACGGTTCTGCTCGGCGCGTTTGGTATAAATTACGGCGAAATATATCACGAACAGCAGCACGATCATCACACCGAGCTGCACGTAAGGATACCATGCCAGACGCCGCAGGAGGATAGAGTCTTCGTAATATATATATTGACGTGTATTCTCATAGATGACGACCTCGATGAAATGGGGGTCGCGAGTGGCCATAATGTGCAATGGCGTGTCGCCGCCGGGGGATTTGAGGCGTTTGAGGAGGTAATTGCGGTTTCGTTCTGACAATTGCTCGAATCCCGGTTCAGCCTCGTCGCGGGTGTCGGGGAGATGGAAGTTCCTGTATTCAAGGATATTGAAATCAGAATCGGCCACGAGCACCGGTATGGAATTATTCTGCTCTATTATGGAGAGGAGAAATTCGAAATCCGCGTCGGCGTCGGCTTTGGCGAGACGCTCCGTGGCCTGGGCCCAAATGTTCATTCGCTCGCGCTCCTGTTGGGCGAGGGCCTTGACGAGATTATTCGATATGAGCATGACGGTGACGATAGCCGCTATGCCGATCGCCAGGAATATCAGTTTGCCGGTGCGCTGGTTGTCGTAGATGGATAGCCTATTCATAAGGAACCATGAGAGGCGGGATGAGTGTTAAAATTCAATGAGAGGGGAGCGTGCCGGAGGGGTATTGGCGAGAAAATCGTCGAGGATGAAGCGAGCCACGGCTCCGGAATCATGGTGGCCGATTATGATATCCGCCTTTTCCCGCACCTCCGGGATGGCATTGCTGACGGCTACCGCGAGATCAGCTATCTCAAACATAGGGATATCATTGAAGTTATCGCCGAAGACGACTATGCGGTCAGCCCCTATGCGCTCGGCCAGACGCCTGATGGCCTTGGCTTTAGATGCTCCCGGCGGAAACGCCTCGATCATGGCGATTTCGGGGTAATTGGCATCGTTGTAGAACATCGGGTTTATATCCGGAATCCCGGCGAGGGCCTCATAGGCGGGATGGCCGATGTCGGAGGGCTGCATGGCGAAGAACAGCACCACCTTGTCGCAATTTTCCGGCAACTCGCTTTCGCCTGAGGGGGAGATGTGGAAGCGTTTGTAAGGATTGTTGACGCGGGCGGCGATGAAGTCGCGCTCCATATCGGAGAGGGGCCCCTGATGATAGACGTTGATCATCCCGTCGGAAAGTGTGTAGATGAAGGATGAGAGGCCGTAGCGACGGTAGACATCGAGTATGCGCTCGGCCACCGGCGCGTCGAAATACTGCGTATCGGTATAGATTCCCGAATGGGGTTGCCACATTGTGGCTCCGGTCATTACGATGGCAGGGAGCGAGAGGTGGACATCACGCAGAAGATGGTAGAGCGTGCCGGGCGTGCGTGCGGTCGCGACGGTAAAGAGGGCACCGCAGTCAATGGCGCGGTTGAGGGCATCGACGGCTGTCTCCGGCACACGGATTGATGAATCAAGCAATGTGCCGTCAAGGTCGGATACGTATAAGGTCTTCTGTGGCATACCGGGGTCCTATTTTGATTTTATCTCGGTGTATTCGACGTCGCTGACCTGACATTCGGTGACGAATGACCGGCCTGAATCGGAATCGGAGGCTATGGTCGTCTGCGAGAATTGGCGTATCTCGGTGTATTCCACATCTACGGCATACTCGCGCGGGATGATTTCGGCCGGAGCGTGGAGCGAGGGATCCTCCCGGTGAGGCGGGCGGCTCCAGAATCCGCGCTTGCCGGATGTGCGCTTCTCTTGCTTCTCGGCTTCACGTCGGGCGCGGCGTTGCTCCTTTTCGGTAGGCATGCCCATCTGCGCGCGGAGATAGTCCTGAAGTTTGCGTTCGGCCCTGCGTCTTAACCAGGGTTTTATGTAGGGGGAGAAAATAAGCCAGAGGGCTATTGTCACCAGAATAATTGTAAGGAAAGTCATATATTCACATGTATGGATGATAAATCAGCGGGATGGAGAATATGTTCCGGATGAGAGAGGTGGGTTGGATCTATCATATTCATCAATAAGCCGAATTTATTTCTATATCAGTGGGGATTCTTGGGTGCAAAAAGGGATAGGATTATATAAAGGAGAATAATCGGAATCAGGCCCTGCAACCCGAGCAACCACAGCAGGATGGCCGAGCATATTATAAGGGTCCAGCGGAATTCATTGCCTTTCCAACCGAATGAATGGAATTTAAGCGAGAACAGAGGGATTGGCGAAACCATCAGCCATGCCTCGATAAATATCAGGGGGAGAATAAACCATGCGCTATGCAGCCAGCCCCAGGAGGGGAAAGATGTGAAGACAGCCGCGAAGCCGATCCAGAACAATGCGTTAGCCGGGATGGGGAGACCGATAAAAGATGTGGTCTGGCGGGTGTCGACATTGAATCGGGCCAGTCGCAGGGCACCGAGAGCCGGAATCAGGAGCGCTCCCCACTTCAGCCATGCCGGCAGAGCCGCGTCGGCATCGAGAAGAGTGAAGAGAATCATGGCCGGAGCCACTCCGAAGCTTACGAGATCGCTGAGCGAGTCGAGTTCCTTCCCGATTTCAGAGCGGGCATTGAGCAATCGCGCGGTGAAACCGTCGAGGAAGTCGGCCACGGCTGCAACCCCGATGGCTATCGAGGCCCATATCCAAGCCGGGACAGCGTAGGCAGGGTCATCGGCGGTGAAAGCGAGGATAATCGCCACGCTGCCCGAAAGGACATTGAGGCAAGTGATGAAATTCGGTATGTTGCGTCGGATTACATTCATTTCGATTCTTTGAAACTATGCTTTAGGCTTTAGGTGGGCTATGGGGGTGAGACCTCCGCGAGTGACCTGACCCATGCTGACCAGAATCTCGCAGTCGAGAGGGAGGTAGATATCCACCCGAGAGCCGAACTTGATGAAGCCGAGATGCTCGTCGATATGGGCCACTTCGCCGACCCGGGCGTAAGTGACGATGCGGCGGGCCATGGCTCCAGCGATCTGGCGGACGGTGATAAGCTGCCCGTTATCGCAACGAAGACCGATGGTGGAACGTTCATTCTCGGTGCTGCTTTTCGGAAGGTAGGCCGATAGGAAGCGTCCCGCATGATGGGCCACATATTCTACAACGCCTGAGGTGGGAAACCAGTTTGCATGCACATTGAGCGGCGACATGAATACCGAGAGCAATATGGCGTCGGATTTAAGGAATTCCGGCTCATAGACGCGCTCCAAAGCCACCACCTTACCGTCGACCGAGCTGACGACAAGATTCTCGGTCGGACCATGGTAGACACGCTTCGGACATCTGAAAAAATTAAACACGAAAGAATACACCAGCAGCGAAAGCGCCGAGAGGATAGTGGGTAGTATCCATGGTGGCAGGAACAGCCACACCGGCACATTGAGCGCGGCCAGCACAATGAACAGCATTACGAGTATATTGGTTCCTTCGTGGTGTATTTTCATTTCGTGGATAAGGCTAAATTGCAGAAAAACGTGGCGGCCGTCGGAAAAGACGCCACCAATGCAACCACAAATTTACAAAAAAACTTTGCAATATCCCCCTTAAAAACAGAAAAGAATCAAAAAAAGCGTGTCGGGAATGTAAAAAAGGGTGTCGTGGAGCCTATTATGACCCAAAAATTGATTAATTTTGCATTTTGGGAGCGTAGGTCAGCCGCCCGACGTATCCCGCCCCCGAGGGGGCACCCTTGACGCGGCGACTTCAAAAATGATTCAAGAAATATCATGAACATATCCTACAGATGGCTTAAACGCTACATCGATTTCAACTATTCGCCGCGTGAGCTTGCGGCTGTCTTCACTTCCCTNGGCCTTGAATGTGACAATGTCGAGGAGGTGGAGAGCATCCGCGGAGGCCTTCGCGGTATCGTCGTAGGTGAGGTGCTGACGTGTGAGGATCATCCNGACTCCGATCATCTCCACATCACGANGGTGGATCTCGGGGATGGAAAGCCTACGCAGATTGTCTGCGGCGCNCCCAACGTGGCTGCCGGCCAGAAGGTGGTGGTCGCCACNGTCGGCACGACTCTTTACGACGGCGACAAGGAGTTTCAGATCCGCAAGTCGAAAATCCGTGGTGTCGAATCCTTCGGCATGATATGCGCCGAGGATGAGATCGGGGTGGGGGAGAGCCATGATGGCATAATGGTGCTTCCCGCCGANGTCAAGGCCGGCACTCCCGCAGCCGAATATTTCGGCGTGGAGAGCGACTGGTGTCTCGAAGTGGAGCTGACTCCCAACCGTGTGGATGCNGCAAGCCATTTCGGATGCGCCCGCGATCTGAAGGCCCATATGTGGCGCGAGCTATATGCCGCCGACCCNGACTCGGTGCTTCCTGAAATCACGCTTCCGGATGAGGGTAAATTCAAGGTCGACCGNCCCGACGGCGCNGTCCCTGTCGAGGTAATCGACACGGAGGGTTGCGGCCGTTACACGGGTATTACNATACGCGGTGTCAAGGTGGCCGAATCTCCCGAATGGCTTCGTAATCTGCTGACGGCAGTCGGTCAGCGTCCGATCAACAACATAGTGGACATCACAAACTTNATCCTTCTCGGACTCGGTCAGCCCCTGCACTGTTTCGATCTCGGCAAGGTTAAGGATGAGCGAATCGTGGTGCGCACATGTCCCGACGGNACACTCTTCACGACCCTTGACGGGGTGGAGCGCAAACTGTCCGACAAGGATCTGATGATATGCGATTCCGAGAAGCCTCTCTGCATAGCGGGTGTCTTCGGCGGTCTCGATTCCGGGGTGACGGANGCTACGACCGATATNTTCATCGAGAGCGCGTGGTTCAATCCGACCCGTGTGCGTCGCACNGCCCGNCGTCATGGCCTNAGCACCGACGCATCNTTCCGCTATGAGCGCGGCACCGACCCGAACATCACCCTCTTCGCCGGCCGTCTGGCCGCTCTGATGGTGCAGGAACTCGCCGGTGGTGAGGTCTGCGGTCCGGTGGTCGATATATATGAGAATGAAATCAAGCCGGTCGAAATCGACTTCAGCCTCTCCTATTGCGCTTCATTGATAGGAAAGGAGATTCCGACGCNGCTTCTTATGTGTATACTGAAGGCTCTCGACTTCGGCGTCGCGCCGACTGAGAACCCCGANATCCTGAAACTCCATGTCCCGACGTATCGTGTCGATGTGACGCGTCCCTGCGATGTCGTGGAGGAGATTCTGCGCGTCTACGGCTACAATAATGTGGAATTCGGCACCGAGATGCACGCNAACCTTTCGCGTCGCGGCGACACCGACTTCAGCTATGCGCTGCAGCAGCTGATCAGCGACGCCCTTACGGCCCGAGGGTTTATGGANATTCTCAATAATTCGCTGACGGCCCTCTCTTATTATGAGGATAACGACGTGTATCCGCGCGCCAATTCCGTNGCGGTGATGAATCCCCTGAGCCANGANCTCTCCCTGATGCGCCAGACGCTGCTTTANGGNGGTCTGGAGACGATCAGCCACAANGTCAACCGCAAGGCCACTGACCTGCGTCTGTATGAATTCGGTAATGTCTATCGCTATGACGCCGCAAAGGGTGAGGCAAAGCCCGACAAACCGCTTGCGGCTTACTCCGAATCGATGCATCTCGGCATATGGCTGACCGGCAATTATACTCTTCCGGGATGGAATACCAAGGAGAGCGAGGCAACGGTATATGATCTCAAGGCTACCGTTGAGCAGATTCTGCGCCGTCTCGGAATAGCCGAGGGGGCACTGCGTTTCAGTCAGGACAGCGACGGAGTGTTCGCCGCCCGCCTTGTCATTGAGTCGAAAGCTGGGAAGTGTCTCGGTCATCTCGGTCTCATAAGCCGGCGTGAGTTGAAACGCTTCGACATAGAGGGGGATGTGGCCTTCGCCGAACTTGACTGGAACGAGCTTTACCGTCTGGCCGCCAAGAACGAGACCCTTTATGCTCCGCTGCCTAAGACGCAGCCTGTGCGTCGTGACCTCGCCCTGCTTCTCGATAGCGCAGTGAGTTTCGCGAAGGTCGAGGAGGCGATCCGCAAAGCCGAGAGGAAGCTTCTCAAGGAGGTGCGCCTTTTCGACGTATATGAAGGAAAGAATCTGCCGGCGGGCAAGAAATCATATGCTGTGGCAATGTTGCTTCAGGATGATGAGAAGACTCTAAACGACCGACAGATCGAGGCCGTGATGAACAAAATCATCGACTCGGTGAAGAAAAATACAGGAGCTGAACTCCGTTGACAGACAAACTACAAAACAAACAAAAAAGAAAACATAGATTCCCATGGGAAGAGCATTTGAATTCCGTAAGGCCCGCAAGCTCAAACGCTGGGGCAACATGAGCCGCACGTTCACTCGTATCGGTAAAGAAATCACCATCGCAGCCAAGGCCGGCGGCCCGGATCCTTCGATGAACCCGCGTCTGCGTGTGCTCATCCACAACGCCAAGGCGGCCAACATGCCGAAAGACACTATCGACCGCGCCATCAAGAAAGCCACCGACAAGGATGCCTCCGACTATAAGGAGATCGTCTACGAAGGATATGGCCCCTTCGGTATCGCGATCGTCGTGGAGACTGCCACTGACAATAACCAGCGTACGGTAGCCAACGTTCGCTCTTACTTCACCAAACATGGCGGCTCACTGGGCACTCAGGGTTCACTGTCGTTCCTCTTTGACCATAAGAGCGTATTCCATATCAAGCCCAACGATTCTCTTGACAAGGATGAATTCGAACTGGCACTGATGGACTTCGAGGCGGAACTTGAGGCCGATGAGGAGGAATGGCTCATATACGGCGCTTTCGATCAGTTCGCCAACCTTCAGAAGTTCCTTGAGGATAGCGGTGTGGAGATCGTGTCGGCTGAGTTCGAGCGTATCCCGACCGATTATAAGGAGGTGACTCCCGAACAGCGCGAGACTATAGAGAAACTTCTGGAGCGTTTCGAGGATGATGACGACGTGCAGAACGTCTTCCATAATATGAAGGAGGACGCCGAATAATGCGCTCTCTTCTGACAAAACCGGTTGTCGCTCTCCTTTGTCTCCTAAGTGTCGTGCCGGCGTTTGCCGTAACTCAGAAGGAGATGGAGCAGGCTCGCACAATCACTGCTTTCTGGTATCTCCGCTTCGCAAATAACGGAGCGGGATACATGGAGCAGGCGAAGATGCCCTCCACGATGACCGAACTGGAGAAAATCCTCAAGGAGACAGAGAAGAAGAATCTCAAGGCTTTCCAGGCTGTCAAGACTCCGGCGGAATATGCCGACTGGGACAAGGCGAAGCTCGTGGCTTACTGGGGTGACACCTTCTTCTCCTCGCCGGGTCTTTCGGCGCAGGGTAAGGTGGCGCGTCAGCGTGTCAAGAGCAAGCTCAACGCCATGACGATTGCGGCTCCGGCGCCCGCCGAGGCTGCCAAACCCGCTGAGCAGCTCCCCGCTCCCAAGGAGGAGGCCGCCGCTTCGGCGGAGGCAGCTCCTTCAGCCGCNTCCGAAAAGCCGGCTGAGGCGACGGAGGNNGGGCAACTCCCTTCGGCNACCGAGATAGTGGCGCAGGCCGAGGCCCTTGATTCCGCCGCNTTGGCGGTAGAGGATAACGCGGAGGCCGCCTCTTCGCGTCGCAAATCTTCGGGGGGAAGCACGTGGATTTATATCGTGGCTCTCGTCATTTTGGTGGGAGTCGTGGTGTGGCTCGTGATTTTCGCCTCCAAGACAATGCAGGAGGGGAATGCCCGCAAACGGGAGGATGAGGAGCCTGAGCGTGAACCNGAGGTGCTTCATGTCGCACCGCGACGCAGGATTGAACCGCGTCCGGAGCCGTCGGAGGTGCCTGTGGCCGTCGCGCATTCAGCCGCAGATGTCCGTCCTAAAGCCGATGAGTCGGCNGAGCTTCGTGCCCGNGACCGTGAGATTAAAGGCCTNCGNGAGGANTGTGTGCGTCTCGGGGAGGAGAACACGCGTCTGCAGGCCGACCTTTCGCAGGCACATCGTGAAATCGAGGCTTTGCGTGCCCGACTCAATGCCGCCGCAACTGCCGCAACTGCCGCAGTCGGCAGTCAGCCGGCAGTGGCCACGGCTCCGAGGGCTGCCGCTCCAGTGCGCCACTCCAATAATGCCGAGGGTGCTCCGCGCGGAGGAGAGCAGGAAGTGCGTGAGATTTATCTGGGGCGTGTCAACAATCAGGGTCTTTTCGTGCGGGCTGACAAGCGTCCTGTAGCCGAGAAGAGCGTATTTGTGCTGAACACGACAGATGGCTATACGGGTACGTATCGCGTGCTTCAGATTGCCGAGGTCATCGAACGCTGTCTTGACAATCCCGATCACTATTTGGCCGGCGGTTGCTCCGCTCCTGATATCCTCGCCACGGAGGATGCCGTGCAGATTCGCACACTCCAGGCCGGCACAGCCATATTCGAGAATGGTTGCTGGCGGATGATCCGCAAGACAAAGATTGTCTACGAGTAATCCGGCGTGATTCGATGACAGTTTATCGGCTAATAATTTTGCAGTCACGAAAAAAATTATTAACTTTGTCGCATAAATCGCCCTCCCTCTACGGATGTAGGGTGATTTGGAGGCCCTGATGGCGGAATCGGTAGACGCGTTGGTCTCAAACACCAATGGAGCAATCCGTGCCGGTTCGATCCCGGCTCAGGGTACCCGGAATTGAGGATTCTCATTTTGAGGATCCTCTTTTCTTTTTATATCACCATAATTAATCGGTCTGCTAAAATGTAGTTCTGAGTCTAATGCGCTCTGTGATGAGGGGGTAGTATATAGAAATCGGGAGGCGGTAGATACGCCTCCCGATTTCTATGTTTTGTCGGTTGACCCCTGAAGAGATCCCGACCGATAAGGTTTTTACATTTCCGGATTGACCGGCGATGGCACCATCAGAGACCGAAGGCCGCGCGGATGGCTTCTGTATGGTCGAGCTTCTCCCATGTGAAGAGTTCGACTTCGCGTTTGACGGGATTCTTGGAATATGTAGCGAATTCCTTTACTACGGTTTCGGGCTTGCGTCCCATATGGCCGTAGGCGGCTGTCTCAAGATAGATGGGGTTACGCAGTTTCAGACGCTCCTCAATCTTCTTGGGGCGCATGTCGAAAATCTCCTCTACCTTGGCTGCTATCTCCGCATCGCTCATATTTACTTTGGCAGTGCCGAATGTGTTGATGAAAAGGCTTACGGGACGCGCCACACCGATGGCATAAGCCACCTGCACGAGCACTTCACGTGCGACTCCGGCTGCCACGAGATTCTTGGCGATATGACGGCAGGCATAGGCGGCCGAGCGGTCAACCTTGGAGGGGTCCTTGCCGGAGAATGCACCGCCACCGTGCGCTCCGCGACCTCCATATGTGTCAACGATAATCTTACGGCCCGTGAGTCCCGTGTCGGCATGCGGTCCGCCGAGAACGAATTTTCCGGTCGGGTTGACATGAAGAGTCAGCTTATCGTCGAAAAGAGCCTGTATCTCGGCGGGAAGTTTAGCCTTCACACGCGGTAGCAGAACCTGCTCCACATCGCGGCGGATAGTGTCGAGCATTTCCTTGTCGGCACGGTCGTGAGCCTCTGCTGAATCGTTGAGAGGCTGTATGAAGTCGTCATGCTGCGTCGACACCACAATCGTGTGAATGCGGACCGGACGGTGGTCATCATCATACTCCACGGTCACCTGACTCTTAGCATCGGGGCGCAGGTAGGTCGTCAGTTTCCCCTTACGGTAATAGGCCATCTCCTTACCCTCACGGCGTATGTCGGCCAGCTCGCGGAGAATCATATGCGAGAGGTCAAGGGTAAGAGGCATATAGTTCTCCGTTTCGTCGACGGCATATCCGAACATCATTCCCTGGTCGCCCGCGCCCTGGAGATCAGCCTCATCAGCGTTCTCGCGGCGGCGCACACCACGGTCGATATCGCCGCTCTGTTCATGGATGGCGGTCAGAATGCCGAGCGAGTCGCCGTCAAAGCGATAGGCGCCTCGGTTGTAGCCTATATTATTGATGACGTTGCGGGTGACGGAGGGTACATCTATATAAGCCTCGGAGGAAACCTCGCCGGCCACGACCACCTGGCCGGTGGTGCAGAGTGTCTCTATGGCCACATGGCTTTGCGGATCGAGGGCGAGGAATTCATCGAGGAGAGCGTCAGAAATCTGGTCGGATACCTTGTCGGGATGTCCTTCGGACACCGATTCCGATGTAAACAGATAATTCATATCTAAATAACTTTATCGTTGAAGTTGTCTTATTCGAAAGAGGCACGGTCTCACTTTGTGCCGACCGTAGTCTTTTCTTTAATTTATTTGTCAGCTCGGGAAGAGCACGCGCAGTGAATCGTCGGGCGCACCGATAATCCACCATATGATGAAACTTACGAGACCCGTCATAAGGAAATTGACGCGGCTCAGAGTATTGAGGTAGGCCAATTCTCCGACCCCGGCGTGGCGTATGCGGCAGGCAATGTAGGAGTTGATGCAGCACGCGATGAATCCCGGGACGAGCGCGATNATCGGATCAGGAAATCCCAGGAGAAACACCATCACTATCATCAGGGCTAAGGCCAGCAGGCCATTCAAGAATATCAGGCTGACCGTGCCCCATTGGCCGAGACATTTGGCGAGGCTCGGACGATTTTTATTTGGATCGATCGAGCGGTTGAAATAGCTCATGGTGATGTGGTGGGAACATGCGAGGAATCCCATGGCCGGCCCGAGAAAGATGGATGGCGCGGAGTCGAAGAATGACATCGTAGTGCCGATCGATTCGGATTGGTATTGGAGGAATGCCGTCGTCATCACGCCGAGAGGACCGAACACCAGGAAAGTTATCACCAAAGAGAAGGGACTCCTGTAAATGCCCGGATTGCGCGCCATGAAATAGGCGAGGAGATAGATTATGAGTCCGGAGGCTGCCGGGAGCCAAAATGTCTTTGCAATACCAAGCACCGATATGCCCAGCATAAGACTGATGATAAGGCAGGATTTGCTCCCTTCGCGTAGCAAACGCAAAGCTGTCATATTACTCTCGACTCTGGCCGGGGCCTTTCCTATCACGCTTGATTCGGGAGTGCGTTCAAGTGCTACATAATAATGATATAAGTTGCAGCCGAGTTGAGCGAACAGGGCGAACAGCAGACAGATTATCGCCGGGAAAATCTCCATATTGCCACGTATGACAGCCGCCGCTGTGCCGGCCAGAACCGTGCCTGCGCCTAAAATGAGCGACTGCAGGTCGGCGCGGCGTTTCATGAATTCTAATACATCCATACTGTGAGTAATGTCCGGGTTAATTTAATCCATGGTGGTCATCACGACAAAGAGGCTCACCGCCCCGATAGCGATCCAGAGGGTAATGGCCTGAATCATAGGTTTCACTCCGACTGAGCGGATTACCTTCATGCTCAATCCGGCTCCGATAGCGAACAGGACTGCGATAAGGCATTGGCGGGCAGCCGCATAGAGCGTCGAGTAGACAGGATCGAGCACCGGACGCCATGCATCGGGAGTATAGGTGAAGACAATCATCGCCACCACAAACCAAAGGATAAACCATGGAATTGAAATTTTGGTCTTGCCCGTGTCGTCGATGCCCTCGCCTGACTTGGCGGCGGTGCGCGCATTGAATTTCGGGAAGAACCACATGGAGAAGAGAGCCAGGGGAATAATCCAGAGGGCACGGGTGCATTTGATGAGAGTCGCCAGATCGCATGCCTCGGCTCCATAAGCCGCGCCTGCGCCGACGACGCTGCTCGTATCGTGGATGGCGATGGCCGCCCATGTGCCGAACTGCGCCTGACTCAGATTGAACAGATGACCGAGGGGAGGGAAAATGAAGAGCGCGATGGCATTGAGGATGAATATCACTCCGAGAGAGACGGCCATCTCATTCTGGTCGGCCTTCACGACCGGACCGACGGCCGCTATCGCGCTGCCGCCGCAAATCGCGGTGCCCGAAGATATCAGATAGCTCGTCTTATTGTTGATGCCCATATATCTGCCGAGCAACACACCCACGACCATGACCCCGATAACCGATGCCACAGTGAAAATCATTCCTTCGGCTCCCGACTTAAGGCTTGCCAGAAGATTCATGCCGAATCCGAGGCCGATCACGGAGGCCTGCAGCAGCTTCTTGCTGAGCCATTTGTTGACAGCCGGATAGGGGGTGCCGAATGTCAGGGCGAACACAAGCCCGAGGGCGAGGGCTATCGGAGCTGAGATTATTTCAAGCCCGAATACTGCCTTGAAGGGGAAGAACACCAGGACCAGAAGCACCCAGTAGAGAGATTTGCCGATACGTTCCTTCATAGGTTATATTGTTGAGATAAGTGGAAAGTTGTTTCGACCATACTCATTCAACTTTCTTATTTTCATATGTAAGTCGAAACGACTTCAGGGTTATAAATCGAATTCTAACCACAAAATTAGCCATAAAAAATGGTAAAATCGCAATTTAGGCCCGAAAAATTTGGTGGAAACCCAAAAAAGTATTAACTTTGCACCCGCAAACAGCACTCGGGGTGTAGCGCAGTTGGTAGCGTGCTACGTTCGGGACGTAGAGGTCGGGCGTTCGAGTCGCCTCACCCCGACAAAGTTGCAAAGAGCTTCGGATCTTTCGATCCGGAGCTCTTTTTTACTTTCAGGCCTTCCCCTCTACGATGGCGTTGGCGCGCGCCACAGCCACCGAGATATGCGGGCAGATATTCTCCGACCCGATAAGACGGTCGATGCCGGCCTTGTGAAGGGCGTCGGACACATGCTCGTTGACACCGGAGAGCACTATCGTGATGTTCTCCTCATGCGATGCGTCGATGAGCAGCTCAAGGTTGTGGATGCCCGTGGCATCGATGAAAGGCACCTTGCGCATACGTATGATACGCACCTTCGGCTTTTCGCGCATACCCGAATTGCGCATCACCTCATCAAACTTTGTGGCCACGCCGAAGAAGAACGGGCCGTCGATTTCGTAGACGCTGACTCCTTTGTCGAGGTCGAGCAACTCATGTGTGGTAAGGTCGGAGCCTTCGGCCGCGTCAAGCTGGTCGCCGTAAACGCGCACCGTGGTGTTCTGCATGACACGTTGCAGGAAGAGAACGATGGCCAGCAGCAGTCCCATCTCGATGGCTATCGTGAGGTCGAAGATGACTGTCAGCAGGAATGTCACGATAAGCACCGATACGTCGCTCTTCGGAGCCTTGAAGATACCGACGACTGTGCGCCAGCCGCTCATATTGTAGGACACGACGATAAGCACCGCCCCCAGACACGCCATGGGCACGAGGTTGATCAGCGGCATCAGGAAAAGATACACAAGCAGCAACACGAGCGAATGCACGATTCCCGCCACGGGTGTGCGGCCTCCGTTGGTGATGTTGGTCATAGTGCGGGCGATGGCGCCGGTCACAGGGATTCCCCCGAAGAAGGGCACCGTGATATTGGCTATGCCCTGGCCGATCAGCTCGGTGTTGGAGTTGGTGCGGGAGCCTGTCACGCCGTCGGCCACCGTTGCGGAAAGAAGCGATTCGATGGCGCCCAATACGGCTATAGTGAATGCCGAGGGAAGCAGCAGATTGATGCTCTCCATGTTGATTCCGATGGAATGGGGATGGGGTATGTCGGTCGTCAGATTGCGGAAACGCATGCCGATTGTCTCGACCCCGGTGCAATATCCGAAGCGGGTGAGAATCCACACGGCGAGCGTCATCACCACGATGGCCAGCAACGCTCCCGGAAGCCGCCGCGATACTTTCGGGGCCCCGATGATGAGCAGAATCGACACGACTCCGATGGCTGTCGTCGTCCAATCGATTGTGGCGAAATGACGGAAATAGACACCCCATTTGCCTATGAAATCACCCGGAAGTTTCTCATCGATCGATAGCCCGAAGAAATCAGGCATCTGGGTCGAGAAAATCGTCAGCGCGATACCCGCCGTGAATCCCACGACAATAGGGTAGGGGATAAACTTGATGACTGTGCCCAGTTTGAAGACTCCCATCATAACGAGCAGACACCCCGCCATGAAAGTGGCTATAGCCAGACCCGACAGGCCGTAGTTGGCGATGATGTTGTAGACAATCACGATGAAGGCTCCCGTGGGGCCGCCGATCTGCACGGAGTTGCCTCCGAGGGCGGAAACGAGGAAGCCGCCGATAATGGCCGTGATGAGACCGACCGAGGGGTTGACGCCCGAGGCGATGGCAAACGCTATCGCCAGCGGAAGGGCCACGATGCCTACGACGATACCCGCCGTGAGGTCAGACTTGAATCGGGAGAGGGAGTAATGTTTTAGAACGCGTAGTGATGCCGGTTTGAAATCCAGCGCATGCATGAAATCCATAACACTTTTTTACAAATAAGCCGCAAAGGTACGGAATTTTTACTATCTTTGCAAATCGGGCGGAGAAAATTCCGACCTTCGGCCCTTCTCAATAAAACAGTTTTACTTATGAAAAGAAATCTACTCCTGACATCACTGCTGCTATCTGCGGTTCAGGCTCTGTTCGGACACTCACCTGAGCCGGTCAATCCACCTGCCGAATTACCTGACGGCATAAGCGTCGCTCCGGCGCAAGGCTTCGTCGATACGTCCAACAACGCGTTTCCCAAGGGAGTCTCCGGCATCGGCCTGACTTTCACGCAGGAAATCATGCCGAATCCGGAGAATACCCAGCCTGCCGCGCTATACTATCAGGATTTCTCGACACCCGCTGAGGAAACCCTGACGGCCACGATCGATATCATGACCTGGATGACGGGGGGAGTGCTCTTCAAGGAGCGTGTATGGACACTTCCCGGCCTCTATAAAATCGAGATACCCGAAGGGATGTTCCTTTTTGTCGACGGTGTGGATGCCGACGGGGAACGCACCGGCAGCGCTCACGCGCCGGGCGTCACGCTCTATTATGAAATCTATCGTGGCTACACGGTGCTGCCCGGTTCCGGGACTGTAGAGCGCATCGACGGGGCCGTGCTGCGCTTCCCCGATGCATTCGAGGTGCGCCCGACGGATCTGGCCTCCGAGATACAGTTTTATATGGATAATAGCGCCGATGAATATGCCTACAGTTATGAGATAACCGACGAGGATGGCGACGGACGTGTCAATGACGTGGTCTTCAGCTTCCTTCAGTCCGGGCGTGTTGTGACGGCCCCCGGTGTCTATGGTCTCAATATTCCGGCCGGTGCCTTCGAGTTCCGTATAAGTGCCGATGGCGCTCCCTCCGAGGACTACACTGAATGGAAGAATCAGGAAATTCTTGTCAAATACACGATTCCCCATGCCCCCCGTCCCGAGATGGATCCCGATCCCGACTATGCGGTGAAGAGTTTCGACACATTCCTGATGTATCTTCCCGATGGCTTCGAACTCTGGTTCCCCGACACGATGGGGCAGTCGCCCCTGTATGGTGTGGATGAGGATGGAGTCGTCGACACCACTCGGGTATATGCCTATGCGAAGGCGCAGCCGTATGAGGAGGGGGATCCCTTCATCACACTCCGACTCTATGATCCCCTTACGCACCAGATGCTTGACAGCTATACACCGCCGACAGCGGGTATGTATTGCCTCCGGACGGTCCCCTCGCTGCTCTTCGGCAGCTGGGCACCCTCGCTGACCGGGGGAGAGGAATACACCGGCGGCTCCGATGCCTACGATTATTTCTATACCGTCGAGAGCGACCTCACTGGAGTCTCCTGTCCCGGCATCGAGGCTGACCTCACGCAGCCCCGTGGCGTATATACGCTTTTGGGTGTGAAAGTGGCCGACACTGCCACGGAATCGTTGCCCGGAGGACTCTACATCTCCGGAGGCCGGAAGATCCTGGTGAAATAAACGGCTTGGATTTTTGTTATGTAAATACCATGGATAAGAAGAAACCTCTGATTATACCTGAACTGCGCGAGGAAGTGGCCCTGCGGCTCGACCGTCTGGCCGCCTCCATGCGCGAGGCAGGAATGGAGGCCATGCTGGTGGCCTCCA
>JAAVDV010000022.1 GCA_014801595.1 Bacteroides sp.
CCGTTGCTTAAGATGCTGAAAGACCCGACGGGGCGTGTGCAGGCCGTCATCATAGCCCCGAGCCGGGAGCTGGTGGTGCAGATAGCCGGGGTATTGCGTAACATCGGTGGGGATTACCGTGTAGTGGCGCTTTACGGAGGCCATAAGGTGGAGGATGAGATCAATTCTCTCGCCGTCGTGCCGGACATAGTTGTAGCTACCCCGGGACGACTGCTTGACCATATCAAATGCCGCAACCTCGATGTGTTGCCCACGCGTATACTCGTGCTCGACGAATTTGACAAGTCACTCGAACTCGGATTCGAGGAGGATATGTCGAAAATCGTGCGACACATGAAGAACCTGAGCNGGATAATACTCACNTCGGCCACAGAGTCGGCCACATTGCCGGACTTCCTGCCTATAAAGACTCCCATAATCCTCAATTTCCTCGAAGGNAACCGNCAGCTCAAGAAACGAATGAGGGTGCGCGAGGTGCGCAGCGACGGAAAAGATAAACTNGAGACACTANTCACACTTCTTCGNAATATNTCTGACGAGACGGGGCCGGAGCGGACCATAATATTCGTCAACCATCGTGAAAGCGCNGAGCGCGTCTATGAATTTCTGCGAAAGAGAGGGGTGGCCGCGACTCTTTATCACGGAGCCCTCGACCAGCGACAGAGAGAATCGGCGTTGGAGGCATTCAACTCCGGCGCGCGCCCCATACTCGTGGCGACGGATCTCGCCGCCCGCGGACTCGATATTCAGGGGGTGCGCAACGTCGTGCATTACCATCTCCCGCTCACACCGGAGACCTACACCCATCGNAACGGNCGCACGGCGCGAGTCACAAGCGAGGGTGATGTCTATCTCCTTATGGGGCCTGATGAGGAATTGAAGGAATACATGGATGTCGATTCCACATTCTCCCTCGATTCCGAAGCGAANGGAAGTCTCGATGCCGGCACGGAGGTGCTCTACATCTCGGCCGGNCGACGGGAGAAACTGTCGAAAGGAGATATCCTNGGATTCATCACCAAAGAATGCGGCGTGGAGGGGAGCGAAGTCGGGCGTATCAACGTNTTCGACCATTACAGCCTCGTCACTGTGGCCCGGGAGGCGGCGGATGTGATAATNTCGACCGCGCGTCAGAAAAAAATCAAGGGAGAGAANCGCAAGGTTACCCCTCTTGACTCCATNTGACAGACTCCTCCGANACGTAATACGCATGAGGNCGGATTATTTATANTCNATCCAAATAGGCGATNANGAGGGTATCCGGCGCACTAAATCGTCGGGAAATCGGGCTAAAATACGCGAAAAATTAGTAAATTTGCAAAATTAGGACGGGATGTAACATCTTGTCTGAAAACAAAAAGAAAAACAGAGAATAACCACCATACAGTAAAAAATCTTAACTACTTATGAGTAAAGAGAAAAAATTTCTGACCTGTGATGGCAATCAGGCTGCNGCCCATGTGAGCTACATGTTCAGTGAGGTAGCCGCCATCTATCCCATCACTCCCTCGTCGACNATGGCCGAATATGTCGACGACTGGAGCGCGGCAGGCAGAAAAAACATCTTCGGCGAGACAGTCCTGGTGCAGGAAATGCAGAGTGAGGCCGGTGCGGCCGGCGCAGTTCACGGCTCGCTTCAGGCCGGCGCGTTGACAAGCACATACACCGCTTCGCAGGGTCTGCTNCTGATGATTCCGAATATGTACAAGATCGCGGGCGAGCTGCTTCCCTGCGTGTTCCATGTTTCGGCGCGCACAATCGCTTCCCACGCCCTTTCGATCTTCGGCGACCATCAGGATGTAATGGCGGCCCGACAGACAGGTTTCGCCATGCTCTGTGAAGGTTCCGTGCAGGAGGTTATGGATCTCGCCGGCGTGGCGCATCTCTCCACGATCAAGAGCCGTGTGCCCTTCATCAACTTCTTCGACGGTTTCCGCACATCTCACGAAATCCAGAAAATCGAGGAAATCGACCAGGATGCCCTGGCTGCNCTCATCGANCAGGANGCCCTGGCCGAGTTCCGCAACCGCGCCCTGAATCCCGATGCTCCCGTGGCCCGCGGTATGGCGGAAAACCCGGATGTTTTCTTCCAGCATCGTGAGGCATCCAATAAATATTATGAGGCAGTCCCCGGCATCGTCGAGGAATACCTCAAGGAAATCAGCAANATCACAGGCCGTAACTACGGACTTTTCGACTATTACGGAGATCCCGAAGCCGAGCATGTGATTATCGCNATGGGTTCCGTGACCCAGGCAATCCAGGAGACAATCGATTACCTTCGCGAAAAGGGTAAGAAGGTCGGTCTCGTGAGCGTACACCTCTATCGTCCCTTCTCCGCCAAGCATTTCCTTGCCGCAGTCCCCAAGACAGCGAAGCGCATAGCCGTGCTTGACCGCACGAAGGAGCCCGGCGCAAATGGCGAGCCTCTCTATCTTGACGTAAAGGATGTGTTCTACGGNATGGAGAACGCCCCGCTTATCGTAGGCGGCCGTTATGGTCTCAGCTCCAAGGATACTACTCCGGCCCAGATCCTGAGCGTATATGAGAACCTCGAACTTCCCGAGCCCAAAAACGGATTCACTATCGGCATCGTCGATGACGTGACATTCCACTCNCTTCCCGTATTGCCCGAGATGCACCTTGGCGGCAAGAGCATCTTCGCCGCGAAGTTCTACGGTCTCGGTGCCGACGGCACGGTAGGCGCAAATAAGAACTCCGTGAAGATCATCGGTGAGAATACCGACAAATATTGTCAGGCTTACTTCGAGTATGACTCCAAGAAGTCGGGCGGCTTCACTTGCTCTCACCTNCGCTTCGGCGACGAGCCTATCCGCTCTACATANTTCGTCAACACGCCTAACTTNGTGGCTTGCCACGTTCAGGCATATCTCCATATGTATGATGTGACCCGCGGTCTGCAGCCCGGCGGCACATTCCTGCTCAACACCGTGTGGGAGGGTGAGGAACTCGCCAAGAATCTTCCCGTGCGTGTCAAGAAGCATCTCGCCAAGAACAATATCACCCTCTATTACATGAACGCGTCGAAGATCGCGCAGGAGATCGGTCTCGGCAACCGCACGAATACAATCCTTCAGAGCGCGTTCTTCCGTATCACGGAGGTTATTCCTGTAGATCTCGCCGTGGAGCAGATGAAGAAATTCATCGTGAAGAGCTACGGCAAGAAGGGTGAGAACATCGTCAACATGAACTATGCGGCCGTTGACCGCGGTTCAGAATATCACAAGCTTGATGTCGATCCCGCATGGGCCGAACTTCCCGATGAGGCTCCCGCCCACAGCGATGCTCCGGCNTTCATCACTAATGTCGTGAAGCCCATCAANGCTCAGGATGGTCATCTGCTTCCCGTCAGCACNTTCACCGACCGTGCGGACGGCACATGGCCTCAGGGCACTGCCGCTTACGAGAAACGCGGTGTAGCCGCATTCGTGCCTGAGTGGATGCCCGAGAACTGTATCCAGTGTAACAAGTGTGCATATGTCTGCCCCCACGCCACAATCCGTCCGTTCCTTCTCAATGCGGAGGAGATGGCCAACGCNCCCTTCGGCGAGGATCATTCGATTCCCGCTATNGGCAAGGGCTTCGAGGGTCTGCGTTTCGTTCAGCAGGTGGATGTGCTCGATTGCCTCGGTTGCGGCAACTGCGTGGATGTCTGCCCGGGCAAGAAGGGTGTGAAGGCTCTTCAGATGAAGCATATCGAGTCACAGCTTGACCAGCAGAAGAATTGGGACTACTGTATCGCCGAGGTNGCTTCGAAGCAGAATCTCGTCGACACGAAACTCAATGTGAAGAACAGCCAGTTCGCCACNCCGATGTTCGAGTTCTCCGGCGCTTGCGCGGGTTGCGGTGAGACTCCCTATCTGAAACTCGTCAGCCAGCTCTTCGGCGACCATGAGATTATCGCNAACGCTACAGGTTGCTCGTCGATCTACTCCGGTTCCGTACCNTCGACTCCTTACTGCACCAACGACAAGGGTCATGGNCCGGCATGGGCTAACTCTCTGTTCGAGGACTTCTGTGAGTTTGGTCTCGGCATGCGCATAGCTTATGAGAAGATGCGTGACCGTCTGGTGGATCTTGCAGAAAAGGCTCAGAACTGCGACTCCTGCAATGATGAGATCAAGGCAGCCGCCAAGGCTTGGCTNGATGTNCGCGATGATGCCGAGAAATCCCGCGAAGCAGGTGAGAAGTGGGCTGCCCTCGCAAAGGAAAATGCAGCCAACTGCGATATCTGCAAGCAGGTCTACAATCTCAAGCACTATCTGACAAAGCGCAGCCAGTGGATTATCGGTGGCGACGGCGCAAGCTACGATATAGGCTTCGGCGGTCTTGACCACGTTATCGCTTCCGGCAAGAATGTGAATATCCTCGTGCTCGATACTGAGGTATATTCCAACACCGGCGGTCAGTCTTCGAAATCTACGCCTATCGGCGCTATCGCTAAGTTTGCCGCAGCAGGTAAGCGTATCCGTAAGAAAGACCTCGGCCTGATCGCCACGACCTATGGCTACGTGTATGTGGCTCAGGTTGCGATGGGTGCCGACAATGCCCAGACCCTCAAAGCTATCCGCGAGGCGGAGGCTTACGATGGTCCGTCACTCATCATCGCATACTCTCCCTGTATCAACCATGGTCTGAAGGCCGGTATGGGCCACAGCCAGGAGGAGGAGCGTCTTGCGGTAGAATGCGGTTACTGGCAGCTCTGGCGTTACAATCCTGCCGAGGAAGCGAAAGGCAACAATCCCTTCTCGCTTGACAGCAAGGAGCCGCAGTGGGATAAGTTCGCTGACTTCCTGAAGGGTGAGGTACGTTTCGCATCTGTAGCNAAGATGTATCCCGATGCAGCCGCCGAGCTTTTCAAGGCAGCGGAGGATAACGCCAAGTGGCGTTATAACAACTACAAGCGTCTGGCAGCCCAGAACTGGGGCGTAGATCCCGAGCTCACTCCCGAGGAAATCAAACTCCGTAAGGAGATCTGATTCTTGGATTGAATGATATAATCATTTATAAGCATATTTGAAAAGGAGGCTTCCGGATATTCCGGGAGCCTCCTTCATTTTGGGTGGGGACGGTATTGAGTCGTTAACCGTCGGAAAAAGCCGATCTGATTTTGATTTCAGATTGGCTTTTTTCGGACGGTTGCAGTATGAGTAACCCCCGGATTGTCAACCGACAATCCGGGGGTTAAAAGAGGAGAATATTTCAATCAGGCAATCGGGATGTTACCCTTTACCCGACATTATTATCAGCGGATGACAACCTTTGAGGCGCGTACAGTGCCGTTGGAGAGGGTGTCAAGACGGAGATAGAGACCGTTGGCGGGATTGGCTATGCGACGGCCCTGAAGATCGAACCATGCTGTGTCAGTGACAGTGGTGTCTGCATCAATCGAATCCACCGCTACAGTCGGAGCAGGCTCACCGGGATAGGCCGAGGAGCAGCAATTGATTACCTCGCGTGATGAATCAAGGATGAAAGCGATGACGCGAACTTTCTCAGGATCGATATTGATAGGTTGCTGAGTGTAGTTGGATATGAGTGAGGTGAGGTCGAATGTCACCTCATTTTCATATGTCTCGAAAGCTGCCATCTCCTCGGGAAGAGAATCTACAACACCGGCGCTGTATTCGTAATTAACCACGACATCATTGAATACGAGGCCTTTGGCATAGCTGCCGATCGTGGCGAGGAACTCGGCCCATTTTTCGGGGAAACCGGTTGACTGCGCGATAACCTCGGCTGAATTTCCGGCATAATAGTTGGATTGCTCCCATAACGTCGGATCTGACAGACCGTCGGCAACGAGAAGATAGCCAATCTTCGGAGTAGCAGTCTGGTCATCGATCGACATCACCTTGGCCGTAGCTTTCAGAGTGGTTTTGGAATCATCGGTGAAATCGGTCGTACAAGTGATGGCGTAGTCGACTATGCCTTGGCAATAATTGGACCA
This sequence comes from Bacteroides sp., assembly GCA_014801595.1. Classification (GTDB taxonomy): domain Bacteria; phylum Bacteroidota; class Bacteroidia; order Bacteroidales; family Muribaculaceae; genus Lepagella. The sequence continues at coordinate 5,972 of JAAVDV010000022.1, forward strand.
GGTAGTGGGAATCTCGCCCGGATCAAGACCTACGGAGCGGTTGTAGTATGCGAAGGGGAAACCGCTGACTGCGTTGGGATAAGAGGATGTCACCGAGATATAATCTTGATTGTGCCATGCGGCAGCCACGAAATCATATCCGTTGACCTCTTTCATCCATTCGAGGGCGACGTAGCCGCGTGTGCACCATCCGCACCACATGCCTGTGTATTCCTCAACCAAAGGAAGCTTGACGGGTTTGATAGGAGTGAAGATGATATTTGACTGGGCTGAAGGGAGAGCCGAGGTGTTGTCGGCGCCGTTCACTTTGGTGATTGTGACATCCAGAGGATACTTGCCGGCAGTCTCCAGCTCGGGAAGAGTGAGGTAAGCTCTACCGGTGGCACCGATCGCGTTCTCTACGGGTTTACGGAAATTATAGGTCGAGGTACCCTCTTTGTCATCGAGTTTCCATGCCAATTCGACAGAGTTGATGGAAGCCGAGCCGCTGTTGATAACGTCAAAAGCGAAGACGGGTTCCTTACCGATTTCAAAGACCTCGCGCTCGGGGAGGCTGAGAGCCGCGCTGGAGGGTGAGAAGTCTCCCTCAAGCATGACGGTCATCGCGCTCTGCAATCCTCCGGTCTCCTTGTCGACGTAGTTAGCCCATTTAAGAGCCGTGCGGCTTGAATGGAACCAGAAACCGTCGGGATTAGTGCCGGCCACGACAGCTACAGGCTGTTTGTTGCTGTTTTCGAGAGTGGCGATCTCGAAAGAATAGCCTACGTAGATGGGAGATTCGGTCAGGGTGTAGGGTTCATCGAATGTGGCCGTGAGCCAACCGTCGGCGATTGTTGCGTCGACAGTGCAGATATCGGCTACGTTGACACGCACGCCATCGACGCGGTCAATCATCAGCTCCGTGGTCATGAAGGCAGATGAAGAGCTGTAAAGAGCGGGATCACCGGGAATCTCGACACGGATGCCTGTCACTTTCGCGCCAACGAGCGCGGGATTGTTGAGACAAACGGCAATGTCATAGTTCTCCTTTTTGCCTGTGCCATAGTATTCTACGGCTTCCCCGGAGGGATTGAAGGAATAACTTGACTCAGCCGCGGAAGCTGACAGCATGCTGCATGCGGCTGCAGCGATAATATAGAAGTTTTTCATCATCTATATCACTTTAAATTTTTANAATAATATTATTTTGAATTAATAAGAACTTTCTGATGACGCAGAGAGCCGTCGGCCATACGCACGGTGCGGATATAGACACCGTTTTCGGGATTGGCAACCGGGCGTCCGCCAAGGTCCGTGAAGCTTGTGCCTACGACTTCGTTATCGGCGTTTATCTCATCAACGGCGGCATCCTCAGCTATGGTGACGGCATCCGAATAGATGGGGGAAGCCCCATCGGGATCGTAGACATAGCGGAGTTTGAGGNTATTGAATTTCACCGACATGGGAATGGCCACCATCTGAACTATATTCTCCTGGGCAATGAAACAGCCGTAATCGGTGGTGCCGAAGGGAATGAGGGATGCGGGTGTCTTCAGGTAGGGATCCATTTCCTTTGTAAACTCCAATGGCTCGCCATCAGTGAGGAACTGGAAGTAAAGTTTTGACATGTCGAGGAGTTGGTCATCGGCCGATATCATGCTTCCGGCAAACTGCACGATGTGGAGCCCATAGGCATCGTCGGCCTCATAGCTCAGGACTTCGGGAGCGGAGAGGGCAGTGATGTCAGTGTCGGTGTTGAGGGGGAATATCGACGGGGTGTTGTAGATATTCTCATAGTAGAGATTCGCGGCATCCTCCTGAATAGAGGGAACGATGATGAACGACATATCGGAAGTCATCGTGGAGGTCTCCTCATCGTAGACGAATTCGAGACAGTCCGTCTGATTGAATACGGGAGAGTATATGCCATAATAGGGATCCTCTACAAATTCAGTTTCGCCTCCTATCAGATACTGCGTGAAGCCGAAGAGCCAGCTGTCGCCGAGGAATTGGTCGGAATCGAATCTTATTACTTTTCCGTCGCGTGTGCCCTTTATAGTGGCGTCGGGCAAGTCGGAAATGCCGAGCGCGATACCTTTCAGGTAGCAGTCATCACCATCGAAGCCGACGTAGACTTCATTGGCGTATGCGCCGCCGTAGAGGATATGGGGATATGTCAGCACCATCGGCTTATATTCAATCGATGCGGGCGCGTCGATTGTTTTCTCGGTCTGTGGAGCGAGGAGAGTATAAAAATCACCGTCAAGATTCCAAGTCCAGGTGCGATCGGCGAATTCCCAGTTNCCGAGGAAGTAGGATTCTCCGGTAGAGGTGAGTTCCGGAGTGAGTGAGCCGTCGGGATTGATGGTGAAATTCAGAGTCTGCTCTGCTGTGGGCACCATGTCGGCCTGATCTCCACGGACCACCATCTTGCAGACGACGGCATAGAATCGATGACGGGTGATGATACCGTTATCCTCATCATATTCATTGATTAGCTGGGGAAATTTGAAAGAAACCTGATCGCCGGTTACCGTGCCCTCGATCCAACCGGGAGAGCTTGCCCAGCTGAAGACATTNCTGATATACAACTTGTCGCCGTNACGGACTATTTTCGATAGGGANCCCTCCGAGGGGAATACGTCCAGACCGTTTCCTTCACCCAGAGAGAGAAATCCGGTGCCTGATTTGACAAATATTTCCGGAGTCGCGCCCGGNACGGGATCCTTGATCATCACTGTGGATGGATCAAGCGGCAGGTCACCAACGTTGGCCAAGGCTGTCATGGCAGAAAGAGCTATGGCCGATAATGAGTAGAATTTACGCATAGTTGAATATAGTTAATTATGGAGAATATTCGGATCAACGACAATACGGATCATTTTCGTGGATGAGAGTATCAGGGAGGGTTTATAGCAACAAAGATAAATAAAATATTTCAATATCAAAAATTTATGTAATAAAAAAGGGTAGAAATCATCTTTAATTATTTATATGCACGGATATATAGGCAGACATAAGTCAGTCGCGGTCTGTCGGGGAGTGAAGTCAGGAGGTTGCGGACGGTGGCTTTTGAGCCTCCGCCGACTCCGGTCAGTTTAAGGTGGAGCAACGCCTCGCGCGGAGAGGGGAAGTCCATAGGGATAATTTCCTCTTCGAGTTGCAGGGAGTGGAACAGGGGTTGAAGCATCGATTCGATCTCTTCACGCGAGCGGTATAGGAGAGGGGAGGGGCGCAGCACGTCGAGTTCGGCGAGATTGCCCGGGAGAAACGTGGAGCATAAAAAGACACCTCCCGGGCGGAGCACCCGGCGGACATTACGGAAGAACCTCAATGGATCGGCAAACCACTGAATCGTGCTCGCGGAGGCCACGATGTCGAAGCTGTCCGAGGGAGCCGTCTCCATCCAATCCTCCGCGTCGCCGGTGATGTAGGTCTCGCGGTCGGCAATGCCGAATGAATGGAGCGGATAGAGATCAATGAAGGTGGCTGAGGCGGGATGCAGGATTTCGGCGAGTTCACGTGTCAGGCGTCCGCTGCCGGGTCCTATCTCAAGTAAGTCGATTCCATCCGCGCCCCGGAATGTCCCGGGCAATTTGGCGGCGAGTCGGCGGGCGATATGTTGTTGTGCGGGTGCGTTGCCATCGTAGGTGGTCACCGCCCGACTGAATCTGCGGGCGATGCGGGAATGGTCGGGAGTTATTTCCGAAATGATTTTCTGAAGGGGCATCCANTGNCCCTCCTGCAAGGTTATGATCTGGGGATGGATTTCAAGTGAACTCCAGGCCTTGAGTTGATTTCCGGCAGGAAAAATGCGGTCGTTGAGCCCGATATAGGTTCTCTTCCAGGGAAGACATGGCTGTGGAATAGAGAAATGCAGGCTGTCAAGCTCGCGTTGCAGACGGAGAATCGCATCCTCCGCATCGGCGTCGGAGTCTGATATGAATTCCGCNTCCGAGATGGGGGNTGGGGCCATGCGTCGGCGGAATCTGCGCAGGTTATCNATAGACAGCGTCCTTCGTGTCCCCTCATAAATCGCCTTCGGGATTCCCATTTCATCATCTGCGGGAGAGAGGGTGCCGTTGATTGCGAAAGCCGCCGCGATATCCGAACTCCCGAAGTGTCTGGCCGCTATCTCGGCTGCCGCTACCCCGAGCGACCAGGCCACGACATATACCGTAGAATACCCACTGATGCACTCCACATCGAATTCAGGCGAACTATAATCATAGACCACCTTTATGTCCCATCCCGGAGCTGAGATATCGGAATAGAATGCGGGTATGGTGCTCCATCCTGAGAAAATCAGTATGAGCCTGCGGTTGGCGGGATTATGTGATATCAGTGCGGTTCTCATGCGGTCAGAAAATATTATTCAATCAGCAATCATCTGTAGTGTCCGATAGCGGTGACAAGGCGATCGATGTCCTTCTCGGTTAACTTGGCGTTGAGGGAGAACCTCAGGCGTTCGCTTCCTGCCGGGACGGTCGGTCGGCGAATGGCCAGCGAATCGAATCCTTTGTCAGCAAGGAACTCCGACATTATGACGGCTTCCGAGGCNTCACCGATTATAAGGGGGACTATCTGAGATTTCGAGGGAGACTCGAAATTCAGACGACGTTCCAGTTCCTTGACGAGATAACGGCTGAGACGCTGCAGATGGAGTCGGCGCTCATTCAGACCTGTCAGTTTCTCAATCATCAGGATTGACCAGGCTGCCTGAGCGGGNGATATGGCAGTGGAGAATATGAGGCTCCGGGCGGAATTGATAAGGTAGCTCTTCATCACAGGTGAGGTTATGACGAATGCTCCGGCTGAGGCGGCCGCTTTGCCGAGAGTGCCCATGAGGATGTCGATCTCATCCGTCACTCCGCATTCCTCGGCGAGTCCGAGTCCGCGCACGCCTCTCACTCCGAAGCCGTGGGCCTCGTCGATGTAGAGCATCACCTTCGGGTATTCCTGTTTGATTTTCACCAATTGCTCGATATCAAGCACATCGCCATCCATGCTGTATATGCTTTCGGCTATCACGATGATGCGTTCATANGCCTGATAGTTCTCCTTGATCAGACGACGCAGTTTGCGCATATCATTGTGAGGGAAACGCTTGAAGTCGGCGCCGCTGAGTCGCAGGCCGTCGATGGCTGAGGCATGTATGAGTTTGTCGGCCAGAAAGAGAGTTCCCGGGAGAGCGAGAGCCTGAATGATACCGATATTGGCGTGGTAGCCNGAATTGAACAGTAGCGCGGGACGNCCGTAGAGATTCCCGAGATATTCCTCAAGTTGATTATGGTATTTATTGGCGCGCGAGAGCAGCCTTGAAGCCGANGAGGTGAAGGATGCGTCGGGGAAACGCCTGAGGAACTCCGGCATATACGTCTGCGCCTCGGCGGCGAGGCCGAGATAGTCATTGGAGAGGAGGTCGACACGGCCTTGCGTGGCATCGCCGGGAATGACGCGCATCCTGTGCTCGTCGGCCAGATGGTCGAGATGGTCGGCGAATGCTTTCAGCGGGTCGGCTNCCGCGATGTCGACNGGCACCGGCGTCGCAGCCGNAGCCNAGGGTTTCACCGCACGGCTGTTTTTTGATTTTTGTCCGGGAGCGGATGCGCCGCCCCTTCCCTTTTTCTTCTTTACCATATCAGATAAGTCATTTTCCATCGGATTCCTCAGGATGATATGGGGTGTCGGCTATCTCACCCACCAGTTTCATAAACGCATCGCAGAGGAAATTAAGCTGTTGATCGCTTATGGCGAGGTAGGGAGGCATTATGTATGCGTTCTTGCCGAAGGGGCGTATCCATACACCCTCCTCGACACATCGTTTCTGGAATGTGGAGAGATCGACCGGTTCTTTTAGTTGGATGACACCGATTCCGCCGAGCACTCTCACGTCCTCCACTCCCTTCCATTCGCGGGCCGGGGCAAGACGCTCCTTCATGATTGCCTCAATCTCCTTCACACGTTTTTGCCATGGAGAGGCGAGGAGCAGACGCGTGGAGGCTATGGCCACGGCGCAGGCGAGAGGGTTGGCCATGAACGTGGGTCCATGCATCATGCACTTGGCTGAAGAGGAGGATATGCGGTCGGCCACCTCTTCAGATGCGGCCACGGCTGCGAAAGTCATGAATCCNCCNGTAAGGGCCTTTCCGATAAGCATGATATCGGGTTTGACACCTGCGTGTTCCCATGCGAAGAGACGTCCCGTGCGTCCGAATCCCGTGGCAATTTCATCGAATATCAGGAGAATACCCTTCTCATCGCAAAGCTGGCGGAGTTCGCGCAGATATTGAGGATGATAGAACCGCATTCCTCCGGCACCCTGCACGACCGGCTCCAGAATTACAGCCGCCAGAGTGTCGGCATGGTTGTCGATGAGCTGACGCATAGGCTCGAAATCGGCAGGGTCCCATTCATCGTGGAAGCCGCATTTCGGGGCATCGGCGAAATAGCGCACGGGAAGGGCGGAGCCGAATGCGCCGTGCATGCCNGTGACGGGGTCGCAGACTGACATTGCGTTCCAGGTGTCGCCGTGGTAGCCGTTGCGGATTGTCGCGAAGTCGGTGCGCCGGGGATTATCCTGCGCCTGAACTGCCATTTTCATGGCCACTTCTGTNGCCACCGAGCCTGAATCGGCATAGAAGATNTGGCGCATATTGTCGGGCAATATATCAAGGAGCAGGCGNCCGAGTTCAATGGCCGGTCCGTGAGTGAGACCACCGAACATGACATGCGACATACGGGAGGCTTGCGCTTTTGCNGCCTCCACGAGCACGGGATGACTGTAGCCGTGGATNACACACCACCATGACGACATGCCGTCGATGAGACGGCGCCCATCCTTGAGGATAATCTCGGCTCCCTCGGCGTGATCCACCTCATAACAGGGGAGGGGATCATGAGTGGATGTATATGGATGCCAAAGATGTAATCGGTCGAATTCCGAATCTGTCAGCGTTTCGTTCATTTTCGGTTGAATATTGNTTGATTCAGCGGCGGGATCAGACCGGATCCACGTCGTAATAAAGGATGGAGGATTTNATCCTCGGATCTCGGGCGAGACTTTCGTAAATAGTCCGCAGTATATGNTTCACCTTTGTCATCGAAGCGGAGGCTTCGATCTTGAGCATAATGCACTGCAGATACCATGTGGCGACACGGCTGACGAAGGGTTTCTCCGGGCCGAGCACACGCGGGCCGAATGTGGCTCGCAGAGCTTGCGAGAAGAGGATGGCCGCTTCATCCACATCNCGGGAGTTCTTGTTCTTCAGATAGATGTTGATGATACGGCTGAAAGGTGGATACAGCAGTTTCCTGCGGCTTTCGATTTCAGATTCATAGAATCCGTTGTAGTTGTGGNCCTTCACGAAGTCAAGGACGTGGCTTTGCGGATCGGTGGTCTGGATGAAGACCTTTCCGAGNTCAGAGCGGCGTCCGGCGCGTCCGGCCACCTGTTCGAGCATATTGAATGCGCGTTCNTTGCTCCTGAAGTCAGGGAAATTGAGGATGGAATCTGCATTGAGCACACCNACGACCGTCACCTTTCCAAAGTCGAGACCCTTGGTGACCATCTGGGTNCCCACGAGGATATCCATGTTGTGGCTTGAGAAATCCTCGATAATTTCCTGATAAGAATCCTTGTTGCGGGTCGTATCAAGGTCCATGCGGCCTACGCGGCGGGAAGCGAAATATCCATGCACCTCCTCTGCGATACGCTCAGTGCCGTAGCCGTAGATTTCTATCGAGTTCTCCTGACACGCCGGGCAGAGCGCGGGGAGAGGCATGGCGAAGCCGCAGTAGTGGCAACGCAGTGTGTCGGAATGTTTATGATAGACGAGCGATACATCGCAGTTTGTACATTTTGGAGTCCAGCCGCAGTTTTTGCAGACAACGAATGGCGCGAAACCGCGACGGTTCTGGAACATCAGTGCCTGCTGTCCCTTCTCCATGGCCTCCTCGGTGGCTTGCTTCAGCGGTTGCGAGAGTATCCCATCCGCAAGCTTTCGCTTGCGCTGGTCCTTCATATCGACTATTTCCACCTCCGGCAGGCGTGCGCCTTCGAATCTCTCCGATAGAGTGACGAGTCCATATTTCCCGTTCACGGCCTTGTAGTAAGTGTCGACGGCGGGGGTGGCGGAGCCGAGGAGAGTTTTCGCACCGTGCATGGAGGCGAGCACCATCGCGGTGTCGCGGGCGTTGTATCGCGGAGCGGGATCATATTGTTTGTAGGAGGCTTCGTGTTCCTCATCCACAATCACGAGCCCGAGCCTGTGGAATGGCAGGAAGACGGAGCTTCGTGCCCCGAGAATCAGAAGGGGCTCGTGGCTGCCGAGCACGCGCCGCCAGACATCGACGCGTTCGTTATCGGAGAATTTTGAATGATANACGAGCAGCCGGTCGCCGAANNTCCTGCGCAGGCGGTCGGTGAGCTGGGTGGTCAACGATATCTCCGGCACGAGATAGAGCACCTGTCGGCCGGCATCGAGCATCTGACGTATCAGATGGGAATATATCTCCGTTTTACCGCTTCCCGTCACGCCATGAAGCAGGCACACCTGATGGTCGCGGAAACGCTCGATAATCTCCCCATGGGCCCTCTTCTGGGCTGCGGACAATTCAGGGATTTCCGCCGTATCTTTCTGAAGGTCGCTGAATCGGTTGATACTTTTTTTATAGATCTCGAAGATACCTTTGTCGACCATCGTCTTGATGATGCCGGGAGTNACCCCGGTGCGTTTGATCAGATTCTCACGCGGCACTTCGTCGGGTTCGCCGTCGGCATTGATATATCTTGAAAGTTCGAGATATCCCATCAACGCGCGCTGCTGTTTGGGTGAACGGTTGGTGAGATCAAGCAGACGATGCACTCCNTCGATATCGCCATCCGGCAGAGCGAGCTTCACCATTTTTATGGTCTTGGGGCGGTACTTCTCAATGATGGTCTCCGCGACCATCACCACGCCATCTTCGAGGAGATTCTTCACCAATGCGGTGGCCTTGGGAATCTCGGTGCGGGTCTGGATATCTGTCAACGATAGTTTCTTCTCCTCTGCAAGGAGGGAGGCTATCCGGCGTTCATCCTCATTAAGACTGTCGAGGGCATCCTCATCGAAATCAGGATTGAGGGATATAAAAGTCGTGCTTTCAGGCTTCAGCCCCGTNGGTATGGCCGCTTTATAGACATCGCCGGGAGNNCAAAGATAATAATCAGCTATCCATTGCCATAGTTTCAGCTGAGGATAGCGGATTATCGGATCTGCGTCGAGGAGAGTGGAGATAGGCTTTACCTCATATCCGGCAGGTGGGTCGGGACGCAGGGCGGCCACTATGCCGGTATAGAACTTGCGTTTGCCGAACTGTACCAGTACCCTCGAACCTATGCCTATATTCTCCATGCCTTCAGGCACGGAGTAGGTAAATGTAGAGTATAGGGGGAGGGGTAGGATTACTTCGGCGTACATTGATACACTAAGATGAGGGATAGGCTGAGGTCTCTGTCTTATTTGAAGAGATAGGTGAGATTGACGGTCCAACCGGAATTTCTGGCGGAGAGATTATCGAGTTTGACGGTGCGGATCTCATACGTGGGGTTGAAGATATAGGAGCCGCTTATCTGTATGCTCTTTATAATCTCGGCTCCGATNCCGAACTGAAGNCCNACAGAGCCGACGGGNTGTTCGATAGCCGGACAATCNCTCTGGGCGACGTGGAACTGGAAAACCGGACCGACATAGGCAAATGGAGCCACGTAGTCTTCCACACCCTGCATACGGGTCCACTTGAATCTCACATGGACCGGCACCTCCACGCTGTGGAGTTTAAAGGGGACATTGCCGTATCCCCCTGCGCTCCAGATTTCATGCGCTCCGAGATTGAATTTGGCGGAGTGCATGGCGTAGTTGACACCGAGGTCGATGCCGAACCCGATTCCGGGAATCATGAGTTCGCCCATAATTCCTGCCATGAAGGCGGGTTGGGATTCAGATTCGATAAGGGGTTGGCGCCAATAGTATTTTCCGAAGTAAGCGGATGCCGACGGGCCCCATCTGAACTCTGCCGAGGCCGATACGGCCACGGCAGCGAACAGGGTTGTTAACAGGAGTTTCTTCATTCTTTAAATCCAAACACTCTCTTAGAAAAGCCAGGCCGCCGTGACGGTCCAGTAATTGTTCTTTATTTTGTTGTCGAAGTTGCCGCCTGTGGCGCTTTCGGCGAGTTTGGTGACGATGTTGTTGCATCCGAGTGCGTAGGATGCGCTGACCTGCAGATGATTGATCAGCTGCACGCCGAGACCGAAGTTCCAGTTGAACTGGAAGGTCTTTGATTGAACATCATTAGCCAGATCCTTGAAGCTCTTGTCGAGACGCAGGCCGAACTGCGGACCTGTGAATACATAAGGCTTGAATACGGATGCTACGACGGGGATATTGAACTTATACTTCAGGTTGACGGGAATCTCGATGAAGTTCTTGCCGTAGAGTTCGGCCTCTTCGGCAGCATTGTTCATNCGGGAGTACATGAGGCTGACATCAGCTCCGACTCCGATGATGGGCACAGTGAAGTCGGCCATCACGCCGGCGGTCCAGCCGCAAGAGTTGCCCGGTTCTGCGAGTTTGTTGACGAAATCCTTGCTGAGACTGATCTTGTTGACGTTCAGACCGGCTTTGATACCGAATTGGAAGGGACCGGCCTGTGCCATCCCGGCTGNGCCTGCCACAAGGAGTGTGGCGAGGGCGAGTTTCTTGATGTTTGCCATAATTAAACAGTTAATGTACTTGCAAAATTAACCAATTCCGCTCGGTTTTCAAAATATTTAGCCCCCATCCCACAAAAAATGTCATTGTCGGGGTTCAAATTTAAGGTTCTGATGCGTTAATATAAGAGGGCGTNCCGAGGCCGGGAATGCGGTCGGCCGACCGCGAGTTCTCCCCGGAAGGAGGAANAATTTCTCTATTCGCCCANAAAAATATTTGATATTAAGCATTTTAATATTTAAATCAATGGATACAGAATCAAAAGATACAAAAGAGACGTTTGTGCCGGCACCGGATTCCACCCTTGCCGAGGCGCTGGCTGCAGCCGGGCATGAAGGTGAAGTCGNGAATGATATGCCGGTGGCCGCTCCGGAAGATGCTGTCGCGTCAACTGCGGAGGGTAGCGAGGATGAGGGTTACCGCATCACTCAGAAGGCCATCGAAATGCTCCGCACGGTTTATGATCCCGAGATTCCCGTCAACGTCTATGATCTCGGTCTGATCTATAAGATTGATTTTACACCCGAAGACCGTGTGCTTCACGTCGATATGACTCTTACGGCCCCCGGCTGTCCGGCTGCCGATTTCATTTTCGAGGATGTGCGCCAGAAGCTTCTTTCGGTAGAGGGACCCAAGGCTGTGGATCTGCGTCTTGTCTTTGAGCCGGAATGGAATCAGGATATGATGAGCGAGGAGGCGAAGCTTGAACTTAATTTCCTATGATANAGGCTGATTGAAATTGAAGAAGGCATATTTTCTAAGCGATACGCATCTCGGNGCGCCTTATATGGGGAGCTCGCGGGATGCGGAACGTCGTGTCTGCGCGTTTCTGGATTCGATTCGCGATGATGCGGCGGAGATCTATCTGCTCGGAGATGTTCTCGATTATTGGTATGAATATCGTTATGTCGTGCCGCGTGGCTACGCCAGATTCTTCGGTAAACTTGCGGAGCTGACTGATTCAGGGATAAAAGTCACATGGATTATAGGCAACCATGATATATGGATATTTGATTACATACCGACGGAACTCGGTGTGGAGGTCGTGGACGGAGTGCTGGACCGTGAGGTGCTNGGATGCCGGATGGTGATGGCCCACGGAGANGGGATATGGAGCGATTCGCGGAAATTCAGGATTCTTCGACATCTTTTCCGTAATCGTTTTTGTCAGCGGTTGTTTTCGGCTGTTCATCCCCGTTGGACGGTTCCGTTTGCCTATTCCTGGAGCAATCATAGCCGGGAGTCAGGTAAGGATATCAGGATTGTGGAGCGTGAGAATCAGCGTATGGCCCGNAATNTCGCGGGCTTGCGCGGTTTTTGCGAAGGTTATCTTGTGGCAAATCCGGAGTGCAGATATTTCCTGTTCGGCCATCTGCATCGGTTGATAAGGGAGCGCGTGGGGGAGAGCGGCGAGATGATTGTNCTGGGCGACTGGCTGACGCTTTTCAGTTATGCCGAATACGACGGGGAAGAGATGAGATTGCACAGATATGAGGGCTGAAACTCCAAACTGTAAGTATATGGAGGTATGAAATATATGTTGTGCAACACATTTCTATCTTTTTGTCACAAAATATTTGGCGGAATGGGAATAAACCCGTAACTTTGCATCGAACCTATAACAATCTTTTTTACCTTAAGATTTTTTACCTGTAGAAACTTATCAAAAAGGGTGCGACCGTGACGGTCATCACCCTTTTGACTTTTTTATATAGGAACGATATAAAAGTGACAGTGACATATCGTTACTACGCGTAGTAAGGTAAAAGCCACAATGCTCTCTATGATATACTGTGTTTCGGACTTACCCGTGAGTAAATCTGTTGTTGACTCCCTTATCCGGTGATATCAGGTCTGTCATGCATAAGAAAATAATTAGCATAAAAGCTAATTGTATCAAAAATTTGTTATATCTTTGTAGAAAGAATATTACCAAGTAAGTGTGATATTCGCTTTGGTAATGCGGAGGCAAGCTTGTTTTTGCGACTGCACAAGTGGTATAAATGGACCCCTCAAATCCCAAAAGTACATTAGTTGAGCGGTTTTTATTACTTATGGTATAAAACACTAATTATAGAATATGGCGAAAAAATCATTGAAATTAGAACCCGTAAAAGCCACTGAAACGGCAAGTCTATATACCATCATCTTTGAGAATGACGATATGTCGGAGTTTTCAAAATTCCTTACGCGTTTCAAGGATAATGGAAGATTGCAGCGTGACTATCAAATTATTCTATATGCCCTNAAAAAGATACTTGAAAACGGNGTATTGGAACGCTATTTCCGTCGTGAAGGNAANTATACTGATAGAGTTTGTGCGCTNCCCATAGATTCGGGAAAATTACGTTTGTACTGCTTGCGTCTTTCCGATAAAATTCTTATTCTTGGTAACGGAGGGATAAAANCCACACGCACTTATAATGAGAACTCTGAATTAAACGGTTACGTAATGGATCTCCANCGATTCGATGCGCTACTCAAGGAAGCTGAGAAAGAGGGTAGNATACAGATTGAAGAGACAACTATTACCGGAGCAGAAGATAAAATTTTTGAATTATGAAGACAACAGCAATTCTATTCGATGAGTGTTTGGCTGAGGTTTCGGATGATATAAAGATAGAACTCGATATGTCTTTTGCATTGGCTGATAAGATTGACTCGATTCTTCGAGAGCAAAATATCAGTCAGAAACAATTAGCTAAGAAAATGGGNAAAAGTGAAGCCGAGGTCTCCAGATGGCTTGGTGGCACTCATAACTTTACATTAAGGACCATAGCTAAGATTTCTAACGCCTTAGGGGTTAAATTGCTATCTATATGATTCGTGTATGCTCTAAATTGATGTGGGCATCGCGACTGAACGACAAGGCCATAGCTGGCAAGCCCAGTGCTTATGCTCCGGTGATGTCGTAAGCCCATGTAGATATGTTGCGCGTGCGCGTAGAGAAATTGATGCCGAGTCTCACGATAGGGAGATTATGGCGTTCAAACGGAAGATCATATTCCTTCTTTTTTATCTGCTCAAGAGCCTGCCGGGCGGTCCTGTTGAGCTTTACCTCAATGACGTAGATATAATTTGTGGTGCGCATGAAGAGATCCATACGGGAGTATGATGTCTGCACCTCCTCCCGACATTCCAATCCTACAAGGCTCAATATGATGAACAGATTATTCTGAAAATACACCTCTCTCTTGTTCTCGGATAATCTGTAAGGAATGGAAGCCATGAAGCTTTTCAGTACTTTCATGAAAGCATCGATGTCGGCTTTGTCGGCCAAATCCCTTAGACGGAATATCTCCGCATTTATGGCCGGAGCCGATTGCTTAGCCGCCATGGGGAGCAGCCGGCGCATGATGCCCGTCTCGACCTCCTTGTTGGGGATGCCGAGTCGATAGTTATTCCCTTCGTATTCCCTTTTCAAGGTGAGATAACCGGTCTGGAACAATAGTCCGGGGAGGGAGAGTCCGTCATCCTCCGTGGCACCGAGGTCAGAGACATTCAGCACCGGATCAAGCACTTCGCTCAATGATTCGTGGATGCTCAGATTGCTGATACGCTCCCAAAGAAATTGAGATGTGCCGCTTACAAACCAATAATCCAGCAGCTTCCCGTCGGCGAGAGCCTGAATAAGACTGAAAGGGTTGTAGACATCCAGATTCATATCTCCGAAGTGGTATCCGTCATATTGCTCCTTAAGCTTCGTCAGAGCCTCGGTATATGTGATGGCGAGATTATCGGCAACGTTCCTGACTCCTTCCCGGCAGTTTTCCTCCAGTTCCTTCTGCGTGATACCGCATATACCGGAGAATCTGGGATTAAGGGTGATGTCACGCAGATTGTTGAGACCACTGAACACCGACATCTTGCTGAACCGTGTGATACCTGTCAGGAAACAAAATTTTATATTGGCCGATTGAGCTTTCAATACTGAATATATTCCCTTTAAGGTCTCGCGCATCTTCACATTTTCCTCAGGTCGAGCCATAGTGGAGAAAAGAGGGTTGTCGTATTCATCAATCAATATCACGACATCCCGGCCACTGCGTTGCTTGGCATATCTGATTATCTGCAGGAAGCGTGTGCCGGGGGTGACAGCTTTTATATCGACGGCATACTCTCTTTCCCATATGGTGAACATGGTGTCAAGATATGAGATAAGTGATTCATGTTTCGTCATGTCATCCTGCGAAAGGTCGAGATGAAGCACCGGATACGTTATCCACTCCTTTTCGGTCTCATCTATCCGCAACCCGGAGAATAGAGAGGCTTCCCCATGAAAGTAGGCTTCCAATGTGGAGACGAGCAGACTCTTGCCGAACCTTCGCGGACGGCTGAGAAATAAGTATTGACCTTCTGACAGGAGTTTGGGAATAAAATCGGTTTTATCGACATAAAACCAGCCGTTGCGGCGTATCTTGCCGAATGTGGCGGTTCCTATGGGATAAGTTAAGTCGCTCATTTCCTTAAATTACTGATTCTCCTGCAAATATAATGAATTTTACTGACTTTTCGCCCCAAAATATTGACGTGACGAGAAAAAAATATATATACGTGGCAAAAAATCGATTCGAGGAGAATTCAGAAAGACTGGCGTTTGCGCAAGAAGATAGCCAGAAGAATGCAGATAACTATATCTATGGCGATGAACAACCATACCTGCCAAGCCCGGCCGGCGGCTATGAACACNGGGCCATATTTCCATGCCATTCCCAGGCCATAGATGAGGAGAAGGAGAGGAAACCAGATGTAGCGGTATTTTCTCATGCTTGATTGCCGGGATTGGATGGAGTCGGAGGAGTGGCGGGTCCGTAGTAGGGGGATTGTTCCGGTTTGAAATTGCCCGAGGAGAGCGCGTCGTAGATTTCAATGCAACTCAAGGCATCGAACGCCGCATAGGTCTGCTGGCTCGGGGTGAGATTTTTAGCCTCCCAGTTGGTGAGACGTTGGCCCTTGGATATACGTTTGCCGAATAGAATGCCGTAAATGCGGGATAGAGAGTTATCTGCTATATTGAATTTTTTAACGTAGGGCTGCAGATCAATGAATCCCTTGGGGTCAAGGGTGTAAATCTTGTGCAGATTATGGAAATCATCATGGAGAGAGACACCGATTTTCAGTTTACTTTCATCCTCGAGAATCTGCTTCACGCCCTCGGGAAGGCCGACCATATTCAGCCGGAAGAGGAAGCATTCCTCGCGTGTGGAGAGCTGCAGCAGGGCCACCTGAAAGCATTGGCCCTTCTTGAAACTCGGGCGAGTCTCGGTATCGAATCCAATGATATCGGCCTCTCTCAGAGATCTGACTGCATCATCGATCTTATCTACGGAATCCACCACATGGATTTTACCATGATATTCGGCAGGGGGGAGTGTGGCCAAGACTGCCTTTGAAATGGTCACGGTGTATTGTTGGATGTGGGATTGAGAGGGCATAATGAAAAGAATGTAAATAGATTTTGCGCTTCTACGGATCAACCGTAGAGGTGTGGAGTGGAGGAGAGTGATAGCCTTTCGTTATCAATTGCAAATTTACAAAAAATATGTATGATTGCAATCTGATTTTTAACATTTTTGCGCTTAATCTCAATAAAATCGTAGTTATTTATTGACGGTATTAATATAGATTAATATAATCTGNAATAATAATGGCGGCCAAAGAGCTTATNAAGCGTCTTGGCCGCCATGTGGATATTAGATTCACTCCATCACGAGCCATCGGGCNTNNGGGAATCGGGATGCCACTTTTCGGTGGATGTATTCCCTTGCATCGGCTGCGATTATGGGGTCTGAGTCAAAATAGGGATTATAGATAACGCCATATAGCGGAATCTCTCGCGCAGCTATCGCGTCGAGNGCCAGAAGAGTGTCGGAAATCGATCCGAGGCGTCCGTTGGTGACGAGCACTGTCGGGAGTTTNCGCTCGGATANATAGTCGATCGTNAGAAAATCCTCGGATACGGGCACCATGATTCCNCCTGCACCCTCGACAAGCACTACATCATACTGGCTTGAGAGAGCTTTGGAGGCATCGTCGATTTCAGCCACGTTGATCTCCGTTTTGTCGAGCATCGCGGCGAAGTGAGGTGAGGCCGGATAGGATAGGATTACGGGGCATGTGATATGCAGAAGGTCAGGAGTCTGCAAAGGAATNCCCATTATTTTCCTATGTAGCATGATATCCTCGCTCATCTCGCGGTTGCCCGTCTGGATGAATTTCTGGGTNATCACGCTTTTCCCCTCGGCGGTCAATCTATTGGCGAGCCATCCGGTAGCCCAAGATTTTCCGATGTCGGTGCCGATTCCGGTGATGAAGATTACCATGCGAACATGGGATATTCGTTCATCATCTCGTTGACCTCCTGACGAACTTCCTTGATGACTTCCTCATTGTCGGCGTTGGTNAGAACGCGGTCGATGAGGTCGGCGATTNTTTCCATCATCTCCTCCTTGGCTCCACGCGTGGTGATAGCGGCGGTTCCGAAACGCAGGCCGGAAGTGAGGAAAGGTGAACGGCTGTCGTAGGGCACCATATTCTTGTTGGCGGTGATATCGGCCTCTACAAGCACACGCTCAGCCTTCTTACCCGACATTTCGGGGAATTTTGTGCGGAGATCGACGAGCATACAGTGGTTGTCGGTGCCGTCGGAGATAATCTTGTAGCCGCGTTTGATCAGAGCCTGTGCGAGGGCNGCNGCNTTCTTGCGCACCTGTTCGGCGTATTCTTTCCATTCGGGCTGGAGAGCCTCGCCGAAGGCCACGGCTTTAGCTGCGATGACATGTTCGAGCGGACCTCCCTGCACACCGGGGAAGACTGCGGAATCAAGGAGTGCGGACATTTTCTTGATCTCACCCTTGGGAGTTTTCTTGCCCCAGGGATTGTCGAAGTCCTTGCCCATGAGGATGAGACCGCCACGCGGGCCACGGAGAGTCTTATGAGTGGTGGTGGTGACGATATGTGCGTGTTTTACGGGATTCTCAAGGAGGCCGGCGGCGATGAGACCGGCGGGGTGAGCCATGTCGACCATAAAGATAGCTCCGATTTCATCGGCGAGTTTGCGGATNCGGGCGTAGTCCCATTCGCGGCTGTAGGCCGATGCTCCGGCGATGATGAGTTTCGGCTTTTCGGCGCGGGCCTTTTCCTCCATCTCTTCATAATTGACGCGACCGGTCTCGGCGTCAACCGTATAGGAAATGGGACGGAACATCANACCTGAGAAATTGACGGGGCTGCCGTGGCTCAGGTGNCCGCCGTGGCTGAGGTCCATGCCCATGAAAGTGTCGCCGGGTTCGAGGCAGGCCATGAACACGGCCATATTTGCTTGTGCGCCGCTGTGGGGCTGCACGTTGGCCCATTCGGCATCGAAAAGTTTTTTCGCACGGTCGATGGCGAGATTTTCCGCTTCGTCGACCACCTGGCATCCGCCGTAGTAACGCTTGGCGGGATAACCCTCGGCATATTTGTTGGTGAGGCATGAGCCCATGGCACGCATCACTTCATCGCTGACAAAGTTTTCGCTGGCGATAAGTTCGATTCCGCGACGCTGGCGGAGATGTTCACGATCGATGATCTCAAAGATCTCGTTGTCTCTTTTCATTGTTGTGCTGATGTTAGATTTAAGAGGTTGAAAGCCGTTGCGTCTGTCGGCGGCGCGTTGTCGGCTATTCGATATGCAAAGTTAAGAAAAAAATGCAAAAGAGCCCGCATAAGTGCTATAAAACAGCATTTACACGGGCTCTTTTTTAGAGAATTATTTCATCGTTATCAAAGACCTTCNACAAACTTGCGATAGTCTGCATTATCGGGATCATATTTGAGATAACCGTTGAAGTAGCGCTTGGCNGTAGTTTTATCGTTCTTGTCGAGATAAGCGTTGCCGACGGCATTGTAGAGGTTCTTGGCATCGCCGGCGAAGCGGGAAGTGTCACCGTCGAATTTCTCGAGTTTGTCGATCGACTGGATGTAGTATTCGAGAGCCTTNTCGGTGTTGCCCTTCTGCATCTCCACGTCGCCCTTGATTTTCTCGGGGCGATACATGGCGGGATAAAGCTCNGCGGCACGGTCGGCATATTTGTCGGCGAGCGCGAGATATTGGTCTCTCATCGCTACGTCATCCTTATACTGCACGCCGGCGTAGAAAGCGAATACNGAAGCCTGGATCATATCGTTGTAGCCCGGCTTGGCAGTGTGCTCGATGAANCCCTCGAAAGCCTTGGAAGCGGCGGCCATGTCGCCNAGGTCGACGTAGGCCATGGCGAGCTGCTTGTAGAGGTTGGGGTTATTGGGCATCGAGTTTACGCCATCCTGAAGCACTGCCACTNCCTCATCCGTCTTCTTCGCCTTTATGAACTCGTCGGCGATCAGATTGTAGTCGATNGGAGCGAAGCGGTTTTTATCGGGNTTGGAAGTGTGGAGAGNGTAGAGTTTCTCAGCCATCGGCAGGAGCTGGGATTCNAGCGCGGGAATCTGGCAGGCGTTCATGAACTGGAAACGCATCGCCGTGAAGTTGTCGGGATTCTGAGCGAGNAGATTCGAAGCGAANTCATATCCGGCCTGATAGTCNCCGTTGNAGAAGAGAAGGAGGGAGTAGCGGTCTTCGTCCTGCTTGAAGTGGTTGGGGTTCTTCACGTATTTCGCATACTCGTTTACGGCATTGGCGTAGTCNTTCTGCTCATAATAAGCGTTNGCGAGTGANCGCTGGCCGAGNGCGGANTTGGGGTTGAGCTCAAGAAGCTTCTTGAGCATNTTGATGCCGTATTCGGGATTGACCTGNGCGAAAAGATTGGCATACTTGAAGTAGGCCGCNGTNGCGTTGGGATCATAGNTGAGCGCCATCTCATATTTCGCGCCTGCACCGCCATAATCCTTGGTGCGGGCCAGACGGTCACCCTCGAAGATATAGATGTCGGGATCCTGCATATTCATCTTGCGGGCCTTCTCNACACGNTTATCTATATCTTTAGTNTANAGNTCGGGATTTACCGCNTCATATGCGCGGGCGATAGCGATCTGGACGCCGGCATCCTTCTTGCCGAGGCCNTCGGCTGTCTTAAACTGAGCCTCAGCCTCCTTCTGGGCATTAGCCATCAGAGAGAGCTGACCGAGACCGATATAGTTGAAGGGATAATCGGGGTTGGCTGCCACACCCTGTTCGAACAATTTCTTNGCCTCGGCANTGTTATCCTCCTCAAGGGCGATACGGCCCTGATAGTAGAAACTGATAGCCTTGTCGGTAGCGGCATTGTTGTGGTTACGGAGGAGGAGTTCCTTGGCGTTGTCGAGCTGTCCGGCCTCGAAATATTCCGAACCTTCGGCATGAGTCTGCGCGAAAGCTGTGAATGCCGAGCCTGCCAGCAGGAGAGCGATGAGTTTCTTGTTGATCATTCTTATGAAGTTTTGTGTTGATTATGCNTTGCGGTTTATCCCGTCAAAGCGCCCGGTGAAAATTTGTTCCACCCGGCGCTTTCGTTGCGTCGTTCTCCGGAAAGGAGAATATTCCGCTAATGAGACAACGTCGTTGCCATTCGGTTTATTTTATTCCAACCCTTATTTTACGAGCTGCACGACCCGACTGTTGACGTGGTAAGGCATGATGCCCGATTTTATNATAATCTTCTGTCCGACAAACCCGGTCACGAAAGTATAGAANCTGTGGAGCATCGTGGAGTTGGATGCGGTAGATACCATCCATACTTTTCTGAAGAGGGGATACTCTCCGGAGTTGATGTAGAGTTGGTAAGGCTTGTAGGCCACGGGGCTGAAGTCATTGTNCTCGTTGGGGTTGCTGACCTTGATGATATTGACTTCATCNGTCAGATCGGTGTTGATGGAGTCATTCTCGTCGGCATATTCNTCCATACGGCGNTCCATCGGGATATTCTTGGCCACACTGAGGTCATTGCCGAGCCATGAGACAGAGATTATGCCGAGAGCATCCGGATCATTCTTCACTATATCGAATACGGCGGCGTTATTCTTCTGAGCGTAGGGTTTGATGTAATCCGTGATTTTCTTACCCTCCGGCANGAATTTCTCACGCATATAAGATACGGTGGATGATCCCTCCGAGTCAAAGACGACTTTGATCGCGGTGGTGTCATTGCCCGCAAGTTGATTCCANTGGGTGAGTTCGCCNCTGAGNATCTTGCCGATTTCATCCATCGAGAGGGCGCTGACNGGATTATCCTTGTTGACAATCATCGCGACTGCATCGACGGCTATACATTGAGANCGGACGATGCGTTTGTTGACGCTCTTGCAATGCTGACGTTCCTCCTTGGTAAAATCGCGGGTNATGATGATGCTCTGACATTTGTCGTTNAGGAGCGAATCNATACATGCCTGCTCGGAGGTATAGAACGGCACGATATGGGCATCCTTATAAGAGAATTCAAAGGCCTGGATTTCCTCATCGAGGATATTNCGGAAGCCGTCATCGCAGAAGACNGCGCCGGTGCCGGCGGTGTAGGCACCTCTCTTNACCTCCCCGCAGGATGAAAGCGATGCGAGTAGGGTCGATCCGAGAATNACTNCGGCCAAGGCAGCNATATTCTTATACAGTCGGGAGATCTTCATGGTTTCAGCGATTTAGAGAATCAATATGTCTGGCCTTTGTAAAGGCGGTAGCCACGGAATATGCCGTAAAGGCAAAGAAGGACGCCAATGGCGATAGACACTCCGTAGTTGATGATATCGAATACATTGCAGAGGAAGAGAATGCCGACACCTACATATACGAGAATCATGAAGATTCCAAACACGGCTCTCATGCCCTTGGGCTGATTGTTGTTATCCATAATATTCAAGTTTTAATAAGTTTTCGATTTCTTACTTTTTTAACAATTCAAAAGGTTTTTGGTTGTCGNNGGAGACAATATTTCNGCAGATGAGTGGAAGGGAGTATATAAAAAAGCGGAAGAGNCCGCCCGATTGAGGGCAGCCTCTTCTGATGATGTCGGCCCGAAGGCCGGAAAATTCTGTCAATACGAATTACTGGTTCTGCAGACGGAATGTCACGGGCAGGTTGAAGTAAGAGCGCACGGGCTGACCGTTGTTCTTACCGGGCTGCCACTTGGGCATGCGCTTCACGACGCGGAGAGCCTCCTGGTCGAGNTCGCGGTCTACACCCTTGACAATCGTGGGATTGCCGATGGAGCCGTCTTTCTCAACCACGAATTTCACTACGACGCGGCCTGAGATGCCATTCTGCTGGGCAGATTCGGGATAGCGGATATTGTTGGAGAGCCACTTCATCATAGCGGCCGCGCCACCGGGGAATTCCGCGGGCTGCTCCACAGCCACGAAGATCTGCTCCGGTTCGGGCTTCTTGACTTCGGGTTCNGGCTCGACTACAACNACCTGTTCCTTTACAGCGACTGTAANTTNTCGANGTCATCNNCACCCTCCTGGTTGACAACGCCACGGGCGGTGTTGTCCTCCTTCTGCTGCTCCATATCGATCACCTCGTTTTTCACCTTATCGGCATCGACGATAGCGATCTGAGTGACCTGNACGGTGGCGAGCACCTCCTCAGGCACCTGGGGAATCTCCTGCTCGAACTTCTGCTGTTCGGGTTCCTCCTCCACTTCNTCGGGTTCGTCNGAAACAGTCTCGATNTCAAGAGCCTGCATTCTCTCACGCTCCTCGATGAGGGCGAGACGATCCTGCTCAGCCTTGTAGTCGGAATATTTCGAATAGCCGATGATGAGGATTACAACCACGATGAGACCGATCAGAGCGTAGAGAGCGGCGAGGTTGTGACGCTTGTCGCTATCCTTACGGAGCTGGTAGGCACCGAATTCCTGATTTTTATCGGCGAAGACTATGTCACGCCATTCTTTCGACGTTAGATCTACATTTTTAGCCATTTTGCATTCTGATTAAAGATTAATAAATCTAACATTACTCATTGTGGTGTTTACGATAGTCGTCGAGCATGACGAGGTCGGCGTCGGTGAGGTTATCGATCTGATACTTCGAGATCGAGTTGATCTGCATCTCGTCGAGGATATCCACGAGGCCACGGTAAGAGGCTTCGGGAGTGGACTTGATGATGATCACAGGCTTCTTGAGGTTCTCATCCTTACGCACTTTGGAAGCGGCCTCGTTATACTTGGCCATAGCCTCCTCGCGCTCGGCCTTCGTTTCGAGAGAACCGAATTTGCCGTCGGCGAGATCCTTCTTGAGAGCGTTAACCTGCTCAAGCACGGCCTTGTTGCGGTCCTGGATGATTTCGCGGATACCGCGGGCCTTGTGGTCGCCNACGGAATTCACTTCATCGCTGAGGAGGTCGGATTTCTTGAGGTTGTTATTCTCAGAGAGCACNGCGCCGCCTGCGCCGAACATACCGGCGTCGCCACCGGGTTTGCCATCGTAATAATAGATTTCATTTACCACATTGCCGTTGACGGAGTCAACCACGAGAGTTCCGGGCGTGGGACCCGGTTTTTTCTTGGCGTCGATAATGATTGTGATCGCGTCGTCGGCCGAAGCCTGCGACATGTTCTCCTCATTCTGCACCTTCTCGTTGGTAGGCAGCGCAATGGTCAGGGTCTGGGACTTGATCATGGTCGTACAGAGCATGAAGAACGTGATAAGCAACATGTTCATGTCGACCATAGGCGTAAAGTCCACGCGGATCTGCATTTTTTTCTGGTGACCTTTCTTTCCGCTGTCACCACCTGATTGCTGAACTTCTGCCATTTTATTCTCCTCCTGCCTTTAGTGCGGTAAGTAAAGTAAACTTATTCTGTTTGATGGTCTGGAGGTTATCCATCACCATGTGTACGACCTCAAAGCTTGTGTTCTGGTCGGCCTTGATAGCCACACCCATACCATCCTTCATGGCCTGGGAGAGGTTGTCGTTGCCGGCCTGACGGGCAGCCTTGATCCACATCTGGAACTCATTGAGGTTNTCCTCAGAGTTTTCCTTAGAGATAGGTATACCGGTGATGTGGTTAGGATTACCATCTTCTCCGGCCAACCACTCATCCATCTTGGTGAGGCCTTCCNGTCCTTCGTCGGCCAGGTTGAGGAATTCACCCATCTGGCGGAGGGGGACACCGAAAGCACCCAGCTTGCTGAATGCCTGCTTCTGCTGAGCGTTGAAGCTCACGGGGTTACTCTTATGCGACTGATTGTAGATTTCGGTCACCTGATCAAGCAATGCCACACGCATATTGGCGTTCGACCATTGAGCGGAGGTATCGTTGTTCATTGTGAGCCAAACCTGGCCTTTCGGGCTTACCAGGACCTGCAGCACGTTGGTCTCCTGCACCTTCTCGGTCGACACCGAGGCGGGGGTGATAACGGTGGTAGGCTCCTTGGAAAGGAAAGTTGAAGTCAACATGAAGAAGGTAAGCAAAAGCACGGTCACGTCACTCATCGCCGTCATGTCGATGAATGTACTTTTTCTTGCTATTTTTACTCTTCCCATATTAGCTATTAACTTTTATCGGTTAATGTTTGATTACAAACTCTTGCTGTGTCGTCNATCTGATTCCTTGCGGGAATTAGTGAGTGGCAGCGAAAGTAGCTACGATTGAGAAACCGATTTCGTCGATAGCGTAGGTGAGGTTGTCGATCTTGTTGGTGAAGAAGTTATAGGAGATAACTGCGAACGCACCGGTTGCGATACCGAATGCAGTGTTCACAAGTGCCTCGGAGATACCGGTCGAGAGCTCGGTGGAGTCNGGAGANCCGGAAGATGCGAGAGCCTGGAANGACTTGATCATACCCATCACAGTACCGAGAAGACCTACGAGAGTACCGAGAGTAGTGAGAGTAGCGATGATCGGGAGGTTCTGCGACAGAGAGGGCATCTCGAGAGCGGTAGCCTCTTCAACCTCGTTGCGGAGAGTAGTGAGCTTCTGCTCCTTGGAGAGCTGAGTGTTGGCGTCCATCTCTTTGTACTTCACGAGAGTGTTGTANACCACTGAAGCGACGGAACCCTTCTGCTGCTTGCAACGCTGCATGGCTGCGTCGATCTTGTTGGCGGCGAGGTCAGCCTTTACGTCAGCAACGAACTTGGTGGTGTTGCCCTTGCCGGAAGCAGAGCTGATGGCGATCCAACGCTCGATGGAGAGCACGATAACAGTAAGGAGAAGAGTCATCAGGATCGGCACGATGAAACCGCCCTTGTAGACTGTACCTGCGAGGTTCAGGGGGTGTCCGTCGGTTGTGCCACCTTCGAAGTTACCGCCGTAACCCATGCCGAACAGGAAGATGCAGATTGCGGCTGCGCAGCATACCAGGATCACGATGAAGGCATTACGGATGCCACGTACCTGAGAGATTTTCTCCTCTTTCTTTACACGTGCTGCCATGTTGTTGGAAGCGGGTGCAGCGGGCTTAGCCGTTGCCTTGGGATCTTTAGATTCCATACTGATAAGTTTGTTTGTTGATGTTAAAAAAGAATTGTTGTTTTTTATTGATTTCGGGTTATATCCGGCTGCCGTCGGAGGTCAGTGTAAACAGTTGCAAATTTACAATATATTTTTGGTGTTGCCAATAGTATTTTTGCAAAAAAATGTTGGAAAAAGAGTCCCTTTGACTAATTGATTTAAAAGAATCTGTAAACATGTTGAAAAAATATGTTATTCAACATATTTCGGGACTCCTTTTCCACTGTTTATATCTCTGCGGCCGACCTGAGCCGGATTGCGCATCAACCTCTGATGGCCGCGATGCCGGGGAGAGTCTTGCCTTCGATGGCTTCGAGCAGAGCGCCGCCGCCGGTCGATACATAGCTTACGGAGTCAGCGCAGCCGAACTTGTTGACGCATGCCACGGAGTCGCCGCCGCCGACGAGCGAGAAGGCACCGTTGTCGGTAGCTTCTACGATAGCCTCGGCGATAGCCTTGGAGCCTGTGGTGAAGTTGTCGAATTCAAATACGCCTGCGGGGCCGTTCCAGAGGATAGTCTTCGCGGGGAGGATAGCCTCGCGGAAAGCCTTGATGCTTTCGGGGCCGGCGTCGAGACCTTCCCAACCTTCGGGGATATCCATTACGGAGCAAATCTGAGTATTGGCATCGTTGGAGAATGCGTCGGCAGCCACGCAGTCGGTGCCGAGAACGAGATTAACACCCTTCTCTTTCGCCATCTTCATGATGTCGAGAGCGAGCTGGAGCTTGTCATCCTCACAGATGGAGTTGCCGACGTTGCCACCCATAGCCTTGGCGAACGTGTAGGTCATGCCGCCGCAGAGGATGAGATTGTCGACCTTGTCCATGAGATTTTCGATGATGCCGATTTTGGTTGACACCTTTGAGCCGCCCATGATGGCTGTGAAGGGACGCTGTATATCCTTGAGGATATTGTCGACAGCCTTCACCTCTTTCTCCATGAGGAAGCCCAGCATCTTGTTGTCAGCGTCGAAATAATCGGCGATGACAGCTGTGGAAGCGTGCTTGCGGTGGGCTGTGCCGAATGCGTCGTTCACATAAACGTCGGCGTAGCTTGCGAGCTTCTTGGCGAATTCCTTCTGGCTCTCCTTCATTGCCTTCTTGGCATCCTCATAGGCGGGATCCTCCTTGTCGATACCGACGGGTTTCCCCTCCTCCTCGGGATAGAAGCGGAGATTCTCCAGCAGGAGCACCTCGCCGGGTTTGAGCTCCTTGGCGGCTTCGGAAGCCTTCATGCAGTCATCGACGAACTTCACGTCGGTGCCGAGGGCCTTTGCCACGTCCTCACGGATTTGAGCGAGGGAGAATTTCGGATTGACTTTGCCCTTGGGTTTGCCCATGTGGCTCATGAGGATGAGGCTGCCACCGTCGGCGAGGATCTTCTTGAGCGTGGGGAGGGCTCCACGGATACGGGTGTCGTCGGTCACGTGGCCGTTCTCGTCGAGGGGTACGTTGAAGTCAACGCGTACGATTGCTTTCTTACCTGCGAAATCGTAATTTTCAATGTTTGCCATTTTCTTATGTGTAAATTTAACAGAATTGTCGTGTTTCTCTATTTGGGTGTCTATAAGCCGGGTAAGTATATGTCGGGTCTGCTATTGGAGTCAGCATGGTGAGGAGGTTAACACCGAATAATCCGGTTCACTTTGCAAAGATAAATAATTTTGGTGAAATATGTCGTAAAAAAGTTGTAAATTTGGGGTATGGAAATAAAAGAAATCATAAATTTGTGTGAAGAGCGGTTCGGAGTCAGTCCCGACAAGGTCGAGGAATTGCCCGGGGCGGGGAGTTCCCGCCGCTATTTCCGTCTTTGGCTTCCGGAGGGGGATGAGANGGAGCATATGCTGCCTCTCACGGTGATCGCCACTTTCGGCGAGGATGTGCGCGAGAATGAGGCTTTCACGGGGTTGTCCCGGGTGTTTCACAGATACGCCCATTCGGGCAGCGTGGCGCTTGCTCCGGCTATATACGCGGTCTCGGAGTCGGGCCACATATATTTACAGCAGGATTTGGGATCCCTGTCATTCCTTGACTGGATGAAGCGGATGCGCTTGGAAGGGGAGGATGGCAAGGAGAAGATTAAGGAGGGGGTGACGAGAGTAATCGTAGGCTTGCTTCAGATACAGAATATACCCTACAGGTTGATCGAGGACTATATAATGTCGGCAGGGTTCGGTCGCCGGCGCATAGAGAGTGATCTCGACTACTTTAAGAATTGTTTCCTTCGCCCGTCAGGCGTAAGCTTCAATGAGGAGCGGCTCGACGCCGAGATCGCGAGATTCGCCGAGCGTGCCGCCGATTATCCACCCGCTATGGAGGGATTCATGCTCCGCGACTGTCAGAGCCGCAATATTATGGTCGACGGCTATGATATGGACGGAATTGCGGTAAGATTCATAGATTTCCAGGGTGGAATGGTCGGCCCGATGATTTATGACGCGATTTCATTCCTATGGCAGGCCAAGGCCGGTTTCTCCAAAGAGGAGCGATGGAGCCTTCTGGAAGATTATGCGCGNTGGCTCAGCGGCTGGCGCGATATCAGTCCCGATCAGTCGCTTGCGGTGGCGCGTCCGCTGATTGTGCTGCGTCTGTTGCAGGTATTGGGTGCCTACGGTTTCCGCGGACTTATAGAGCACAAGGCGCATTTCATAGAGAGTATTCCACTCGCGCTCGATAATCTTCAGGAAGCTGTCGATGATGGATTGTTGGCCGATTATCCGGAACTGGAGCGTTGTTGCCGCGAACTTGCGGGGCTTGAGCGTTTTCGCCCGGAGGTGAGGGATGATGGGCTGCATGTCGAGATTTTAAGTTTCTCATATAAAAAGGGGTATCCGGAGAATCTGACCGGCAACGGGGGTGGATTCGTCTTCGATTGCCGTGGAATGCACAATCCGGGACGTTACGAAGAATATAAATCGCTGACGGGACGCGACCGCGCCGTGATAGATTTCCTTGAGGAGAGGGGAGAGGTGCAGGAATTCATGAAGAATGTCCGCGGTCTGGTCGTGCCCTCTGTCGAGACCTACAAGCGGCGCGGATTCAGTGATCTGCAGGTAGCGTTCGGATGTACGGGTGGCCGTCATCGCTCGGTGTATTGCGCCGAAAGTCTGGCCGCGTATCTTGCCGCTAACTATCCCGACATCCACGTCACCCTCATACATCGTGAGCAATCCATCAAAATCCGTAAGTCATGAAAGCATTGATACTGGCAGCCGGTCTCGGCACCCGATTGCGTCCGTTTACACTCGAACATCCAAAGGCACTCGTGCCGGTCGGGGGTGTCCCGATGCTTGAGCGAGTCCTTCTGCGTCTCAGAGCCGAAGGCTTCGACGAGATTGTGGTCAATGTCCACCACTTTGCCGACCAGATCGAGGAGTTTCTACGGGCCAACTCCAATTTCGGTCTTAAGATAAGCATAAGCGATGAACGCGGGTGTCTGCTTGATACGGGGGGCGCCATACTCCATGCCCTTCCTCAGTTGGGAGGTGATGACCGTCCGTTTCTGGTGCATAATGTGGATATCCTGTCAAACGCATCCCTGGCCAATCTTGTGGAGCGGCATGAGAGAGGGGGCGGGATGGCCACATTGCTCGTCAGCGACAGGGATTCGTCGCGTCGGCTATGTTTCGGGAAGGATATGGAGCTTCTTGGCTGGCATAACGTAAAAGAGAACCGCTATCGTCCCGCTTATTACCGTCCGGCGGCTGCTGACCGGGAACTTGCCTTCAGCGGGATACATGTAGTTAGCCCGACCGCGGTGCGCTCCGAAATGGAGCGACAGCGACGGTCGGGTGCATTTTCAGTTATAGATTTCTATCTCGAATCCATCGGCACGGCAGGCGTTTCGGGTGTCTGCGATACCGCGCTTGAGCTTATCGATATCGGCAAGCCCGAGACATTGTCGAGGGCCGAGGCGATGTTCTCGCATCAGAAATGATGCAGGCTGGCGGAGCGGTTGGCGTTGAACTGGCAGACACATCCGATAATGAGCGCCACTACTGCAGCTCCTCCGAGCCACCAATCGGCCGAGATGTTGGTCACAAAACAAGAGGTGACCAAAAGAATAGAGCCAATAATGTAAAAAATGATGGACAGTGCTTTCATAATACTAAAGATTTAGGTGTAAGGACTTACGTTGTGTTTACTCCTAAAACGTCGCCGGTCCATCGAAGGTTGAGTGATGAAATGTTAAAGTTCGGCCGCCTTCAGCTTCTCCGTGTTTTCGGCGACGATGAGGCGGTCGATACATTCCTGAATATCGCCGTTCATGAAGGCCGCGAGGTTGTAGAGAGTGAAGTTTATACGATGGTCGGTCATTCGACCCTGCGGAAAGTTGTATGTGCGAATCTTGGCCGAGCGGTCGCCGGTGCTGACCATGGTCTTACGTTTGGAGGCTATATCTTCGAGGTATTTACTGTGCTCCTTGTCATAAATGAATGTGCGCAGGCGCGCGAGGGCGCGCTCTTTATTCTTAGGCTGGTCACGCGTTTCGGTACACTCTATAAGAATTTCCTCAACGACACCGGTATTCGGGTTCTTCCAATTATAACGCAGGCGGACTCCTGATTCCACCTTGTTGACGTTCTGACCACCGGCACCCCCGGAACGGAAGGTGTCCCAACGGATTTCCCCCTCGTGGATTTCTACATCGAATTCCTCCGCTTCGGGGAGTACGGCCACGGTCGCGGCGGATGTGTGGACACGTCCCTGGGTTTCAGTGGCAGGGACACGTTGCACACGGTGTACGCCGCTTTCATACTTCATGGTGCCGTAGACAGCATCGCCGGTCAGCGTAAAGATAATCTCCTTGAATCCCCCCGCCGCTCCTTCGGAAAAGGAGGAGACCGCGAGTTGCCACCCCTTTGACTCTGCGAATTTCTGATACATGCGGAAGAGATCGCCGGCGAAAAGAGCGGCCTCGTCGCCACCGGTACCCCCTCGGATTTCCACGATACAATTCTTCGCATCGTCGGGGTCGGCAGGGATTAGGAGGAGTTTGATTTCCTCCTCCGTCTCGGGGATGATGGCGGAGGCGCGGTCGAGTTCCTCGCGGGCGAGGAGACGCATCTCCTCATCGGATTCCTCGGCGAGGATATTTTTCGATTCGGTAACGGTATCGAGCAAGGCTCTGTAGCGACGTGTGGCGTCGAGGATGCGTTCCAGGTCACGGTACTCCTTTGTGAGGCGGACGTAGCGTTTCTGATCGGCGATGACGGCCGGATCGGTTATAAGGGTAGCCACCTCTTCGAAACGGGCGTCGAGCCCTTCGAGGCGGTCGAGAAGGTTATTTTCACTCATGGGAATACAAATTTCCCTACAAAATTAGTAAAAAGATATCAAAAAACCTGCGTGAAACTTGCAGGAGTGGGAAATAAAGCGTAATTTTGCAATCGCTAAAGCGGAGAGGCGCTGAAACCGCAAGTTGAAGCAAAAAAATCTCCGCAATCACGATATAAATCAACCGGCAAGTTTATGGCAACAAAAATCAGATTGCAGCGTCATGGCCGTAAAGGCTACGCTTACTATCCCATTGTAGTCGCCGATAGCAGGGCACCACGTGATGGTAGATTTATTGAGAGGATAGGTTCTTATAATCCGAACACTAATCCTGCTACAGTAAATTTAGACTTCGACCGTGCTTTGTATTGGGTAGAAGTAGGTGCACAGCCTACCGACACAGTTCGTTCTCTTCTCTCGAAAGAGGGTGTAATGCTCATGAAGCACCTTCGCGGAGGTGTCAAGAAGGGTGCATTCACCGAAGAGGAGGCACAGCGTCGTTTCGACGCCTGGAAGGCNGACCGCACACGTGTGGCTGATGCCGCCAAGGCTAAGAAGGATGCAGCNGCTGCAGAGACCGCCAAGAAGATTTTCGAGGCAGAAGTCGAGAANAATCGTCTGAAAGGCGAGTCTGTAGCGAAGAAGAAAGCTGAGAAGCTCGCAGCCGAGGAGGCAGCCGCCAAGGCAGCTCTTGAGGCNGAAGTGGCCGAGACTGAGGCCGCAGAGTAATCTCCGCGCTTCCGACACGCAACCATCACGCTCCCCGTTGGTCAGCATAGTTGACCGCCGGGGAGCGTCCTGTTATATGTATAAGCCGAAATATCAGCGGCTTACAAAATACTTTGGAAATTTTTGTTCAAAATATTTGGTGGAGTGAGAATTTATTCGTAACTTTGCANTCGCAAACGGGAAACAACNCCGCNTCAAACGGAAGNGANTNNATCNCGGAGANATAACCGAATGGTCGATTAGTGTAGCGGTTAGCACGCCACCCTCTCACGGTGGAGACTCGGGTTCGAGTCCCGGATCGACTACCACATAATTCAAACTATGGCCGATTAGTGTAGCGGTTAGCACGCCACCCTCTCACGGTGGAGACTCGGGTTCGAGTCCCGGATCGGCTACNGAAAAGGATTGACTCCANTNGAGTCAATCCTTTTTTGTCTCCATAGAACCATGGGGTTTCGTCCATAGACCAGAGGCCATAGAACCATGGGGGTTTGTCCATAGACCATTGACCATAGGACCATAGGTTTTTGTNTCCANAGACCATAGGCCATAGGACCATAGGTTTTGTCCATAGACCATAGGCCATAGAACCATGGGGTTTTGTCCACAGACCATAGGCCATAGGACCATGGGGTTTTGTCCATAGACCATAGGCCATAGGACCATGGGGTTTTGTCCATAGACCATAGGCCATAGGACCATGGGGTTTTGTGCATAGACCATAGGCCATAGGACCATGGGGTTTTGTCCATAGACCAGAGGCCATAGAACCATGGGGTTTGTACATAGACCATTGACCATAGGACCATAGGTTTTGATTAAGTAGTANGTGGNAATTGCTTACATAAAAAGACCGGGATCCACCGTCGCAACGGCAGATCCCGGACCGGGTAATGAAGGTCTATGAAATGAGTTATTTGTTGAGATGGCGGATNGGTGCCACATTGAGCCAGGGAGTATTGTCGCCTTTGACGGTGTATTGATTCTGGTAGCCGGCGAATATGGCTTTNTGCAGGAGGTCGTTGGCCTTTTCAAGATTGCCTGTCTGAGCGTAGTACACGGCACCCCAGTAGAGATCATCCTTGCCGGTATTGCTCTTTAAACCCTCTTCGACGGTGGAGTCGGCATCAAGTTTCTTTCCGGTCTTCGCCTGNGCGATAGCTTTGTAGGCAATAGCGGGGAATGCCTCGGCATCCTCAAGAATGACACGGTTGAAGTCGCCGACAGCGGCTTTGCCATTTTTCAGGAGATCCTGATTGGTATAAGCGCGGAGCAGGAGGGCTTCCTGATTATCCGGAGAGATCATTATGAGTTCGTTGAGCGTATCGAGAGCTCCCTGACCGTCATTAGATGCGATCTGAGCCTTTGCTTTCGCCATGAGAGCATCCGTGGAGTTAGCGTCGTAGGTGAGGGCTTTTGAGGCATCCTGGATGGCCTTGGAGGCGTCGCCGTTGGCGAGATCCACGATGGATTTCAGGGCATATTCATCAGCGGCTCCACCGAGAGTGATGGCGTTGTCAATGGCCTGAGCGGCACCGGCGAGGTCGTACTCGCCCAGTTTGGCCTCCGCCAGTTTGGCATATACACCGGGAATCTTTGCCTCCTGATAGGAGAGAAGCTGTGTCAGGGCTGCGTCGGCCTGGCTGTAATTACCGCTCTCGCAGGCGATATTGCCTTTCAGGAAGAGAATCGGGATACGGTTTTCAGCTTTCTCTGCGGCGAAATCGAGAGCCGTGGCAACGGCATTGTAGTTGGAGTCGGCCAACGCGATAAGAGATTCGAGCGGACGCTGCGAATCCTTCGACATAGTGAAGCCGAGCAGATAGTTGGTGGCGGCATTCTCCGGCTGATCCATGTCGAGATAGAGGTCGCCGAGTCGGCAGTAGGTGAGATAGTTTGTCGCGTCGGCATTCTCTGCCTCCTTCATCAGCTCCTCAGCCTCCTGATAATTCTTCATAGCGATGCAGGCCTTGGCCATACCTATGTAGGCCTCCTGACTGCGTGATTTCATCGACTGCATGGCGGAGAAAGTGCGATAGGCATCCTGCGGGCGGTCGAGATAGAGAAGGATATTGCCCATCTTATATGTATAGGCATAGTTGCCCGGGGAGAGTTGGAGNGCCTCCTCGATTGACTGCAGGGCGAGGTCGTAGTTCTTTGTCTCGACAGCTACATCAGCCATAAGCGAGAGCTCGCTTTCACGCAGGGCCTTCTCCTTGGCGGGGGTATATTCGAGAGCCTTCACCAGATCATTATGGGCATCTTCGTAGCGGGAGAGAGAATAGTACTGAGCGGCGCGCTCATAGAGGGTCTGATAATCCTTGGGATTCTCCTTGAGAAGTTCGGAGTATCCGTTGAGCATAGCCTTAGTGATGGGATTTATCTGCTGGGCCGAGCACAACAGTGATGAAGCGCAGAGGGCCAGGCATCCGAGAGTTTTGAGAATTTTCATTATATAGAATATAGTGTTAATAATTTCCGATTGAAATTTTAACACTTCAGCGGGTATAAAGGTTTTACGGGGGAGTGCAGATTTATGGAAGAAACCTGCGGACTGCGCCAATAGGATGACGATTTATCATCCGAGCTGAAGAAGCACGTGGATAGTGTCGATGGCTGTCACGGCTGCAGTTTCGGTGCGCAGACGGCTCGCGCCGAATGTGACCGGTATAAAACCGGCTTCCACGGCCATACCGACTTCCTGAGGAGAGAAATCACCCTCCGGNCCGATCAGAAGCGTTACATCCTCGCCGGCGCGGTATTCGCGCGCAAGAGAGAGCAGGGGATAATTTTTGTCGCAATATCCCATGAATTTCATTCCGGGATGAGGTTCCTTAAGGAAAAGCGGAAGAGGAGTGAGGTCGGCTATTTCGGGGAGAGTCGTCTTCAGACTCTGCTTCATGGCCGAGACCGCTATCTTGCGCAGGCGGTCGGTCTTCAGCACTTTTCGTTCGGAATGGCTGCACAACACCGGCACGATACGGTCGACACCAATCTCCACGGCTTTCTCCACCATCCATTCCATGCGGTCAATGTTTTTGGTGGGGGCCACTGCGAGAGTGATTTTACACCCCCAATGATTGGGGATAGTTTCAGTCGATTCGATGTCGACGGCAGTGGCGCGGGGATCGGCCGAGACGATACGGCAGCCGAACCTGTGGCCTCGACCGTCGATTACGGTTATCAGGTCGCCTTCACGATGGCGGAGCACACGCGCACAATGCAAGGAATCCTCCGGCGGGAGGATTCCTGTAGATTCAATATCGGGAGCGAAGAATTGTATCATTAATTTAAACGATATAGGCGTTTACACAGTAGTTTGAAACTACTTATTTCTNTTCGGAAGATTATCATTGACGAAGCCGTCGCCGGAGCCCTCATCGCCACGGACATCATCGAGAGTCACCGTGACCTCATCCTTTTTCGAGGGGGAACGGAAGATGAAAAGGAATAGAAGCATGACCACTGCCGCGTAGGCTGCGAAGATGAGCCAGGTCGATGTCCAGTCGCCAATCATATAATCGCCTTCATAATGGCAGAAGGAGTTGACGATCGCGCCTGCGGCGAGCATACCGAGAGTGGCGCCGATACCATTCGTCATGAGCATGAAGAGTCCTTGTGCGGAAGCCTTGATCTTGGGATCGGTTTCCTGTTCGACGTAGAGAGCGCCGCTGACGTTGAAAAAGTCGAACGCCACACCATAGACAATCATGGAGCCGATAAAGAGGAGCACACCCGGCATCGCGGGGGAACCGAGTCCGAAGAAACCGAATCNNAGCACCCATGCNCCCATAGCGATAAGCATGACATTCTTGATGCCGAATTTCTTCAGGCAGAAGGGAATCAGAAGAATGCAGCAGGCCTCTGAAATCTGGCTCAATGAAGTGAGCAGGGTCGCGTTGTTGGCGGCGAAGGAGTCGAGGTATTCCGGGAATGCCTTGAATGATGTTATGAAGGGTGTGGCATAACCGTTGGTGATCTGAAGCGAGACACCGAGCAGCATGGAGAAGATGAAGAAGACTGCCATTTTCGGAGACTTGAAGAGCTTGAAAGCGTCAAGACCAAGAGATTCGGCAATGGAGGGTTTCTTGGTGGGGTACTCGTTGACCACTATGAGGGGGATGCGGGGCATCATGAAGCAATAGATTGCGAGAAGGAGGCCAAGCAAAGCGCAGAATCCGAGCTGATTGACGGTGTACTGGAAACGAGGGTCGAAACCTGCGGTGTCGCCGAGAGGGTTGGAGAGCATATATCCCCATGAACCGTCGTAGATATAGAAGCCGTTGACAAACCACATGGCGGCGATGAATCCGACGGTGCCGAGCACGCGGATGGGAGGGAAATCTGCCACGGTGTCGAGTCCGTTGCGTTTAAGAGAGGAGAATGCGACGGTGTTGGCCAATGCGATCGTCGGCATGAAGAATGCTACGGAGAGTGTGTAGAGGGTGAATATCGGTGCGAATTCAATTCCGTCGGGATGAGAGAAGCCATAGTACCAGGCCATGGCCATGAAAACGGCGGCGGCCAGATGACACAGACCGAGCAGACGCTGGGGCTCGATATATTTATCGGCAAGCACACCCATTATGGCGGGCATGAATATTGACACTACTCCCTGAATAGCGTAGAAGAGCGAGATTTCGCTTCCGAGACCGTTTGCACCGAGGTAGTTGCCGATACAGGTCAGGTAGGAGCCCCAGATGGCAAACTCAAGGAAGTTCATCACCGCGAGCTTGGATTTGATGGAGGATTTAGGGTTCATGTGTGAGGGTTAGAAATTTAAGGCAAAAATAGTGAATTATGTTGAATCCTGCAAATGTTTCAACACGTTGCTCAGGTGACTCCGGATCAAGAGTGAGGGATGATATTTTCGGGTTCAGTAGGATTTCACGCGGACGAGGATATCATCCTCAAAGTAGAGCGTCGTCGCATCGGGATATACCCATAGCAACAGTAGTTTTGAATAGTCGTGGCCGTCGTAGACATCGGAGGGGTTCCCCTTTGAGAGGCGACATTCTGTCTTTGTCATGCCGGGAGCGACCTGGGCGCGTTGGATACGCGCCCATACCTCATCCGTTATTCCGGGATATGCCGAGCGGGGATCGGAGAGAGAGAAGAGATTAGCGAAACCGCGAGAATCTTTCCCTCCGCTGCCGAAGTTCATCAGATATCGTCCCTGACGTCCCTCTGCATCCCGGAATGTAATGCGTAAGGGAAATACCATTGTGCCGGGCTCTACCTTCTCAATTGTCACGGGCACATACTTCAATCCATCCAGTCTTTCTCCATCCTTGTCGAGCCAGAGGAGGGAGCGGGTCCAATAACGGTTGCCCCGCATCAGTCTGTCGGCTTCTTCCACCATTTCGGGGTCTATGAGACCCGGAATCGCGTCACTCATTATAATGGCCCTGTCATCGGTTGTTCCTCGCGGTTGGTAACGGAATTCATCATCGCCGCGTGAGAAGATGAGTGTGACACATTCAGTGCCGTCAGGTGTACGGATAGCCTTTGCCTCGCGGAAAATCAGAGTGTCGTTGGGGGAGAGGGAGAAATTGCCACTGACTATTCTCCCTGCGTCGATAAGCAGAGAGGCTTTTTCATCGGCAACCAGGAAGGGTTTGCCGATGTTCCAGGTGGTATGGGGAGTGGCTTTTACATTATCCAGATAAGTTTCTTCCGGAGTAGGGAGGGTGTTTTTACGGTCATCACGTGAAAGAGTGATTTTCTTGGTCGACTCAATGCCT
The DNA here is from genome assembly GCA_014801595.1 of Bacteroides sp. GTDB lineage: Bacteria > Bacteroidota > Bacteroidia > Bacteroidales > Muribaculaceae > Lepagella. The sequence continues at coordinate 42,857 of JAAVDV010000022.1, forward strand.
GTGAAGCATGAAGAGAGGGGCAAGCATATGATTGCCAGAAGGATAAAGGTGTATATGCGGGAGGTTTTTATGTACATAATGTTATGGTTATGGTGGGTGTAGTATGGGAGGAGAGGTATTGATGAGTGCAAAATTACAAAAAAAAATGCACTTTTTTGCTGAAATATTTGGTGGAGTCAAAAATAGTTCGTAACTTTGCAATCGCAAAAGCGAAAGCAGATGCAAGTTTTTAGGTTGATATTTACGGCGGGATAGCTCAGTTGGTTAGAGCGTCGGATTCATAACCCGGAGGTCTCGAGTTCAATTCTCGATCCCGCTACTACA
>JAAVDV010000023.1 GCA_014801595.1 Bacteroides sp.
GGCGGGTATTTGCAGGCCGTAATTACCTTCGCGCGGGTCAAGGAGATAGCGACCGCTCTCGGCACCGAGTTCATTGTAGAAGATGACAGTCATACGTCCACGAAGAAGAGCATAGGTTTTCCGGGGAGAGAGCAGGTATAAATGTTTCCACTCCAATCCAAAGTTCTAAATCAAACTCTGGATTGGAGTGACAATATGACGATTAGATTTTAACTATTTATTCTTGAGAAGAACCAATCTATTGATTTCAATGCTCATTGAGGAAATCAAATGCTGATTTTTTGGGCAACTCAGTCCTTTTCAATTATTTATAATCCGGACAAAGAACAACCAATCATTGAGTTACAACATTTCTTTAATTCTATTCTCCACCAACTTACTACACTTCACTCCCTCAATAATACGAGTTAAGCTTTCTGCTTCGAATATACCCGGCAGTTCATATACTTTACCTTCCTTTAATAGTTTGGCAAAGTTATTATGGGTTACTTCGATAGGTTGATTACAGTTGATATATGTCTGGGGTTTACGGAGCTGATTGATGGAGTCTGCAAGAAACACGGGGTAAGAATTAAGATCAAAACCAAGTGCTTTGGCACGTGCAATAGCCTTTTCCACCTGTGATGAGCCGGTGGCAAATAATAATACAGTCTCTCCCCGTTTTATACAAATATGAATATGGTCCTTGACACCGATCGGGCAATCGGCTTTAAAGAAATACATCTTTCCTTCATCAATTGTCCCGATATAAGCTGATGCGGGCAAATCCATAGGATTTAACGATTGAATTCATGATACAACTCCTTGGTAATAGCCAATACCTCATCCGACTGGTTGAAAAGTTCGGAATTATCCTCTTCACTGTTTTCAAACATCAGATCAATATTTATCGGGAAGGCATTTGCTCTATGCTCATCCTTCAGCATATCTTCATACTGCCGCCATTCAGGATACTTATGGGATAATTTGGAGAGTTCATGACGTGAATAACCCCCATAAAGAGTCAGTACTTTCTCAAGTACCTCAATATCCGACTCTGAGAACTCATCCATGTCCGGGGGAGCAATGGCCGTATACTTATGTAGGTCTCTTTTTTCAATCCAGCGGTCGAAATAGTCGGCAGGAGTCTCCATACGAGTCTTAACACCATCCAATATGTGCTTAGCATCAGTCGGCACAAGCCCCATCGGGAGGGCATAGTACTTATCACCGGTTATTGTACGTCCATACATACGCAGATGACACCGATCAGCAAGCCACAAAAGCTTGTAGGCCTTCATGACATCCACCGTCTTATCCTCCATTTTAGAGGCAATAAAGACCAGTGACTGAATAATTTTATTCGTATTATTACTCATAACTACTCCATCTGTTTATATTTAGGAACGCGCAACTCTCAGTTTTGTTATAATAACCTTTGGACAAAGGTAATTAAATCCGGTCGGTTCTGCAAGAATATTACGGATAATAATCTATTTTTACTTCTCAACGTAAAGGTAGAACCTGCGGGATTCACTTGACGATGATTTCCCGGAAGGTCGAAAAGATGAGCTTGATATCATTCCAGAGAGAAGCACGGTCGACGTATTCGAGATCAATCGTGAGTTTGTCGGGCATCACCTGCTCTATATAACAGCGGTCGGGATCATCTGAGGCCGCCAGAATCTCATTCTCATTCCGATAACGAATGGAAGCTAAAGAGGTGATACCGGGACGTACGGACAGGACACGCATCTGCTCGGGAGTGTACATATCCACATACTTTCGTACTTCCGGACGGGGCCCTACAAGACTCATATCCCCCTTAAAGACATTGATGAGCTGCGGAAACTCGTCAAGCTTATACTTGCGGATGTAATAACCGGAGCGAGTGACACGCGGATCATGTCCGCCTACCGTAATAAGACCAAGTTTGTCAGAATCCGGTCTCATTGAGCGGAACTTGAAGAGTCGGAAATCCTTATTGTCCTTGCCGACACGAATCTGTCGGTAAAAAACGGGACCCTTGGAATCAAATTTAATCCACACTGCCAGAATGGCAAACAGCGGACTGAGGCACACAAGGCCCAGTCCGCTGGCAACTATATCGAATAGACGTTTCAAAGTTTCTTCAGTATTTCAGTGAAATTTTTGATTACATATTCTATATCCTCGTCACTCATACGAGTATTGAGCGGCAGGGTAATTTCATTCCTATACTGATCATAGGCGTTCGGGAAATCATTGATATCATAGCCGAGAGCCTTATATGCAGTCATCATCGGAAGAGGTTTATAATGAACATTGGTGGCTATTCCACGCGCAGCCATCTCCTCGATGACACGGTTACGTGTTTCCACATCCGCACCGATTATACGCACCATATAAAGATGCCCGCTTGATGAATGGTCGTTACCATAATGAGGCAACACCTCAACCGGCAGATCCTTGAATGCCACATTGTATCGCTCTATCATCTGCCGACGGCGTTGGAGCATCTCCGGATAACGCTTGATCTGAGCCAATCCGATACCAGCCATGATATCGGTCATATTACATTTATACCAAGTGCCGATGATATCATATTCCCATCCGCCGAGTTTAGTCTTTGCGAGCGCATCCTTATTTTGTCCGTGCAGACTGAAGAGCTGAAGCTGCTTGTATAACTCCCTGTCATCGATACTCTCGTGAGCCTTCCAGGTAAGCGCGCCACCTTCAGCGGTGGTAAGATTCTTCACGGCATGGAAAGAGAACGAGGTGAAGTCAGCGATTTCACCACACATCAGACCATGTCGCATCGCACCGAAAGCATGAGCCGCATCCGCAACCACGATGCATCGGCCAAAGGCACGCTGAATATCGTTATTCGGTCTGAAAAGATCCTTCTTGGCCTCGACTGCCGCCAATACCTTATCATAATCAGCGACAATACCGGCCAGATCCACCGGCATAACGACCTTTGTGCGTTCCGTAATAGCATCGGAAAGTTTGTCATAATCCATTTCAAAAGATCCGGGAGCGCAGTCAACAAGTACGGGACGGGCGCCGACATGACACACAGAGCTTGCAGTAGCCGTGTAAGTATACGCCGGAACAATAACCTCGTCACCTTCGCCTACGCCAAGCACACGCAGAGCCATCTCCATACAAGCTGTAGCGGAATTAAGGCAAACTGTTGTCGGGAGAGGTTTGCCATCGGCTCCATTTCGGGCTGTCTGGCAGCACATGGAGATAAGATTCTCAAACTCCTTAGTTTTCGGACCTGTAGTGATCCATCCGGAGCGCAAAGCCTCCGCTACTTCAGCAATCTCAGCATCCGAGATATCGGGTGGAGAGAACGGGATATTACGTTCAACGTTCATAATGGGATACGCGGCAAAGCCGCGAAATATATAGATTTTACAGACTTGTCATTGTGCGAAGTCCTGCCTTGTGGGGCAGTATGATTGGGGGAGGAGATATAACGCTCAGGAAATACACAGATTCCTGATTAGGGACTGACGCGGCTAAGGAGATCTTCGCCTTGAGTCGGTGCCATGAGTACGTTTATCGACTTGTCGAGGCCAGAAGATTTAAGGAGATTTATCAATGTATGATCGAAGTCATCAAGCTCTTCCGACTTAAGAATCTTCCAGGTCATCTTGGTAAAACCGGTCGCGACAATGTCGGCAAGGAGCAATAATGGTTCAGACTTTGAATTGGCTACATCAAATCGGTTGATAAATCCTTTCCAGGTATTCATTCCAAGAACCCTGTCCTTCTCCTCCACATACTTGAAGCCACCGCAGAACTCATATAGATTGCTGAACGGATCATCAAACTCCACGCAATGATCAAACACGACATCGGTCTCAGACGACCGTTTCTCAAGACTCACGGCAAGACGCCGCCCTAAATCGGCGAACGCTGTGAGATTAGGCGAATACTCAACCCCTGCCTTCTCCCAAGCATTACACGATAACTCCTCGTCAAAAAGTCTGTTAATATCGCACCCCTCGATAATTTCTTTAAATTCCGGATTATCGGTTATAGATACCAGATAATCAAAAGCTCTCCTGATATTTTCAAGCGTAGACTTACGGAAAGCAGCGGCTATGATTTCGCGGTCACCTTTCTCTATTACAGAATAGAAATAAGCCGTAATCTCTCGGGCATAAACCGGATTAAACAACGTAGGCCCAAGATAAACATTCGCTTTCGGATTGAATTCCGGATCCAGGAAATTCTGTACCACCAAAGCCGCCAGTAACCATATCTTGTCTACCACCACGACAGTGATGAAACCCTCATGAAACCTGACCTTCTCCAACAGACGGCGCATTCCTTCCCGTTTTGGAGCAGACTTCAACCAGCGGCGCGCCTTGAGTTCCTTCTCTTCCTTCTCCTTCAGACTGTTGAAAGTGGTAGTGACCTGTTCCCGCAGATAGTCCGCGCTCGTTTCCGGCACTGAGACACACGCTAAAATGAACAACGGCTGTGTCATCTCAAGCAGATCTGTCCCTGTGTTACCACACTCATCAATGAAAGACATGTACTTTGCCATACGCAACGAATATATTCAAAAGTATTTACGCTCCAGTAACACTTGCAGACCCGAATAGTTGTAGGACAGGGGAAGGACGGGGAAATCCCGAGGGTGGTCAATGCCTTGATAATCTCAACCATTCACGAAATTTGACGTGCATTCCCCCAGTGCTGGACCTTGAAACTACCACCTCCAACAAACTCAAACTCATACTCCACTTCCCCCCACACTTCCTGAGATTCGGCCCCAGTAAAATCTACTCTCAGACAACGAGCCTTGTACTGTTCGACAATTTTTGCAATTGGCAGGTGCTTCCTGTCAAAAGAGGTAAGACAGGGAATCGTTGATTCCTTATCCATACTGCATTTGGGCAGGAATCTGCCGGAGGAGTCCGCCCCATGATGAGGCACCTTGACAAACACCGGGCGATTTAGATGCCACTCATTCAATCTTTCAATCTCCTCATCAAGAATATCACTACTGAAAACCCAACGGGCCTCACCAATGGACACCATCACCGCCATCGCCAACTCATTCTTAGGCATCCGTTTAACTGTCAATGTTTTGTAACTCAACACACCCCCACATGGCGATAGCGCTTCAATCTTGATCACCATTGATTGTTCATTCACACCCATAAGTGAGGACTTGATGATGAGGGTCTCCAAACTATGCGTCTCTCCTTCGGTTGTCCCAACAGGAGTGCACGATAATTTAAGTAGCTTATTAAACTTAAGAGATAGCCCGGCAGGCATATAATTGGGATTATTTGCTGAATCTATTGCCACTAGCACATCCCAGACAGAATCAATGAAACCCTGACGTAGTTTATTATTCTTGAACACCTTTTGGATTTCCTTTCTCATCGCACCACTATACTCACCCCAACATTCCTCGAATGAGATTGAGCCGTCGAAAGGGATTCTCGCTTGAACCCATCCACTTCTGTGACTCTTATCATTCTGTTTCTTATGAATGGTGTAAGCCCCGGTCATGGATAGAAATCGCAGCACCACTATGATGATTGTCGATTTTAATGGTCTCTCCAAAAATCAATCCCTGTAAACTCTTATCGCTTTGGTAAAATATATCTGATATTCTATAGGATTAACAATTTATAATAGAAAATGGACTGTCCAAAACTGAGTTATCTAAAAAAATGCTGATATGCCTCCGCAGGAGACGTGAGGTAACATTTTTCCCAAAACTCAAGGTCACCTCTCATTAAAGCCGTATGTGATAATAGTTTATTCATAGAGTATACAGGTAACCCCTGACATCGGGGAACACGTCATCTTAAACGCTTAAGTTTTGTGATTGGGAAATATCGTTGGATAGCATTAATAAGAACTCTAAACATATAAGCCGTGGGAATAAGAAGAACGGCATAACATAGAAATTGAGTTAATGGGGTTAAATAAAGATACTTCCCAATAGCATAAATTCCGAACTTCAACACAACATGAATCAGAAATAAATCAAAAGCCATATTTCCAAGGTAGAGCCACTTAGTGGATTTAAAGATTAAATGTATCCTGCTATCTGGATTTAAACAACAAATCAGTAACATGCAAATAAACAAAATCGCATATGGGGCTTCCTTTTGACCGCTAAAAATAATCCAAACATATAAGATACTTGAGATTATCCCTAAAGCATCCAAGCATTTTGTATATTTTTGCCATATTTGTTGATATGAAAAGAACGCATATCCAATCAATACCCCAAGTGATATATCGGTTACCCCTCTTAGAAAAGGCATCGAAAAAAAAACCTCTACTCTCCATTGCTCTAATCCCGGTCCATCTTGAAAATTAAAAATTGAGGTGTAGAACAAGCAAGTCAGGATGGGGAAAACGATTCTTATGCAAGCTTTAGGATAGTATTTAATAAGAGTGTATACTATGGCTCCTCCATAAATCAAAATCGAGAAGAACCAGGTAGGCGTATTAATTCCGCCTTCCACAACTCCTATATTTTGAATTAGGAGCAGCTGACCTATAATTCTACAAATCTCATGTAGAGGATCAGCAGTAAATAATTCATGTATATATGGCAGTTTTACGCAATAACAAAGTACTAATGCTACCACATACGCTAAATAAAATTTCTTTACTTTATTCAAGGAGAAACTAATAACTCCAGGACTATTAATCTTTCTTGCTATTTTATACAAGAAAATTCCGGTCAATATAAAGAAAAATTCTACACCTATATACCCAACTTTCATACACCCCAGGCCTTTACTAAAGTGCCAAAAACAAATTTGAAGCATTACTAAGAATCGAAGGGCTTCTATCGGAATATTCCTATTATTTGATTGCATTAGTTAATTACTATTTATGGGCTACAGAACCTTATTGCTATAACAGAAGTCATGAGTTAGGGCACCTACAGCGATTTCTACCTTATAGCGTATGATGAATCGAAGAGAGGCAAAAACCAATGGAATATTAGCTAATTAAAATCACTGAATTGAAAATTATCGAATATTAACAGACTACTCGCTATGAGATAATTCCGATGAAACAAATCAATATGAAGTAACTGCTCAAAATTCTGGTGCTACCCAACACGTCATTCTTAATTCTTATAGGCTTACTCCTTCCCAAAATATGGAGATGTTGTGAAATGGACCTTCGCCAGGGCTTTTTCACATTCTTGCATTGCAGCTACATTGGAATCCGCCTGACACACTATCATCCCGACACGGTCAAGACTACTATGAATCGGTGTAACTTCTTCTCCAATTGACTTTGTAAGTATAATCTCCTGAACGCCTTCTTGCTTCTCCACCTCATCTACCCCGGAAATACTTTGAATAATGCCCGGCTCCACATCGAAATACCGAATGGCACTCCCCTTATCCCATTTCTTTTCAAGATCAGGAACCCGTCCCAATGAAATATCAATTGCCGCTTTGATCATATCGATTCCTGTTGATAAAGGAACAAGATGAGTTGTGATGCAATCCCCACCCATACGCGCTCCTAACTCAATCATCTTCGGACCATCATTTGTGACCATCATTTCCACATGAGCCGGACTGTTCCGTATACCAACAGCCTTGACAGCAGCTTTGGCAAGTTCTGAAATCTTATCCAAATCCTCACCAATAAACTTTGATGGTTGAGAATGCCCCATTTCAACAAAATATGGAACGCCCGTAGTTAGCTTATCTGTGACTTGCAATACATGAGGCTCTCCGCCATATGTTATTACCTCCACACTCACTTCGTCACCTTGCAAGTATTCTTCAATAATCACTTTCCCATTACGAGATTGCTCCACACTATATTTGTACGCAGCCTCTAACTTTACAAGACTATTGATTATCGTCACGCCTCTACTGCCGCTGTTATCGGCAGGTTTCATAATGCACGGGACGATAATCTTATCCCTAACTTCTTCCAGCTCTTCCGAAGAAGCTACTTCAAAAAACCAAGGAGAGGCGACACCATGTTCCTTGAACGCCTTGATCATTTCAATTTTATCCGTGGATTTGACAGCAGACTCCATACTTATACCGGGGAGTCCGAGAGATTGAGTTGCAGCTGCAATGGAGCGCATAGGCATGTCGGTAGCTAATGTCATAATACCATCCGGCCGATATTCCCTCGCCACACGTACAATAGCATCTATATCAATCGTACTTGCATTAAAATATCGATCTGCAAACGGAATCCCAACCGCATCAGGATTATAATCAGCCACTGCTACTTCCAACCCCATTTCTTTAGCACGCTTGATTGCAGGCAGCTGTAACACAGAGGCACCAATAACCAATAATTTTTGTTTCATCCTTATAATGAATATCTATTCCTGGAATAAATGGTCGGGACGATTAATTGCCCGTCCATACTCACCCCTGTAAATCACTCTCAATATATTCTCGGGCTTTGGCTTCGCCTGAATTACCATTTTCCCCTCTTTTTTAGCCGTTTCTGATACAATCAAAGGGAAAGTGTATTGTTCACCTGCCCGATTTACCCAATATACAATTTCAGGATTAGAATTGTCGGGGAAAAGTATAGTCGTCATACTTCCATCCGTATTATCATACATCTTTGTTTTGGTATCAAGCACCTCAAAAGAGGTAGATACGGGTGATATACCTCTTGCCGAAGCTAAATGAGCTTTATATATCCCTCTTCCCCTATGATGATATTCAACCGAATGGTTATCCTTTGAGATATCCAATGTGTCCACAACTACATCATTCAAAAAGACAAATATCCGGTCATAATCTTTCTTAGTAAAATTAAGCATTATCTTATCCCATTCTCCCAAACAGGGCTTATCCCCAAACCAAGTGCAGATTTCTTTATTATCTACCCTTAGATCACTGAGGATTGAAGATAAACTGTCAGAGGGTAGGTTAATCTCCTTATCACCAGCCACTTTAGTAAGTAGTTTATTCTCATAAAGATAACCTTGATTTTTAGAGTTCAAGCTTTTCCCTAATCTTCGGGCAAACGCCGTCGGTGTATATTTGGTGGTCGTAACTTTTTTCCCTGCGGATTCAATTAGCTCAATTCTTACAACTGTCCCGCCTGCATTCCTGTCAACCTCCGTAATTAAGGCAACATGACCCGGACACCAAAATAAATCTCCGGGAGAAACTGCATCTATACTTTGATCAGCCTTAAGCGTATAGTGAGGCAGTTGACCATTTTTGTAATTGAAAGAAGCATAATTGTTGATCTCGCCGAAACAAAAAGCCGTAAATGAACTGCACACCGTACCGTAGAACGTATGGCTATTCTTTCCGTTGTAAGTTCCTCCAAGATAACAGGGATTGCCCGCTGCCACGTCCTCTGTATACAATAAGCTGTAGGGATTATTTACCGCAGTAAGAAAGGTATAGATGGAAACATCCAACCCGATGAACCTCTGTAATTCCTTCACCGATGAGTAGGGAAGTCCCTGTACGAGTTCATCCTTCCTGAAATACCCTGAATTATAGGGCACGTCTGATTTAGGAATCCATTCTATACAGCTCATCATCCGCGCTTTATCCTTCAACAGATTGAGTGGTATTGACTCTGTAGGTAAAGCTGGAGTATAATTGTAAAAATTCTCTATTAACGCCTCCCGGTCATATACCATACACGTCTCAATATTTGAGGCGCGTTGAATTCCACTTGTCTGCTGAGCGTATAACAGTACTCCGACAATAATCGGAATACTTAATACTAACAGCAATTTTCTCATCAGTTTATAATATGAGCGATGCTCTACGCGGTTCAAAGCAACAGCACGGACGTAATGCGACAATTCTCACTCCACTGGCTCTTTGGGGTCCGACTTTAGCAAACGTAGCTATCACACTCGTATCACCCCCTAATCCCAAAGCACCTATATTGAATGTGTTGACCCTATCAGTAATAGTTTGTTCGAATTCTGATTGATAATCATAGTTGCCATGTGCCATAGCATCCATCATTAGAGCGGTTGCTTCAAACTGACTTCTTCCTATCCCAATAGCCAAAGTACAGGGAGAACATCCTAACTGCGTAACTGCTGTCTTGGCGCGTTCTACGATTTCATCTATCACTACATTTACGTCATGTCGATGGAATATCCGTTGAGTGATACCTCTTATTGCGGGTCCGCCACCAAGCATCAGGATAGTGAGTTTAATTTCCTCAGGATTAGGATTTTCACTAAGTAGGATAGGAGCAGGTTGTAAATCAGCGGGATTTTCCGACAATCCACCACTCTGATCCAGTCGTGCATAATCATCACCCCTTATCGCCATGGGACGACCCGGTAGCTTTGTCAAGCCAAGTCTTATACCTTCACGGATATCCTTCATAAGATCTCCGTCAATTGACCTATTGCTACCAATTTCTAAATATACGTGCGGAATACCGGTATCATCACAAAGCGGACACAATCTCTTCTCAGCAATCTTAGCATTTTCAAGCACTTGTCCCAATACCCACTTTGACTGTTTATTACGTTCTCTGTCAATGGAACGTATATAGGCTCTTTTCTGATCGTCTCGGAATGTAGACCCTGCACGTACCAAAGTATCGGCTATCTGTTCTACACGATTATTCATACTCAGCTTCATTTATTGTATATACTGTCACCATGGGCAGCAGCAATTATTGCTTGATAGCCATTCACATAGATAGCATGTAGCGCTTCCATCCCCAATTCAGGCCAACCCATAATCTTTTTTTCAGTGGTCTGATCTGCAAATAATGCTGTGGTCGGCGGGATTACTGCAAAAACGGCCCCATTCTCCTTTATAGCCTCAATTGTATCCCGACCGATTTCCCCTTTTCCCAAGAACAACCTGATTCCTGCTGCACTCAATGGCGCGAAACTTTCTTCGATTTCTTTTTTATTGCTTGAGGTCGGACCTACTCCCGCTGGACTAACGGCCGTGTGAAATATGGCCCCACCATTTAAGTCAATCCCTTTTGAATCGAGAGAACCATCCTTTATTGATTTCTCAATTTTTGGAAGAACCGCGTCTCTACCCGTAAATATCCATCCTGAAATAGAGACTACATCTCCTACTTTCAGATTATTGATTACCTCGTGGGTGATTGGTGTGTGTACATGCTTAATCATTGCTGTTTCTCACTATATTCATAAGGTCCTTACGTGCCTGCATTAGATCAATCTTTAGACCCGGGATTCTTGAACGTATTCCTTTACGGATTTTCACCTCTATGAATACCGGTCCATCTGCATCCTTCAAAGCCGCAACCGTAGCCTTTAATTCCTGAGGATCTTCTATACATCTATTACAAGTAATGTATCCTGAACCCTTCGCGATTTCCGTGAGGTTGGCATTGAATCCTGCAGAAATCTGTCCACCTACCGATTCATGTACCCCGTTATTCAGCACTATGTGCATGAAACGCTTTGGATGAGCTTTACCTATAATCGGCATTGCACCTAAATGCATCAGGGTGGCTGCATCCCCGTCAAATACCACATGATGACGCTCCGGAAGAGCCATAGCCATTCCTAATGCCACAGAAGAATTGTGCCCCATCGAACCCACATTTAAGAATTCCCGATTAGGCTGAAGATCTCTCTTCACAAACATTTCATGTAGTTCTCTCGTTGCACGCCCTGTAGTAGCATAATATACCGTATCATCAGGCATTTGGTCAAACACAGCATCCATAGCATCTTCACGATTCATCATTTCCCCCTCATCAGGATATGGATTCTCTTTTTTTGCTTTTGAAAGTATACCCTTCTTAACGATCAAAGCTACCGGGGTTTCCAAATGGGTTGCCTCGGCAGCAGCCCATTTGAAATTATCCAACACCGTATTTTCATTGTAAAGGATACGATAGGGTATATCCATGTCGTTCATGAGTACGGTTGTCAGTTCCCCCTGCTTTTTATGCTGTGCATGATCATTTATTTCAGGATCACCTCTCCACCCGATAACAAGAATCATCGGAATGGAGTAAACGTTTCTATGGGTTAGGGAAATAAGAGGATTCATAGCGTTTCCAATACCGGAATTCTGCATATATACCACGGGGATATGGCCAGTGGCCAAGTAATGTCCGGCTGCTATTCCTATCGCATTTCCTTCATTTGCGGCTATGATGTTGTTCTTACCACAGCTTACTTCAAGAGCAAGGCAAAAATCATTCAGTAGAGAATCGGGGACTCCGGTAAAAAACGAAAGACCAATAGCTTTTAAATCTGTAATCAATGCCTGATAATTAATCATTTCTCTAAAATAGCTTTATTAAGGTTACCGAAATAATTAATAACTTTATTATGACGAATACCTTGTATGTATCCTTTTATCTTCAAGTAATTGAACCCAGCATAGCAGCAAGAGCCCTCGAGCTTAGTGAACAAATCACTTTGAGTCATCGGATTCTTAGGCTCACCTTTAGGACAATCAATAGTATGTGAGTACTGTTTACCATCTTCAGTTATGACCACCATTGTAGCAATACTCTTTTTCGGGAATTGACGTGAGTATTCAGAATTTTCAACAACACGTACTTTTCTTGTAAGATTTTTAATTCGGCTATCCGCCAGAGAATCTTCACTGAACGCATCTATACCTCCACTTCCTTTTAACAATCCGACCACCGCTCCAAAAGGAATACACATTTTAGCCGAAGAGACATTGGGCACTTCTGTATGATCATGGTGCCTAATAGCTATAGAATAGGTGGCAACTTCTACAGACTTTATATCATCGGCTTGAAATCCATAAAGCTCGCGAAGTTTCATTCCTGCTTCTATTGCAGGATGGGTATATCGACACGAGGCATACGGCTTAAAATAAGCTCTATTAATGCATAACGCATCCTTTTTAACAATAAGTTTACTGTAGTCAACTTCTTTTCCCATCTGGGCGAAGAAACCAGCTTCCCCTTCAAACGGTTTTTTAGCGCCTTCAAATCCCGCGTTAGCCATTTGAAAAGCTATAAATCCGTTAATCACCGCACTCGCTATATTGTAGGGCTTCAATTCAGATCCATCCTCCAAAACTTTCAATGTCCCATGAGATGATGCTAACGAAATAGCTAAAGCATTACTCATCCTTTTTTTGTCGAAGTGAGCCAGCACTGCCAGTGCCATTGTCACACCAAGGGTGCCACAAGTTCCAGACGCATGGTAACCCAGCAACTTATGACCAGGCTGAATGGCTTCAGATATCCTGCATGCCACTTCATATCCAACAACAACGGCTTTTACAAATACGCTCCATTCTATCTCCATTTTTTGCCACACCGTGAAAATAGCGGTAAATATTGGAGCGCCGGGATGTATGATACCATCGATGACACCATCATCAAGTTCTGCCACGTGCGATAACAGGCCATTCGATAATAATGCATCTTGTAAGGATGTCGTTTGTTTGAAACCTACGACTTCGTATTCTCCCAATTCAAAAACATTTTCAACGAGTGTAGCAACCCTATCTTTCCATAATCCGCATCCACCGATAATTGCCGATGTATAATCGAGCATACAGGTATACACCTGTTCCTCTATATGGGTCACGTTAACAGATTGACTAAGTTCATAGATATCGTCTATGAACTTTTCCAAGAGTCCCATATTCATGGATTAAAGAATTTGTAGTAAGCCGGAGAATCTTGTTTGGCAGTAGCCCACGCCTCATTATACGCATCCATTATCTTTTCAGGCAGGGGACCTTCTTTAGCATAACGGAGATTCTGTTTCAATTGCGCTATCGATGAGGCACCAATCAAAATACCGTCACCACATTCAGCATTCATCATAGAATTATTGGCAAGCCATCTATACGCAGCCTCCGCACATGGAATTCCCTCTTTCTCACACTCATCCCTAACGATATCGAGAGCATCGAAGTAACTCTTTTTCCAGTATCGCTTGCGGTAGCTTTCGAGTCTCGCAAATCGTCCTGGTTCAGGATTGTCCTCAAAATGACGATGCTTCCCTGTCAGCATACCACCTGCAAGAGGATTAAACGCATAGAATCGCATTCCGAAATGGCGTACAACATCGAAGAGCTCACCCTCTACATTACGGCACAAAGCATTATACATACCTTGATATACAGTGGGACGCGGACAACCGATTTTATCACAGATATACATGATTTCAACCACGCTCCATGCCGGGTAATTACTAAGACCGAATTCTTTGATTTTTCCTTTATGGTGGAGCTCCGCAACCTTCTCCAATCCTATCTCAATAGGAGTAACCTTATCAGGGAAATGGAAATATAATAGATCTACCGAGTCACGTTTCATACGTTTCAGAGATTCATTAAATTCCATATCTATACATTCGCCGTCGAGCTTACCCGTAATACGTGGATGTACCTTAGTCGCGATTTCATAAGAATTCTGCGGTAGATGCGGAAGGATGTCACCAAGATATTCCTCTGTTACCCCCTTATTGTAGACGTAAGCCGTATCCACCTCCTTATTACCAGCCTGAAGGAAGACGTCCACCATTTCTCTGCTTTGGTGCAAATCAAGTTGCGGTCCAAAGTTCATAGTACCTAATATGACTTTCATACTTTTAGAGATCTTTACTTATTATGACCCAACACAAGCGACAAGATAGAATCTTCATTCTTGACTACACCGTATACATTGGCTCGCTTGACTATTTTCTCAGCCCATCTTTGGTGAGGACCTATTTCATTCATCTTACCGCCACTCTCACTTTTAACCACACCGCCGGAAGTGTTCAGAATTTGTAGAGCATCATTATACTCCTCTTCCACCACCGTAAACATGGCATTCACAAACTTCGCATGGGTAGGATGGATAATGGTCTTCCCTACAAAACCATTTGCCCTGTCTATAAGCACTTCTTTCAGAAGTCCATCAATTGCAGGATTCACTATATCCTGTCCTTTAATCAACGCACTGTGGAAATTTCCCTTGATGATCTCATCAATATCATCCTCTTTATAGGCCCGGAAATACTCCCACACAGCTGCAGATACACAATAATCGTTATATCTGTTGAAGAAGTTCAGAATATCTGACAATGCGTCTCTTACAGGTGCAATATCATAAACCGTGGAATGTATTCCTCTACGCGCTCCGAATAGAGAACTCATATCTGTGCCACCTACACGAATATTAAGTATGAGCTGTTTGTATGGTTCAAGAATATTCTTAAGCAGTAGCAACTCCTGGTTACGGGTTTCGCGAAATGCACACTCCTCTCCTTCAAGTATTGGCATTCCATAGAGCAGTATCCCGAGACGATTGTTCACGTCAACCAACGTTTTCAACACATCTAAGGCATTACGGCTGTTGAATTTAGGGAAATTGAAACCCGTCAGCACGGACGCCCGCTTTGCGGTAAGTCGTTGCGAAAAAGATTTAAACTGTTCGGTATTTCGAACGCGGACAAATATCAACGGTATGTCATTGAGGGTGATTTCACCTTCAGTGATTTTGTCCGCAAAGTAATCCAAAGTAGAGAGAATATTGTCCTCAGCGGCAGCAAGATCCTCCTCCTTGATAGCATCTTCGCAGCACATCACAAAAGAAGTGACATCTAGATTCTTATTCACTACCTTGTCTCGTATGTCCTTTGTGCCGGGCATATACAGCGTACTGCCAAGACAATACTGTAACGTATCTCGGTCAGTATGCTTATTGAATTCCATCGGAGCTTTAACGAAGTTAAAGTCCGGGTTATAGCTATGAAATTTCATGAATGATTACTTATTGAAACCTCTCGGCGACTGAATTGCATCAGGATAATACTGATCAATCACTCGCTTTACAAGCGATACCTGCTTCGCTCTCTTCTTCGCATCATCTGTTGTGGAATCCCAACTGTGTGTCTGAGCTACACTACCTCCTGTCTTAAGGTAGATAGGGGATGCCACACGTATAAACTCCGGCACTTCATAATGGCGAATGAACCCTCCGGTTGATTTTGGATTCTCAGTATGAATATCAATTGGTATATCCACAGATGCGCGCATAGCCGATAGCATCTGCACTTGTATATCTCGCACAGGATTGATAGAATCGGCTCCTATGGATTCAAGTAGACGGGCGGAACAAGGATTCGCAAAACCGGTATGTGCAGATACCTTAAAGTGGCAATCCGACGGGATCTCACCGGCTTTCCTCATTTCATTCAGTACCCACAGACATCCCTCATCGTATACAAGGAAGCCTCGGCATCCTAATGCGGCTGCGCGTTTTACATCTTCAATCGCACGAACAATCTGTTCCTGCCCGCGAAGACGGTATCCCATTCTCACTCCCTCCGGAGTATTGACCGACGCACTCGTATCAGTTGTAGCTCTCGGACCAATGGCGAGAATCAGTTCTACATTGGCATTATTTGCCAAATCTACCATAGCGGTTATTTCTTTATCCGATAGGGACATAATACCCTTGGTCTGAGTAACACGGTGAAGGTAAAGACCATATTTGTCAATCTCTTCAAGTAGAGCTTCCATCACTTTCGGACCCTGGATACCAGGCACTTCAAACCTATACTGTCCACCGTCATCAAATCTTTTTTCCGAGGTTGGCAGAGTATACAGATCTCCACCCGGTAATCCGATGGATTCCAGGAATTTTCTTGTCTTTTCCATACTGTTCACTTTATTCTATCGGTATTGAATTTCATCGTATGCAAATCTCTACCCCTCGAATCACAGATTCTCAGAGTGGATTCAATCTTATTGACCAATTCCATCATCTCTTCTTTGTTAGAGGCTTGAAGAGTGAACCTGCCGAAGTGTTGCATCAACGTCCCCATATAGTTTTCTTTTACAGTGTCACCTTCATGATAATATTGCAGAAAATCGGTGACTCCATCCCAACTCTTTATTTCCTCAAGCCCCTCAATTTTATCAATAGTTCCGCAGTCAAGAGGAATCATCAGTTGCGCCATAACCTTATCAGAACGTGTAGTCGACAAGGCCGCCAATTCCTCATCGGTAATCATTTCACCACCTCCGGCAAACCGCACCATCATCTTCATATCATTTATCCCCATCATCGGCTCAGTAATCTTGAAGATCATACCTCCGCTCAGTCGGAAACCCATCTCATGGCAATAGATTTTCCCCTCATAAGGAATTGATTGGATAAATGCTGTACCATTCTTCAATCCCATAGCCTTGAACATTTTCCGTACAGGCTGATCCACATCCCTATAAAAAGTCTCCGTGAGATCCGAAGGGAAGTAAGTAAAAGCACTGATCAGGTATTTCTTGTTGATTGGATCTGCGATGTAGGTGTCAAACATCAGGTAAGGAAAAAACTCCCCATCCTTAATCAGATATCTGAAGCTGAAAATAGAGCCACCGTTATCGATGTATTTCTCTATTACTACCCGCTTACAGGTTGACCACGACATTGCGTAATCATAGGCCTTCAACACATCGTCCTTCGTGTAACAAATAGTAATGCCCTTGGAGCTGCATCCATCCACAGGCTTGACTATCAACGGGTATTCAATCTCCTTATCGGTTGAGTCATCAGTAAAATTACTGATGTCATACTCAGGTGCCGTAGGTACCCCATTATCCTTACAATAGGTCTTGAATGTCTCTTTGTTTGAACACATTTCCCATTGCTCCGGAGTAGCATAACATCTAATGCCGGCTTTAGCACACAAATTTATTACATTATTCAGATTGAACTCACTGGGACCACAGAACACTCCATCTACTGTATTCTCTTTTATGTATTTCTCCAGAGCCTCTAAGTCAGTGGTACTGATTTGCAATGTCTCATCAGCGATATCCTTGGCCGCCCCCCCCGAATCCTTATCTGTAACGATGGTATAGAACCCCAAGGATTTAGCAACCTTCACAATATCTAAGGACGCATAAGTTCCTCCAAGAATTAGCAGTTTTGACATACGCATATTTAGATTCAAGAATTACTTGCATTTATATTTTTATGTCGAACTACACTTAAAAAAGTCTCAAAAAGAATTTTCATATCTAATATGAAAGACACGTTATCTGCATACCATGCATCAAGGTTATACTTCTCTTCTTGGGAGATGGAATTTCGATAATAAGCCTGGGAATAACCTGTTACACCCGGCTTCATAGAGTATCGTTTTTTAAGCACCTCCGGTAACTCAGCATAGTTGAGATCATAACTGTTAAGATTCGGACGAGGCCCAATGAGACTCATATCTCCCCTTAGCACATTCAGTAATTGCGGTAGTTCGTCGATACTGTATTTGCGTAGAACTCGTCCAACCTTAGTGACTCGCGCGTCTTTATCGGAAGTGAATGTAGAGCCATCTGCATTCCTAAGATCTGGTGCATTTTGATACATTGATCTAAATTTAAACATATTAAACGGCTTACACCATCTTCCTTTTCGCGGAGCATTATAGAAAATCGGACCTGGGTCAGTAAAGTATACCATCGGACCTACTATAACTATAGTTACCAACACAAAGGGCAGACATATGAGGGAAACAACTATATCAAGAAGTCTCTTAAAGAATCTTTTATACATTCGAAGAATTCAAAATTTGAGGGAATTATAATTCACGTAGATAGCAGTTTAAAAAATATTTTTGGTGAATAATATAGCATCGAGTAAACCAACAACTTCTTAGGAGATAGTGTGTGTTTCATTAGCTTAAATATATGACGGTTGTTAATGATATCTCTGATTATTTGGTGTCTATCATCCGGTGCAAGTTTATTTAGCCCTGTTATTATGAAATACATGTTAAAATTCATGTCCGGAATAAATAGTTTTCGGTCAGTTGTGGGAAGTTCTTTACTATATTCATACATAGATTTAACTCCCTCCCATCGTCCCTCTGCATTCCGCTTTGTGAAAGAAGACGTAATAGAATTAGACGCACGTTTAAGGTAGTTATATAGGAGCTTATTAAGGGTGACCACGCTTTTAGCAGCATATAGCAAGCGAGGCTTTAATTCCGCATCCTCATGGAGAATATGTGGACGAAAAACAATCCTATTATCCTTTAAAAAGGAAGTTCGAATTACTCGTGATTGGGCAAGATTAGGGAACCGAGTAATATCCATACATTTCTTCCCGATTATCGGGTTACAAATTGTAACAACAGATTCAATCTCGGTCCTATTAGAATTCTCATACAGGATTCGATAGGGCATTTGGATCACATCAACCTTATTTGCCTCTATTGTGGCAATGATAGAGGCCACACTGTCCGGTTCTATATAGTCGTCACTGTCAACAAACCACACATATTCCCCTGTAGCATACCTTAAGCCTGTGTTACGTGCCTCGCTCAATCCCTTATTTTCCTGATTGATTATTTTAATTGGGGGTTGACAGTCTGGAGAAATGAGTTGATTCACTATATCCATACTCCTGTCTTTAGTCCCGTCATTCACTATTATAATCTCATAATCAAGCAAATTTACATCTCGTTGGGACAGACAGGAGGTTATACACTTTGCGACATAAGCTTCTACCTGATACACCGGAATTATTATAGAGAGCTTCATAAATAAAATACTATCAATTATACATTACAACCTCCTCTTAGGTTTTCACAATGTTATTATACTTGAATAGGAAATCGATCCTATGGTCAGGGTATAATAACAGAAGTAAATGAGATAAAAAGCAGTGAATGAATTATAATAAAGCTTTTTCCATGAGGTTTTTGTGAAAGTTTGTCCAAATCTATCATACAGAATAAGAAGTGCGGGTAAGAAAGTCAATCCAACCCTGTCTGCATAGTTGATGGATAGACCTATTATAAAGCACGCGACTGCCACTAAGGCTAATATTGCCAGAAATCTAAGGACTGAAGAATCTTTCTTATAAAGCGCCCATACACTCAAGATGAAATTGCTACCCCACATTAGCTTCAATATTATTCCTTTGTTGGGGCGGGAAAAATCGCTCATAGCATATCTTAAATACTGTTCACCGAAGGAATTTAATAAAAGCGGCAACACTATATCATTTATCAGTCTCAGGAAAAGGAGCATCAAGAATGGTGTAAAATACAAGATAACCTTATTATTCCTAAGAGGATACACTACGAACATTATCAATGCGACT
This sequence comes from Bacteroides sp., assembly GCA_014801595.1. Lineage (GTDB taxonomy): Bacteria > Bacteroidota > Bacteroidia > Bacteroidales > Muribaculaceae > Lepagella. The sequence continues at coordinate 20,032 of JAAVDV010000023.1, forward strand.
ATACTTGACGTATGAAATAAATAAGCGAAAGCAATACTTAATAATGATAATATATACTTCTTCTCTATGAGAAATATCATAGAATAGGCTAAAATTGCAATTGCCAGCATTTGTCTAGCGATATTGAAAGTTTGCATGAACAAACCTCCTCCCAAAAATATTGCAAATGCCAAGATTACATTAAATGTATACTTATAGATGAAATATATAAATAAACCTATATAAATACCACTGAACACAACTTGATAGAAGTAGTAGTTGGGATAAAGCTCCCCGCAGAGTTTCATCAGTATTTTCAATCCTAATTCTACTGTATCATTACCCTGAGCAGTAGGTTTTTCAGTAAAAATCTTATACCAATTATATCGCTGATAATCTTCAAAGAAACTTTTGTATGTTTCCGTATCCATTCCCACGCTAGCATCCCTCAGACCCATAGCGAATAAACATACTGTAGTCATCAAACCTAAAAATATAATATCGGCTGTTCTTTTACAGTATTTTCTTTCTATTATAGGATGTAGAAGCCATCCAATAATAAAAATTAATATAATATAAAGATACATGAATTACAGAATAACTGTTAGATTTCCACCAAAGTACCTAAAATATCTTCAGAATCATCATTTTCTAATGGTTAATAAGGCTCTATAACACTACCTATACTATTTGATATTGCGAGACTTCTTCATAACTCTCTCAAACAAATACTTCCAGTATTGGAACCTAAACAACGATGATGTCCATTGATATAGATTATGTGTACGAAAATATCCTCTCTCTATTAAATTTATCCTTATTTTGTCATTCAATAAAAGGGGTACACCAAACTCTTTAATTAACTTATACTCTACGTTCATCCACGCAACTGCTTTTTCTTTGTTAACAGGGTAAAGCCGATTAAACAGCATACTTCTCATTCTATACTGGATTTCCGATTGCCAATTTTGCAGGCTGGGCGTATTGAATAAATCCATTAATACCCCTACTGCAGATCTAATGTTACCTTCGCTTAATTCAGCTGACATTGTACTATCATCAGTCCTTCTATAATAATACAGACTTTCATTTACATAAGCTACTTTATCTGATAATGCATGCATCGGCACAGTTACTGCCATATCTTCAAATAATGTGGTACGACTTCTTGCCTTGAACATATGCCTTATATAAAAATCCCTTCTAATCAGTCGATTCCATAAGTAACCATCAATTACTCCTTTTCGTTTAATTAGTTTAGATAAGAGGATATTTTTAGGCAGTAGAAAATTCTCCTTATTTACAGTTTCCCCTTTTTTAAATACATGGATTGAATTACAACCCACGATGTCTGCATTTGATAAGAGAGCTTCTTGATACAACTTCTCATACATTGTTACATCCACCCAATCATCACTGTCACAATGTATTACATATTCCCCCCTCGCAGCTTTAAGAGCTACAACACGAGTGTCTGCAAGTCCAAGATTTTTTTTGTTATGGATAATCCTAACTTGATTTATCCTTTGTGGATAATCAAGCAGGGTTCTTTCAATTATTGAAATACTGTTATCAGGTGTAGCATCATCTACAAAAATAAACTCTATTCCCTCCTGGATGGTCTGTTCAAACAGGGATTTTACACATTTTTCAATATACTTTTCTACACCATAAACTGGAATTAAAACCGAAACCTTTATATGTTCTTCATTCATATTTCTGTACTTGAGTAAAATCGATCAACCATGTATCCGCAAAGGCTGATAGTTTATTTGTAGAGTTATCAATATATTTCACCGGCTTATACAATAATATCGATAATATCATTGCATGTAATCGTGTTGTTATAATTTCATTATATGGTTTCAGAAAATCACATCCCATTTTGACCAAGTAGTTTTTAATTAATTTTATAGCCGCCTTGTCAATCAAAGAGTGAACTTTAATTCCATATTCTAATAATCTATTGCCAGATGCATAACCATATTTAAAAAGAGGAAATATCCGCAATGAATTTTCACATGAAGGCCAGTCATGTATCTCACTTCCTGTGATTCCATCAGGAGACTGTGGAGTAAGCTCCTTGTCTATTCTTTTAAAATATAATTTCCTTGCCTCTTCCTTTCCTCGATATTTCTCCAATCTTTTGGAGTCTATATAGAAGGCCATGTCGGGAGCCTTCAATATGACATTACATGAGAAATTTGTTTTTAAGAAGTTGTAACTCCAATTATCCCGAGCAAAGAGGTAAAGATTCTTATGAGCTGAGAATTCTTCAGCATCCCGTTTTACAAGAGCCTTGTTTTCATACCATACGGATTGGGGGAACATGACTATCTTATTAGTAGGATAATGCTCAATCACTTTTCTTCGCATATTTTGAGCCCAGGGATATAAATCTCCAAAGTTTCCTCCTCCCATCATTAGAATAGTGACATCATCTGGAATTGCTTGGAAACGAAAGGTATCACAGCTATGTGATGACAGAAGTTTTATGTTATTGGCTTTAAGGAAATCCAATATTCCTTGCCAAATCAGTACGTCCCCTATATTATTATAGTAGGGTGCATCAACAAGTATAGCTTTAGAACCAATAACAGGCAGTATGGCCTGTCTGATTAGATCCTGAAGTTCCGTTATCTTCTCATTATAGTCCATTTACCGGATTTCATTTCTTGATGGAATAATAGATCTTTCCTAATTTAGCTCGCAGGTTCCAAAGCTTATCATCAAGATATGTTTGGTGGTATAGTCTATTTTTAACCTTATCGCTAATCAGGTCATTATTGTCTGCTAATTTCTGACTTAGGAATTCTCTCATTTCAGGCACCAGCCAATGATTTCCATTCTTATCGACTCTATCTCTCATTTCAGCGTAGAAAGGAGTCGAGAGTTCCGGAATCATTCCTAATCCAAGCCACGCATGGCCATTATGACAATGCGCCTTGTTACAGTGACCTTTAGGTTTTAGGTCAATAGGCTTAGTGGGATCATCAAGAATATTCTGGCGATTGAATGTACAATCGCACGCACGTAATACGCCGGTACCTAAATCCAATATACCCCCCCACAGACCGGAGTAACAGAATTCATTTCTCTTTTGATTAAAGATACTCATCTTAAAATCAAAAAGGGGAGAATTAAACTGACCCCATATACGCTGATATTCTTCTCTGGAAAGTTTGGAAAGGATTACAAATCCTGGTACATTCTCATCACGGGCGACCGTCACATGACATAAGGCTCCAACCTGCTCCTTACAGATTTTTTTGATATCTTCTATATGGGGGATAAGTTCATCTGAAGGTGTCATTTCCAACGAAAAAGAACACCCATTATCTCGGACGAGTCTTATATTATCAAAGAATCTATCCATTAAATTCTTTTTCTTAAGCTCAAGATAATGGAATGAAAATTTAAATCCCAAACGTTTCTTCAATTCTGGAGGATACTGTTCCATCATCTCCTTGAATCTCTGGGTAATGGTGCCATTATTTACAATCATGATATAATGGCCCTGCTCCAGTAATACTCTGACTATATCCGTCATTTCAGGAGGAAGAAGAGTCTCTCCATTACCACAGATATTTAAATGAGCAACTCCTCCCAATCTTTCTTTAGACAGAGCCTTTCCTATTTGTTCCGCAGAATACTTTAATTTAGGAACCTTTGCTGAGAAAAGCTTATGCTGAGTTATGTAACAATAGTGACATCTCAGAGTGCAGGTAGTGACAGGAACTTGAATGTCTATGAATCGTTTGATTTTATCCATATTACTCATCAATTATTAATGTATACGTATTTATTCTCACTTAACCACTTACACGTTAACTCAAGATTATACCTATTCAATATATTTAGTTCTAATCGACCTGAATTAATTGATTTTGAAAAAATATTTCGTAATTGGCTGTGGAGTCAGTCTCCATTCATGGGTAAAGATGACCAGTGTATCAGTCTGTATCCGGCGAAGGGCTTTTATAGGGATTAGCAGATGATTCTCCAATCGAAAATCAGTTCGTCGATACCTAACACCATTTTTCCACCACTCCTTATTCGTGTATCTGAATATTATTCGGCTTGATTTAGATTATATGTATGCTTTCCTCTGATTCGGGACATAACAGCACTTCAACATCTCTCAAATTTTCAATTATTGAATCGGGACCATAAATCGGGACCATAAATCGGGACCATAAAAATAATGAAGCCGAATTATATTGGAGTTGAGATTATCTATCCTTCCGACAGTTATTAAAAAGCTCTGATACCCCGCGATTAAATCTTTAACTGTTATTTTATCGTTGAAGTCCGGAGATTTCCAATGATATCCGATTTTCAACCAATCACTATCTCACCTAATTCTTTCCAATCCCGAAAATGAATTTGGTCAATTGTGATGATCAAATCCCTTTCAACAAATTTCCTCTTTACTTGATTGTAGGTATAGAATGTGAATTTTGCCCCATACTTCTCATGTAAACCCCTTAAATCCTTCATCACGGGAGACTCAAATATGGAGTTATATCCCCTCTAATTTAAATCAAAAAGCAATTCCGAATCATCTATGCTTAGATGAACAAATTCGTTTGTGCCTGATACTTTTGCATGTTGGGTATTAACAATAGTACTGTACCATGTCCACCCTATGACAAGCACGAAATGATTAGAAAATCAGAAAGATAAACTTTTTGTTTTTGATTTTACGATATTCCATATGTAACGGCGCTCTATCTTATTCAAACCTATCCAATATTCCAGTATCCCCACTGCTATAAAAACTGTCAGCAACGAAGGGAAAAAAGAAAAGACTGAGGATAGATTATATGCAGTGTAAACAATAAGACTAATAATACTAATAACTCCTAAGATGCCAAGAGGCAAAAGAGTTTTCTTAAAGAATCTTTTTATAGAAAAATCAGGTATATTCTCCCGCATTATCCATAATCTTTCAGAAATGGTGATCAGAGATAGGGTTATGCTTACTAAGAAGACGGAATACGGGGGACATCCTTGCTTTAGTAGGATGTACGATACCGGTAAGTTACATAGAATGGTACCTCCAACTGCAATCTGATACCATTTTATTTTTCCTGTAGCTTGGATTCCGGCTCCCATGCTATAGGAAATAGATTCAATTAAAGAATTGATGACCACAAGTTGTGCAAAAATAGCGGTATATTCAGGAACTTTTACCAGCCAAAGATGAAGAATGTGATTTATATTTAATAGTATAGGCATTGATAGCAACAGCATCAATAGAAAAGCGAACTTTGCTCCATACGTGATAAGCACCTGCATGTTTTCATAGTTTCCGGAAGAATAGCTCTTGACGATCTGCGGATTTACTGCTGTGGTGAAATTTTGAACAAAGCTATTTAAAGCAGTATTAATTTGGTTACTAACACCATATGCCGCATTTATGACTGTTCCGAAGAATAAATTAAGTAAAATATTAAGTCCTTGTGATTTACAAACCCATGCTAAAGAACCAAAGGTACTCCAACCAGCATATGACCCCATTTCTCTGAATTTATTCTTCTCATATAACCATCCAAAGACACATTCTTTAAAATGTCTGGAACAAAATATTTTATATACGCAGAATATAATGACAGTCACCAATAAAATCAAAACTGCATATAGACGGAGTTTATCAACGATAAAGAATGAAAGGGAAAATGCGATACCTAATTTTGCCACCACATCCAATATACCCATATAGGCATAAAATTGCATATGTTCCCGAGAAATAATAGCGGCATTATAAGGAACCTGCAATATAGAAATCAAATAAGACAGGATGGAACATTGAAACACCCAGTTAGCTGCTGTCATTTTCCCATCTGGGATATTCATAATCCTATTAAGGAACCATAAACCAATCGTTTCCGCTAATAAAAATATGATCCCTGCAATGATGATGTGAATGGTGACCGCAGTTTTAAAGGCTTTTTCAAGTTCTATCTCGTTTCTTCGACCTAACTCAAATGAAAGAAAACGTTGGGTGGATTGAGACATAGCTCCATTCAAAAAGGAGAACATGACCACTATACCACCTACCACATTATAAATACCATAGTCGGATACTCCTAATTGAGCCAGAACAATACGGGAGGTATAAAGGGATACCCCCATAACCAACAACATCCTAAAATAAAGAATTAGGGTGTTTTTGGCTATACGTTTATTATTATGGAAGGATGCTTCCATGTCCAATCAAAAACTAAAATAAATAAAGGGAGGAATCAGGGACGGGGAAGTCAGTGGTTATGGTTAATTATGGTCTTGCTTGCACAATCGGTGTCCCTGAATCCTGTATGAATTAAGAAATATAAATGAAGAATTGAGGGGAGAGTGTCGCGTGCATAGGGGGATGGGTGAAGTGAAACGAGGAGATGGGGAGAAGATAAGAGGGTTAGCGGGTGCGGTGCTTGGTGAAGCGGATGGTGGAGTGGGTGCGGTCGCCGGTGAGGGTGGCGGAGGAGTAGCGGGTGGCCAGGTTGGTGCCTTTGCGGTAGGTGTTGGCGTGTTTCTTGACGGGTTCGTAGCGGAGCTGCATCAGGTCTTCGTGGGTGTCGCGGGTGGACTGCGGGCAGCGGATCTCTATGACGGGATCGGTGTTGTTGCGGTCGCCGGTGGCGCGGAAGCGGATCTCTGCTCCGTCGGAACGGGTGTAGAGGGTGAAGCTGTCGTCGGTGCCGGAGGGGGTGAAGCCGTAGTATTCGCACAGTTTGGCCATGTCGCGCTCGGCGGGTTCGTCGAGCAGCAAGGCTCCGATGTAGACGGGGTTGGAGAGTTCGTCGGTATCCTGGGCTCTGCCGGTGAGGGGGAGGAGGAGGGTGAGCAGCAGGAGGAGGGTGGTTATGAGGGATTTTAGCATGGGCTTGGGATTTAACGGGGCACGGGCTTCGCGAGGGGACGGGCTTCGCGCCGGTGAGGGCTATCGGGGGCGGGGCTATCTCGAAGGCGAGCGGAGCTCACTGCACGGACGAGCTTCGCGCCGGTGAGGGCTGGTAGGTTTGCACCTACCTTCCATTAAGGGGGCTACTCGCGGCGGGGGTAGGTTTACACCTACCTTCCATTAATTAGGGAGAGGATGCGGGGGCGGTCAGCGGGATGGATTTCGGCGAGGGGGCGCGGTGAGCGAAGGCTGCGGCGCCAGCGGTCGAGGGTGCCTGTGTACCAGGCGATGACGACCGAACGGGGATCGGGGCACGAGCCCCGAGCAGGGACATTGCTTCGCGATGACTCGGATTCGAGCGCAGGGCCTGGGCTTCGCGAGGAAAGGGATTCTACCGCCTGGACTGAGCCGCGCGAGGGCTCGGAGTTTTTATTTTCTTTCATGAGGAGGGCCTGGATCTGTTGGCAGAGGAGGATTTTGTCGACGGTGCCGGGGTGAAGGGCCTCTTCGTGGAGGAGCTGGAGGATGCGGGTGAGCATGGACTTAGGATTTTAGCCCGGCTAAAGCCGAGGCACAGTAAAAAAGCACCCGGAGAAGGAAGGGGAGAGAAATAGGGGGCGATGCAGGGGGTGTTTGCAGGGTGACACAGGTTGCAAGATGAGAGCCTCCTGCATCGCTATTTCTTCTATGCGAGCGGCTGACGGGGCGAGCGGACGGAGCTATCTCGAAGGCGAGCGGAGCTCGCGGCACGGACGAGCTTCGCGCCGGTGGGGCTGGTAGGTTTGCACCTACCCTCCATTAAAGGGGATTATTTCGTGGAGGAGGCGGAGGGTGCGGGGGTTGGTGACGTAGGGGAGGCGCTTTTCGTAGCGGGCTCGTGCGGCGGCGGATTCCTGCGGGTTGCCGAGGATTTCGTGGGCTACGGTGAGGAGTGCCTGGAGTTTGGCATCGAGTTTGGCTCCGGGGATTTCGGTGACGGCGAAGCGGCGGGTGAAGACGTGGAGGGAGGCGGCTTGCGCGGGGGTGAGGGGTCGGTCGGCCCGGTAGGCTTCGAGGGCATCGAGGAGCCGGGGGATGAATGCATCAATCTGATCGTAGGCCCGGCGGGAGTCTTTTGCGAAGCGGATGATGCGGATGGTGTCGGCCTGTATGTCGTAGGCGATGGAGCCGATTTGGGAGGTGGCGGCTACGACTATGTTGCCGTTTTGGGTACCCCGGCGGGTGATGAAGGTGCCTTTGAGGCCGGTGAAGGGGCCGCTGACGACTTCGACTTCGTCGCCGTCGAGGAGGTCGATGTCGGCGGGGTTGTAGTAGGGGAGACGGTTGGAGTAGGCGCGGGCTATGATGCTGAAGGCTTGGATGTCGGCATCGGAGACGGTGACATAGCGAGCGGAGCTCGCGGCACCAACGAGCTTCGCGCCGACGGAAGATTTTTCGGGGGTGGAGGAGGAGATTTTGCGAGCGGAGCTCGTGGCACCAACGAGCTTCGCGACGACGGAAGATTTTTCGGAGGTAGGAGAGGCAGTGACGGGCTTCGCGACGGTGGGGGTGGTTGCGGAGGGGATTCTTTCTGTGGAGGGGAGGGAATCGGGATGGCGGAGCACGAAGGAGAGGCCGCCGCCGGTGGAGGCGAGGCGTTTGATGTGTTCGAGCGGACCGGTGATGAAGATGTAGTGGAATAGGATGGCCCGGCTGACGATTCGGATGGTGCCTCCGGATTGTGGTTTGGCTTCTACAATCTGTGGGGCGAAGACGCGGAGGTCGGTGCCGTTAAGAGAGTTGTAGGCCTCGATGCGGGCATCGAGTTGCTCTTTTCGGTGGAGGGCCGGTGCGATGTAGTTGAGGAGATACCACATGGGGATTTTTCGGGGGGGGGCGGGGCACGGGCCCCCGAGCGGGGACGGGCTTCGCGAGGGATCAGGCTATCGGAGCGAGGGACTGATGGAGGCGAGCGGAGCTCGCAGGCACCAACAAGCTTCGCGACGGCACGGGAGCTGCCGGGGTGCGGGGAACTCGCGGGCACCAACAAGCTTCGCGACGGCACGGGAACTACCGGGGGAGAGGAGCGCTCGCGGACGCGGAGACTCTGAGGGCCGGATTTCTGGAGATTTTGGGAGAGGGATATAAATTCAGTTGGCGCGCCGAGGATGGTTTGTTCTCATTTTCAATGAGTTAGTGGGGAACATCAGGCGCACTTCCGAAAACTTTATTCTGTCTTTGCGATGCTACACTCTTGGGAGGAGTGTAGCAGTTTTCGGATTTTAGAAGCCCAATCCTCTATCAAATAAGCAATTATGNCAAGAGTCAATTCAGCCCCATTTCCATCTGATGATATCTCTCCTTAAATTATCATAATTCTAACCCTAAAAATTTGCTTATTTCATCCCTAATTACTAACTTTGCACTATCTGCTACACTCCTCCCAAGAGTGTAGCAGTTTTTTTGCGGCTTTTTAGCCTGAATACGAGAGAAGCCCTTCAGTCTNAGACTGAAGGGCTTCTCTCGTATTCAGGCTAACGGCGGAGGCGAGCGGAGCTCGCAGGCNCTGACAAGCTTCGCGAGGGCTGCACGGGGGTAGGTTTGCACCTACCCTCCATTAATTGAAGGAGGGGTAGCCGGGGTTCTGGGTGTAGATGCCGCCGGAGAAGTTGTATTGGGCGACGGGAACGGGGAAGTATTCTTCGCCATCGGTGAAGGTGGCGTTCTGGTAGTAGACGCGGGTGTCTTTCTCGGCGGCGAAGTAGTTGGTCATCGTCTCTTTGGCTATGCCCCAGCGGACAAGGTCGAAGTAGCGTTCGCCTTCAAGGGCTTTCTCAAGTCGCATCTCGGTGCGGAGGGCCTTGCGGGCGTAGTCCTGTGTCCAGCCGGCGGCGGGGTAGAGGCCGATCTTGTAGTTGGCGGCATCTTTGGAGGAATCGTTGAAGTCCTTTACGTAGGGGCTGTTCATGGCGCGGGAACGGACGCGGTTGATGAGCTGGCGGGCCTGGTCGAGGTCGGTGCCGAGTTCGATGAGGGCCTCTGCCTTGTAGAGGAGCAGGTCGGCGTAGCGGATTATCTGCCAGTTGAGGGCGGAAGCTCCCCAGGGCCAACCCTGGAACATGTCGGGGGATTCGGGAGATACCCAGAAACGCTTGGCGCAGTTGTGGCCGTAGACACCGCGGTCGCGCACCCATGACTGACAGGGGGTCTCGGTGTAGGTCTTGTAGGTGATCGTGGGGCGGCCTACGACGAAATCGAGGCGGGGATCGACGCTGGGGGTGATGTTGGAGAGGGTCTGGTGTTCCTCGTCGATGAATTCAACGACTCCATAGTCGGGGAGGGACTGGTAATCGAAAACGGGGAGACCGTCGGCATCTGTCTGATAGGCATTGATGAGATCCTGGGAGGGGAGGAAGAATCCGTCGCCATGATAGGGGGAGTTGCCGCCGGGGGAGTTGAGGAGGTTGCTCCAGTTGATGCGGCCGGCATCGGGGGCGCCGTCGTTCATGGAATATTGGATGGCGAATACGGATTCCGGGCCATTCTCATAGGCAATCTGGTCGAGCTGCTGGAAATCGGCGAGGAGGTCGTAGCCCTGCACCTGATCGATGAGATTGACTACCTCCTGAAGGAGCGTCTTATCGACAGAGATGACACGGTTTGTGGCGGGATCCTGCCTGTAGGCCTGATAAAGTTTCACTTTAGCGGCGTAGGCGCGTGCGATGTTGGCGTTGACGCGGCCGGGTTCGGCCTGACGGTCGGGGAGGACGGCGGCGGCCTCAAGCAGTTCGGCGGCTATGCGGGAGAGATGCTCATCGCGGGAGAACTCATCGTTGCGGACATTGATATATTCGGTGGTGGGCATATCCTCATCCATATAGGGGACTTTATTGAAGCTGCGGACCAGATCGAAATAGAAATGGGAGCGGAGCACTTTCATCTCGGCCAGACGGATGTCGCGTTCGGGAACTTCCTCGATGGAGACATTCTTGAGGGCACGGATGGCGTTATTGCAACGGGAGATGACGGAATAACGGTTGAACCAGAGGCCGTCGATGTTGCCGTTGTTGGTCTGGAGCTGGAAGGTCTCCATGGCGTGGACATCCCAGCCGTCGCCTTCGCCGCCGCCACCTTTGTAGGCGTTATCGGCGCGGACTTCGCCGTAGCTCCAGTTGGAGGTGGGGCGCCAGCAGGGGTCGTCCTGCTCGTTGGTGCGGCCCATCAGGCCGGCGTAGGCGGAGTTGATGAGGAGGTCGATGGCCTCGGTGGAGTTCATGACGCCTTCGGAGAGGGAACCCTGGGGTTTGTTCTCGAGGAAATCATCGCTGCAGGAAGCGAGGGTGAGGGCAGCGAGAGCGGGGAGGAGAATATTGTGGAAGCGCATTGCTTTTTTGNTTTTTGGTTTGGATATTTATTGATTATGGCTGAGCCGGGTGATGGAGGATGCTTCAGCCGGGAGGATTTGGCCGGCTGAAGCCGCCTCACAGTAAAGAAGCACCCGGAACATATATTCGAATGGGACCGGAGATCGGGATTCAAATGGGACCGAAAGCCGGCGGGATTCAAATGGAACCGGAAATCGGGATTCAAATGAACCGGAANCCGGGAGNCGGATGGGACCGGAAACGGGGAGGAGGAGGATCAGAAGCCGAACTGGAGACCGAAGGTGAAGCTGCGGGGGAGGGCGTAGGGGTAGCCGAGGCCTTCGGGATCCGCGCCGCTATATTTGGTGACGGTGAATACGTTCTGAGCCTGGAAGTAGACGCGGGCGTTGCTGAGGCGGAGTTTCTTCTGCACGCTCTCGGGGAGAGTATAGCCCAGAGTGAGGGTCTTCAGGCGGAGGAAGGAACCGTCTTCAAGGATGAACTGGCTGCACTCCGTCTCGTTGTTGGAATTGGATGTGGTGGGAGCGGGGGTGTCGCAGTCGTANTATCCGGTCAGGAGATAATCCTCATAGGCCTGNGCGGCTTCNAGAAGGGCCATGCCGTGGTTGCCGTTCCAGCCCTGGAAGAGATGGGTATAGAACTTCGAGTTGTTGTAGGCATCGCGGATAATGGAGCTGAAGAACATCGAGAGGTCGAAGCCTTTCCAGTAGCCGGCGAGATTGAGACCGAACTGTGCCTTGGGGAGGTCGCAACCGAGCCATGTGCGGTCGTTATAGTTGATCTTGCCGTCGCCGTTGACATCCTGATACTTGACACGGCCCACGCCGGGAGCACCGAACTCAACCTCATACTGCGAGCAATATTCATCAACCTCGGCCTGAGAATGGAAGACGCCATCGGTCTTGAAGCCCATCCAGGAGCCGATCGACTGACCGACGAGGGAGAGGTCGCCCCAGCCGCCGCCGTAGCTGTAGTAGATATCGTCCATAAGGTCGGTGACCTTATTCTTCATGACGGTGGTNTTGAAACCTACCTCATAACGGAAATCCTTGCCGATNTTGTCGCGCCAGTTGAGNGTNATCTCGACNCCCTGATTGGTCATGGCTCCGCCNTTGTACCAGCAATAGCCGCCCTCGCCGATAGTGGCGATATAGGGTTTCTCGACGAGCATGTCGTGGGTATCCTTATAGAAATAATCGAGAGATCCGGAGAGGCGACCGCGAAGCATGGTGAAGTCAATGCCGACGTTGGTCTGATAGGTCTTCTCCCAAGTGAGGTCGGGGTTAGTTGCGCGGATACGGAAGGCGCCGGGGGCGAGAGTGACATTATCGCCATTCATATTGTAGGCGCCTGAGCGGAGGCTCATGAGATATTTGGCGTAGAAAGCCTCGTTGTCGATAAGGTCGTTACCGTTGATACCCCATGCGGCACGGAGCTTGAGTTCGTCGAGCCAGGAATGGGTGTTCTCCATGAACTTCTCCTGCGAGATACGCCAGCCGGCAGAGATAGAGGGGAACCATTCGAAGTTATGCTCCTTAGAGAGACGGGAAGAGGCATCGCGACGGAGGGTGAAGGAGAGAAGATAGCGGGAATCGTAGGAATAATTGATTTTTCCGAAGCCGGAGAACATCGAATAATTGGAAGCGCCCGCGCCGACGTTCTTGTTGCCGGTGACATTCTCGAGATAGAGATAATTGGGGTCCTCGATGGTGAGGCCTGTGCCGTAACCGAAGAAAGACTCGTTGTGGTAACGCTTGGACTCCACGCCGACGAGCGCCATCAGAGAATTGCGTCCGAAATCGATGTTATACTGAGCGGTGTTGGTCCAGACCCAATCAGTATTCTTGGCGGTGGACTGCGTAAGCTTGTTGACCGGGTCGCGGAGCCATGCGGCCTCGAAGGTCTTATTCATCTCAGAATAATAATTGACGCCGAAATTGGTCTTGACGATAAGATTCTTCACAGGCTCGATCTGGAGGAAAGCGTTGCCGAAGACGCGCCAATACTCATGCTTGTTGGCGGCATTCTGCTCGATGAGGCGGAGAGAGTTGGGGGTATCGCCGAGGATATCGGAGATCTGGTCGTTGTAGACGCCGGTGACATCGTAGACGCCCTTGGCGGGATGCTGCTTGATGGCCTGTTCCTCGACACCGCCGGGGGCGTAGTGGGCGCGCCACCAGTTGACGGCCACGTTGCCGCCGAGTTTCAGGCGATTGTTGAGGAAGCCGTAGTCAGAGCTGAAGCGGGAGTTGACGCGCTGGAAGTCGGAGCCACGTACGATACCGTCGTGGTCGAGCCAAGAGAGGGAGAAGGAGGAAGAGCCGGTTTCGGTGCCACGGCTGAGGCCGATGGTATAGGTCTGCATGAGGGCGGTGCGGTGGATTTCATCCTCCCAGTCGGTCGTGGAGGGGAGGACATCCTCACCGTTGAGATTCTTGTAGGTCTGGAGAACGGCCTTGGGGCCGTTGCCGTAGATGGCGGAATTGGGGGTTGCACCGCCGTTGGCGTATTTATAGGCGCTCCAATAGACATCGCCCCACTGATAGGCGTCGAGGAGGTCGAGGCCATGCTTGTAGGTCTGTGCGGTGAGGGTTGCGTCGAAAGTGACGTGGCTCTCACCCTTCTTGGCGCGTTTGGTGGTGATGATGATGACGCCGTTGGCAGCCTGCGCGCCATAGATTGCGGCGGAGGCGGCATCCTTGAGCACCTGGATCGACTCGACATCGTTGGAGTTGAGGATAGTGGCGGGATTGTCGCGTGTCATGACGCCGTCGATGACGTAGAGGGGTCCGGAGGCGTCGGAACGGAAGGAGGAGTTGCCTCGGATGGAGGTGCCGGTGGAAGTTCCGCCGGGGGTGCCGTCGGTAGTGACGGTCATACCTGCCACACGCCCCTGGAGGGCGGAGATGACGTTGCCGGTGGGGGTGTCGGCGACATCCTTCATTTTGACGACGGCGACGGAGCCGGTCTGGTCGGCTTTTTTCTCGGTGGAGTAGCCGACGACAACGACCTCATCGAGGAGGGCGGAGTTTTCAGCGAGGTAGATGGTCATTTCGGGAGCGGCTTTCATGGATACGCTCTCGTAACCTATATAAGAGAATGTGAGGGTTGATCCTGCGGGGACGGTGAGTGTGAAATTACCGTCGATATCGGTGGCTGTACCGGCCGTGCCTTTATGTGAGCTGAGGACGGTGGCTCCGATGAGGGGTTCGTCATCGGTCTTTGAAAGAACGGTGCCTTTTACGGTCAGGTCCTGGGCATAGGCCGAAATTGATACGGCTGCCATGGCTGTCCAGAGAAGGGTGTTTCGTAGGTTCATTTGGTATAGGTTTGTTGTGTTAGATATTGTTCTTGAGTGGGGGCGGCGGAGCCGCCGGCATCGACAAGCTTCGCGAGGGAGCNGGAGAGCGGAGGATCCGGCTATCGGGNATNCGGGGCANGNGCCCCGAGCGGGGACGGGCTTCGCGCATCGACGGGCTTCGCGAGGAAGCTGGGATAGCGGAGGATCCGGGGGGNTGCCGATTACAGCTGCAAAATTAGTGTAACTATCTGAGGATGATATATAATTATCGTTTCGTAGCATAAGAGTTTTGTGACGTTGAAACATATCTGCTATCTAATGAAACATGAGGAGCAGTAGATAGGGGAGACTTTGCCCGGATTGGCCGGCTGAAGCCGCCACACGGTAAGAAAGCACCCGATACGGATGAGGAAATTCTTCAGCAGCCTCTTCGGGTGATGGCAGAGCTTGCTCAGGAGAGACGGGAGCTTGCTCAGGAGAGGCGGGAGCTTGCTCAGAAGAGACAGGAGCTTGCTCAGGAGAGACGGGAGCTTCGGATGAACTTCCAAGCTTAAGCGGGCCTCTTCGGGGCGGCGGAGACGGGTGGAGACGCGCGGGGGTAGGTTGACACCTACCCTCCATTAAAGGGGACGGCCCGGGGTAGGTTGACACCTACCCTCCATTAAAGCGGACGGCCCGGGGTAGGTTGGCCCCTACCCTCCATT
Source organism: Bacteroides sp. (assembly GCA_014801595.1). Taxonomy (GTDB): domain Bacteria; phylum Bacteroidota; class Bacteroidia; order Bacteroidales; family Muribaculaceae; genus Lepagella. Next base: position 35,284 of record JAAVDV010000023.1, read on the forward strand.
AAAGCGGACGGCCCGGGGTAGGTTGGCCCCTACCCTCCATTAAGGGGCGGCTTTATTGGAGGCGGGAGGTGCGCTTCTGGAGGTCGGCGGGGAGCTCGGAGTAGTATTCTTTGAAGCATTTGGAGAAGTAGCCGGGGGAGCTGAAGCCGACGCTGTAGGCAATCTCGGAGACGGTGGAGTCGGTGGAGGTGAGNAGTGNGTGGGCTTTCTTCAGGCGGTGGATGCGCAGGATTTCGTTGGGGGAGTAGTTGGTGAGGGCTTTTATCTTGCGGTAGAATTGTACGCGGCTCAGGCCGAGACGGGCGCCNATCTCTTCGACTGTGATGTCGGGGTTNCCGATTTCTTGCTCGACGATGGCGATGAANCGACGGTAGAAATCGTTCTCTACTGCCATGGCGGCATTGGGAGCGGCTTTCTTTACGCGNGCGGACGCGGTCTCCGTATTATTATTATTATCGGAGGGGGTGGCGGATTGACGGGGCGTATCGGCTGATTCCGCTTTTTTCGAGGGGATGAGATCGGTCTGGGCGGCAAGAAGACGTCGGCGGTTGGCGATCAGTGCGCGGCAGCGGGCGCGGAGCACGTCGGCGTCGAAGGGTTTCGAGAGATAGCCGTCGGCACCGGAGTCGTAGCCCTCGGCGCGTTGCTCGTCGAGACTGCAGGCCGTCAGCATGAGGATGGGTATGTGGCTGGTGGAGGTCTCCTCTTTCAACCGTCGACAGACTTCCATCCCTCCGAGGTCGGGCATCATGACATCGCATATGATGAGGTCAGGTATATACTTGCTGGCCAGGCGTATGCCCTGTTTGCCGCCGTCGGCCTCAAGGATTGTATAGTCGTCCTTGAGGAGAGTGCGGACAAGGAGGCGGATATCGGGGGTGTCGTCGACCACGAGGATACATGGTTTGGATTCATCGATTTCACCCGGATCGGGATTCTCGATGGGGGAGAGTTCGGCCACAGGGGCCGAGAGGGGATCGGATTGGGGGACGGGGTCGCCCGATCGGTGGGCGGGGGTCTCTATATGAGATTCAGGGATGGTGACAGTGAATGTAGAGCCGGCGCCGGGAGCGGATTCGACACTCACATCGCCGCCATGAAGATTGGCGAATGCCTTGACGAGGGCGAGGCCGATGCCGGAGCCACGCGGCTCGACCTTGTCGGCCTGATAGAAGCGTTCGAAAACATGGCTGAGGGTCTCAGAGTCCATTCCGCGTCCGGAGTCGCTGACTTTCAGGATGAAAGAGCCTCCGGAGAGGGAGACATGCGCGCGGACGACTCCATTATCGGGGGTGAACTTGAAGGCATTGCTCATGAGATTGAAGAAGACACGCTCCAATTTCTCCTGATCGAGGGCGGCGGTGGGGCGGGAGAGCTCGCCGAACTCCAGACTGAAACGGATATGGCGTTTATGAGCGAGATGCGCGAAGGACTCGGCCCACTCCTCGAAACACAGCCTTATATCCATCTCGACGGGCCGGAGATTGAGTTTGCCATTCTCATATTTACGGAAATCAAGAATCTGATTTATGAGACGGCGGAGAATGCGCACATTCTTATCGGCGAGGCGTATGAGGAGTTGCTGATCGGGGGTGAGATTGGAGGCATGGGCCAGGCGGCCTACGGGCTCGGCGATGAGGGTGAGGGGGGTGCGGAGGTCGTGGCTGACATTAGTGAAGAATACGAGTTTCGCCTGAGTAGCCTCGTTGAGCCGCTGATTGAGATCGGCGAGCGCATCGCGCTGCTGCATCAGCTGCGCGTTCTGAGCGGCGAGCACCTCCTGGCTGCGGCGGCGCGTCCAATAGGCCCGGAGGAGGGTGAAGATGACGATGGCCAGAAGAATGACGATGGCGATGATAGCGAAGAGGAGGGCGCGCTGCTCGGTATGGCGGGCGGTATAGAGGTCGACCTGACTGTGGAGATAATCGACCTTATCCTTCTCATCAGCTATAGAGCGATTGATTTCCAGCAACATATCGGCATTCTGGCGCACGACGGGCTGAGCCGTGGAGATGATGAGTTCATTTTCGAGCGGTTCACCCCTGGCAGCCTTGACACCGAGGTCGATGAGTTCCTTTCCGGCAGTGGGATAAATGAAGGTCGCATCGATGGTGCCATCGGCCACGGCCTTCATTCCGAGAGAGGGGACGGCATCGATTCCGGCAATGACGATATCGGGGCGGGAGNCCTTGAGAGTGGACTTACGNGCGCCGATTGCCATGCGGTCATTATGGGCGAAGATGGCGTCGATTTCAGGATGAAGGGGGAGAATGGAATCTACGAGGGCTTCGGCACGGGCCTCATTCCAATCCCCTTCGAGGGAGGCCACGCAAGCGGCTGAGGGATTGGCGGCGAGGGCACGGACAAAACCCTCATGCCTGCCCCGGGCNGGGGAGGAGGTGGTGGTGCCCCATATCTCGAGGATATGCGCGTCGCCCCCGCGGGAATCGATAAGATATTCGGCGGCCGCTTGCCCGAGCATAGGATTATCGGCGGCGACAAACATATCATAGACAGGGCGGGAGGGCTGACGGTCGAAGACGATGACCTTGATACCGGCCTGGCGTGCCTCATCGAGGACACCGTTGAGATTCTCGCTATCGAGGGGGGAGGTGATTATGACATCGACACCTTCGGCAATGAATGCGCGGATATCGGCGCGCTGGCGTTCGGGGTCGTCGTAGGCCGACTTGATCTCAAGCTCTACATCGGGATAGAGCAGCGACTGCGTCTCCATCTCATCGTTGAGCTTGAGGCGCCAGTCGTCATATGAACATTGGGAGACTGCNATATGATACTTCGGCTTCTGCCTGCAGGCCGGGAGAAGCGCGATGAGAATTAGAAAAGATAGAAGAATAGAGAGTGATCGTTTCATAACAGAGAGGGATAGANCCCGACAAGGGCGGGGCGACAATGATGCCGACGGATGCAAAGTTAATTAAAAATCCCGTAACAGAGATATTTTGATACAAAAAATGTTACATTGGAGGCAACATTTGTTACATCGCAACATACGCAAGGGTCTATGCAACAATAATGTTACGGCGTTGAGCGGGAAATTGGCTAACTTTGCCGACGTCAACCAAACGGCACACACGCCGAAGAAAAGGAACCGACATCAAACCATCAACAAAACTACAACACCCCACATAAGCAATGAACAAACATCTCATCACAACAGCCATGGCAGCCATGACAGCAATATGCGCCACAGCCGCCGGCAACCTCACGATACAGTATCTATCGCCGGGAAACGCTATGGTGCGCATCGACGCCGAAGGTGAGAAATATCTACTCATGCCGGTGCAGGAGACAGCCCCGATNGCCCATATACGGGTACTTACGGACGGCAAGCTCGACGAAACGCTCAACATCAATCTCGCCGACAGCAAGATCGACTACTACGTGCCGCTTCGACTCGACANCCGGAGCGGGGAGAAACTGCTTCTNGACATCCGCTGCGACTCAAACCGCTCAAGCATACGCGACCTGCAGGATGCGGTCTGGACTCATGACCTGAAACTGAGCGATGACTTCGACACGACGAACCGAGAGAAATACCGCCCCCTCTACCACCACACGCCGGAATACGGCTGGATGAATGATCCGAACGGCATGTTCTGGAAAGATGGCGTATGGAATCTNTACTANCANTGGAATCCCTACGGATCGAAATGGCAGAACATGAGCTGGGGACACTCCACATCAAAAGANCTCGTGCATTGGACNGCGGAGGATGGTGTGCTCTACACGGATCCGTTAGGGATGGTGTTCAGCGGCAGCGCGGTAGTCGACAAGGACAACACGGCAGGCTTCGGAGAGGATGCGGTGATAGCCCTCTTCACATCAGCCGACGCGGCGCAGACGCAGAGCCTTGCCTACAGCACCGACAACGGCAAGACCTTCACCCGCTACGCCGGCAATCCGGTGATAGCCTACGAGCGTGAAAGCCGCGACCCCAACATGTTCTGGGATGAGGAGCACAATAACTGGGTGCTCGTCCTGGCCTCGGCCCTCGACCATGAAGACCTCATCTTCACGAGCAAGAATCTCAAGGACTGGACACTGGAGAGCAAATTCGGCCAGGGCTACGGCTGCCAGGATGGNGTCTGGGAATGTCCGGACCTTATGAAGCTCCCCGTGGAGGGCACCGATAAGGAGAAATGGGTGCTGATCGTCAACATCAATCCGGGCGCCCCCTTCGGNGGCTCGGGAGTGCAATACTTCGTCGGCGACTTCGACGGCAAGACCTTCAAATGCGACAACGGGCCGGAAGTGACAAAATGGATGGACTATGGCAAAGACTACTACGCGACGGTCAGCTTCAGCAACGCACCCGAAGGGCGGCACACCGTCCTGGGCTGGATGAGCAACTGGCAGTATGCCAATGATGTGCCGACNATGCAATTCCGCAGCGCGAACTCCCTGCCGCGTGAGCTGAGCCTCTTCAAGGCACCTGACGGCGAACTCTATCTCGCCTCGCGGGTATCGCCTGAAATCGACGCTCTGCGCGGAAAGGCCATCAAATGCGGCACGGGGAAACCGGGCAAGAAGGGNAAGAGCTACACTCTGCCGACGGCCAACGACGGCATATGCGAGATAGAACTTGACGCCGAGCTAATGAACGGATCAGACCTCGACATCACTCTCTCCAACAGCAAAGGGGAGAGGGTAGAGATGAGAATCGACGCTAAGAACGGCACATTCAGCATGGATCGCCGCAATTCCGGCCTGACTGACTTCAGCGAGAACTTCCCGGCCGTCACCACGGCTCCNACCCACAACGCGACGGGNAAATACGCCCTCCGAATCTTCATCGACCGATCGAGCATCGAGGCGATAGCCACCGACGGCCGCTACGCGATGACAAACCTCGTCTTCCCCACGGAACCCTATACGACACTGACCGTGGCCGCGCCNGACGGAGGAGCGAACATAGAGAAAATGACAATCTATCCTCTTATACCCTGATTCAAACGGGGAATTCAATCACCCGGGAAATAGACCGGAACCTTAATCTTCTTCTTAATACTATCACACGCACAACCTTTCAAACAATGAACTCAATCGACTTAAATATGAATGCCATAAAACAACGGAGCACGATGATGCAGCTCGTGCCGGTGATGCTCTGTTTCTTCGCCATGGGCTTCGTGGACCTCGTCGGGTCAGCCACCAATTTCGTAAAAGAGGATCTCGGNCTCACNGGNGCCCAGGCCGGATTCATCCCCTCGCTCGTATTCTTCTGGTTTCTCATCTTCTCGGTGCCCACGGGGATACTTATGAACAGGATAGGGAGAAAGAAGACGGTGCTGCTGTCGCTGACGCTGACGCTTGTGTCGCTGATTATCCCGATTTTCAATAACGGNTACTACACTATGCTCGTGGCCTTCTCACTGCTTGGCATCGGCAACGCCGTGATGCAGACATCGCTGAATCCCCTCGTATCGGGACTCATCAANCCCTCGCGGCTGGCGTCGACACTGACATTCGGCCAGTTCGTGAAAGCTCTGGCTTCGCTTCTCGCCCCTTATCTGATGGCATGGGGAGCGGCGGCGGTGATACCGACCTTCGGTCTGGGCTGGCGCGCACTCTTCCCGATCTTCGCCTGCTTCTGCCTNCTCTCGATAGCGATGCTGGCGGGGACTCCGATCAAGGAGGAACGCGCCGACAAGGTGACGGGCTTCATGGAATGCGTGAAACTTCTCAGCATTCCCTTCGTGCTGCTCTGCTTCATCGGCATCATGTGTCATGTAGGAATCGACGTGGGCACCAACACCTTCGCGCCTCAGATACTCTCCGAGCGCTTCGGGCTCAGCGTGGAGGAGGCCGTAATCGGCACCCAGATATACTTCTACTTCCGCACGGGGGGCTGTCTGCTCGGCTCATGGGCATTGGCCAAATTCCCGGTGANAGGATTCTTCGCCTTCAGCGTCATCTGCATGCTGGCGGGCATGGCGGGGCTCTTCGTCGGCACNACCCAGGCTGTCATTCTCGCGGCGATCGCCTGCATAGGCTTCGGCAACTCGAATATCTTCTCGGTGGTGTTCGCGCAGGCGCTCAACCGTCAGCCGGATGAGAAGAATGAAGTTTCGGGCCTGATGATAATGGGCCTCTTCGGCGGCACGATATTCCCGCTGGCGATGGGCTTCGCGCAGGATGCGATGGGTGTGGCAGGAGCCGTGGCAGTGATGACCGTCGGTGTGCTCTATCTCTTCTTCTATATCTTCAAAATCAAAAAGGCGTGAATTGCCGTTGTATATGGCATAGGATAACCTTAAAATCCGGAAAATAACAAAACTTACAAACCCGATATGAAAGATAAAATAGTCGTNGGAATGGGAGAGGCACTCTGGGATGTGCTCCCCGAAGGGAANAAAATAGGGGGCGCGCCGGCGAATTTCGCTTATCACGTCTCGCAGTTCGGTCTTGACTCATGTGTGGTCAGCGCGATCGGAGAGGATGCGTTAGGCCAGGAAATATTGGATAATTTCAACAATAAGGAGCTGACGTATAATCTGGCGACGGTGCCCTATCCGACAGGGACGGTGCTCGTGGAACTGGACCAGAACGGAGTGCCGCAATATGATATNAAAGAGAATGTGGCATGGGATAACATTCCCTTCACGCCGGAACTCGAGGAACTGGCGTCGCGCACGAAGGCGGTATGCTTCGGCTCGCTGGCCCAGCGCAACATCGTCAGCCGCACGACGATCAACCGCTTCCTTGACGCCATGCCGAAGGATGATCCGGATACGCTCGTGGTATTCGACGTCAACCTGCGCCAGGGTTTCTACACNAAGGAGGTGCTCACGGAATCNATGGAGCGTTGCAACGTGTTAAAAATCAACGATGAGGAATTGGTGACGGTGTCGCGCATGTTCGGATATCCCGGCATNGATCTTCAGGACAAATGCTGGATACTGCTGGGGAAATATAACCTCAAGATGCTGATNCTGACCTGCGGCATCAACGGCAGCTACGTCTTCACCCCGGGAAATGTGTCGTTCCAGCCGACACCGGTGGTAGAGGTGGCCGACACGGTCGGGGCCGGCGACAGCTTCACGGCGGCGTTCATCTCAAGCATACTGAAGGGTCGCTCCGTGAAGGAGGCCCACCATACGGCAGTGGAGACCTCGGCTTACGTCTGCACGCAGAACGGCGCGATGCCGGTGCTTCCTGGGCATCTGACGGCGTAAAAGCANCCGANAAATACACNNAATAAAGAAGCCGACNCGGTCAGACCGGGTCGGCTTCTTTATTGCGTATTGGAGGGGAGAATTATTTATTCATCTCCTCAAGAGCTTTCTTACGGGCGTCNGCGGCAGCCTTCTTAGCCTTTGCGGCAGCGTCGTCGGCAGTCTTCTGCACAGCCTCCTTGCTCTTCTCGGCTACAGACTTNGCGGCATCGGCAGCCTTGGCGGCAGCGCCGGTGGCAGCTGATTCAGCTTTCTTAGCCTCATTCTTAGCGGCGTCGACAGCATTCTTGGCAGCGTCAGAAGCCTTGTCGGCAACTGAGGATGCCTTTGTGGCAGTAGCGGCGGCCGCACCCTTCACAGCCTCCTTGGCAGCNCCGGCAGCCTCGGCTGCGGGAGCGGCAACCTCCTCGACGGCGGTCATCTCGGTGACAGCGGCAGAGTCGGGGGAGAGGGAGTCAATCTCAACGACTTCCTCAACGGCAGTGATCACGCTGTCGGAATTGAGAGAGTCATTTTCAGCGGCCTTGTTGCCGCCGCAGGAAGTGGCGATCAAAGCGATCGAACCTGCGCAGAGGATTCCAAAAATCTTGTTCATAGTCGTTTGATTTTGATATTGTAAAAAAATAGAGAGCGTTTAAACGCCTTCTTAANCAGATTACTTGAGGCTATTGACCTGGGCGCGGATNATCTCGCGGGCCTTTTCGAAATCGGAGGCCTGGAANGCACCTGTGGCGCGAGTCTTCGTGCCGGCTGCGGGCACCCAGATGACGTAGTCCTGNCCGCTGTCGAGAGTGCTCATCTNAACGANGACAGTAGCCTGGTCGACATTGTTGGCGTTGCAGAGATAGGTGGTATATTCGTCGCCNTNCTCGGGNTCGTAGAGCTTGTAATACTGGCCGAGGAACTTGGTGAGGGAGAGATCGGCATCGGTGCCTTCGGCGCAGGTGAGAGAGGAGCTTACGAGACGGTCGTTCTCGAAGCCATAGCCATAGAGGGGATAGATGGTGGTCTTGGTAGAGTAAGAGAGAGCGTCGGCCACATCGAAACCGGCAGTGGGCTCGACATATCCGAGGAAGGGAGCCTTATCCATGGCGGCCTTCACCTGGGCTACGGAAGAGCCGAATGTGAGGAGGGGCATGGTGAAGCCATTGTCAGTGGCCTTTACGATTACCTTGGCAGTGGCGGTGGCATTCTCATATATGGCCTTGACGGTGGTCTCGCCTACATGCTTGGCAGTGAGTTCGCCGGTCTTGGAATCGACAGTGGCGATGAAATCATCGGCCACGGTCCATGTGGCTTTCTTGATTTCCTTTCCGGCAGCGTCGTAGCATTTTATGTCGGAGTAGGTATCGCCGTAGTTCATNGATACGGAGGTGAGGCTGAGATTGATGGTGGGCACCACGTCATCATCGTCGTTGTCGTCGCCGCATGAAGCGAACACCAGCGGAAGAGCTGCCACGAGCAGCATGAAAAATTTTTTCATTTTTCTGATTGTTATAATTTTGTTTAAATCACTTATGAAGTATGTCATTGCAGGAGCCGGATCCCGACTATCGTAGACACGGCAAATATAACGGAGCAAATCCATTAAATGCAATAACACTTGATTAAAACGTTAATGAGCGTTAAATTGTTTATTCCATACACCAATATCAGACGAATATGAATGAAATATCAGCTTTAGAGGGGCTCGGGACGGGGGAGAGCACGGCTCATCCGCGTATCCTGCTCGATGTCCACACGCATCATCCGGCGCCCCAGCCGGAGGGGATAGTGGCCTTGGATCCGGCGGATCTTCCGGCCGAGGGATTGTATCCGGCGCAGTTCTACTCCGTCGGGCTGCACCCCTGGACTCTGCACGGGATAGGGGGAGCCGACCCGGCGCGCCTGAGCGCGCTGGAGGCGGCGGCGAGCCGTCGGGATGTGCTTGCCATAGGAGAGACGGGCATCGACACGGTGCATGGCGGCGGAGCACCGATGGCGGGTCAGCTCAATGCCTTCCGTCAGCATGTGGAGCTGAGCGAGCGACTGGGGAAACCCCTCATTATCCATTGCGTCAAGGCTCAGGATATGATTATCGGGGTGAAAAAGGATATGAATCCGAAGCAGGCGTGGATAATCCATGGCTTCCGGGGGAAGCCGACGGTGCTGCAGATGCTCGTGGAGCAGGGGATATACATCAGTTTCGGGGCGCAATTCAATGCGGCGAGCCTGTCGGCATGTCCGGCGGAGCTGCTGCTTGCGGAGACCGACGAGGCGCCGGAGCGCATCCAGGATGTCATAGCCGCTCTGCAGACGGCACGTGAGGATGTGACGCCCGACCTTCTGGCCGCCAATATGCGGCGGTTATTCCTCCTTCCCGGTCAGGAGTGAGCGCAGTTCATGGAGGGTGGTAAGGGCCTGCAGCGGGGTGAGGTTGTCGATGCTCAGTCCGAGCAGGCGATCGCGCATCTGCCCGAGAAGGGGGTCGTCGAGCTGGAAAATCGAGAGCTGCACGGCCTCCTGCGGGGTGATGGATGATGTGTCGGCCTTACGGGCGGCGGCTTTCCCGGGGGGCGCAGGCTTCGTGCGCGCTACGGGATTGGCGGCGCTATCCTCAAGCTGCCGGAGCACCTCGGAGGCCCGCTTCACGATAGATTTCGGCATTCCGGCCAGACGGGCCACGTGGATGCCGAAGCTATGCTCCGATCCGCCGGGCTTGAGCTTGCGCATGAAGACCACCTTGCCGTCAAGCTCGCTTACGGAGACGTTGAAATTCTTGACACGCGGAAAAGTTTTCTCCATCTCGTTGAGCTCATGATAATGGGTGGCGAAGAGGGTCTTGGGGCGCACACGGCCATTGTCGTGGATATGCTCCACGATAGCCCAGGCGATGGATATGCCGTCGTAGGTGGATGTTCCGCGACCGAGTTCGTCGAAGAGAATCAGGGATCGGGGAGACATATTGTTGAGGATGGCGGCGGCCTCGTTCATCTCGACCATGAAAGTGGATTCACCGCCGGAGATATTGTCGGAGGCCCCGACACGAGTCATGATACGGTCGACGATGCCGATACGGGCGGCATCGGCGGGGACGAAGCTGCCCGTCTGGGCCATGAGGACGATGAGGGCCGTCTGGCGCAGCAGAGCTGACTTACCGCTCATGTTGGGGCCGGTGATCATCATTATCTGGCGCGTGTCGGAATCGAGGGTGAGAGAGTTGGCGACATAGGCCTCGCCCGGAGGGAGGCGTTTCTCTATGACAGGGTGGCGCCCCTCGGTGATTTCGAGCGACATAGAGTCATCGAGCACGGGGCGGGCATAGCGTTGTTCCTCGGCAACGGCGGCGAGAGAGAGGTAGACGTCGATTTCGGCGGCGAGGGCGGCATCACGCACGATGTCGGCGATGATGGCGGTGAGGCGTTCGAGGAGATTTATATATTCGCGCCGTTCGATAATCTCGATGTTCTCCTTGGCATTGAGTATATCGGCCTCGCATTGTTTCAGCTCGGGAGTGATGTAGCGTTCGGCTCCGACGAGGGTCTGTCGTCGTGTCCAGGAGTCAGGCACCTTGTCCTTATGGGTGTTGCGCACCTCGATGTAGTAGCCATGGACATTGTTGAAACCCAACTTAAGGGATGGAATACCGGAGGCTGCCGTCTCGCGTTCGAGAATATCCTGAAGGGCTTGCCGGGAGTTGGAGGAGATGGCGCGCAGGCGGTCGAGCTCGGCATTGACCCCCTCGGCGATGTAATGGCCTTTGCCGACGGATGCCGGGGGATCGGGCATTATGACACGGCGGATGTCGGCGACGGCATCGGCACACGGGGCGATTTCCTTGCCGACGCGGGCGAGGGGTGGAGAGGGGATGGGGGATAGAGCGTCGCGGATGGCCCCCATCTCACTCAGCGCGGTGGCCAGGGAGAGGAGTTCACGCGGATTGACGCGCTGGGAGGATACGCGGCCGGCAAGGCGTCCGAGGTCGCCGACGCGGCGCAGGCGGTCGGTGAGATTCTCGCGCAGGGAGGGGTCGCGGAAGAAATATTCGATACAATCCTGACGCGAGGAGATCTGCCGGATGTCGAGCAGGGGCATGGCCACCCACCTTTTCAGCATTCGCGAACCCATGGGGGTCACGCAACGGTCGAGGNCATCGACAAGCGACATTCCCCCTTCGCCGGCCGGGGCGAGGAGCTCGAGATTACGCATCGTGAACTTGTCGAGGTGCATGTAGAGTCCCGAATCGATGCGNCCGAGAGAGGTGATATGGCGGGTATGGGTNTGNGAGGTGAAGTCGAGGTAGTGAAGCAGCGAACCNGCGGCGATGACNGCCTCCTCAAGGTNGTCGACACCGAAGCCCTTCAGAGAATCNGTGGCGAACTGACGCAGCAGGCGTTCGCGTGCGGCCTCGGAGGTATAGATCCAGTCTTCCTGCTCGTTGAAAATGCTTTTCTGATGGATGAACTCCTCGCAAAGGCGGCGTGTGCCGCGCATACGCAGGATTTCCTTCGGAGCGATTGACGTGAGGAGTTTGTCGATGAAATCAGGGGAACCCTGAGAGCAGAGAAATTCGCCGGTGGTGAGGTCGAGGAAAGCCACTCCGACGGAGAAGTTTCCCTTCTTGTCNGGGCGGCCGAAGTGTAGGCCGGCNAGGAAATTATTCTCACGCGGAGGGAGAGTCGTGTCGTTGAGATTGACGCCGGGGGTGACGAGTTCGGTGATGCCACGTTTTACGAGTTTCTTGGTAAGCTTGGGGTCTTCGAGTTGCTCGCAAATCGCTACCCGTCGCCCTGCCCTGACGAGTTTCGGGAGATATGTATCGAGGGCGTGGTGGGGGAAACCGGCGAGTTCGACAGATGTCGCCGCACCGTTTCCCCGGCGCGTGAGGGTTATGCCGAGGATTTCGCTGGCGGCGATGGCATCATCGGAGAAAGTCTCGTAGAAATCGCCGACACGGAACAGGAGTATGGCATCGGGATGCTTTTTCTTCATCTCGGCATACTGCTTCATCAGGGGGGTCTCATTCTTCATGCGTCAAGGGGTATGAGGGAGAGCATCCAGGTAGACATGGCGACATATATCAACAGACCGACGACATCATTCGTGATCTGAATGAAGGGACCGGTGGCGAGCGCGGGGTTGATTTTCAGTTTCTCAAGTGTCAGTGGGACGAGCGTACCGAAGACGGTGGCGAATATCACGACACAGAACAGGGAGGCGGCGACGGCGAAGGCCACGGCGTAGGCATGAGGTTGAGTGATGATGACGTAGAGGAGGACGGTGGCCGAAATGACGACGGCGTTCATCAGGGCGACGATGACCTCCCGGCCGATCTGTCGGCCGGCGTTCTTCAGTTCAAGCTTGCCGTTGGCCAGACCCTGCACGACGATTGCCGAAGCCTGCACGCCGACATTACCGCCGGTGCCTCCGATGAGGGGGATGAATATGGCCAGGACTGTGACGGCGGCAATCTGAGCCTCGAACCCCGTGAGGATGACGGAATTGACGATACCGCCTATTATACCGATAAGGAGCCAGGGGAGTCGGGCCTTTGTCTGGGCGAAGACGGAGTCGGCGGCATCGATGTCGCTGGAGATACCCGATGCGAGCTGATAGTCACGTTCGGATTGCTCGCGGACCTCATCCATGACGTCGTCGACGGTGATTTGTCCGACGAGGCGACCGATGCTGTCGATTACGGGCATAGCGACGAGGTCATATTTCTCGAAATCGATGGCGACATCCTCGATGGGTGTGTCGGTGCGGACGGAGACGGGATCCTTCTCCATGACGTGTTTGATTTTGCTGACGGAGGGATCGGTCAGCATCTTCTTCAGGGGGAGGATTCCCTTGAGCCGATGGTCGTCGTCGACGACGTAGACATAATAGATATCGTCGAGATCCTCGGCCTGCCGGCGCATCTCCTTGATACATTCCGGCATCGACATATTCTCGTTTACCTCGATCATCTCGGTGCCCATAAGGCCGCCGGCGGTGTCTTCGTCATATTGCAGGAGGTCGACGATATCGCCGGCCTGCTCCATGTCGTCGATATGCTGTATGACCTCATCGCGGTCCTCCTCGTCGAGTTCCTGGATAAGGTCGACGGCATCGTCGGTGTCGAGCAGGTCGATGAAATGACCGATCTGCTCGGGATCCATTCCAGAGAGGAGTTTGCGTCGGTCCTCCTCATCGAGTTCCATAAGGACTTCGGCCTGTTTCTCCTTATCGTCGAGGAGATTGAAGACCCATTCGGCGTCGCGGAGGTTCAGCTGGTCGAGGAGTTCGGCGATATCGGCGGGGTGGAGGTCGCGTATCTCACGGCGTGCGGCCCCCTCGTCGTGCTCCTCGGCGAGATGCTCGAGGAGCTCTATGTTTTCATCGGTTATCTCTTTCATGTGGTGGAGTGTAGCGCGTTAATGCACTTAATCAATAATGGAAGGATGATCCTCCCAGGAATTCGCGCAGGAGAGAGGTGGAGGGGACCTGTTCGGCGGGAATCGGTTCGAAGTAACCGAGGAGCTTCAGCAGGCGATAGGCTTCAGCGTATAGAGGATTATTGTGGGGCACCTGCCGCAGAAGAGGCTCGGCGTAAGCCTTCATGACGGCGAGTTCGAAGATGAGGGAGGAATTGAAAGTGGCGTCGGCATTTTCCTGGAAGGGGAAAATCCATTTTTCCTCCCCCCGGCGCACACTCGGCCAGCGTCGGATGGTCTCGATGGCGGAGGTGTGGCGGTATTTATGATCGCGCACGATGCGGCGAAGCAGGCGGTTGTCGGTGGTGGAAATCCAGTTATGGTCGTCGATGCTGAGGGAGGTGAGGGCCGAGACGTAGACCTTGAATACGTCGTCGGCGGGGAGAGCGCGGGTGAGTTCCGGGTTAAGGCCGTGGATACCCTCGATAAGGAGGACGTCGTCGGGGTCGAGGCGGAGAGGGCGGGGACGCTCGATGCGGGTGCCTAACTCGAAGCTATAAGTGGGGAGATTGACTTCGCGCCCTTCGAGGAGGTGGCGGAGGTCGGAGTTCAGTCGGTCGAGGTCGAGGGCGTAGAGGGATTCGTAGTCATAGTCGCCATGCTCGTCGCGAGGAGTGGTGGCGCGGTCGACGAAATAATCGTCGAGCGATATCATCTTCGGGGTCTTGAGGTTGGTCATCAGCTGGATTGCCAGGCGTTTTGTGGTGGTGGTTTTGCCTGAAGATGATGGACCGGCGAGGAGCACGACTCGGGCGCCCCCTTCCGAATTACGGTCGGCGATACGGTCGGCGATAGCGGCGAGGTACTTCTCGTGCATGGCCTCGGCGACGTTGATGAGTTCCGGAGCCTTCCGGGCCTGGACGGCGCGGTTCATTTCGCCGACGTCACTGACCTTTATAGTGCGATTGAAACGGAGGTAAGAACGGAATGCCTCATACATCTTTTCCTGCGTGACGGGTTGTCGCGGCACATCATTGTCGACCGGATCCGGGCCGAGGAGGAGGAACCCGTCATGGTAGGGCACGATGTCGAAGACTTTAATGTGCCCCGTGGATGGAGCGAGGGCAGAATAATAGCTGTCGGCAATGCCGTCGAGGGTATAGAATGTTGCGTAGAGGTCGTTCATCGTCTCAAGGAGTTGCACCTTTGAGTCAAGGCCCTGCCGGCGGAAGATATCGATGACCTCATCGGCGGGAGCCTCCTTGAATTCGAAGGGAAGGTCGCGCCCGACGAGGATACGCATACGCTCCTTCAGCGCGGCGAGCATTTCGGGAGAGGGAGTCAACGTATTGCCGTCGTTGTCGGAGAGACGGCAGAGGTAACCGCCGGAGATGGAGTGTTCGATGCGGAGAGCCGGGTGGGGGAGTATGTCACAGAGCGCGCGATAGAGGAGCATACAGAGGGAACGCACGTAGACGCGGGATCCGACGGAGGAGCGGGCGTCGATGAACTCCACGCGTTTCGGGGCATATATACGGAAAGAGAGATGCTCTGTCTTGTTGTTAACGTGGGCGCAGATGGGGGAGAAGGGGAGCTCCTCGCGCAACTGATGTGCGACATCGGCGAGAGAGGCGCCACCCTCGACGTCGAGGCTACGGCCTGTATTGACACAAAAAATCCGGATCATGGCATGACTTCGTGAGGCGGTTAATTGACTGAAATAATACCGTTTTCAGCTCTGCCACCCGTTAAAAACGGGGAACGATGGGGAAACGGCACACAAAATTAACGATTTTTTTGAAGAAAATCACGAAAAAGTTGCGAGATTTGAAAAAGTTACTTAACTTTGCAGTCGCAAAATGCCCCGCCGTGAATCCGAAGGCCATCCGGAGGAGAAGCAGAGCAGGGACAGTTGCGAATATCGTGGCCCATTCGTCTATCGGTTAGGACGAGAGATTTTCATTCTCTAAAGAGCAGTTCGACTCTGCTATGGGCTACCAATAATAACAAAAAGCAGAAAAGAAATAGATTTTTAAGATGGCAAATCATAAATCATCCTTAAAAAGAATTCGCCAGGCGGAGAAGAGAAGACTTGAGAACCGCTATTGGGCAAAGACAGCTCGCAACGCTGTTCGCAACGTGCGCAAGCTCACCGACAAAGCCGAGGCTACCGAGGCTTACAACAAAGTCAGCGCTCTGCTGCAGCGTCTGGGCCGCAAGAACATCATCTCGAAGAACAAAGCTGCCAACCTTTGCAGCGGCATGATGCTTCACATCAATAAGCTCGGTTAATCATCCGGGTATTGACAAAAGCCCCATATCACGCTTGCAAGCGAAACCTTATACTTGAGACACGTCGCCACATCCGGGATGAAAACCGGTGAATAACAGACGGCGGTCAACAAGAGAGGCGGCCCATTCGTCTATCGGTTAGGACGAGAGATTTTCATTCTCTAAAGAGCAGTTCGACTCTGCTATGGGCTACATTTCCCCAAATCCATCCTATCCCCCGAGGGCGGGAGTCCACCACGGACTCCTGCCCTCACTCTTTTTAAACGTCAGGTTATTTTTTGGAGCACCCACAACCCGCGGGAAGGTTTATTTTGAAATTGGTGCAGTTGGCCGTAACTCACTTTAAGGATTGGCGGGATTTTACTTTAAGTATTGGCTGAAACTGAGAAAATTCAGTCTTACGGCTGGTACACAGGATGTATGCAACCATTCCTCTTCCTTTTTCCGTAAAATATATCATTATTTCTCTTCCTTTTTTTGAAAAATGTCTCATTATTCCTCTTCCTTTTTTCGAATTCAATCATAAAACATTGTAAATAAGGAGATTTATTATTAAATTTGTAAAATCAAAATTATAACAATAGATATGGGTTATTTCAGACGTCGTATAGACGACGAATTATTAGAGTGGAAGAATGCTCAGAGAAGAAAACCGTTGCTTGTCAGAGGTGCCCGGCAAGTTGGAAAATCATGGGCAATCCATCATCTTGGAGAATCGTTTTCTTATTATATCGAAGTTAATTTCGAAACTAATCCTGATTTAAAATCGGTATTTGAACAAGAACATGATGTTAAGAAGATATGCGACCGCCTGAGTATTATTTTCTCTATTCCCATTCTCCCAGGGGAAACCTTGTTGTTCTTAGATGAAATTCAGGCATGTCCGGAAGCTTTGAAGTCTCTTTGGAGCTTCAAGGAAAACCTCTCGGAACTGCATGTAGTGGCAGCCGGATCTCTTTTGGAATTTGCTCTTAAGGAGATGCCATCCTATGGAGTAGGACGCGTAAGCTCCCTGTTTATGTATCCTATGTCATTCGATGAGTATTTATGGGCACTCGGAAAGGATGAATGGCAGAGGGCTCTCAAGGATGCCAATAGTGAGCAGCCATTGTTTGAAACCTTATACAAGGAATTGGTCAACGCATTCCGAATATTCTTGCTTGTTGGAGGGATGCCCGCAAGTGTTGCGGCATGGGTTGAAACCAGAGATTTCCGTAATTGTACGATCGAATTAGCGGATATTCAGCAGACTTATTATGACGACTTCAAGAAGTATTCCGGTAAGATTTCTACAGAGTTACTTCGTAATACTCTTCAAAGCGTCATTGCACAAACCGGAGGGAAATTCACTTATAGCCGGGTCCCTGGCAGTCATTCTATAGAGGATGTCAAACGTGCGTTGAGTCTCTTGTCTGATGCCGGATTAATCAAGACTGTTCGTCATACTGCCGCCAATGGGTTGCCTCTTGGTGGTGAAATAAATGAGAAGTTCACCAAATATCTGTACCTCGATACCGGTCTTTGGTTACGTGTGCTTGATTTGGACTTCGGTGGTGCTCAATCTATCAATGAACTCATTCTTACCGGATCACAAGAGGATTTGGTCAACAAAGGAAAACTTGCCGAACTTTCAGCTGGCTGGGAGATGGTGAAGGCTGCTGATAGTCGGCATCGTTACGAGCTTTATTATTGGGAAAATCTCTCCAAAGGTACGACATCTGAAGTTGACTATATCATACCTTATCGACTCAAAGTACTCCCCATAGAAATCAAATCCGGCACGAGCGGAAAAATGAAAAGTTTACGTCTGTTTCTGGAGAAGAAAGACCTCAGCCGAGGAATTCGCAGTTCACTGGAGAACTTCGGCCTTCTCACTTATGAAGCCGATGGCAACAAGCGTGAGATTGAAATCATCCCCTTGTTTGCTATCGGCAGGCTGACACAGCCGTCCTCCTTTAAACCTTAAGTTCCATACGCAATTCGCGATAACACCTCTTATCTCTCTTCTCACTGGTATCACAAATTAGAAATCAACGGGGATTTCCCAGCGATAATTGAAAACAATTACATGGATTCTCCAACCTCTATACTTAAGGAATAAAGTCCGATGGAACTCGTCGTGTTAGAAATAGATAGGTTTCAGACTGGCCAATGGGACTACCCATATTCCATCTGAACGGCGATATGCATATGGACCTACGGTGGTGAGGACCATCATGAAGGCGGGTTCTTTCATGCGGTCGGTATCTATTTTTTCTCGTAAGGATTTGAGTGTGCTGACTCCGTGTTCGATAGCTTTGTCTCCTCCGAGTTTGATCCCTACCAATTCATATTTACCATTGCGGAGATGAATCACAGCATCCTTTTTCGATATTCCATAAGCATCTAATTTTCAGATGCTAATATAGTATTTATTTTTGAAATTGGTGTAGTTGGCCGTATTTCGTTGGTGCAGTTGGCTGTATTTCGCTGGTGTAGTTGGATGTATTCAAGTCCCATGGAACCGTCTGGGTATAACACGCGGCGGATTCGGCCCGACCGGTTCCGCATGGGTCCGTAAGCGTGGTCACCAAACTTCGTATGGACATCGCGAACGTAAAAAAATAAAGTTCCGCGTCCCCCTACTGTCAATGTAAAAGAGCGATAATCCAAATTTTTTGGAGATTATAGTGGATAAGCAAAAATATTTTTATACTTTTGGCTAACAATAGTTACGAATATTTTTATTTACTTTGCAGATGAATGAAATTTTATTAACTAAGACATTTCATTCCACACATTCTACAAACCTACATATCATTATGAAAAAAAGATTTATTTTTATCAGCATCCTGGCGATTATGACAGCTGCATGTGCTGAATCGGAATGGGAACCCGCATCTCAGACGGATGTTTCCACATCTACACACTCAGTGCGCCAGCGAACCCTCGACGAGGCACTTGCATACGCCGACGAATGGTTCGCCCAGATGGATGAGCCTACACGCAGTGAAGGGCGACGTGTGGGAAATGTGGAGTATGTGAGGTCAACGACGCGCACACGTGCGGGCGATACTGACACACTCATGTACCTCGTAAACTATGAGGATAACCGGGGCTTCGCCCTGCTTGGACGTCCTGCAACATCGAAGGCCATCTACGCTATCTCCGAGGAGGGTTCACTCGATATGTCGGATACCGTCTACAACAAGCCCCTCGCCATGTTCATGGCATCGGCAAGGGAAGATGCACAAATTTCTTTGCCTAATTCTTTAACCATTCCAGGTACACCTCCATGGGACAAACTTATTCATCCGAGACGGCTTGTACGTTGGGTACATCCATTGTTACCCGAGAATGTGTCGAAATGGAGTCAAGAAGCTCCTTATAATCGTGACTGCCCTGATGTGGATGGGAAAAAAGGACTTGTCGGATGCGGACCACTGGCTGTAGGTATGCTGATGGCATATTATCAATTCCCAAAGAAACTTGATACTCTCAATTTAGATTGGGAAAATATCGTGAAGTACAACCTTACTCCTACCATTTCCCTAATCCTTAACACATTGGCAAGCAAAAAATATTTGGATTCCCAGTACACATCATGGGAAGACAGGAGTACTAAGGCCGAGAATATAATAATACCCTTTAAATTTACTGGATTTGGATTAGGTGATATATGGAATATGACTTTCTTCGATTATTATAATGAAGAAAAAAAGATCGATGAGAACCACATTGATGAATTGATGGACTTTATGGAATACGGTTGTGCACCTGCAAAGGCAGCTCCGGTTATTTTATGGGGTAGTTCAGTAAAAAAATCCACAGAAGTTAAAGTGTTAAATCATTTCTGGTTAACTGACGGGGTTATACAATATGAAGAATATGAACCGGACTTCCCGGGATTTATACCCATCAAGCAGGATCCAGCCTTCCATATGGTCTGGGGCTGGGGTGGCAAAGCGAACGGCTACTACACATATTTCAGGAAAAAAAAGGTTCTTGGAGAGATTGATCCGGATGAATCCGGACTCAATGGACCGGTTCAGTTCTGGCAGTTACTATTATTTGGGAAATACATTGTTTTCAATAAATAAATAGCTGTTCAAATTAAAACGATATAACAAAGTTTCATTTCAATGATTGAATCTCGCATATCCTACGCTTGGTGATTTTGGCCGCTTTGGCCTTGTCGCTCAGTCACGATGCCCGCATCGCTCCTTCGCTCCGCGCCCAAATCGACTCAAAATCGCCAGAGCGTATAATATGCGTTTAATCTGACCAGCTACTTAACAGTTATGAGACGATCGATGTTGATACTCTGTTTTTTGATACTGACAGGAGGATTAGCTGCTACCATGGCTAATTCCCCTGCCAACTCCACGTATACGGGTGAAAAAAAAGTGGTGAACGGTATCAACGACCGGAAACTCATGCTTAAGAATCTTACCCTCAACAGTGGTGAATTAGCATTTGTCGTCATGCCCGGATATGCTACAAGTTTTCCACAAGACATGGAGAACTATGCTGCCGATTGGTATTTCTGGATGAGTATGTGTGGAGGATTGTACGAATGGATGACCATTATGAGAATGCAGGATCTTGAATCCGGTGAAAATGGATTCCCCATGTTCAGCAATAGCGATATGAGAATCCCAATCATACTTGTGCCGCCACAGAGAATAGGAATAAACATACAGACTTATTACGATGAAGAATTTGACGGGCGGCCACCTATGGTACTGCTGAACCTCCAGGTATTTAACAGCAAAGGAAAATGGAAGGATGCAGGACATTCCAAACGGAAGTTTTATTCCTATGCACGCGACGGAGAGGATTTCACGATTAAGTTTGACGATAACCGCACAGGAAAATTCCGGGCAATAAAAATGACAATATCGGATAGGGACATACCTGTCGAAAAGAATACATGGCCATTCCCAAGTCCACGCAGGCATACTCGCACATGGATCTTTGTCCAATTGCCTGAGAGCGATGACCCCGACAACCTGCTCGACCATCTCCCGGAGGCTGCACCGGACATCTTCCCGGGGCCGAGTAAATACACCACACCTCCTGAATTTATCGGAAAGGACGGCTATCCTTATGGTTGGATAGAAGATCCGGAAATTACCATCAACAATCTCCAGCTCAACGATGAATTCGCATTCTTGATATTACCCCTGTTGTCCTCATCTGAAATCAGATCTCATCTCGCACCTTTAGAAAGACCTGACAAGCCGTCGCTCCCAACGATGATGACTTTAAAGACACTTAGTCCTCCATTACCCTATTTCAGTAGTCAGGATATGGAGCATCCAATCATTTTGGTATCTCCATTCAAAACACAGCTGTTGGTGGAAGCTTTAAATGGCGAAAATAAGGAGATTATCCCTATGGAACTTACAAGCCTGAAAGTGTCCGACGGGGAGGGGAGATGGAGAGACGCTACCGAGGAGGAGCGACAATTCTATTCCTATCGACGTGATGGAGAAAATTTCGCCATGACCTTTCCCGAGAACAAGAACCCGGACTTCCGGTGCATCGCCATGACCATCAGCACTGCCGACGGCTATATCTCACCCGATGGTCAGACAACCCCTATATCCCGCACTTGGCTCTTCATCCAGCTGCCGTGGACCGATAATCCCGACATCTTCAACCACCTTCCCTATACTGACTTCACCATCGACCAGCTGAACTTAAACCACTGAAAGCGTAATTTTTCTACTTTCGGCTAACGACAGTCAGGAAAATAATGCTTATATTTGCAACCGGGGATGCAAAAAAACATAATTTATTGAGATTTANGCTATCCNAATTTCTANAAACCCATTAAAAGTAACATTATGAAAACGAAATCCATGTTAATCGGCATGCTTGCGCTGATGACAGCTGCATGTGCCGACCGGGATTGGGAACCGNCAACGGACACGGAGGGAGAAATAGATAAAGATTTATTAGGGAAGGATCAAGCTCTGCAATTCTGGCACCTACATTTATTCGGTAAATACGCTGTCTTTAGAAATTAGAATGTATGTGGCGCTNAACCCTAATACTCNTTCTGCTGTTGACAGGAGGATTGACTCTATCCCTAGCNAATCCTCCTGTCAAAATCAATCATGAATGTTATCAATCCGATGCATCCAATGTCGGTGACCAGAAGATGTTATTACGAAGTCTATCACTCAACCGTTGGCCGGCTTTCGCAGTCATGCCTGGCATCGATGAAAAGAATCTACATAGTTTGAATGATTCTTACACTAAAGGGTGTTTCTGGTCTGATTTTTCCAGCGGTGTACAGGAAATGCTCACTATGATGAGGATGCAGGATCTTGAATCAGAAGAATATGGCTTCCCTATGGTCAGCAACAGGGACGAGAATAACCCCATTATACTCGTGCCAAGCCGTCAGACAAAGTTGATGGTCGAAGTACTTCCGAAAAATGGAGATTCAATACCACCACCCACAGTCCTGTTGAGCCTCCAGACCCGGAACAGCAAGGGANAATGGAAGGANGCCGGACTCTCCAAGCGGAAGTTCTATTCCTANGCACGCGAGGGGGAGGNTTTCACGATTAAGTTTGACAAGAACCANACAGGAAAATTCCGGGNAGTNAAAATGACCATTGCTGACAGGGATATCCCGGTCGAAAGAAATACATGGCCACTCCCAGGCCCACACAGGCATTCCCGCACCTGGATCTTCGTCCAGTTACCTGAGAGTGATGACNCCGATTACCTGCTCGACCATCTTTGGGAGGCCGCTCCGGATATCTTTCCGGCACCGAGGAAACACACGACACCTCCGGAGTTCATCGGTCCGGACGGATATCCGTACGATTGGGTGAGCGCTACCGATATCATGATCCATAACCTCCAACTCAACGATGAATTCGCGTTTATCATACTGCCCTTGATGTCCAATGCGGAGATAAAACACCATCTCGAGCCATTGCAGATTCCCAACAAGCCATCACTGGCAACCATGATGACATTGGAGACGTTGGATCCTTCGTTCACCTATTTCAGCAGNCAGGATATGGAGCATCCCATCATACTGGTATGCCCATTCAAAACAAAGATGGTGGTGATGGAGACAGATGATTTCCCCAATAATATCATTCCGATGGAACTGGCNGCCCTGAAGGTGCCNGACGGCAACGGTGGCTGGACCGATGCCAGCGAGGAGGAACGGCAGTTCTATTCCTACCGACGGACCGGCATTGCATTCGCCATGACCTTTCCNGAGAANAAGAGNCCGGACTTCCGGTGCATCGCCATGACNATCCGCACCGCCGACGGCTACAATCCCCCGGATGGACAGCAGGGTCCCATCAGCCGCACNTGGCTCTTCATCCAGCTNCCATGGACNGACGACCCCGACATNTTCAACCATATCCCCTACANNGACTTCACCGTCGANCAGCTNAACTTATCCAATTGATACTTTAGCGGAGNATGAGAAGGATTGAGAGCGATAATCCAAATTTTTTTGGAGNTTATTGAGNATAAGCAAAATATTTTTATACTTTTGGATACCAATAGTTACGAAAATATGCGACATATAATACTATTCATCTGTATACTGTTTCTGACTGACGGATTGGTATACTCCAAGATCAATCCCCCTGCCAAGTCCGCTCGCCAGAACAGACAATCGATGACCGGTAATTTCCCCGACCAGAAGATGCTNNTGCGGAATTTGACATTCAACCGCGGCCATGCTTTTGTTGTGATGCCNGGAATCGATGCGGACAATCCCAACGGACTGGACGACACGGATCCAAGCTGGCNTTTCAATTCTAGGCTCAGCGAAGGATTGAACGAATGCATAACCGTCATGAGGATGCAGGACCTCGAGTCAGGTGCATATGGATTCCCCATGTTCAGCAACAGGGACATGAGCATCCCGTTCATACTTGTGCCGGCACAAGCCACAGGAGTAGAGATCCAGACTTTCTACAGGGACAAGAACGAGGGTCCTCGCCCCATGGTTCTGTTGAACCTCCAGACCCGNAACAGGAAGGGAGAATGGAAGGATGCCGGGCACTCCAAAAGGAATTTCTACTCCTACANACGNGAAGGAGAGGATTTCACGATCAGGTTTAATGAGAACCGGACGGGAAAGTTCCGCGCCGTGAAGATGACCATAGCCAGCAAGTACATACCGGTCGAAAGTAATAATTGGNAACNCCCTANCNCGGCCAGAGNNACACGTACTTGGATCTTCATCCAGCTGCCTGAGACCGATGACCCCGACTATCTGCTCGACCATCTCNGGGAGGCGGCGCCGGACATCTTTCCGGAGNCGAGGAAATACATGACACCTCCGACATTAACCGATTCGGAGGGATACCCATACGATTGGGTGGGTGACCCCGACCTCATAATCCTCAATCTCCAGCTAAACAATGAGTTCGCATTCCTGACATTGCCCGCCACATACGGCAGCACCATCAGGAAACACCTTGCCCCATTGGAAAGGCCTGACAGGCCATCCCTGACAACAGGGATGTTTATAGGAGCACTGTATAACATCCTCTACTGCAGTAGCCAGGACGTGGAGCATCCTATCATACTGATGCCCCCTTACAAGACAGACATGACCGTGGGCGTTTATGCCGACACCGACGGCAACATAGTCCCGATGGAACTGGCGGCACTCAAGGTGCCAGACGGTAACGGGAGATGGAGAGACGCTACCGATGAGGAGCGACAATTCTATGCCTATCGACGGGACGGAGAATATTTCGATTTCGCCATGACCTTTCCGGAGAACAAGAGTCCGGACTTCCGGTGCATCGCCATGACTATCCGCACCGCCGACGGCTACAATCCCCCGGATGGACAGCAGGGTCCCATCAGCCGCACTTGGCTCTTCATCCAGCTGCCATGGAGCGTGGATCCTGACATCTTCAACCATCTTCCCTACAAGGATTTTACGGTCGAGCAGCTTAATTGATAAGAAAAGATCCATGCGGTGTGCCCGTCGGGGGAGAGCCGCATGGATCTGTTTAATTTTTATACGGATGGTTATTTGTCGGAGGAAGGGGAGAGATAGTCGTGGATGGCTCGGGCGGCTTTGCGGCCGGCTCCCATGGCAAGGATGACGGTGGCGGCTCCGGTGACGGCATCACCGCCGGCAAAGACACCGGGGCGCGACGTGCGGCCATCCTCGTCGGCCACGATACAGCCGCGACGGTTGGTTTCCAGACCCTCAGTGGTGCTCTTGATCAGAGGATTCGGACTCGTGCCAAGCGCCATGATGACCACATCGCAATCAATCTCGAAATTGCTACCCTCCTTCACTATCGGGGAACGGCGACCGGAAGCGTCGGGCTCGCCAAGCTCCATCTCCACACATTCCAGACCGCGCACCCAGCCATTCTCATCGCCGAGCACACGCACGGGATTCGTCAGCATACGGAATTCGATGCCCTCCTGTTTGGCATGATGCACCTCCTCCACACGCGCCGGGAGCTCAGCCTCCGAGCGACGATAAACAATCACCGCCTCGGCTCCGAGGCGCTTGGCTGTGCGCACGGCATCCATAGCAACATTGCCACCACCTACAATCACCGCCTTACGGCCTGCATAGATCGGAGTGTCGCTCTCATCACGATAGGCGTGCATCAGATTAGCGCGCGTAAGGAACTCATTGGCAGAGAAGACACCGTTGAGATTCTCACCCTCAATGCCCATGAAACGCGGGAGTCCCGCTCCGGACCCTACGAATACCGCGTCATAACCCTCACGGTCGAGAAGATCGTCGACAGTCATGGTGCGTCCGACCACGACATCAGTCTCAATCTCCACGCCGAGCCGGCGGACAGCCTCTACCTCCTGAGCGACAATACGATCCTTCGGCAGGCGGAACTCCGGAATGCCATAGACCAACACACCGCCGACCTTATGCAGAGCCTCGAAAATCTTCACCTCATAACCGAGCCGGGCGAGGTCGGATGCGCATGCGAGACCGGCGGGTCCGGAGCCGACGACGGCCACACGTTTGCCGTTGCGCGGGGCGCATTCCACGGCGCGCTCCGAAGCGTGGGCGATAGCCCAGTCGCCGACATACCGCTCAAGCTTGCCTATGGCCACCGGCTCAAACTTCACCCCCAACACACATGCACCCTCACACTGCGACTCCTGCGGACAGACACGTCCGCAGACCGAGGGGAGGCTGCTGTCACGACCAATCACATCGGCCGCTTTCGCCACATCACCCTCTGCCAGAGCGGCGATGAAGCCCGGGATATCCACATGCACCGGACATTGCCCCTGACAGCGCGGCACCTTACAGTTCAGACAACGTTCGGCCTCCTGACGCGCCTCCACGGCATCGTAACCCAGACATACCTCCTCGAAATTACCGGCACGCACAGCCGGATCCTGCTCACGCACCGGAGTGCGCGGCGTTCCTATCTTCTTTGCCATCGTAGTTTCACTTGGTTAGATTAAGTTCATGTCCCTGACATTCGCAATGATGAGTGGCGGGATCGGTCTTCGGACTCTTGCGATACATGGCCTGACGGCGCATAGCCTCGTCGAAATCCACCTTATGCCCGTCGAATTCCGGGCCGTCGACGCAAGTAAACTTAGTCTCGCCGCCGACAGAGACGCGGCATGCTCCGCACATTCCCGTGCCGTCGACCATAAGAGCGTTGAGCGACACCATCGTAGGGAGATTATACTCCTTCGTGGTCTGCGCCGCGAACTTCATCATTATCATCGGCCCGATCACCACACAGCGGTCATAACGCTTACCCTGATTATCGATAAGATCCTTTATAAGACCGGTCACCAATCCGTGATATCCGGCTGAACCGTCGTCGGTGGCCAGATAGACATCGGCCACACGCCGCATCTCATCGACATAGGTGAAGAGATCCTTGGTGCGCGCTCCGATGATGACATCGGCGCGGACACCCTTCTCGTGGAGCCATTTCGCCTGAGGATAGACCGGGGCAGTGCCCACACCGCCTGCCACGAAGAGCACCTTCGTGCGGCGCAGTTCCTCGTCCGTGAGATCCATCAGATCGGTCGGACGCCCGAGGGGTCCGGCGAAGTCAAGGAAAGCGTCGCCCTCATTCAGGGCATTGATTTTAGCGGAAGAAATTCCGACAGACTGGGTGACGATAGTGACCGTTCCCGCCTCACGGTCATAGTCGCAGATTGTGAGCGGGATACGCTCCCCCTCCTCGTCGACCCGGACGATGACGAACTGTCCCGGGCGGGCAGAGGCGGCCACTCTCGGGGCCTCGACGAGCATCTCGGTGATGTTAGGCGCAAGCTCGCGCTTGCTTACGATTTTGAACATGATAAAAAGAAATTTTCTCCAAAAATACTATAAATTTGTCTTACTCACAAATTTATAGTATTTTTGCAGTCTGAATCATGTATGCGCATTAAAGGGGATATTGTGTCCATACGGCATCCTCTTCTCACACAACATACTGACACTCAGCTACAAAAGAATAAAAACAGGATAAAAACAGATATAACTAATGGCAACAAATCTTTTCGATCAGGTCAGCGACGACATCCGCAAGGCAATGCTCGCACGCGAAAAAACGCGTCTTGAGGCCCTGCGCGGCATCAAGAAGGAATTTCTCGAAGCCAAGACCGCGAAGGGCGCCAACGGCGAACTCTCCGACGACACGGCAATGAAAATCCTTGTCAAGATGGTGAAGCAGCGCAAGGAGAGTGCCGACATCTACGCATCCAACAACCGGCCCGAGCTTGCGGCCAACGAGCTTGCCGAGGCAGCCGTAATCGAGGAATACCTCCCGAAACAGCTAACCGCCGAGGAACTTGACAAAGAACTCCGCGCCATCGTGGCCGAAGTAGGCGCCGAGGGGCCTGCCCATATGGGTAAAGTGATGGGGGTAGCCTCCAAGCGTCTTGCCGGACGCGCCGAGGGTAAAGCCATCAACGCCGCAGTGCGCGAGATCCTCAACAACCTCTGATAACCCATAAGAACACATAACACCGATCCAAGCAGATGCTCACGCTTCAAGTCATAAAAGAGAATCCGGAATTCGTGATCGAACGCCTCGCGGTAAAAGGCTTCGACGCACGCCCCGTTATCACCGAGATACTGGAGATCGACGCCGAACGCCGTCGTCTCCAGGCGAAATGCGACTCCGACGCCAACGCCCTCAAGCAACTGGCGGCCTCCATAGCCATCCACATGAAGAAGGGGGAGAAAGAGGAGGCGGAGAAGGCCAAGGCCGAGGTGGCCGCCATCAAAGGTGCAGCCAAAGGCCTTCAGGACCGTCTGGCGGAATGCCAGCAGAAACAGACCGACCTTCTCCTGACGGTCCCCAACATGCCCTGCGCGGCGGTGCCCGAAGGACTCACCGCGGAGGACAACGTAGTCGAAAAGACCGGCGGCCATATGCCCGACCTTCCGGCCGACGCCCTCCCTCACTGGGAACTCGCCAAGAAATACAACCTCATCGACTTCGAGCTCGGCGTCAAGGTGACGGGTGCCGGCTTCCCCTTCTACATCGGCAAGGGGGCCCGTCTGCAGCGCGCCCTCATACAATTCTTCCTTGATTCAGCGGGAGAGGCAGGATATACCGAGGTAGAGCCTCCGTATGTCGTCAACGCGGCGTCAGGTTACGGCACGGGGCAGCTTCCCGACAAAGAGGGGCAGATGTACCACGTCACAGTCGATGACCTCTATCTCATCCCGACAGCCGAGGTCCCGGTCACCAACATGTACCGCGACGTGATCATCCCCGAGGGGGAACTGCCCAAACGCAACTGCGCCTACTCCCCCTGCTGGCGACGCGAAGCCGGCAGCTACGGCAAGGATGTGCGCGGTCTGAACCGTCTCCATCAGTTTGACAAAGTCGAGATCGTGCGCATCGAGAAGCCCGAGAACTCCTACGCCGCCCTTGAGGAGATGAAGGATCATGTGCAGAGCCTTCTCGACCGTATCGGCCTTCCCTGGCATATCCTGCGCCTCTGCGGCGGAGACATGTCGTTCACATCGGCCATCACCTTCGACTTCGAGGTGTGGAGCGCGGCGCAGAAACGCTGGCTGGAGGTTTCGTCGGTCTCCAACTTCGAGACATACCAGGCCAACCGCCTGAAATGCCGCTACCGCGACGGCCAGAAGAAAATCCACCTCTGCCACACCCTCAACGGTTCGGCCCTCGCGTTGCCGCGCATCATGGCCGCTCTGCTCGAGAACAACCAGACGCCCGAGGGAATCATAGTGCCGGAATGCCTGCGCCGCTACACCGGCTTCGATATCATTTCCTGAAGGGGAGATAAAAACCATCATAAACCAACACCAGCATGAACCAGAACGAATATCCCGGCTACATAAGCAAAGAGGAGAAAAAGATTCCGATAGAGGATCCCAGCGGAAAATGGAGCGACCTCACCCTTCTTCCCGAATGGGAGGAGGAATTCTATGATGTCTACACAGTGCGCAAGCATGGCAAATGGGTTATGCTCAAGGCATTGAAAAAACAATATGCCGACAAGCCGGAATACCTTCACATGCTGGAGAAGGAATTCGAGACGCGCTACAATCTGGCGCATCCGAACATCGTGATGGTCAACGACTTCGAGGAGGTGCCCGGGATAGGGAAAGCCATCATCACCGACGATGTCTACGGCTACTCCCTGCGGCGTCTTATCGACGAAAAGCGACTGACGCCGCGCATCGTGCAGCGACTCCGCACCCAGCTCCTCGACGCCCTGGACTATATACAGGAGAATCACATCGTGCATCATCCCATCACTCCGGAGTCGATCATCTTCACCGAATACAACGAGAACCTGAAACTCATCAACGTCGGCTACGATCAGACTTCCTCACTCTCCGAGCAGGACACCCGCGAGGATATCCGCAGCTACGGACTCGTGCTCGGGGAGGTGCTTGACAATCTTCCGGAATCACTTCCGCGACTCCGCCGCATCGCCAACAAGGCGACCGACAAGAACCGTCCCTACCGGAGTTTCATGGACCTTCAGCTTGATGTGCAGCGACGCTCGCCGAAGAACCTCTATATCATCCTGGGCGCCGTAGTGGCGATGATGCTGCTCCTCGTCTGGCTCCTCGTGAAGCTAAATTGAGAGTGTGTCTCAGACACACTCCGAGCTTCGGGAAGCCCATCCTAATCAAATCAGAACATGGTAGAAATCAAGAAGATAAATCCCACACGCCAACAACTCAAGGAATTCACCCACTTCCATATCGACCTCTACCGGGATAATCCCTACTTCGTGCCGCCGCTGGTGGTCGACGATCTGGAGACACTGAATCCGGCCAAGAACCCGGCCTTCGACTTCTGCGAGGCCGACTACTTCATGGCCTACCGCGACGGCAAACCCGTCGGTCGGATCGCGGCGATAATCAACCATCAGGTCAATGAGAGCAGCGGCCATAAGGCCGCCCGGTTCGGGTTTGTCGACTTCATCGACGACAAAGAGGTCTCCGGAGCGCTCCTCGCTCAGGTCGAGGCATGGGCCCGCGAGAAAGGGATGGAGAAAGTCATAGGTCCGCTCTCCTTCACCGACCTTGACAAAGAGGGGTGTCTCATCGAGGGCTTCGACCAACTCTCGACCATGGCCACCATCTACAACTACCCCTACTACTCGGAGCATTTCGAGCATCACGGCTACACGAAGGAATCCGACTGGGTGGAATTCCTGATGGAGGTGCCTGATGCCGTCCCGGAGAAACATCTCCGGATAGCCGAGATCGTGAAGAAGAAATTCGGGTTGCGGGTCGTGAAATACACCTCTCGCCGCAAAATCAAGAAAGACTACGGCAAGGCACTCTTCCATCTCATCAACGACGCATACAAGGACCTCTACCAGTTCTCACGTCTCTCCGACCGGCAGATCGACCAATATATCGACGACTACCTCGGCCTTCTGGACCTCGATCTGGTGACGATTATCGTCGACAGCGATGACAAAATCGTGGGCGTCGGCATATCCATGCCCTCCATGAGCCGGGCCCTTCAGAAATCGCGCGGAAAATTCCTTCCGATGGGATGGTGGCATCTGCTCAAGGGACTCAAGGGACGCAACGACCGCGTCGACCTGCTGCTTGTGGCCGTCAAACCGGAGTATCAGGCCAAAGGTGTCAATGCCCTCCTATTCGTCGATCTTATCCCGCAGTATATCAAAAAGGGTTTCCGTTATGCCGAATCGAATCCGGAGATGGAGACCAACGCCAAGGTGCAGAACCAATGGGAGGCCTTCAATCCCCGTCAGCACAAACGTCGGCGCTCCTACGTGAAACACCTCGCTCAGGCAGAAACCAACTGATCCCCTATGGCAGAGCAACAGAAGAAGCAGACGCAGGAGAAACGTGGAGCCGAAGGGGTGATGCCCTATTCCCCCGGAGAGGGGAAGGGGAAACAGGTGGAGACGATGTTCAACAGCATCGCCCCGGCCTACGACTTCATGAACTCCTGCATGAGCCTGGGGATGCACACCCACTGGCGCAATCGCGCGCTCCGTGAGGGAGTGCGCCGGTTGGGTCATACTCCGGAGGATGTGCTCGACGTGGCTACCGGCACCGGCGACCTCATCTTCGCCATGCGGCGGAGATATCCTCATGCCTCTCTGACCGGCATCGACCTCTCAGGAGGAATGCTTGAGATCGCGCGCAAGAAACTCGCCGAATTTCCCGATGAGCGCAACATCACCTTCATTCAGGGCGACTGCATGGAGATGCCGCTTGAGGATGAGAGTTTCGACATGGTGACAGTGGCCTACGGAGTGCGCAACTTCGAGAATATGGTGCGCGGTTACCGTGAGATGCTGCGTGTGCTCCGCCCCGGCGGCATAGTCTGCGTGGTGGAACTCTCCCAACCGACGTCGACGCTGCCCCTGCTGATGTACAAAGGCTACACGCGCGGCTTCATACCGGTGGCGGGCAGGCTGATGAGCGGCGATCCCCGCGCCTATTCCTACCTCCATGAGAGCATCGAAGCGGCCCCGCAGCGCGGAGCCATGACAGCCCTGATGGAGGAGGCCGGATTCAGCGACTGCACCTGGAAATCCATATTTCCCGGGGCAGTCTGCATCTACATAGGGACCAAACAGACCCCCGAAAAGCAATGACAAGAAAAGATTTTGAAATAATGGCCCCCGTCGGAAGCCGGGAGTCGCTGGCCGCCGCCCTGACGGCGGGAGCCGACGCCGTCTACTTCGGTATCGAGGGGCTGAACATGCGTTCGCGTTCGAGCGCGAACTTCACACTCGATGACCTGCGCGAGATAGCAGAGATCTGCAACGCCCGCGGAGTGAAGACCTATCTGACGGTCAACACGATAATATATGACGCCGACATGGCGCGGATGCGCGAGATAATCGATGCGGCCAAGGAGGCCGGCATCTCCGCTATAATCGCCTCGGACATCGCCGCCATCACCTACGCCACGGAGGTGGGGCAACCCGTACACATCTCCACCCAGGTCAACATCAGCAACATCGAGGCCGTGCGTTTCTACGCCCGCTATGCCGACGTGATGGTGCTCGCGCGCGAACTTTCGATGGAACAGGTCGGAGAAATATCACGCGCCATCCGCGAAGAGAATATCTGCGGCCCGGCCGGAGAGCCGGTGAGACTTGAGATGTTCTGCCACGGCGCTCTCTGCATGGCCGTCAGCGGCAAATGCTACATGAGCCTGCATGAGATGAACTCCTCGGCCAACCGGGGGGCATGCAATCAGATATGCCGTCGATCCTACACAGTGACCGACAAAGAGACCGGGGCTCAGCTCGACGTGGAGAACCAATACATCATGTCGCCCAAGGATCTCAAGACCATCCATTTCCTCAACAAGATGGTGGATGCCGGAGTCAGAGTCTTCAAAATCGAGGGACGTGCCCGCGGTCCGGAATATGTGCTGGAGGCCGTCAGCTGCTATTCCGAGGCCCTGCAGGCCATCTGCGACGGCAGATACGACGAGGAGCGCGTGGCGGAATGGGACGCCCGACTGGGGCGTATCTTCAACCGAGGCTTCTGGGACGGCTACTACATGGGACAACGTCTCGGGGAATGGAGCGCGAAATATGGATCATCGGCCACACGGGTGAAACACTTCATCGGGAAAGTGACGCGTTACTTCCCGAAACTCGGAGTAGGGGAATTCCGTCTGCTCTCGGGGGAACTTCATGTAGGAGACGAAGTGATCATCACCGGCCCCACCACAGGTGCCCTCATATTCAAGGTCGAGGAACTGCGGCTTGACGTAGATCCCGTTCCGACGGTAAGAAAAGGTGACCTCTTCGCGATGCCCGTACCCGAGAAAATCCGACTCTCCGACCGGCTCTACCGCTGGGAAGAGACAACCAACACCGAACATAAAAACAGCAATAAATAATGGCACTTAAATGCGGCATAGTCGGTCTGCCGAACGTCGGCAAATCGACACTCTTCAACTGCCTGAGCAACGCCAAGGCTCAGTCAGCCAATTTTCCCTTCTGCACGATCGAACCCAACGTCGGAGTAATCACCGTGCCCGATGACCGCCTGACGAAGCTTGTGGAGATGTGCAATCCGAAATCGACGGTACCCGCCACGGTAGAGATAGTCGACATAGCCGGCCTCGTGAAAGGGGCGTCGAAAGGTGAGGGCTTAGGCAACAAATTCCTCGCCAACATCCGCGAGACGGACGCGATTCTGCACGTGCTCCGCTGCTTCGACGATGACAACATCACCCACGTCGACACCACGGTGGATCCGGTGCGCGACATGGAAATCATCAACTACGAGCTACAGCTGAAAGACCTCGAAACAGTCGACAACCGACTTGCCAAGACCGAGAAAGCGGCCAAGACGGGTGGCGACAAGACGGCCAAGATGCAGGTGGAGGTGCTCAAAGCCTACAAAGAGGCTCTCGAACAGGGGAAGCCGGCGCGGAGCGTCAGCTTCGAGACGAAAGATGAGGAGAAATTCGCACGCGAACTCTTCCTGCTGACCAACAAGCCGGTGCTCTACGTCTGCAATGTCGACGACTCATCGGCCGTCGATGGCAACGCCTACGTCGAGCGTGTGCGCGAGGCTATCGCCGGACAGGATTCCGACCTTATGATCGTAGCCGCCAAGACAGAGAGCGAGATCGCCGAACTCGACACCTGGGAGGAGCGTCAGGAATTCCTCAACGAGATCGGCCTTGAGGAATCGGGAGTGAGCCGGCTGATACGCGCGGCCTACCGCCTGCTCGACCTTCAGACCTATTTCACGGCGGGCCCGGACGAAGTGCGCGCATGGACATTCATGCGCGGCACGAAAGCTCCGCAGGCGGCCGGCATCATCCACACCGACTTCGAGAAAGGCTTCATACGCGCCGAGGTGATCAAATATGACGACTTCGTGACGCTCGGCTCCGAGAATGCGGTCAAAGAGGCGGGAAAGATGGCCGTAGAGGGGAAGGAATATGTGGTGCAGGATGGAGACATCATGCACTTCCGCTTCAACGTCTGAAGCCCACCGCAACACTATCATATAAAATTGGCGCGCCTTTTTCGGGCGCGCCAATTTCATATGCTGATGAAGGTGTTTAAACGCCTTCGATATCCTAATCAACAGAGATCAATTTTTGGAAGCGGGGGTGTTGGCCTGCTTCTCAAGCAGGTCGCGGATCTGAGTGAGGAGCACCTCCTCCTTCGTCGGCTCGGGAGCGGCGGGAGCGGGTTCGGGCTCAGCCTCCTTCTTCTTGAGCTTCATAGCCATGCGGATAGCCACGAAGATACAAATCGCTATAATCAGGAAATCGATGATATTCTGGATGAACATACCATAGTTCCATGTGACGGCCTCCTTCACGATCTCATTGGTGACAGGATCCTTGACAGCCTGACTCAACTCGATCGACTTATCGGAGAAATTGACTCCACCCGTAGCGAGAGAGACGACCGGCATGATGATGTCGTTGACCAGCGAGGTCACGATTTTACCGAAGGCTCCGCCGATGATGACACCGACAGCCATGTCAACGATATTCCCCTTGAGGGCGAATTCTTTAAAATCATTTAAAAATTTGCTCATATGCGATAAATTATGGATTTAATCGGTTATATAGACAGAGAGGGGAAACTCCTCAACAGTCGTGCCGGCCACGCGAGACAAAAGTCGGGAGATGGGCTAAAGCATAAAAACATGCTTTAAAACAGCTTTTGACAAAAGTTTCAACCTGAACGATGAGAAAATTAGAAAAATTTTTGCTAATTTTGCAGTCGTAAACATGGCTGGACAAAGTCTGCCGAGCGGGTGGGCTGCAATTATAACAACAAAAGGTAAAAAAATTTTACGAAAAGAATAAAAAATTTAAATAGAACCCAAATTTAAATATTAAAAACATGACTAAAATCGGTATCAACGGCTTTGGCCGTATCGGACGTTTCGTGTTCCGCGCCTCAACCAAGAGAGACGACCTGGAGGTTGTAGCCATCAACGACCTTCTTCCCGTGGACTACATGGCATACATGCTGAAATACGACACAATGCACGGTCGTTTCGACGGCACTGTAGACTATGACCTGGAGAAGAGCCTCCTGATCGTCAACGGCAAGCCCATCCGCGTGACCGCATGCCGCGACCCGAAAGAGATCGGCTGGGGCGAAGTCGGCGCTGAATACGTAGTTGAGTCCACCGGTCTGTTCCTGACCAAAGAGAAAGCACAGGCTCACCTTGAGGCAGGCGCAAAGTATGTCGTGATGTCAGCTCCCTCGAAGGACGACACCCCCATGTTCGTTGTAGGTGTTAACCAGACTTCCTACGTTCCCGGCACTCAGATCGTATCCAACGCATCCTGCACCACCAACTGTCTCGCTCCCCTCGCCAAGGTGCTCCACGAGAACTTCGGCATCAAGGAGGGTCTTATGACAACCGTTCACTCCACAACAGCTACCCAGAAGACTGTCGACGGTCCCTCCATGAAGGACTGGCGCGGCGGCCGTGCGGCTTCCGCCAACATCATCCCCTCTTCCACAGGTGCTGCCAAGGCTGTAGGTAAAGTTATCCCCGAGCTCAACGGCAAGCTCACAGGTATCTCCATGCGTGTCCCCACTCTCGACGTTTCTGTAGTCGACCTGACCTGCAACCTCGAGAAGCCCGCTACAAAGGAGGCTATCTGCGCTGCCATGAAGGCTGCTGCCGAAGGCGAACTCAAGGGTGTGCTCGGCTACACTGAGGACGCTGTAGTAAGCTCCGACTTCCTCGGCTGCCCCCTCACTTCTATCTTCGACGCAACTGCCGGCGTATATTTGACCGACAACTTCGTGAAGGTTATCTCATGGTATGACAACGAGATCGGCTATTCTAACAAAGTGCTCGACCTCATCTCCTACATGAAGAAGGTTAACGGCTGATTCTAAAAAATCTGAACATACTTCAAGCCCCTGTCTATCGGCAGGGGCTTCTTTTTTTGACATAATGATAATAATAAATTGCCAATATAGCCACCTGATTACCTTTCAAATAGGCAATTATCAAAGGAATAATTTACAAATATTAAAAATTTTTCATAAAACATTTGGTAATCTGATAAAAATTTACCAACTTTGCATCGGTCAATTTTCAACAGGCTCAGAGGACCATGCGCGAAGAGCCTGAACGTTACAAAAATGCAGGCCGATGCCTGTGAGAACAGGATAAGGACCGTCGGGGCACGGAGGTGGAAGACCGCGCCCGGATGTTTGTTTGGTTGAATATTGGTATACACAACAACACACAGAGATTATCGATTCGGGGTTACTTGAAAAAGAGTCAAGTGTAGAGATCAGGAAAGTCTACGGGCAGTTTCCCCGAAAAGAAAGAGGATGGTGGCGCGCCCGTGAGGGTTCGCCGCCATTTTTCTCTTGCAAATCTCGGAAAAATAGCGTATCTTTGGGCGTTGACCGGGGGATGGATTCCCGGCGTAAAAAAGCACCTCAAAAAAATGACAAAACCCAAATTAGTGATATCCACCGGCGCCGGCATATCAGCCGAGAGCGGCATAAAGACCTTCCGCGACGCAGATGGTCTCTGGGAGAACTATCCGGTGATGGATGTGGCCTCGGCCGACGGCTTCCGCCGCAATCCCGCGCTGATCCATCGCTTCTACAACGAGCGGCGTCGCGCCCTTCTCTCGGCAAAGCCCAACGCGGCCCATATCGCGCTTGCCGAACTTGAGAAAGACTACGACGTCAGTATAATCACGCAGAACGTCGACGACCTGCATGAACGGGCCGGCTCATCGAAAATACTGCATCTTCACGGAGAACTCATGAAGATTCGCTCCGTCAGCGACCCCGACTACATCGAGACCCTCGACGCCGACCATCTTGAGACGACACCCGAGACGCGCGGCAAGCGAGGGGACCTGATGCGTCCGTATATCGTATTTTTCCAGGAGCCGGTGCCGATGATCGAGCGCGCCGTGGAGCTTGTGAGCGAGGCCGATATATTCGTCGTCATCGGGACATCGCTGGTGGTGTATCCGGCGGCGGGGCTGATCCACTACGTGCGACCCGGGGTGCCGATCTACTATATAGATCCCAATCCGGCGCCTACGCCGGGCATACCGGGCCTGAAAGTGATAAAAGCGCCGGCCACGAAAGGAGTGGAGCTGCTCGCCAGAGAGCTGGAGCGCGGAGGAAAATAAAGAAATATGTTGCACAACATATAAAACTTCGCCCCATAAACCCTTTAAATTGACTACATTTGTAAAAAAGTAACATCATGAAAAACATGACGGTCTCACTCAGGTCGTCAAGTATCTAAAAATCAATAGTATATGGCAAAAGTAAAAGGTGCCGTCACAGTGAATGTGGAGCGTTGCAAAGGCTGCGATCTCTGTGTGGTGGCATGTCCGACAGACACACTGTCGCTTCAGGCAAACGAGGTGAACGACCGCGGTTATCACTATGCCTATATGGCCAATCCCGACAACTGCACGGGTTGCTGTTCCTGCGCATGGGTATGTCCGGACGCGTGCATCGAAGTATACCGCGTAAAAGTAGACTGAAAGAGGTCATTACTCTGGAAAAAATCCTTAAACCAAACCCTTGAACTAACATTACACCGAATATGAAAGAAGAGGTAAGACTCATGAAGGGTAACGAGGCCATCGCCCACGCCGCGATCCGCTACGGCTGCGACGGCTATTTCGGCTACCCGATCACCCCCCAGTCGGAAGTGCTGGAGACACTCGAGGAGCTTATGCCGTGGGAGACGACCGGCATGGTCGTACTGCAGGCAGAATCCGAAGTGGCAGCAATCAACATGGTCTACGGCGGCGCGGCCTCCGGCAAGGCCGTGATGACATCCTCGTCGTCGCCCGGCGTCAGCCTGAAGCAGGAGGGCATCTCATATATAGCGGCAGCCTCGCTGCCGGCCCTGATTCTGAACGTGATGCGCGGCGGCCCCGGTCTGGGCACGATCCAGCCCTCTCAGGCCGACTACTTCCAGGCCACCAAGGGTGGCGGCCACGGCGACTATCATCTGATCGTTCTGGCGCCCTCGACGGTGCAGGAGATGGTGGACTTCGTCGGTCTCGGCTTTGACCTCGCGTTCAAATATACCAACCCCGCCATGATCCTTGCCGACGGCATCGTGGGCCAGATGATGGAGAAGGTAGTCCTTCCGGAGCAGCGTCCGCGCCGCACGGAGGAGGAGATCCGCGAGCAGTGCCCCTGGGCGGCCGACGGCCGCAAGGGTGGCCGCAAGCGCAACGTCGTGACATCGCTTGAGCTTGAGTCAGCCCGCATGGAGGAGATCAACCACAAGCTCCAGGCCCGCTACCGCGAGATCGAGAAGAACGAGACCCGCTGGGAAGAGATCGATGTCGAGGGAGCCGACTACCTGATCGTGGCGTTCGGTTCGATCGCCCGTATCTGCACGAAGGCCAAGGAGCTGGCAGCCGAGAAGGGCATCAAGGTCGGCATCGTCCGCCCGATCACCCTCTGGCCCTTCCCGACAGAGGCTATCGCGCGTGCTGCCGAAGGGAAGAAGGGTATTCTCTGCGTCGAGCTGAATGCCGGCCAGATGATCGAGGATGTGCGTCTCGCCGTCCATGACAATCTTCCCGTGGAGCATTTCGGACGTCTGGGTGGCATCATTCCCAGCCCCGATGAAGTGGTGAAGGCCCTTGAGGAGAAAATCGTGAAATAAACCTCGCCTGCACCCGATCAAAATCCTTCTATTAAAACCGAATCCAACGATGGAAATCCAAGATATCATCCGCCCCGAGAACAAGGTGTATTGCGCGCCGGAACTTCTCGATCAAGTGCACATGCACTACTGCCCGGGCTGCAGCCATGGCGTCATCCATAAGCTATTGGCCGAGGTAATCGCCGAAATGGGCCTCACAGAAAAGACGGTCGGCGTGTCGCCCGTAGGCTGCGCCGTATTCGCCTACAACTATATCGACGTCGACTGGGTCGAGGCCGCCCATGGCCGCGCTCCTGCGGTTGCGACCGCCATCTCGCGTCTCTGGCCCGAGGACGTTGTCTTCACATATCAGGGTGACGGCGACATGTCGGCCATCGGCACCGCAGAGTCGATCCACGCCGCCAACCGTGGCGAGAACATTGTGATGGTCTTCGTCAACAATGCCATCTATGGCATGACAGGCGGTCAGATGGCCCCCACGACCCTCGTAGGCCAGAAGACGGCTACGACTCCCTACGGACGTCGTGTAGACCTTAACGGACACCCGCTTGAGATCACCAACCTTATGGCGATTCTCGACGGCACATGCTATGTGACACGTCAGTCCGTCCACACTCCGGGCAACGTCCGCAAGACGAAAGCCGCTCTCAAGAAGGCGTTCCAGAATGCCCTCGACAAGAAGGGCACATCGGTTGTGGAGGTCGTATCGACCTGCAACTCCGGCTGGAAGATGAGCCCCGAGAAGGCCAATGAATGGATGGCTCAGAATATGTTTGAGAAATATCCTCTGGGCGACCTTAAGGACGTCAAATAAACCTATACCCATATAGAATCTACACTTATGAAAGAAGAAATCATCATCGCCGGTTTCGGCGGACAGGGTGTGCTCTCTATGGGCAAGATCCTGGCATACTCGGGTCTGATGGACGATAAGGAGGTCACCTGGATGCCCTCCTATGGTCCGGAGCAGCGTGGCGGCACAGCTAACGTGACAGTGATTCTCTCTGATGAGAAGATCTCCTCACCGGTGCTGGATTCCTACGACAACGTGATCGCTCTCAATCAGCAGAGTCTCGATAAGTTCGCACCGAAAGTTAAGCCGGGCGGTATTCTTATCTATGACACCAATGGTATCCACAATCATCCGAAGCGCGACGATATCACGATTTATCCGATCGATGCCATGGACGCTACTCTGGAGATCGGCAATTCCAAGGCCTACAATATGGTGGTCATGGGTGCGCTTCTGGAGGCCATGCGTTATAAGCTCCCGATGGAGAATGTGATCAAGGGCTTGAAGAAGTCGCTTCCGGAGCGTCACCACAAGCTGATTCCGCTCAATGAGCAGGCTATCGAGAAGGGCCGTCAGCTCCTGAAGAAGTAAGGGTTAGTCAATATTCCATTAAGCCGATATAGCGGCCGTGTCCCGGATGACGGGAGACGGCCGCTCCTTTTCTCCATAGACCATGGGGTCGGGTGAGCGGGGGTTCTCCATAGACCATAGGCCATAGAACCATGGTCTAATGAGTAACGGGGGTTCTCCATAGACCAGGAGCCATAGGACCAGGGACTAATGAGTAGCGGGGGGTTGTCCATAGACCAGAGGCCATAGAACCATAGACTAATGAGTAACGGAGGGTTCTCCATAGACCATAGGC
The DNA here is from genome assembly GCA_014801595.1 of Bacteroides sp. Taxonomy (GTDB): domain Bacteria; phylum Bacteroidota; class Bacteroidia; order Bacteroidales; family Muribaculaceae; genus Lepagella. The sequence goes on from JAAVDV010000023.1 coordinate 75,950, forward strand.
CATAGGACCATAGAAAAATATTACGCTGGAACGATGGGATGATGGTCTATGGAGGAACAAGATACGATGGAATGATGGCAGGATGGTCTATGGAGTAGCAGTGGGTTCTCCATAGACCAGAGGCCATAGAACCAGGGACTAAAGGGACATCATTAATGGGGAAACGTCAAGACCCGACCTACGGAATTTATCATCGAATTGAAATTCCGCCAAGCGTAGATTTGAGTTCCAGCTCATAGCTCCGACCTTTTGTCCCCATAATAGGATTTCAATTACAGGTATTTCATTGAACATAAGTAAGTCGATATCAGTTGTTTTGTAATCTTACACGTTTGACTTTTTTACCCTGCAACTTCAATAGTTGCAAGGGGGATATGCGACTTTCGGGCACAAGCAATTCCAGATTCTCAAGAAGATTCAGGGTGCGCATAACACTTATCATCAGCACGAATGATACAGGCTTGCCGGATTCTATTTTGTTTATCGTATTCAGGCTCACCCCGGATTCCTTTGCGACGTCGCTTTGTCGCATTCCCATCCCTATGCGGTAATCCTTTATTCTTGCGCCGAGCTGCTTCATTATGGCGGGATCGCTTAATTCAGTCCACATTGTATCATTAAGGGTTAAGATATCTACAAAATTAGTAAATAATAATTGCAAATGCAAATATTAGTCCTAAATTCTCACGTTAATATTTGCATTTGCAATTATTATTTATAGTATGTGAAGGATTTGGTCCGATCCGTGTTCCAACAAATCAAGGAGTCGTCGGGTGGGGGTCGTCCATAGACCAGAGGCCATAGGACCATAGAAAAATATTACGCTGGAACGATGGGATGATGGTCTATGGAGGAACAAGATACGATGGAATGATGGTCTATGGAGTAGCGGGGGTTCTCCATAGACCAGAGACCATAGGACCATGGAAAAATATTACGCTGGAATGATGGGATGATGGTCTATGGAGGAACAAGATACGATGGAATGATGGTCTATGGAGTAGCGGGGGTTCTCCATAGACCAGAGGCCATAGGACCATAGAAAAATATTACGATGGAACTATGGAACGATGGTCTATGGAGGAACAAGATACGATGGAATGATGGCGGGATGGTCTGTGGAGTAGCTGTTGGAGTAGCTGTTGGAGTGGCTGTTGCAAATATGGGATTTTATGGCTAACTTTATNCTNTNTTTAATNCGNNCAGGTNNCANNATGCNAAATATCNTTCTTCACATACATATTTTTCTCGCCGTCGCGCTGATCGCGTTGGTTTCCGNCGGTTGCCNNGANCGGCACGCCGCCGAATTGCTCGCCCGCGCCNACGCCGTGATGGAGACTGCGCCCGACTCGGCCCGTGTGCTCCTCGACAGTATCGAACCTTCGGGACTTGGAGCTGCCGACGTGGCTCTCTACGCCGTGCTCGACGCGCAGTCGCGCCACAAGCTCGACCTCGCGGCACCCTCCGACTCCCTGCTCAACATCGCAGTAGACCGCTACACATCCTACGGCCCCGACTCACTCCTGATGAAAGCCCTCTTTTATCGGGCTATACCTCGAATGGAGGAGGGGTTATGGGATTCTGCCGTTGTGGATATGATGGAAAGTCGTGGCATAGCCGATACTCTAAAGGATAAATATTGGAAAGCAAAGAATGCTGAGGCAATAGCGGATATGATGCGTCAGAGCTTGAATTTTCAGGAGGAAATCGTGTGGAGAAATATAGCGTTTGAAGAATATCACGAGGACGGGAAAATATATAATGAACTGTTCGCACTATGCGATCTTGCATCCGCTATGCTTAATGGCCATGATTCGGTCGGTTGTATCAGGACGTTAGAATTACTGGACCGCCGAGTTACAGAAGTGCCCGATTCTGAATCATTGAAAGCTTATAACCTTCCCACAAAACTGTTCTACCATGTCAATTACGGATCGGATGAAGATTTGGGAAAGCTATTCAGGGATTCTGTTGTAAACGTTGTGTGTGCTGCCCAACCGGGTTTATATTTGGCCAAAGCAGATCTTCTGACGCGTACAGGGGAATATGTCAGAAGCAGAAATCTGTTGGATTCACTTTGTGTATTGGAATGTATGAGTGAGGATAGAGCACTGCTTTATCATTCCTATTATTCGTTGGCAAAGACTACCACGGACTGGACCTTATTATGTACTGCGACAGATTCCTTACTGAAAAGCCAGCTTCGGGATGTAGAGGTGGCCAATGCACACCCTGTCATTATTGCCCAGAGGGATTATTTCAATAATAAAGCGAAATCCAATTCAGAACGGTTTCGGCGTAGTCGGCAGCGGACAGTGTGGGTTATCATGTGTCTGGGCCTGCTTTTGGTGATTGCTGTTATAGTCTATCAGCTTGTTCTATGGAGGAAGAATAAGTTGATGGAGGAACAAGTGGTGAGGATATTGGAAATTTCCAATCAACTGGAGATAAAGAAACAATTGGACGAGAGTATTAAGGTGGCGTTGGATTCACTCAAGAGAGAAAACGCTGTTCTTCAAGAGGAATTGAAGGAGAGTAAGGATATTTCAAGAATCAAAGAAGCACAGATTGAAACTATTCAGGCCACTTTGTCCCGGACAAGATCAGATCTGGAAATAATGTCCCTTAATCTTGAGAAAACATTCAACCATATGCCCGCGATATACAGGGAAAGATGGAAGACTCTGGAGATGTTGTGCAAGCAACTCTACAACAGGGACGGTGTACCGGATAAGATGATTCTCAATGATATCAAGCGATGTGTTGATAAAATACGGAGTGAGGAATTTTTCCGGACATTGGTGATGGAACTGGATCGAGATATGGATGGTATTGTCACACGCTTTTATAATGTGTGCCCACGGATGAAAGAGCGTGATAGGAAACTATGTGTGCTATCGTTTGCAAAAGTTGGTAACGCTACTATCGGTATGCTCCTTAATATGACGGCGGATCATGTGAGTGTGCAACGTAAACGTCTCCGTGACCGTATCGGAAAAATGGACATTCCTGACAAGGATTTGTTTATTGCCATGCTTACCAACACCGACAAAGATAACCGGGAGTAATAAAAACTGCTTACAGTTTTAGACGGTAGTTCTTGACAACATATTGATAATCAGGAGATAATAAAATGTGATATTTTAGACCTACTTCTCTCGCCACTATACTTATACAACCTTAATAACCTATCAGTCAATCATATACAAAAGTGTTGGTAAAATTGGCCGAAGAAAAGTTGCGCAGAGATATTTTCTGAAATAAATTTGCGGTCGAAACCAAAAATTAAAGTCATGAAACATGCTTTTACATTATTTGCAGGAACCTGCGTAGCGCTTTCCTGTCTTCTCCCGGTATCCGATATGAACGCCCGGTATCCGATATGAACGCCCAGATTCCTTCGGCAAACTCCAACACTCAGGGCAAATTTAAGCTCAGACCCAAGACCTCGACCGCAGGGCGTCCTAAAGCGCCGTCAAGACAGAGTGTAATGTGTGTCTACTACGACGGGACACTCACTTTCGAGTTCGCTATTCCCGAGGGAGAATGCCAGCTGATTCTGTCGGACCTTTCAACCGGTGAAATCGTAGCTGCCGATTTCGATTCCGCCATGTCGGAACCCATCTATATCGGCTATCACTCTACCGCGTCGCTGGCAGTCACCACCGCCAACGGTCATACATATACCGGAGTGTGGTAAAATTTATAAACTCTTAAAACTTTCCTATCATGAAGAAGAAACTTATTATGATGAGCATGATGATGTTCATCCTGTTGCCGCTACATGCGCAACTCACCGTGACCAAAGCCGGTCAGTCAGTCTTCGGCAAACATATGCGTAAGGGCACAACTCTGCCGGTAAATCCAATTTTTCCGACAAACTCCAATGACCTCCAGTCCACGGCATCTGATGCGATAATTATTCCTTCTCAACCATATGTAACCCTGGATTCGCTGGCTACGGCTGTTTTTCTCGGAAAGGAAGCTGAAAATCGTGGTGGATATATCACTTTTGGTGGTAATAAGACTGTTTGGGTTGGAGAATACAACAACGCCGTGCCTGCAATACTTCAACTCGGTGGAATCTCCGGAATATGCTGTACCACCAGAAACGGCACACTCTTCTCTCAGAGAACGACCCCTACTACGTCAAGTCCATTCAGATTCTATACTGACGTGAGAGCCAATAGCTTCGTGGTAGATTCGGATAGCCGTATCAAGACAAATGTGAAAGATCTGGATGAGGTCTCTGAGCAGCTCTGTGGGTTATCCCCCATAAGCTACACGCTTGCCACCCAATCGGCAGCTGAATCTACCGAGATTATGAATAATCAAGTTGATATGACCCTCGCAAAAATTGATGCCCCCGCCACCCCCTCCGGTAGAACACGATATGGGTTTATGGCTCAGGAAGTAAAGGAAATTTTTCCGGAACTGGTGATAGAAGATGAGGACGGCACACTCGGCATCGACTACATCGGGTTTATACCTATTCTGGTAAATGCGGTGAAGGATCTCAATACACTTGTGGCTGAACAGCAGAAAGAGATAGATGCTCTTTCCGGTAACCATATGAGAAAGAGCAAAGCCGACGGTTCATCAGCAGCAATCGACAGGGTTTCTGAGGAAATCTGCGGGATGGAACAGAATAAACCCAATCCATTCTCTCTCACCACAATTATCAACTGTATGATTCCGGAATCGATGGAAACTGCGGATCTTTATGTCTACGACCTTCAGGGGAGTCAGAAACTGCATATCCCGATAACGGAGCGTGGCACAACCACGGTTTCTATCGAAGCAACTTCACTTACGCCCGGAATGTACATATACATGCTTGTGGCTGACGGAGTAGAGATAGACTCCAAGAGAATGATAGTGACGGAATAATGAGGACTTTTCCTCATTTGCAACCGGATTATTTAACTTTCCGGTACACGTCTAATCTTCAACCAGTGATTATATAATTATGAAACTAAAATTTATACTGTTGATGATGTTGGCCGTGCTGGGACTGTCGGGACATGCTGGCGTCATCACACAACATATCTCCATGCCAGAGGAAAGTCCGACCCTATCCATAGTCGAGGAGGATGGCGAGGAATTCACAGTAGTGGATTGGGCTGACCTTGACAGGGAATCCGAACCCGGACGGCTTGCTCTGCCTGTCACAACCCTGACCTTACGTGTTCCCACCTATTCCAGAGATTTCACAGTATCTACTTCTAATGTCTCTTGGAGAGAACCATTAATACTTGAGCATCCTATTGGAGTAGTATCAGAGAAAACCTCATCCGCTTCTACAATCATGTCTGAAGAAATAAAGGAAAAGCTTACCAAGGCGAATACTATTCCCTTTTTGTCGGTTGAGGTGATCAATGAATATTTTCTTAATTGGACTGAACATTATGTGATGATAAAAGTAAACTGTGTTTTCACAGCTCATCCTACAAACATAGTGCCATTACGATCGGTTGATATAGAGCTTGGATATCAGGAATGTGAAGAGGATGAGCTCGCCTTCGATATAAAGGCAATGACTCTTAATTCAACCACGAAACATAATGATTCCTCTCGAGCCATTTCTCTGAATCCATCTGCTCCATTGGATAAATATTTGATCATAACTACTAAGAATCTAGTTGAGGCATGTAGAAATATAGCATTGTGGAAAACTCAGAAAGGTCTGGATGTAGGAATATTTGCTATTGAAGACATTCTTTCAATGCCCGCTTTCCGTATTGGTTATAATGGAATTTTAGATGAGGCGTATGCATTAAGATGTTTTCTACAGGCGGAATGTAATCCCTCGGTGAATAACTATTGTCTTTTTATTGGTCCATCTGAAAGAATTCCCTTACGGTATTTCTATAATTTGGAGGCAGCAAATCGAACTCATGAGAATGATAATAAATTAAATGATAAGAACTTTATTCCGTCAGATATTTATTATTCTGATTTAGTCAAAAATTGGAATGTGGTAGCTGATCCAGTTGGTAAATATGCCATTCCAGTGTCTAATATAACATATTCTCCAAATATCTTTGTCGGAAGACTGGTATGCCATTATCCAGATGAAATAGCAAATTATTTACACAAGCTGATATACTATGAGGCTTATCCCGGAAAGGGTGACGATGAGTATTTGGGTCGAGGGCTTGTCACAAAGCAGACACAACATTTAGAATATAATGATCTACCATCTTTATTAGGTACATTGACAAATGTAACGAGGTTATTGGATAACAAAGGTCTGACTTTCGAGACAACCTTACCTCAAGGACGTGATGTCATCATGGCTATGAAACAAGTTGGTCTCATGAGTCTACAAGGACATGGTATGCCTACATCTATTGCCTGCGGTGGACCGACTGGTGACAAATATGTTCATAGATGGAGGTATATAAAGTTTATGAATGATTTTCCCGCCTCCACAATAGGATATGGTGGCTATAATACTCCAGAGGAGCCTAACAGTGGATTGGACTTGTTAGATAATATATTCAAACCATCAGTTCTTTATTCTATGTCCTGCAATGTGATGCCGTTCGACCAATTTGCAAGATATGACCAGCCTTACAACATGGGAACTTCATTCACTGTGGCTGGTCTATATGGAGGTGTAGCTTTTCTTGGTAATACGAGAACTGGATGGGATTATGATAATATACATTTGGAAAGTCAGTTTGCCTCAGAAATAAAAGCATACCCTCATATAGGTAAAGGTTATTCTTTTGCTAAGGCTAAAGCCGATATGGGAGGATATGCCCGGGCAGCACATAATCTTATGGGGGATCCGGAATTTTGTATGTGGTTCCACAAACCATATGTTCAAAGTATGGATATTAAGGTTCAACCATTTTCTATCCAAGCAACTGGAGCATCAGTTGCAGGGTCAACTATAGTACTATATGATGGAGTCAATCCTCCTGTGAAATTTGTACCAACTAGCAGTTCCTATTACTCACCCCTACCAACAAGTGGTTTTGACAATGGCTTTTTCTCAACGTCTGTCTGGCAGCCGGGTACTCTACCGTATATCAATATGACAGCACAAAACACAGTACTCAATAATGCGACAAAAAATTTCATAGTGAATGATGCAATATTCGGGTCATCTGTCAATCCTGCTCGGGAAGAAGGGGAATGTGTTATTAATCAAAATGCTGTACTGAATATAACAGCCCTTAAATCCATTAGTATTACAGAAGGGTTCCACATGGCGGCAAATAGTCAGGCAGAGTTTAGGAGCCTTAGTGCAGTGGAGATAAATGGTGGTATAGTCGAAGGTAGCAGTACTTTTAATATTAACGGTGAAAGTGTGGAGATTTTCGGTGGCTTCAATGTAACACAAGGAGCAGAACTCAAAATAAACCATTCACCATACGTATTGAATCCCTTTACATATGAAACGAATTGAATATCTAAGAACACTGATGATTGTTTGCGGCTTCATAGGGGGTGCCACATTGCCCTCAAATGCCCAGTATGGCAACACCGTATGCGAGGGAAGAACATGGGATTATTATCTGCAAGAAAATACTCCTGACAATCCACATCTGTCCCGGGAGATGACGGGATACCACTTCAGCGGCACAGAAGTGGTGGGAGAACAAGTATATGCCGTGTTCCGTGATGCTGAGGATAATCCCCTTGCCCTCATGCGGGAGGAGGACCGCAAGCTATATCTCTATGTTCCTGGGAAAAATGATTCAACCGAAATCGGGTCTGGTTCTGAGGTGTTGAATGATGAACGTATACCTGTAACTGGCGAAGTGTTGCTATATGACTTCTCCATCAAGCCGGGAGGGGAATTCAGCAGTGTGGGATTCGATGATCTTAATATAAGATACGGAATCCTGATACAATGTGAGGTTACTTCGGATCGCATGTTTGAATTTGGCGGGGAAGAGTTTACAGTTCAAGAATTCAATACTGTCCCAGACCTCTTTGAACCAGATTTCAA